>NZ_LLZI01000001.1 GCF_001509485.1 Streptomyces sp. NRRL F-4489
GCAGGGCCTCGGTGACCTCGCCGTAGACATCCAGCTGGAGCTGGCCGGCGGCGCCGTTGCCGACCCGGACCGGGCGGGAGTCCTCGTAGCCGGGCAGCCGTCTTTGTAGGCTGCGAGGCCTATTGGCGGGAGAGCGCGAAGAAGGTTCCGGACTGGCGGTTGCCCCAGAGCAGCCAGAGCGCTGCGAGCTTGAGGGAGAGGGATACAGCCATGACTACCTGCTGGGCCGGGCCCGCTGCGGGTGCCAGCGATGCGACGGCGTTGAAGGCGGCGGACAGGATCAGCACGACGGTAACGCGGATCCGGCGGGACGGCCTGGGGGCGGTGATGACGTGGGCCAGCCACAGGAACAGGCCGGTAATGACCACGTGCACGGCCGCCGTGGAGTACAGCGCGTAGCGCTCGGCCTCGACGATGCCGTTGGTCTTCAGGAGGGAGGCGTAGAAGGGCGCGTCGGCGACCCAGCGGGCGAACGCCTCATGCTGGGTGAAGTAGCGGATGAGGAACAGCAGGAGCGCGATTGCGTCTATAGCGGCGAGAGCAAGTAGCAGTAAGCGTATCCGGGCGATGGGTCGGGGGATGGCCACGGCGGTGTCGGCTGGGTGCGGTGCGGTGGTGGGGCACATGGCTACGGGTTCCCGTCAGTTGTAAGGCGGATTGGCAGTCTGGCGTGGCCTTTGTGCTGGGCCCATGCCTGGTTCAGACGGTCGATCAGGGCGCGGGCCGCCCGGATGTCCTGCACGGGCCAGTCGGCGACCACCTCGGCGAACACGCGGGTGCCGGCGTCGAGAACGGCGTCCAGTGCATCGGCCGCACCCGGGGCGGCCTCAACCAGGAAGGTGCGGGCGTCTTCGGGATCATCCCTCGCGACGACTTGGCCTGCCGTTTCCAGGGCTGCCAGGTGACGGCTTACCGCCGAAGCGGTCATATGCAGGCTCGCGGCAATCTCACGGGGCCGCAGCGGTCCCTCGGCCGCAACGACTCCCAGCACCTGGATCCGGGTGAGGTCGACATGGCGGGAGATCTGTCGGTGGCCGGTGGTGATGAGCTCCATCGTCGACCACGCCAACTGGGCTACTTCATTTCGTTGCGGCACGAAATGATACTACCGCGGATCCAAGTGCGTGCAAACGCCGCGTGCCCGGCGCGGGGCCCTCCGGGTCGCCGCGTTGCTCATCCCGTGCGTCGTGGTGTGGTTCCTTTCCGGTGGTGCGAGGGGCGCGCGTGGGCCTCGCCCGTAGCCAGGACGCGGCCGACGTCGTGACGCGTCGCTGAGCGACGGTTCTTGGAACCGGCCGGGCGTCCCGGGCCAGGCTTGGACGGTTTTGGTGCGCTCGCTGGTGAGGGGCTCTTCGCGTGGAGGTTCCGGAACCCTCGGCGGACTCGGGCCACGGTGAGCTTGTGCTGTTCGGTCTTCTTCTCCCACGGCCGGCGGAGGCCGACTGCCAGGGGCCGGGCGAGGCGAAGCTGGGTGTGGGCGGCGATGATCAGCCACGTCCAGCGGTCGGCCGCCCGCGGGCTGCGCAATCGTGGCTTTGTCCAGCCGAGGGTCTGCTTGAACAGGCGAAACGTGTGCCCCAGGTCGAAGCGACGCAGGAACGCCTGCCCGCAGCGGTCAACATCCGCCGGAGACGCGTCGACGCGGGACCACCACAGCCAGACCGGCTTGTCGTCCCCGCCGGACGGCAGGTGCTCCACGTTCAGCCGGATGACGGTGCCCTCGATGATGGGCAGCGGTCCGTCATGGTCGAGCCATGCCGCTCGCTTCGTCAGCCGCGGATGCAGCCGGTCCCAGGCCCGCGTGGTCGCCTTGCCATAGCGAGGGGTGTCGGTCACGGTGACGGCTTGCTCAACACCCCAGGTGGCGGTGTCGCCGAAGATGAACTCGCTGCCGTGCTTGGGCGGTCGGCCGCCCTTGGGATGGTAAGCACGTGGCGGTGTCGGGCGGCGCAGAACGCGGTCGGAGCGCATCCGGCCCAGCACCTCGACCGGCAGGTTGCCCAGCAGGTAGGCGATGCGCGGGGCGTCGTATCCGGCGTCACGTACCACCAGGATGTCCGGGTCGGCGACGGTCCACTGGCCAGCTGCGACGAGCCGTTCGACGACGTCGCGGACCTGTGCGGCGGTAACGGCGGCGACATCTGCTCCGGGATTGAGTCGGATGGCGTCCAGGACGGCGGTCCAGGAGGTGCGGCCTGTCTCCAGGGCGGCCACCACCGAGTACGGCCGGCCCGGGATCATCTGGTGCTTGGCGTCGCCACGGCCGTAGGTGTGGCAGAAGGAGCGGTCCGGGCAGGTAGCGGTGTCCGGCCCCAGCCATGGCGACACGTCCACCGCCAGGACCAGACGTCCGTCCGCTGCCTTGGGCAGCGGCAGCCCGGCAAGGGCCCGGCGCAGCCGGGCGACGTCAATGCGGCCATGGTTGAGCCCGCCGTAGAGGGATCCGTGTCCGCGGCGGTGTTCTGGCGCGAGCGCCAGCTCAACCTGCGTCTTCACCGGGCCGTCCGCGCATAAGAGGGCGTCGGTCAGCTCGAACAGGGCATCTCCGCGTCCGTCCAGGCAGTCGTAGAAGCCCGCCCGGAAGCGTGACAGCGTCGCGAACGCCTCCCGCTTGTCGATCTGTTGCAGCACACTCATCTCCATGGCCCCGGTCGGAACTCGTGCGTCCTTGGCCGGAGCACAGGATCAGGCCGGGGCCGCCCGCAAGTCCGGCGAACACCCAGCTGAGCGACCAAGTTCGAGTCGCATTTCGCACCGGGACCTTAAACGCCAAGCTAGGGCGTGTCCGGTGGGTCGCTGGGAAGGGCCCCGCGAGTCGGGTTCGCGAGTTCGCCCCCAACTCTTGCGAGTGATTGCGTCAACTGTCCCACGATCGGAGGATTCACATGGATTGCACGTATCCGGCAGCAACCGTACCTGGAGGCTACCCATGTCATCACTGCCCCGGCTCGCCCGTGCCAGCAGCGTTATCGGATCACTCGGAATGGCGCTAGCCCTCGCAACTGCCGCCTCGGCGGCCCCTCTGAGCCCGTGCACTTTGCAGGTCGTGCATAGCGATGGCAGCGTCAGCTCGCGTCAGGTCGCCGTTGGGCAGTGTGTCAGGATCTCGGTGTTCACGGACATCACTCAGATCGTTGTAGGGAACGGCACGGGCCACGGCTCGCTGACCGCCTATCAGTTCCCCAACTGCACAGGCAACGTCGTCAGGCAGGGCCCGAGCCCCGTCTTCTTCAATCCGCCCGCCACCGTCGGCGCCGTCCGCATCGACTCCTGCCCCTGACATCGGAGGTCAGCCAGACGGATTGAAGGCGTGTCCGACGGACCGGTGCCGACCCACCGGACACGCCTTAGGGCCTGTCTTACTTGGACGACTTAAGGAGATGGCAAACGGCAAGGGGCGCCCTCCCGGCGCCCGCGGCTTCACCCGAGACCGAGTATTCGCCCGCCCCCGAGCCGGACTTCGAGGCGGCGTCGCCGTCCGCGGAGGTGGTGCCGTTCGAGGGCTTCGGCACCCGCGCCGAAGCTGAAAGCTGGATACGATCACGCTCGCGACCGCGAGACCGCGGCCGGACACCGGCGAGCAGGCACCGCCGGATTCCGCGCTGGCCACCAAGGAGGGCTGGCGCCGCTACGTCGAGCGCGCCACCGTCCCGCCGACGCTTCTGGGTCGCGAGGAAACGCCGGGAACTCCAAGGAACAGCCCCCGCCCTCCGCCCCCACGCCGGACGGATCGACAACGTCGCCGCAGCGGCCCGTCTCCGTCCCCCGGCACGTTGACGACGGTGCAGGGGCTGGGGCCGGGGGCAGCACCTCAGGTGGGTGTTCAGCCGGGCAGGACGGCTTCGATCGCTGCCGTGACCTCGCTGGCCTCCGGGTCCGTCTGCGGCGTGAAGCGCGCGGCGACGGTGCCGTCGGGGGCGATGAGGAACTTTTCGAAGTTCCAGCGCACGTCGCCGGTGTAGCCGTCGGCGTCGGGGGTGGTGACCAGCTCGTCGTAGAGGGGGTGGCGGGCTTGGCCGTTGACGTCGGTCTTCTGTGTCATGGGGAAGGTGGTGCCGTAGGTGGCGGAGCAGAAGGCGGCGATCTCCTCGGGGGTGCCGGGTTCCTGGCCCATGAACTGGTTGCAGGGCACGCCCAGGACGGTGAAGCCGCGCGGCGCGTAGCGCTGCTGGAGCCTTTCCAGGGCCGCGTACTGCGGGGTCAGTCCGCACCGGGAGGCGACGTTGACGATCAGTACGGCTGTGCCTTTGTACTGGGCGAGGTTGGCAGGGCCGCCGGTGAGGGCGTCGATCTGGACGTCGAAGACGGTCATGTCTCTCCTTATGTGTGAGGGGCCGGGTCAGTTGTGTGCGGCCGGTGCGTGGTCGGGCCGGCGTGGTTTCCGGGTGTCCGGGTGCGGCCGGGCGAGGGGGTTGTGGTTGATGAGGAGGGTGGCGGCCAGGGCGGCGAGGGTGAGGATGCCTGCGGCCCACCACAGGGCGGTGCTGTAGCCGTGGACGAGGGCCTTGGTGGCCTGGCCGGGGTGGGCGGTGAGGTAGGTGGTGGTGGAGGTGGCGGCGAGGGTGTTGAGCAGGGCGGTGCCGATGGCGCCGCCGATCTGCTGGGAGGTGTTGACCATGGCCGAGGCGATGCCGACGTCCTCGGGCCGGGCGCCGAGGGTGCCCAGGCTGAAGGCGGGCATGAGGGCGGTGCCCAGGCCCAGGCCGGTGACGAGCATGCCGGGCAGGACGACGGTCCAGTAGGAGCTGTCGGGGGTGATCCGGGTGAGGAGGAGCAGGCCGGCGGCGGCGATGAGGAAGCCGGGGCCCATCACGGCCCGGGCGGGCAGGCGCGGGGCGAGGCGGGGGCCGATCTGGGTGGAAGCGATCACCGAGGCGGCGGCGATCGGCAGGAACCCCGCACCGGTCTGTACCGGGCTGAGTCCCAGGACGGTCTGCAGGTAGTAGGTCAGGAACAGGTACATGCCGAAGTTGCCGATCACGGCCAGGCCCACCGCGAGATAGGCGCCGCCGCGGTTTCGGTCGGCCAGGACGCGCAGGGGCAGCAGCGGCGACGCCACCCGCCGTTGCAGGACCGCGAACACGGCCAGCAGGACCACCCCCGCGCCTACGGGAGCCAGCGTGCCGGCGGACGTCCAGCCGCCAAAGGAGGCGTGGGAGAGCCCGTAGACGAAGCCGATCAGGCCGCTGGAGGCGAGCAGGACTCCGGGCACGTCGAGCCGCGGGCGGGCCCGGTCCGGGTCCGGGGCCGGCACGGTGCGCAGGGCCCCGGCGGCGGCGACGGCACCGAAGAAGAGGTTGATCAGCAGGGTCCAGCGCCAGTTCAACGCCTGGGTGAGGACCCCGCCCAGCATCAGGCCGATGGCCGCGCCGCCGCCGGACAGGGCGCCGAAGACGCCGAACGCCTTGGCGCGTTCGGTGGTGTCGGTGAACATCACCGACATCAGCGACAGCACGGCGGGCACCAGCATGGCGCCGAAGATGCCCTGCAGAGCGCGGGCGCCGATCAGCATCCCGGTGTTCAGGGCGGCGCCGCCGAGGGCGGACGCGGCGGCGAAGCCGATGATGCCGGTCAAAAGGGCCCGCTTGTGTCCCCACAGGTCCGCGAGGCGGCCGCCGAGCAGCAGCAGCCCGCCGAAGGCGAGCGAGTAGGCGGTGATCACCCATTGGCGGGCGCCGTCGGTGAAGTGGAGATCGTGCTGGACCGAGGGCAGGGCGATGTTCATGACGGTGACGTCGAGGACGACCATCAGCTGGGCCAGGCAGATGAAGATCAGAGCCTTCCAGCGACCGGGATCTGCCGTGGAGGGCGGAGAGGAGGACATGAGGGCTTCCTTGCAAACCGGGGGAAGTGGTGCGGTGCCGTGTTCGGCCCGTCCACCGTCGCCGCCCCGGCCGTTGATTCCGAAGCCGTACGCTGGAATCCGAAAAGATCCATCATGAGAGAGCGGGTAGGCAATGGTTTCCGGCATCCTCGACGCGATCGATCAGCGCCTGGTGCAGGAACTCCAGCGGGACGGACGGGCCCCGTTCGCCCGTCTCGCCACTGCCGTCGGCGTCTCCGAACACACCGTCGCCCGCCGCTACCGGCGCCTGCACGCCATGGGCCTGCGCGTCATCGGCGTGCCCGGACGCCACCCCGCCGGAGCAACCCGGTGGCTGCTGCGCATCAGCTGCACCCCCGACGCCTCCACCAAGATCGCCGACGCGCTGGCCCGGCGCCCCGACACCGCCTGGGTCAGCATCGCCTCCGGCGGCACCGAGCTGCACTGCGCGTTCGCCACCCGCACCACCGGCGAACGCGACGCCCTGCTGCTGCACAAGCTCCCCCAGACCCCCCAGGTCGTCTCCGTCAGCGCGTACTGCCTGCTGCACGCCTTCGACGGCGCCTCCGACGCCTGGCACATCCCGGTCCCCGACACACAGGGAAACGAAGACCGGACCCACACGCCCCCGCCGCCGGCGCCCTCCGCGTCGGAGCCCGGGCTGGACACCGTGGACGAACAGCTCATGGCCGAACTGGCCAAGGACGGCCGCGCCACCGTCTCCGAACTCGCCCACGCCACAGGCCGCTCACCCGCCAGCATCACCCGGCGTCTGGACCACCTGCGCTCCACCGCGGCACTGCGCCTGGCCGTCGACTACCTGCCGGAACACCTCGGCTACGACATGCAGGTACGTTTCTGGCTGCGGGTGGCCCCCGGACAGCTCGGCACCGTCGGAACCGCCCTCGCCGCCCACCCGGAAATCCCCTTCGCGGCCGTCACCACCGGCAAATCCAACCTCATCGCGACCGGCCTGTTCCACGACACCGCCGAGCTGTACCAGTACCTGGACCACCGCATCGGAACCCTCCCCGGCGTCCAGTCCATCGAGACCACCCCCATCCTGCGAGAGGTCAAACGCCTCACCTACCTCACCGCCGCCCGATGAGCACGGCGTAGTGGATAGGCGCCCCCACATCACTGCGGTGTGGAGCCGTGGCGCGGTATCGGGCGGCCAGGCGATCGCGCGCCCCTGTCGGTCAGTTGGTGCTGTGCAGTGCCTGGCGGTCGGGTTCGGGGAGCCACCAGTCGTTGGCGGGCCGGCGGTGCCAGTGGTGGTCCTGGGCGTAGGTGTGGATGAGGTGGAGGGTGCGGTTGAGGGCGGGTGAGGTGGTGGTGGGGTTCCAGACGGCGTGCCAGGGGTAGAGCGGCACGGGGTCGGTCAGGGGGCGGGCGGTCAGACCGTCGGGGAGGTGGCCGGTGGTGGGGCCGAAGGCGGGGTAGCCGCGGGCGGCGACGGTGGCGTGGAGGGCGGCGCGGCCGTGGCCGCGGACGCGCAGTGCGACGCGGAGGCCGAAGGCGGTGAGGGCCTCGTCGATCCAGTCGCGCCATTCGGCGGCCTCGTCGGCGGTGTGGACGAGGAGCGGGTGGGCGGCGAGCGCGGCGAGTGGGACCTGGTCGTGGGCGGTGAGGGGGTGGCCGTCCGGGAGGATGACGCCGAGGGGTTCCAGGCGTACGGGCATGGTGGCCAGGGCGGCGGGCAGGGGGCGGCCGAGACCGTGGACGCGGCCGAAGGCCAGGTCGAGGTCGCCGGTGAGCAGGCGGGGCAGGGCGGCGGCCAGGCCCTGGCTCTGGAAGACCTCGAACGGCAGGCAGGGTGACTGGGCGCGCAGGTGCTGGACGAGGACGGAAGGGGTCAGGCCGTCGGTGAGGACGTCGATGCGCAGAGGTGTCTGGCTGCGGGTGACGTCGTCGATGAGGCGCTGGGCGTCGGCGAGCAGCCGCCGGCCCCGCTGGATGAAGATCTCGCCGGCCGGGGTGAGGGCGACGTGCCGGCGGTCGCGGGTGAACAGCGGGACCCCCAGGCGCTTTTCCAGCGTGGTGATCTGGGAGGAGAGGGTCTGCTGGGCGATGGTGAGCCTGGCGGCCGCCCGGCCGAAGTGGAGTTCGTCGGCGAGGGCGACGGCGTAGCGCACCTGGCGCAGATCGAGGTCCACCCGTTCACCGTAACAGCGGACGGCTGTCACGCGTCCGGGAAAGAGTGTTGGACCCGCCGCGGCAGGGGGCCGTTGACTGATAGGCGAAAGGCGCCAGATGCGACATGAACGAAGGTCTCATCCGGCATTCAATCGCTCTATCGAAGGTTAGGTGGCGAGCCTGATGAAGGCAGTGGTGATGGACTCCTACGGCACGCCCGATGTGCTGCGGGTGGCGGAGATTCCCGATCCGCAGGCCGCGGCGGGCCAGGTGCGGGTGCGGATCAAGGCGGCGGGGCTGAACCCGATCGACGCCAAGATCCGCCGCGGGGAGTTCGACGCCGTGTACGACATCTCCTTTCCCCAGCAGCTCGGCAACGAGTTCGCCGGCGTGGTGGACCAGGTCGGCGAGGAGGCGGACGGGTTCGCGGCCGGGGACGAGGTGATCGGCTTTGTCGACATGGCCGCGTACGCGCAGTACGTCGTGGTCCCGGCCGAGAACGTCACCCGCAAGCCGCAAGGGCTTGCCTGGGAGACGGCCGCCGTGACCGGCGCGGTCGGCCAGGCGGCGTACCACGCGCTGCGCACGCTCGGGGTGACGGCCGGGGAGACGGTGCTCGTCCACGGCGCGGCCGGCGGGGTGGGCGGCGTGGCGGTGCAGCTCGCCCGTGCCTGGGGCGCCACGGTGATCGGCACCGCGCGCGAGGACAACCACGACTACGTCCGCTCCCTCGGCGCCACCCCCGTCAGCTACGGCGAGGGCCTGGAGCGGCGGGTGCGGGCCCTGGCCCCCGAGGGCGTGGACGCCGCGCTGGACCTGACCGGGACCGAGGAAGCGATCACCGCCTCACTCGCCGTCACCCGCGACACCAAGCGCATCGTGACACTGGTCAGCCCGCCGCTCGCGCAGCGGTACGGCATCACCATGATGTTCGGCACCCGCTCCGCCGCGACCGTCGCCCAGGTCGCCGAACTGTCCGCCCGCGGCGAGCTGCGGCTGCCGGTCGCCCACCGCTACCCCCTCGCGGCAATCGCCGAGGCGCACCAGGCACTGGAGGCCGGCGGCCGGCGCGGCAAGCTCGTCCTCACCCTGGACTGAACCCCGCTGCGCGCCACGATCCGCCGGCGGGCCGGACACCGCCCCGCCGCCCCCTTCCACCCTCCTGCACAGCACGGCACGGGGTTGCCCGCGCCGGTGCCCCTCACCCATGGAGCCGACATGTACGCCAAGCACACCCAGGGCCGCATCGCGCGCCAGGCCCACACCACGGTGCCCGAGGGCACCTACGAGGAACACCACGCCCGCCAGGGATTCGAGGGCGAGGTCTCCCAGCTCTACCACGCACACCCCACCACCGACTGGCTTCGGGTCGAGGGCCCGATCCGGCCGCGCGGTATCCAGCTCACCGACGTCCCCGCCGCCGACGAGCACGACGAGCGCGCCCTGCCCACGGTACTGATGTTCAACCAGGACATCACCCTCGCGGTGTCCAAGCGCACCGCACCGATGCCGTACTACGTCCGCAACGCCGACGGCGACACCCTGCTGCTCACTCAGGCAGGCCACGGCACCCTCGTAACCGACTACGGCACGCTCGCGTACGGACCGCTGGAATACCTGGTCATCCCGAAGGGCACCAACTACCGCATCGTCCCCGCTTCCAACGAACTGCACGTGACCTATGTGATGGAGACCCGGGATCCCCTCACGCTGCCCGAGCGGGGTCCCCTGGGCCACTTCCTGCCCTTCGACCGGGGCGTCCTGGACGTCCCCCGCCTCGACGCCGGCCTTCCCGTCCCCTCCGCGCAGAACGCGGACGGCGAGTGGGAGGTCCTCGTCAAGCGCGGCGGTGAACTGTCGTCGATCTTCTACGCCTTCGACCCCGCCGACGTCCAGGGCTGGACGGGCAGCCTGGCGCCGTTCCGGCTCCGCCTGGCCGACATCCGCCCCCTCACTTCCGAGCGGCTGGACGTCCCGCCCATGACGCACGCCACCTTCCAGGCCGGGGACAACTGGATCGTCACCATGGCGCCGCGCCCGACCCAGACAGCACCGGACGCCGAACGCGCCCAGCCCTTCCACCGCAACGTCGACTACGACGAGGTCATCGTCCCCCTCGGCTCCCCCGACGCAGGCGGGGCCGGCCCCACGCCGGGGCTGGCGAGCATCACCCCGGCCGGCATGAACCACGGCCCCAACCAGGCCCGCATGGCCGCGCAGCGCGACCGGCTCCCGATCTACGTGTGGAACATCGACACCATCCGCCCCCTGCACTACACCGACGCCTTCGAAGCCGGCGAAACCCCCGACTTCGCCCGCCACGAAAGCTACCGCGGCTGACCCAGCCGCCACCCTCCCCGGCGTACCCAACCCACGCCCGCCCCTCGGGAGCGCCGACCCACCCGCCGGCCCCGGGGGCCCGCGGCCGTCCGGGACCCAGGAGCCCGCGGGGCGCCGCCTCACGAGGCGGTGGGGCGGGCCCGGTAGGCGGCGGACTTGGCCCGGGAGGAACAGCCGGCCGAGCAGAACCGGCACGAGCCGTTGCGGGCCAGCGGGGGATCGCCGCCTCATCCCCTCGAATCCAGTCACCTTCGAGAGCGGAACCGACAGCCCGCTACCAGCTCTCGGTGATGGAGGCCAAGATCCGGACCGTGCACGGACCAGCGGGACGCCGGCAACAGCTCCGTCCACCGTTTCAGCAGCTCAGCACCACCACGATCACTGCACCACCAGCAGACCAAGAACCTGCTGGTCTCCTACTCACCGAAGAAGCTGGGCTTCTTCTAACCAAACACGAGGCAGGCGCCTGACCTGGGCTTTTACCGGTCCGCCAGGCGCCTTCCGCTCGTACCGCGCAGACCAGGGACCTGTTTACGCCTTAACTCCCAGTCCCTCCCCCTGCTCTCCCGCTCCTGACCAGCCGTTCCGGACCAGTCGCGGACCAACTCCGACTCACCCCCGCAGGCGCCCCTCCCCGACTGGCGCGGTCCCAGGGCCGCTTGGCCAGACCGGAGACGGGTTCGGTGCGGGTCAGAGGTACTGGCGTACTTCCTTACCCGCGGACAGAGTTGCCGGCCTCGTTACGGAACAGCCGTCCGTCAGGCGCCACCCCGAACCGTTCGACGTGCGCACGGAGCATGCGCACGAACCCCGGCGGGCGCACCCTGGATGCGCGACAAACCGAATCCCCGAGGGGCTGACGCGACGTCAGTCATGGCTGTATGGCTGTATGGCTGTGCGGACCGTCGGTCCCGGTACCGGCGGCGTTCGCGCAATGCGGTGCGCTTTTCGGTCAGGGGGTCAGCTCGCGGGTGCGCTGTGCGGCCGCGCGGTGTTCAGTGGAGGTCAGTCCGCGGCAGCGCTTGAAGGCGACGCTGAGGGCGAAGGTGTTGGAGTAGCCGACCTGCCGGGCGATGGCGCCCACGGTGGCGTCGGTGTCGCGGAGCAGGTCGGCGGCCAGGGCGGTGCGCCAGGAGGCCAGGTAGGACATGGGAGGTTGACCGACGTGCTGGGTGAAGCGGCGCGCCAGTCCTGAGCGGGAGGCGCCGGCCTTGGCCGCGAGGGTCGCCACCGTCCACGGATGGGCGGGGTGCTCGTGCATCAGGCGGAGCGCCGCCGCCACGACGGGATCGTCCCCCGTGCGGTACCACGCGGGGGCCTGGTGGTGCGGGCGGTCGAACCAGGCGCGCAGCGTGGAGACGAGCAGCAGGTCCAGCAGGCGGTCCGGGACGGTCTGCTGGCCCGGCCGGTCGCGGCGGAGTTCCGTGGCGACGAGGGCGAGCAGCGTGGGGTCGCTGTCTTCCTCGGGCACGACGAGGACAGCCGGCAGGGCGTCCAGCAGCCGGTCACTGATGCCGGTGCGGCCCTCGTAGGCGCCGCTGATCAGGGAGACCGAACCGGCGTCGCCGACACCGCAGGTGCGCGGGTCGGTCCCGGGCTCGCCGCCGGCGGTGGCGCGGGTGGTGCTGGCGCAGTAGTCCGCGCTGGTGATGGTGTGCCGGGGCGGTACGGCCGGGTTCTCCGCGACGGTGTAGGGGGCGGGGCCGCGCAGCACGGCGATATCGCCGGCGTCGAGGTGGAACGGCTCGCCGTGGGCGGGCGTGATCCAGACGTGGCCGTCGAGTGCGGCGGCCAGGGTGAGCTGGGCGCCGCTGGCAAAGCGTAGGGACAGCTGCGGGCTCATAACCGTCCGGGTGAAGACGGCACCGCGGGCGCGTACCCCGTCCAGCAGATTCGCTAACGTGTCCACCCCTCCACGGTAGACGGCCGGACATCGATCCGGGCGTCTGAGCCATGGTTACCGTGCCTTCGGGGAGCTTTAGTTGCCATATGACTGAGCATCCGATTCTGATCACCGGTGGTACGGGCAAGGTCGGCGGGCGGGCCGCGGCTCAACTGCGGGCCAAGGGCGTGGCGGTCCGTGTGGGGTCGCGTTCCGGCGAGCCGCGGTTCGACTGGGAGGACGAGAGCACCTGGGACGCCGCCCTGGCGGGCGTTCAGAAGGTCTTCCTGGTACCGCACGACGGTGCCCTGCTGACCCGCCCGTTCGTGCGACGCGCCAAGGAGCTGGGCGTCGAGCGGGTCGTCCTGCTCTCCGGCCGCGGCGCGGACGTCCCTGGTTACGCCAGTGAGGACGGCATCGCCGGCAAGACCCATATCGACGGTGAGGACGCCGTCCGCACCAGCGGCCTGGACTTCACCGTCGTGCGCCCCGCCTGGTTCGCCCAGAACTTCAGCGAGGGCTTCTTCCGCGACGCTGTCCTGGCCGGTGAACTGCGCCTGCCCGCCGGGGACGGCGCGGCCGGCTTCGTCGACGCCGAGGACATCGCCGCCGTCGCCGTCGCCGCCCTGACCGAGGACACCCACTCGGGCCGGACCTACGAGCTGTCCGGCCCCAGCGCGCTGACCCTCACCGAGGTCGTGGAGCTGATTTCGCAGGCCACCGGCCGTACCGTCCGCTATGTCTCCCTCTCCGAGGAGGACTTCATCGCCGAACTCGTCGCCGAGGGCTGGCCCAAGGCCGACGCCCAGGACTACGCCGACTCCATCGGCCCGATCCGCCGCAATATGGACAGCCACCTCTCCGACGGCGTCCAGACCGCCCTGGGCCGCCCGCCCCGCCCCTTCAGCCAGTTCGTCACCGAGGCCGGGGCCGCCGGCGCCTGGCGCGAAGCCGAGTAACGACGTGACGGCGTGACAGCGCGTGGTGGGCCTCGGTTTCGCGGGGGCGATCGCCGCCCGCGAGCTGCGGGTGAAGGGGCTCAACCCCCTTCTGCTGGAGGCCCGCGGCCGGATCGGCGGCCGCACCTGGACCGATACCTTCGCCAACCAGCCGGTGGAGATGGGCGGGCAGTTCATCGACGAGTCGCAGCCGCTGATCACCACCGAGCTGAAGCGCTACAACATCGCCACCGCGACGGGCCTGGCCCCGGCCAAGGCGATCATGCCGTCCCCGAAGGGCCCCGCGCCGTTCTCCCTCGCCGACCTCCAGACCCGGCAGGGAGCCTTGCTGGAGCGGCTCTTCGACGGATCGCAGAGGTACTTCCCGGACCCCAACAACCCGCTCGCGCGCGCCGATCTGCTCCGCGAGATCGACACCCTCACGGTGCGCCGGCGCCTGGACCAGCTCAAGCTCGGGGCCGACGACGAGAGCTGGCTCAGCGGCATCACCGCCGGGCAGTCCGGCGGATCGAGCACCTACGGTGCCTACTCCTCGCCGGCCCAGTGGTGGTCGTCTTCGGTCACAGAAACTGAGCCAGAGCCCGTTTCCCCGTACCGAGCCAGCCCCCCGTCCTGGCACGTCAGGGCATGCCTGTTCGGACATCCGTGAGGTGTGCGTAGGCGTGCTGGGCCCGGGGTGTCTGGCCGTGGACCAGGTGGAATGCGGCCTCACCCATCAGCCGGGCCGCCGTGGTGTCCGACCCCATGGCCCGGGCGCCGGATGCCGCGAGGCACGCGGCGGCGCTGCGCAGTGCCAGGTCGACGACGGCCGCGCGGGTCGCGAGCCGTTCCTCGATCGCTTCGTGAGCCGGTCGCGTGTCGATCAGACCGTACGCGTGACCGCGAAGCCGGTCGGCAAGGAGCGTCGCGTGGTCGGCCCAGCCCTTGAACGCCTCGTACCGGCCGAGGTACCGGGTGGTCGCCCGCAGATGGCCGAACACGGCGGGGTGGGTGTTGGCGTTGTGGTGGAGGTAGGTGTTCAGCCAGTCCTCGTGCCGGGCCGTGCTCACGACCTGGTCCCGTGTGACGGCCACGCTGTGAAGGTCCACGGCCACCGCGTGGGTGGCCGCCATGCTCCACAGGGTGTGCCGGTGCACCGCCTGGGGCGCGTCCAGGTCCTCGGACGGGAGCAGGGCGAACAGGACGCGGTCGTCGGGGGCGACCGCGCCGACCAGGACGACGTCGGCCAGCCCCCAGCCGGTGAGCCAGGGGATGCGGCCGTTCAGCGTCCAGCCGCCGTACCGGCCGGGTGTGGCGGTGATGGCGGGCGGGCCGGGGCGGGCGAGGTGGGAGATCGCGTGGCCGCTGAGCGTCCGGCCGGTGAGCAGGGGGGTGAGCCAGCGGTCGCGGAGGATCCGGTTGTCGCTGGCGGCGACTGCTCTGACGGGCTGGTGATGTTGGGCGTAGACGAACCAGGTGGCGCCGTCGGCCGCCGAGACGATCTCAGTGGCGCGCCGGAGCAGAGCCGGGTTCCGGGTCGCCAGGCCGAGGGCACCGGACGCGCCGAGGGCGTCCAGGTGGCTGCGGGGGACCCCGTCCCGTGCGGTCCGGTCGGCGCTGGGGCTCAGCAGCTCGTCGGCGACACGAGACGTCTCGGACAGCACCTCGGCGTCGGAAGGCCGAGGTGCGGGGGAGCCGACCATCAAGCGGCTGCCGCGCCGGCCAGCGCGGTGAACTTCTCCCCAAGGGGCCTGATGATGTTGCGTTCGACCTCGTAGTAGCTGGTCAGCTCCGTCATTGGGGCGCGGCGCAGGTGCCAGCGGCCGGTGAGGTTGCAGCCGATGTCGCGGCCGGCGAACGTGCCGGTGGCCCAGCCGTCCTTCTCGTCGTCCAGGGTGCGTTCGACGCGGAAGTAGTTGAACAGGCTGTTGACGGTGGTGCGGACGGTCTCGTGCGGGTCTTCCGGGCGGGCGTCCGCGACGCCGAACCAGCATTCGGGCCCGTCGGCGTCCTTGACGTAGGCGTCGTTGAATCCCAGCCACGGCCAGACGAAGGCGATGAGGCCGGCCTTGTCGGTGGGACAGTCGTCGGCCGGACAGTCCGCCGGGATGCGCTCGGGGTCGATGTAGAAACGGCCGAGCCAGGTGGGCAGCCAGAGGTAGAAGGGGTAGGAGCTGTTGTCGGAGAGCAGGTAGCTGTTGGCGTTGGAGTGCAGTTCGTTTCCGGCCACGGGCGTGAGGCGAACGCCGTACTCCGGTATCGCGAAGCGAACGTTGATGACCTCGTAGAAGGCGCGGATGTCCCGGAAGTATTCGGACAGCGCGTCATAGGCGGAAGGCGCTTGGGCGAGTACGTCGGGCCTGAAGATCACACAGTCTCCCGTTGTCGCGACGGTCGCTTGATTCGTTCACCCGATGTTCCATGTCGGGGGTGGAGCGGTAAAGAGTGAGACATCTGATTGGCTCGAACCGGCGGGGTGCGCATGGGCGGGGTGGTCGTGATCGGCGCGGGTGTGGGTGGGTGTTACACCGCCTTCCGGCTGGCCGTGGGCTCGCGGGAGGTGACGCTGTACGCGAGCGGGCACCGGGTGGGCGGCCGGATCTGGTCCGTCCCAGTGCGCGGTGGGGGGTGGGCGGAACTGGGTGCCATGCGCTTGAACACGGAAGCCGCTCCGGTGATGGCGCTGCTGAAACACCTGGGGCTGGCCGGCGCGCTGGTCCCCTTCTCTTTCGGACGGCCGGAAAATGTGGTGCGGACGCGCGGCGTATTACTGAGACAGCGGGATTTCGCCCATCCGACTCGCATTCCGTACCGATTGGGAAAACGGGAACGGGGATCGAATGCGGACGAACTGACGCTTCTGGCCGTCGAGTCGGTGGTGCCGGGATTCGGACGGCTGCGGGAGGAGTACCACCGGGCGGTTCGGGAGGGCCGGGACGCTGACGCGGCGTCGGTGCGAGCCCGCTATCGGTCCGCACACGGGGCGGCGCTGGTCCAGGGCGAACCCTTGGTGGAGGTCTCCTGGCCGCGGGTCCTCGCGTCGGCGCTGAGCCCCGAGGCGTTACGGCTCGTCGCCGACACCGACGGGTACGACCTGCACCCGGGTGGCGCGGCGGCCTGGATCGACGTGCTGTTCCGGACACCGCCGCGGGCCCGGTACGTCACGCTCTCCTGCGGCATGGAGGCTCTCCCCAGGGCTCTGCACACCCGGTTCGAGGAAGCCGGGGGCCGTACGCGCCGGGGCCGCCGGCTGTGCCGGATCGACCGTGCGGGCGGGACCGGCGGAACCTACGAGCTGACCTTCGCCGTCGAGGACCAGGCCGGCCGGGACACCGGCCGACGTGAGCGAGTCCGGGCCCGGACGGTGGTGCTGGCGCTGCCGCAAGGCGCCCTGCGGCGCATCGAGACCGGGCCCGGGGTGTTCGGACCCTCCTGGGCCGAGGACCTGGAAGCCGTCGAGCCGGTGCGCGCCGCGAAACTGTTCCTCGCGTACGACGAGCCGTGGTGGCGCGCGTGCGGCCTGCGAGCCGGGCGCAGCACCACCGATCTGGGGCTCCGGCAGGTGTGGTACGAACCAGGAGGGGCGTCGAGGCTGCTGCTGGCCGCGTACCCCACCGGTCCGTCCGCATCGCTCTGGGACCGCTTCGGAACAGGCCCCGCACTGGGCGAGCCGGCGAGCGGAGCCATGTTCGACGGCGGCCCGCCCGCCACCGCCGCGGCCGTCGCCCACGCACACCGGCTGCTGTGCCGCATGCACGGAGTACAGGCTCCGCCGCCGGTGGCGGCCTGTTGGCAGGACTGGGGGCGCCACCCCCACTCGGGAGCCTGGCACGTGTGGCGGACCGGGCGGGACACCGAGCGGGTCGCGGCGCGCATGCGGGCCCCCTCACCCGGAGGTTCCCTGCACGTGGTCAGCGACTGCTGGACCGAGGACCCCGGTTCGGTACCCGGCGCGCTCGGCTGCGCCGAGCAGGTTCTGCAGGCGCACCTCGGCCTGTCCCCGCCGCCCTGGTCCTCATGACCCCCGCGCGCTCACCGCTGCCCAAGGCTCCGATCGAGTCCTCGCCACAGGAGTACAGATGACCGCTCCCCTTCCCCTCGTCGAACCCGACATCGCGAAGCTCCTCGACCACCTGGCCGCCCAGCCCGCACTCGCCCGCAGACTGGGCGGCGTCCGGGAAGAGTGGTGCGCCCGGGAGATCGGCGACGGCAACGTCAACCTGGTGTTCGCCGTCCGCGGCCCGGCCGGGGCCGTCTGCGTCAAGCAGGCTCCCCCGTACGTGCGGGCGGCCGGACCGAGCTGGCCGCTGACGCCGCAACGGGTCATGTTCGAACATCGCGCGCTGGTCGAGCACCGGCGCCACGCCGCCCCGTACGTCCCGGAGCCCCTGCACGTCGACGCCGCCGGACACCTCCTCACCGTGGAGTACTTGGAAGGGCACACGGTCATGCGGACCGGCCTGACGGCCGGTGCCTGTTACCCGTACTTCGCCGGTCAGGCCGCCCGCTACCTTGCCCATACGCTCTTCTTCACCTCGGACCTCGCCCTGCCGGCCAGGCGCAAGCGGGAGTTGGCGTCGCACTTCGAGGCCAACACGGCCATGTGCCAGATCATGGAGGACATGGTCTTCACCGAGATCCTCCTGCCGCATCCCCGCAACCGGTGGACCAGTCCGGAGCTCGACGCGGACGTGAAGGAACTCCAGCAGGACATCGAGCTGAAACTCGCCGTGTCCCGGCTGAAGTCCCGCTACCTCACCTCCCGCGAGGCACTCCTGCACGGAGACCTGCACACCGGTTCGATCATGGTGTCCGGGCCCGGGTCCGGGACCGGGACCGGGACCGAACCGTCCATCGGCGTGATCGACCAGGAGTTCGCCTGCTACGGGCCCATGGGCTTCGACATCGGAACCCTCCTGGCCCACCTCCTCATCGCGTACTTCGCGGCCGGCACACACGGACCCGACCGGTCGGAGCAGCAGAACTGGCTGCTGTCCGCCGTGGAACAGCTCTGGGACGACTTCCGGGAACACTTCATCCGGCTGTGGCGCGACCACGCGGACGGGGACGCCTATCCCGCCGCCCTCTTCGCCGGGGAAGCGGCGGGAGCGCTGGAGGCGGAACGGCAGCGCCACCTCGACGAGTTGTTCACGGAATCACTGGGCTTCTGCGGCGCGGAGATCATCCGGCGGATCGTCGGTTTCGCCCGGCCCGCCGACTTCACCACCCTGACGGACACCACCGTCCGCGCGGAAGCGGAGCGTCGAGCCCTGGCACTGGCGCGTTCCCTGGTGACGGCCCCGGCCGCTTACCGCACCGCCGCCGACCTCACGACGGCCGCCCGCAACGGTTGACGACCAGCGCCGTGTCCGGCCCCGCACCGGCTCACCGGAATCCGCGGATGGCCGGACACGGCGAGCGCCACCCCTCGACTCCGAGCGTTCGCGGGCACGCCCAGCGGGCAGGACCGGACACTTGAGGGGTTCCAGGGAGAGGCGGCACCCGGCATGAACGCATCGGCATACCGGGAAGTGTCTGGGGGCCTTCGATGCACTGCTGGAGTTCGGCGATCCGGCCGGTGATGCAGCGGGCGTAGGTGGAGAGCAGGACGGGAACGCTGTTGCCGGCCCATCGGCGACCTGGGCGGGCGGCATGCCGTTGCTGAGCCACGTCGTGCGGCGGTGTGGCGGACGTCGTACACGCGCTCGCCGACGGGGCGATGGCCGCACCCGCTGGGTGGCGTGCGGCCGGTCCTGGGACGCGGTGGCCATTTCCCCGATATCGCACGGCCTGGACGCGCTGGTCGCCATGCGGGTGGGCTCGCGCCGTGGCTACCCGGTGCTCGCCGACCACCTGCGCGACCGGTTGTACGTCCTGGTGCCGCCGGGCACCGGCCACGTGGCCGCCGGCCTCCCCGGCGTGCGCGTCCTCGGCGACGGCGTCCAGCTCCTGATGCCCGTCCGCCGGTACGGCAGCCCGGCGGCGCACTGGGTCAGCCCGCCGCGCCAGAGCACTCCGCCGCTGATCCGGCCCGACCGACTCACCCACCATCTGCGAGTCCTGGCTCGCGGCCCCAGGAGGCGGACACCTCATGACCCACCATCTTCGGTACGACCCGGAGGGGCGTCTCGCGGCCCGGCTTCCCAGCGACGCCGGCCGTCGGCTGTTCGCCCGGCGCCTCCCCGTGGGCTCGGGCGACGAGGGGAGTCCCAGGCGGCCGCTCCTGCACCGAACGCCGCAGGGGACCGCATGCCTGCTTGCACCCCGCTGCCCTGTTGGGCCTGACCTCGGATGCCGCGCCCCAAGCGGTGCTGTGCCCGCGGCGCCTCCGCCTGGTCCTCGAAGGCTGTCGTCGTTGCCGGGAGCGCCCTCCATGGCGATCCGTAACGGCGGCGCGGGGTCGTCGGCTCCTCGTTCCGCCCCGGAAGGCCCGCGTACGAGGAGCCTGGTGGGCCGCTCGCCGGGCGAATCGATCATGACATGAGCCTTATTCGAGGCGGGCCTTGGCGGTCTTCGGCGCTCCCGCCGCGTACCGCGTGCCTTCCGCGGTGGCCCGGGCGTCTTGGTCAGGTGTCGCGGTGGGTTCCGGGCGGGAGGGGTTCCTCGGACGGTCCCGGACCGGTCTGCTCACTTTTCGTGCGGTCGTGCGGAATGCGGCCGGCGCGTCGCGCGCGGAAGGCGTGCCCGACGGCCGTTCGCGGCGCCGCGTTCCGCAGCTCGCGCAGGCCGGGATGGCGACGGCGCAACTCACGCTCCAGACGCCAGTGCAGCGTGAGCCAGGCGGCCGCGCAGCCGTGGCAGGCGCCGCCGAGCCGGACGGTGACGACGCCGTCGCGCACGCCGAGCAGTTCGATGCTGCCGCCGTGGGAGCGGGCGAAGGCGCCCACCGGTCCGGCGAGCAGGTCCCGGGCCGCGGCCGCCAGCAGGTCGTCGTCTCCGGGGCGGTCGGGGCGGTCTGCCGGCGCCCAACCGGTCGGATCGGCAAGGGCGTTGTGGAGCGCGGTGCGGACCCGGGCTCCGTCGCCGGACCAGCTGCGGCCCTCGCCGAGGCGGGTGACGACGGCCGTGGGCTCCGCGGTGACCTCGGCGAGGGTGCCGTCGTCCAGGAGGGCGGCCAGCGGCGCGGGCACCCCGGCGAGCGGGCCGGTGACGGTGAGGAGGCCAGGGGGCACGATCCAGCGCAGGCGGTCGGGGTGGTCGGGGACACGCTGGGGGTGGAGGGGGATCATCGGCGTCGCTCACCCGACCAGCAGCCCGGTGACGGTCTTCGCCGCGTACGCCATCAGCCAGGCCAGCCCCGTCAGGTAGGCGAAGGCGATCACCGGCCACCTCCATGTGCCGGTCTCCCGGCGGATGACCGCCACGGTGGCCATGCACTGGAGCGCGTACGCGAAGTAGACCAGCAGGGCGGCGAGCACGGGCGGCGTGAAGACCTTCTGGCCGGTGTGCGGCCCCTCGGAGTGGGTCATGGCGCGCAGCGCCCGGGCCGGGTCCTCGGGGTCCCCGGCGGCGGCCACCTGTCCGAGGGTGGCGACGAAGGTCTCCCGTGCCGACTGGGCGGACAGCACACCGACGTTGACCCGCCAGTCGAAGCCCAGCGGCTCGAAGACGGGACCGACCAGGCGGCCCAGGCCGGCGGCGTAGCTGTGGTCGACCGTGTACGCGGTCACGGCCACCGGATCCGCGGTATCGACGCCGGCCGCCCGCATCTGGGCGGCCGAGTGCAACGGCAGGTTCAGCAGCAGCCACAGGGCGATGCTGGTGCCCAGGATGACGGTGGTGCACTTGCGCATGAAGGCGCGTGCGGCCGACCACATCGCCAACAGCACCGCGCGCGGCGCGGGCAGCCGGTAGGGCGGCATCTCCATGGAGAACGGAAGGACCCGGCCCTGGCGATCGCCGAGCTTCTTGAACACCCAGGCGGCCAGCATCGCCGAGACGGCCCCGAGCAGATAGAGGCCGAACATCACCAGGCCCTGGGCGCCGAAGGGACCCACCGTGGCGGACGGGTCGACCAGCAGGCCGATGAGCAGCACGTAGACCGGTAGCCGGGCGGAGCAGGTCATCAGCGGCGCCGCCATCATCGTCGCGATGCGGTCGCGGCTGGAGGGGAGCGTACGGGTGGCCATGATGCCGGGGATCGCGCAGGCGAAGGACGACAGCAGCGCCACGAAGGCCCGCCCCTCCAGGCCGGCGCGGGCCATCACCCGGTCCATCAGGAACGCGGCCCGCGACATGTAGCCGACGCCTTCGAGCAGGGCGACGAGCAGGAAGAGCAACAGGATCTGCGGGACGAAGACCAGCACGCTGCCGACGCCGCCGAGGAGGGCATCGCCGAGCAGCCCGCACAGCCAGGGACTGTCGACGTGCCGGTCGACCAGGCCCGACAGCCATCCGAACCCCGCCTCCACCCAGTCCTGCAACGGAGCGGCCAGGGTGAAGACGGTCTGGAAGAACAGCGCCATCACCGCGAAGAAGACCACCGTGCCCCACACGGGGTGCAGCAGGACGGCGTCAACGCGCTGGGTGGCGCGGTGCCGCTCGGGCGCCCGGTAGGCGGCGAAGGAGAGGACCGACTCCGCCCAGGCGTCCCGCTCGCCCGGCTCGGTGGGCGGCGCCAGTGCCGGGGTCGGCCAGTCCCGCCACGCGGCGAGTTGCTTGCGCAGCTCGTCGATGCCCTGCCCGCGGTGGGCGATCACCGCGAGCACCGGCACGCCGAGGGCCTGGGCGAACGCGTCGATGTCGAGGCGGCCCTGGCGCCGGGCCAGTTCGTCGGTGAAGGTGACGACGACGCAGGACGGCAGCCCGCGCGCCAGCACCTCCGCGACGAGCGCGAGCGACCGGCGCAGCGTGGTGGCGTCCACCACGGCCAGCAGCGCGTGCGGCCGGTCCTCGCCCTCCAGACGGCCGTCGAGCACGTCCACGGCGACCTGCTCGTCCGGGCTGATCGGCGCCAGGCTGTAGGAGCCCGGCAGGTCCTCGATCAGCACGGTGTGCCCCTCGGCCCGGCAGGTGCCCACGGACCGGGTGACGGTCACTCCGGGGTAGTTGCCGGTCTTGGCGTTCAGACCGGTCAAGCCGTTGAAGAGGCTGCTCTTGCCCGAGTTGGGACTGCCGACCAGGGCGATCCGCGGCGTGCCGGTCGCCCGCCGGTGCTCCGTGCCGACGCCATGGCAGCCCGCGCTCATCGGACTGCCCCGGTGGTCCGGATGCGGGCGGCCTGCGCCCGGCGCAGGCACACCTCGTAGTCCTTGACCCGGTACACGACCGGATCGCGCAGCGGCGCCCGGCGTACCACCTCCACCACCGTTCCGGGCGTGAAGCCGAGGTCGTGCAGCCGACGGGTGATCTCCGGCTCACCGTCCACCACGACCTCGACGACGGTGGCCCGACTCCCGGGCTCCAGCTCGTCCAGGGCGAACCCAACGTCCTCCCGTACGGCAGTCGACAGCCCGCCCGTCGCTACGGATTCCACGTCACCGCCGCGCACCCGCGCCTCCATGAACTCGCGCCGGACCCAGGTGGCCGGCAACCAACAGATCAAAGTAAGGCTAGCCTTACTGGAAGTCGTCGGTTGAGGGTCTTTCGGCCCGCGCGGGCAGGGCCCTCGCCCCCACTCCCCTGACCACAGGAATGCCTGTCGGGCCGGCCGGACGCTCCCTCTCCGCACCCCCTGCGCGACGAGTCCCGAGCAGCACCGCCCGGCCCTCACGGAGCCGGCCGCGCACGAGAGCATGAGCGGCCCGTGGTGGGCCCGGGAGCCGGGCCGCAGCCACCACAGGGCTGCGGCGGCAGGACCACGCCTCGGCCCACCAGCTCCCGTTCGGGCGGGGCACGGGTGCCGGCTTCCCATGGCGGGGCCGCAGCAGACTGCCGGTGCGTACGCCGTCCAGGTCGCCGCCGGGCGCCTCGGCCTCTTACGGTGTTCGGCCGCGGCACGCCGCGTTGTCTACCTCGGCTAGGGCATGGGGCTGAGGTTGCCTTCGAGGGCGGTCTGGATGATCTGGGGCCGGTCCCAGAGGGCCAGGAGTTCGTTGGCGATCGCCACGATGGGCAGGGGGTCCTGGTTACCGTGCACCGTGATGGCGGCGGCCGAGAGGCTGCGTGGGACGGCTCCGGCACGGAGGAGAGCACGCCACTCCTCCGGGCCGAGCTCCAGGAACTCAAGGCCGGTGAGCTCGGCGATCTCCAGAGGGTCGGCGAGCGTGCCGGGGTAGGCGGCAAGGGTCCGCAGACGGGGCAGTTCGGCGACCGGGGCGAGGCTGAGCGGCGCACCGTCCCACACGCCGATGGACAGCACCTCCAAGCCGGGGTGGGCGGCGGCGTCGACGCTTGGCAGGCTCCGGATGTTGACGCGGGCCACGGCAGGTGGCTGGTCTCCGACCGATCCGCCCCCTCGCTTACTGGGCTGGTTCAGCACCAGGTCGGTGAGCGAGTCGGCGACCAAGGTGGCGCCGGTATTCTCCTCGTGACTGATCATCACGATTTGCCCTATATGTCCACGCGGGCCGGGGGTCAGATCGACCGCCAGCAGGTCGCCACCGCCGTTGGTCCCGAAAGCGATCCAGCCGGGTGAGCCGACCAGACCCTGCACCGCCGCGTCGGGCGGTGTGACGACCGCTTCCTTCGCCGCGAACTCCCAACGACAATGACGTGCCGACGCGTCGGCGACGTACAGGCCGTCCAACGCGAAGAGCTCGCAGCCGACCGCCATGGACTGGCGTTCCGCCGCTTCGTAGTCGTCGCCGCAGTCCTCCCACCGCGCCCGTGTCACCCGGTAGAGCGCCTTGAGCTCGTCGGGCAGGGGGACGCCGAGGCGCGCTTCCGCAGCGGTGATCTCCGCCTCCGTCGCGCCGATGGCGTCGGGCAACCGCTCACGGAGCGTCCGCTCCAGCAGTTCCTGATCCGCCGAAGGGGCCGGCACCGCCCAGGGCACCGGATCGGGAAGACGGCGCCAGGGCTCGGGCAGAGCGCCCTCGACCAGGAGGAGTGCCCCCGGGTGCGGGGTGCCGATGCCGGGTTCCACAGCGGGGCTGGGCCCGAGCAGGCGGAGTTCGACCTTCCCGGCCGGCGAGATCTCCGCCGTGAACGAGATGTCGTCGACGCCGGCGTCCGTGAGCGCGCGCTGCACCCGCGTCACCGCGTCGAACTCGTCTCGCATGTCCTCGTCCTGGGCGGCCCGACCGGGCGGCGGCAGCCGTCGCCGCAGGGGCAGGCTCCAGCCGTGCCGGCCGATGCGTCCCGCCACGCGGACAGAGGGGCCGGCGGCCTGCCCCTCTGGGGCGCCGGCCCGCAGGAGCCGTAGCACGGGTTCCCAGGTTGCGAAGTCGTGCAGGGAGGGCAAGGGGGGCCTCTGATCATCCATACGCAGACCGTACGCGGGACCACTGACACCGAAGCGTTCACCGGCGGCGGCCGGCTGTCAGGGAGTCCGCGGCGCATGCGGCCGGCTCTGCCCCACCGGCCTTCGGCCGCACCCGGGTCAGGGTGCGACCGTGCCGGCGCGGTCCTCGGACCGCGCCCGCCCGGGATGCACCGCCTTCCGGCTCACGACAGCATGTGGACCTTGTACTGCATGAACCGGTAGTTCCACGGGTCGTACCACTGGCTGACGACGATGTGGAAGTTGCCGAACGTCGAACCGGGGACGACGAAGCCGCCGTACGGACTGGCGACGAGGTTGCCCACCTCCTGCCCCGGTGCGCCAGGCACGATCATGGTCTGCTCCAGCGTCCTGGTCAGGTCCGACGTCGGGAGGGGGAAGACCATCGCCCGGATCGACAACGGGTTCATGTTCAGCCAGGTGAGCACGTACTTGCCGTCCATGGCCCGGAAGCAGATCTCGCCCCATTTGCGGGTGCCGAAGACGGTGGTCGGGGGCGCGCCCCACCGCCAGCCGCCGTCGGCGTAGCCCCACGGCTCGTAGGCGTCCGGATCGCCGAGGCTCTCCTTGCGCACCCGGTGCAGCAGCATGCCCGACTCGACCTCGCGGTTGAAGACCGAGGACAACACGTAGCAGTAGCCGTCGTCGGCCACCGCGTAGGTCTTCTGCTGGAACTGGCCGCCGTGCAGGTCGCCCGGCCACTGGCACAGGTATTGCCAGGTCTCGCCGTTGTCGGTGGATCGCCAGAAGTCGGTGTGGTGGGTGTCGTAGATGACACCGCGCATGAGGTGCATGTACATCACGCCGTCGACGACGAACACGTCCGAGGGGATCGCCGTGGTGGCCTTGTCACCGACGGGTGTGTGCGGTTCGTCGACCAGGCTGTTGGCGTGGCCCCCGCCGACGCTGCCGTCGATGCGCAGGTTGGCCAGGTCCGCGCTGCTGGAGCGCAGACCGACCGGGGCGCGCCAGTCGTCGGCGGGTTCGCCGGGCCGCGGTACGTGGTCGCCGTTGAAGGTGTCACCGCCGACGAACAGCATGGTGCCGTTCGGACACCGCACGGGGATGCCGAGGTCGGTCCACGGCGAGGCGAACGGGCCGGTCTCGGCCGGGCCGCTCAGGTTCTTCACCTTGTACGCGATCGTCGGACTGGACGGGTCGTTCGGCCCGCCCGCCCTCGCGATCCCGGCGGTCGAACCGATGACTCCCGCCCCCACGGCGGCGCCGATACCCATCTTCAGGAGCTTGCGGCGGGAGTGCCCGCCGGCCGTCGAGTGCTCGTCCTGCTCGTCCACTGGACGTGTCATTGTGTCGATGCCTTTCCGAGCCGACCCAGTTCTACGAGGAGACGCCCTCGGTGCCGCCGGCCAGGGCGAGGGCACCCGAGCACGCACCTCGTCGGGAGGCCCGACCGTAAGGGCGGCCGATGAAATGGCGATGACCTGGCGTGAGCTGCCTGATGCGACCGGGCGCTGATGTCTGTCGCGCCGCCGATCGCTCCCTGCGCCCGCGGGCTGGACTTCCACCTCCGGCTCAGAAAGCTCGCCGGCCTCCATCGCTCCCTTAGCCGGCCGGGACCGACGTCATGGCGCTGGCCGCCGCATGCCGCGAGCGGGTGGGCCCGGACGCGCTACGCGAAGGCGGCCAGGCCCATCAGGCCGCCTTTTTCAAGCGCCGCCCATTGCGTTCGATGCGAACTCGCGACGATTCGCGCATCGTCGCGGGCACTGGCGGCAACCAGTCCGCTGAACACGGCAGTTGGCGCGGGCTGCTGGTGCTGGTGCTTGTGCTGGCAGTAGCGACGGGCGTGAGGTTGGCGCCAGTCGGTGTCACACGCGCGGCTGGCACTCAGCTGACCCTCGCCCCGGCAGATGGGTCAGACTTTCGTGGTGGCGCATTCCCTGCATCGGCTCCTTCGGTGGGGGCGGCCAAGCACCCACCCGCGACCACCTCATCCGGGACGCTGGCCGATGCCTCGCCCTCGTAGCAGAGGACGTGACCAGGTGTGACGGTCTCCGGCGTTCGCACCGGCTCCGGCTGCTGGACTGGTTGCGGCGGGCACAGTGCCAGCGCCGGCGTCTGTGCGCGGAACGCCACGGCGGGCGTGTCGTCGCTCGTCAGGATGCGGATGCCGTTGCCGTCCCGGTGCGCGTCGATCACCGTCCAGAGTCTCCCGTCGTCATCCTCCTGTGACGCCGTGACGTCCCAACCGGCCGCGCGGAGGAGGAAGGCCGCACGGGAGGCCGTATCGGCAGCGGTGGCGGTTTTCGGACGATTGCCTTGGTACACCGTCGCATAGTGGTAGCGGAGCGGCTCGCGCCGGTCGGCAACCTTCGGCTCGTCGAGGGACAGCCGACGGAGGTGGACACGAACGGTCAAATCGGTGATCAGCGCGACCAGTTGCCTGCGCAGGGACCGGCCCAGCCGGTCCAGTTCGTCACGCGCTTTCGAAGTCTCGTCCATGTCGGCCCCTTGGTCCTGGAACGTATCAGAGAGCCGATTCCCGTGGCCGTCACACCGAGCTGCGGGTACGTCTGCGCGGTCGGCTGTCCGACGCGCTCATCGGCACCGGGTGACCTACCAGGTCACTGAACCCGTGCTCGCGCTCGGCAGCGCACCCGACGCGAGCCAAGCACCTGGCCGGACCGCCCGCTTCAACGAACTGGAACGCATCCTGCGCACCTGGGCATGACCCCGGCCCCGGCGGCGTCAGCGAGCAGCGTCCGAGGCGTGGCGGTGTCGGCGAGGTGCTGCTCATAGCAGGGCCGACGCGCAGCAGACCTTGCCCGGTCTTCACCAGCCTGCCCGCCTGGACTACATGTCCGAGTGCCTGGCGACGGATGTACCGTCCTGCCACCCCAGGCAGACGGCGAGTTCCTGCGGCGTAGGGGCCCGGCCCTTCACCGTCTCGTACTGCGCGGCGCGGGAGCAGATCATGGGGCCCTGCCGTGCACGACGCCCCACAGGCGCCGGCGCAGTCTCCCTGGGCAGGCAGCGTCAGCCATCCGGGGGCCGCGTACTTCGCTCGCCGGGATCGTCTCGGTCGCTCCGGGATCCGGGCGCGCCGGCGAACCTGTCCCGGGCGGCGGGCACGAGGGGCCGGTCCGGAGGGGCGGCCGGCTCATCCTGCGGTGTGCGGGCCGGGCGCGGCTGGTGCCCTGCGACGCGCACGTTCAGTGGCGCGTGGCGAAGCTGGGTTGTTCCGTGGACTTCGACCAGGCCGCTGTCGGCCAGGTCTTGGACGACCTGCACAGCTGTCCGCACGCCGATGAGGTCCCCGTTGGGCAGCGAGAGCCGTCCGACGTCGGCCGAGCCGCGGCCCGATCTGCCGGACCTGGGCGACTACGCGCGCACCGTGGCGCCTGACAGGCCGAGAAGGCCGGCTCTGACCGTTGCCTGATCCCCGATTGCACCAGCGTCGGCCGGTTCCAGGAGGCCCTGCCCAGCCGAGGTCCATCTGCATGTGCTCCGGCAGCGACTCACACGCTGCCGGTTCCAGCACCTCCCGCAGATCAGGGACCTTCGGACCGGGGCCTGCGATTCTTCTCTCTACCAGCGTGTGTGTCCGAAGCTCACCGACAACCTTCGCTGCCTCCACGGGGAGGTTCGGAAACAGCACTTACTCGTGGGCGCTGATGATGCCGCCGTTGCTGAGCACGATGTACACACCGTTGGCGTCGACCCCGGCGTCGTGCCCGTTCGTCTCCAGCGTGGCGTCCACCGAGCCCTCGTTGCCGATGATCTGCGCGCGGTACCGCAGTTCGCCGACCTTGGTGACCTTGGCCGTCCAGCCGCCTGCGAGCTTGAAGGTGCCCGGCCCCTGGCGTCCGCCGCCCATCCAGGAATGCACCTCGCCGCCCATCGTGAGCACGACGAACATGTCGTTGGCGTCGAGCCCGGCGTCGGCGTCCTGCCCCGTCGTCTCCAGCGTGGCCAGGACCGAACCACGACTTACGATCTTGGCGCGGTAGCGCTGGGCACCGATCCGGTAGATCTCGGCCTTGCTGCCGTCCGCGAGGGTCTGGGTACGGACCGGGGACGCCGCCTTGGCCGCGCCGGTGTGCGCGCTGCCCGACTGCTTGCCCGCAACGCCCGCCTTGGCGTTGCCTGCCGCGTTGGGCTTGGCGCCAGGGTCCTCCGGGGAGTTGCCGCCCTGCGCCTCGGCCGGCGAGCCCGCGCCGATGGTGGACTCCGCGGCCGTCCTGCCCGTGTCCGCGGGGCCGGCGGACTTCGCACCGGCGGTGTCCGAGCCGGAACAGGCCGTCAGGGACAGGGCGGCGGCCGCGGTCAGGGCCGCGGCGGCAACGCGCAGCGAGCGGCGGCGAACGGTGCGGTCTTGGATGCTGGAGCGCATGTGTGGTCCCCCAGGGGCAGTCGGTGTTCTCGGTGTTTGCTCGGTACGAAATCCACTCTGCCCGGGCCCGTTGTCGCACCACTAACACCCCACTAACATCCCGCGGGTCAGGCGGTCTGTTCCATGACGGTCTGGGTGGGACCACCCCCGGGGCGGGGATGGTCCTGGCTCTCCCTGCACCCGCCGTCGCATCGCAGAGGTGCGCGGGCCGCTCACCCAGGCTCTGGAGACCGCCCGCCGCCTGGGCGCACGCCCGTGGATCGAGCGTGCGCGGGCCGAATCGCGCGCCGCCGGCCTCCACGTCACAGACACGGCCCCCGACGCGCTCGCCGAACTCTCCCGCAACAGCGGCAGATCATCAGGCTCGCCGCCCGCGGGCTGAACCAACCGTGAGATCGGCGAGAAACTCTTCCTCTCCCCGCGCACGGTCAGCCAGGCCCAGGCCGCCGGCCTACGAGTCGCGTGCCGGCCCGCGGCAGGCCAACTACCCGCCTGGAAGGAGGAGCACAACCCCTCCTCCCACCACCAGGTCCGTGCCCGCGTCGAGCACGCCTTCGCACGTCCAAGCACGGGTCGAGGGCGCCGACCCCCTCTTCACGGTGGGTGGCAGCTACGAGGGGAAGCTCCGGCGCACCGACAGCGGCCGGCGCATCAGCCACCTGTCCGTGCGCGCCGTCTGGACCTCGGGCGAGCCGCCTGTCGTGCCGGAGGGGACCCGCCGCGCACGGCTCGTCGCCGCCCTGTCCAGCTGGCCGGCTGCCGGGCCGCGGCCCGGTGTCTCTCGGTCACTGCCGAAGCAGCGGCGAGGAGTCTCACGTGCGGCCATAACACTGGCCCGAACCCCCGGGCGTCGGCGCCGGTGTCCCGGGTGCAAAACTGAACCGGCAAGATCGTCAGGGCCCGCGCGGCGGTCGGCCGCCGACTGTTGGAGGTTGCTCATGAAGCGGAACCGCGCCGTCCTGGTGACCGGGGCCTCGCGCGGCATCGGCCGCGCGGTCGCCACCGCCTTCGCCGCCGGCGGCGACCGCGTCGCCCTGCACTACGGGACCCGCCGCGAAGCCGCGGAGGAGGCCCTCAACTCCCTCCCCGGCACTGGCCATTGCCTGGTCCAGGGCGACCTGGGCACCCCGGAAGGCGCGGCCGCCGTGGCCGCATCAGCCATCGACGCGCTCGGCCCGCTCGACGTCCTGGTCAACAACGCGGGCACCAACACCGCCCACCCGCCGGCCGACACCTCGTTCGGTGACTGGCACGGCGCCTGGCGGCGCATCGTGGACGTGAATCTGCTCGGCACCGCCCACGTCAGTTACTGCGTGGCCCGCAACATGATCGACAACGGGACCGCGGGGCGGATCGTCAACGTCGGTTCCCGCGGCGCCTTCAAGGGCGAGCCCGACCATCCCGCCTACGGGGCGACGAAGGCCGCCGTGCACGCCCTGGGCCAATCGCTCGCGGTCGCGCTGGCACCGTACGGGATCGCCGTCGCCTCGGTCGCCCCCGGCTTCGTGGACACCGAACGGGTCACCGACCGGATCGATGACGCGGTCCGGCGGCAGAGCCCGTTCGGCCGGGTCGCCACGCCCGAGGAGATCGCCGCCGCGGTGACGTACCTGGCCTCACCGGAGGCGGTGTGGTCCTCCGGTGCCGTCCTGGACGTCAACGGCGCGTCGTACCTGCGCTGAAGAAGGCGCTTCACCTGGCCGGCACCGATCCCGAAGGGGCCTGTATGAGGTGGAGGCTGAACACGATCCTGGCCTCCTGACCGGCGAAGGAGTCGGCACCTGACGCGTCCCGCCCGCCACTGACCCGTCCGCCGCGCCACCGGGGGCGTACGCGCGCCTGCGGGCGCACTCCCGCTGATCGTTCGGGCACGGCCAGGAGCTACCGCCAGTCGGCGGCGAACGCGCGGGCCGGGTTGGTGACGAAGACGGCCGTGGCGACGTCCGGTCCGAGCTCCCGCTCGATGCGCGGTCGCAGGCCGGCGAGCAGGAACGGCATGCCGGGGCCGTCGGCGGTGGAGCGGGCGGAGGCCAGTACGGTGTCGCCGCCCAGCAGCAGGCGGTCGGCGTGGCCGGCGTCGGCGAGCGCGCCCAGCGCACCGAGGAGCCGCCAGTCGGTGGAGTGGTGGGCGCGTGAGGGGCCGTCGAAGGCCAGGTACGCGCCGGCCTCGGCGGCCCGCAGGTGCACGGCGGTGTCGGGGAAGCGGTGCAGATGGCCCAGGATGACCCGGTGCGGCGGCACACCGTGGGTGCCGCACAGCAGGTCGAGCACGTCGGGTGCGGCGCTGCCGGCCTCCAGGTGTACGCCGATGGGCGCGCCGGTGGCGTGGTGCGCCTCGGCGGCGGCCGCCATCACGTGGCGGGCGTGGCCGTCGAGCCGGTGGTAGGCGCCCGCCACCTTGACCATTCCGGCGCGTACGGGCCCGGCGGTCAGCTCGCGGACGAACAGCTCCGCGAGCCCGTCCCACACCTCCCGCAGCACGGCCTCGTCGTAGTGCCGGGCCTGGTGCATGCCGGTCGCGGCGACGACGTGGACGCCGGAGCGCCGGGACAGCCCGGGCAGGTCGGCCAGGCGCGGTCCCATCCCCCAGGGGGTCCACTGGGCCACCGCACGCCCGCCGAGCGCCGCGAACGCCGTCAGCTCGCCGAGCGCCGCGTCGGTGTCGTCCAGTTCCTGCCCGGCCAGGACCGGCGAGCGGATGAACAGGTGGTCGTGCGCGTCGCACACCCCGAGTTCGCCGGGCGCGATGTCCCCGAGGACCGTCCGCACGGCGGGGCTCATCGGGCGTCCTCCTCGTCCACGGCGGTGAACGCGGCGGCGGCGACGCGCAGCCCCGCCAGCGCCCGCGGCACCCCCAGATAGGGCGCGAGGTGCACGAACACCTCGGCGACCTCCTGGCGCGTCATGCCGAGCCGCAGCGCGGTGCGTACATGGCCCTCCAACTGCGGCTCCGCACCGCCCAGTGCGGCGAGCGCGGCGAGGTTGAGGAGCTGGCGGTCGCGCGGCGACAGCCCCTCGCGCTGGTAGGTGCCGCCGAACAGCGCGGTGACGATCCAGTCCGCGAACCCCGGCGCGGTCCGCTCCAGCCCCGGCAGCGCCGCCTGCTGCGTGGTCTCGTCCTGCAGCACGTCCAGCAGGCGGTAGCCCGCCTCCCGGTCGAACCGCGCCGGTGCCAGCTGATCCACGAGCGTCATGCCCGTACCCCCATCTGTCTAGCCACGCCCAGGGCTTGTAACGCCTGAGCCGTTACGAGGACGGTAGCAGATGTAACGGCCGTGGCGTTACGCTCTCGGGTATGGCTTCCCGTGCTGCCGACGACAAGCTCGCCTTCCGCTTCGACTGCGGTGCCGTCTGGCTGAACCTGCTGGCCACCAAGGGCCGCAGCTTCAGCGACCGGCCGGTGGAGCGGCTGGCCACGCCCGCGCGGTTCGCCGCATGGCTGGACCACTGCGAGCTCACGCCCGTACGGGCACCGGACGCGGACGACCTGGTCCAGGCGCGCGCGGTGCGGGAGACGCTGCGCGCGCTGGCGCTCGCCACGGTCGACCAGCGGCCGCCGGCGGCGGGCGCGGTGGCGGACCTGGCCGCGTTCCTGGCCGGGCACGGCGACCCGGTGCGGCTGGTGGCGGACGACCGGCTGCGGCGCGAACCGCCCGCCACGGCCGCCGACGCGCTCGCCCGCATCGCCCGCCAGGCCGTCGACCAGCTGACCGGCTCCGACCGGCTCACCCTGAAGAAGTGCCAGGAAGCTGACTGCCACGGCGTCTTCATCGACCCTCCCGGCCGGCGCCGCTGGTGCCCGTCCCCGGCCTGCGCCAGCCGCGGACGGGTACGGGCCCTGCGCGCACGACGCGCCGCGGAACCCACGGGAGACTGAGGGGCCCGGGGCGTCAGACCGCGGTCCGCCGGGATGTCGTCGGCAGCTGAGCCGGTGGACCGGCATCGTGGTCCTGCTCCGGCTCCGGTTCCGACTGTGGTGTGCGGGTGCGCAGGACCTTGTTGAGGTGTGCGGTGTCGAGGGCGTTCTCCCAGCGGGCGATGACGAGGGTGGCGACGCTGTTGCCGGCGAGGTTGGTCAGGGCGCGGCACTCGGACATGAACTTGTCGATGCCGAAGATGAGCATGATGCCGGCGGCGGGGACGGTGCCCACGGTGGAGAGCGTGGCGGCCAGAGCGATGAAGCCGGCGCCGGTGACGCCGCCGGATCCCTTCGACGTGAGGATCATGACGGCGAGCAGGCCGAGTTGCTGACCGATGCTCAGGGGTGTGTCGGTGGCCTGGGCGATGTAGAGGGCGGCCAGCGACAGGTAGAGGGAGCTGCCGTCGAGGTTGAACGAGTAGCCGGTGGGGATGGTCAGGCCGACGATGTCGCGGCGGATGCCGAGTCCTTCGAGTTTCGTCATCAGGCGGGGCAGGGCGCTCTCGGAGGAAGAGGTGCCCAGGACGAGGAGGAATTCCTCCCGCAGGTAGCGCAGGAGCCGGAAGATGTTGACCTTGAGGGCGGCGGTGACGGCTCCGAGAACGACGATGACGAAGAACGCGGACGTGCCGTAGGCGAGCCCGATGAGTCTGCCGAGACCGGTGAGGGTGGAGACGCCGTACGTGCCGATGGTGAAGGCCATGGCGCCGAACGCGCCCACGGGGGCGGCCAGCATGACGTACCGCAGGATGGTGAAGACGACGGCGGTGAGCCGGTGGACACCGTCGACGAGCGGCTCGCCCAGGGGTCCCACGGCCTTCAGCGCGATGCCGAAGAGCACGGAGAAGAAGATGACCTGGAGGATGCTGCCATCGGCGAAGGCGCCGACGGCGCTGGTGGGCACGAGGTCGGTCAGGAAGTGCCACCAGCCCCGCTTCTCCCCTTCCTTCACATACTGCCCGGCATCTCCCGTCAGAGGGAGGTCCGCGGGGTGGGCGTGCACACCGGCGCCGGGCTGGAAGACGTTGACGGCGATCAGGCCGACCAGGAGCGCGGCGAGGGTGCCCGCCTGGAAGTAGAGCAGGGATTTCAGCCCCACGCGGCCCACGCGGCCGAGGCTGTCGGCGCTGCCGATGCCTCCCGCGATGGTCAGGAAGACGATCGGGGTGATGAGCATCTTGATCGCTGCGATGAAGGTGGTGCCGACCGGCTCCATAGCGGTGCCGGCCGAGGGCCACAGCCAGCCGGTGAGGATGCCGGTGACGATGGCGGTCAGGACCCAGAAGTAGAGCTGCCGGTACCAGGGCCGTCCGGCGGCTTCGGCCGGCGCGGGGGCTGGGGTTGCGGGTGCTGCCATGGCGTTTCTCCTCGTCGGGGAACGGGCGCAGCCGGGACGTGGAACGGGCCCGCGGAGGAGGGCCGGCGGGGAACGCGGCCCGGGACGAAAAGGGGAGGCGGGCGAGCGCCGGCGGTGCGGCGGGCGGCATCGTCCACGCGCCCGCCACCGGGCCCAGGGCGAGAGTTCAGAGGAGTCCGAGCAGCGTGTCGGTGAACTCGGCGGTGGTCGCGGTGCCGCCCAGGTCGCGGGTGCGCACGTCGGTCGTGGCCAGGACCGTGGCGATGGCGTCGGTGATGTCCTGGCCCGCGGCGGGGTGGCCGAGGTGGTCGAGCATCAGGGCGGCCGACCAGATCGCGCCCAGCGGGTTGGCGATGCCCTGCCCGGCGATATCGGGCGCGGAACCGTGTACCGGCTCGAACATCGAGGGGAACTCCCGCTCGGGATTGAGGTTGGCCGCCGGGGCGATGCCGATGGAACCGGCGACCGCGGCCGCGAGGTCGCTGAGGATGTCGCCGAAGAGGTTGGAGGCGACCACGACGTCGAAGTGGCCCGGTTCGAGGACGAACTTGGCCGCGAGCGCGTCGATGTGCTCCTTGTCCCACGTGACCTGCGGGAAGGAGGCGGCCCGCTCGGTGACGAGCTGGTCCCAGAACGGCATGGTGTGCACGATGCCGTTGGACTTCGTCGCGGAGGTCAGCCGGCCGCCGCGCCGCTCCGCGAGCGCGAAGGCGTAGTCCAGCACGCGGCTGACGCCTGCCCGGGTGAACACCGCTTCCTGGACGGCCATCTCGTCCGGGAAGCCGCTGTTGATCCGTCCGCCGACCTGGCTGTACTCGCCTTCCACGTTCTCCCGCACCACGACGAAGTCCACCTCGCCGGCCCGCGCGCCGCGCACCGGGCTGTCGATGCCGTCGAAGACGCGGATGGGCCGCAGGTTCACGTACTGGCGGAAGCCGCGCCGGATGGGGATCAGCAGGCCCCACAGCGAGACGTGGTCGGGCACGCCGGGGTATCCAACGGCGCCCAGCAGGATGGCGTCCTTGTCACGGAGCTGCTCGATGCCGTCGGCCGGCATCATCGCCCCCTCGCGCAGATACCGCTCGCAGGACCAGTCGTCGTACGACGTGTACGTCAGGCCGAAGCCGTGGCGGCGGCCCAGGACGTCGAGGACCTGCCGCGCGCAGGGCAGCACCTCCGCGCCGATGCCGTCGCCGGGGATCAGGGCAATGCGATGGGTCGTCATGCCGTCGATTCCAGCAACGGGCCCCGGACGGCGTCCAAGACGCAAACCGGATGCGCCTTATAAGCCCCGCCTATCCATTGGCCGCCGGAGACGTCGCCGTCGCCCAGAACGCCGCGGCGGCCGGGGAGAGGACTCCACGCCGGCTGACGAGCCGGACCCGCAGCGCGGTCGCGGGCTCGATGTCCAGCACGTGGGCACCCGTCTGCCGGGCGATACCCCGCCAGGACTCGGTCACGACCGCGAGCCCCACCCCGGCCAGCACCAGAGGCAGCAGCGCCACACGGTGCTCGGTCTCGGCCGCCACGGTGACGTCGATGCCGCGCTCCCGCAGGGAGTCGACGTACGCTCGCATCCCCGTCCCCGGCTGCCCCACGATCAGCCGCCGGCCTGCCAGTTCCTCGCAGCTCACGGCCTCCCGCCCGGCGAAGGGCCCTCCGGGCGGGACCACCAGAACGAATCGCTGCTCGCCCAGCACATGCGAGCGGACCTCCTCGTCCGGCACGGCGCCGGCCGACGCCAGCAGCCCAAGCTCCACCGCCCCCGTCCGCACCGCGTCGATGACGCCGCGCGCGGTGAAGGCCGCCCTGACGGCCACCGCCACGCCCGGGTACCGCTCGGTGTAGGAGCGCATCAGCGTGGTGAGCGGTTCGACCGCCTGGGACGGCATCGCCGCGACGTCCAGCCGTCCCGAACGCAGTTCGCGCACCGACGCCACACTCGCGCGGGCCGTCTCCAGGCTCCGCACAGCCTGACGGGCCGGGTCGATCAACGCCCGGCCCGCCTCCGTCAGCACCACCCGACGCCCGATCCGATGGAACAACTCCGTGCCCAGGTCGCGCTCCAGAGCCCGGACGGCCTGTGACAGCGACGGCTGCGACACGTAGAGCGCCGCGGCGGCCCGATTGAACCCGCCACGGTCGACGACAGCCAGGAAGTACTCCAACTGCCGAACGTCCACGCTGCTCCTCCGCTCCGCATCCAGCGACTTCCCGGTGCCACCGGGCGGGCGCAGCATCTCACGCGGACAGCCACGCGCGGCTCAGATCTTCACGGCGGTGAGCTTCTCCGGATTGCGGACGCAGTAGACGGCCGTCACGGCACCGCCGCGTACCTCGATCGAGGTCACCTGATCCAGTACGCCGTCGATGAGGACCGCGACCGAAGGCATCCCGTTGTAGGCGCCCAGGCGGATGTCGAGTTCGCCCATGCGCGCGCCCTTGGCCAGAAGGCCGAGAAGGAGCCTGGCCACCTTGTCGGGACCGGCCACGGGGCGCAGCGCCGTGGTCACGATCCCGCCGCCGTCGCCCAGGAACACCACGTCGGGTGCGAGCACGTCCATCAGACCTTGGACATCCCCGGTGACGGCCGCCGCCAGGAACCGTTCGGCGATCGGTTGTGCCTGCGCGGGCGTGGCGACCGCGGTGTGCCGTTTCGCGCGCACACTGGTGCGGGCGCGTTGGTTCAGCTGCCGTACCGCGGCCTCGGACTTTCCCACCGCGGCGGCGATCTCCGGGTAGTCGAAGGCGAACACTTCCCGCAAGACGAAAACCGCGCGCTGGGCCGGGGTGAGGGCGTCCAGCAGCAACAGCATCGCGGTGGTGACGGCCTCGCCGGTGAGCACATGGCCGACGCCGTCGGGTGCGCCGCCGACGGCGTCGGTCAGCAACGGCTCGGGCAGCCACGGCCCCACGTACCGCTCCCTGCGGCGGACAGCCGACCGCAGGACGCCGAGCGCCTGCCGGGTGACGATCTTCGCGAGATAGGCCCGCGGGTTCTCCACCGCCGTGTGGCTCACCGACCGCCACCGCAGGTACGTGTCCTGCAGCACGTCTTCGGCGTCGGCCACCGATCCGAGGATCTCGTAGGCGATCGAGAACAGCAGGGCCCGGTGCTCGGTGAAGTCGTCCTCGCGGTGCGGCTGTTCGCTCACTTCGGTGCCCGCAACCAGGCGTAGGTGGCGGTGCGGGCGCCGAACCGCGCGTAGCGGCAGATGCGTTCCTTGCCGACCGCGGCGGTGCGCCCGGCGAAGTAGAGCCGCCGCACGCTGTCGTCCCTGCGGGCTGCCTGGAGCAGCCCGTCGCGACGGCCCAGGCTCACGCCCTGTCCGGTGTACCCCATGGAATAGGGCTTGGGCTTACGGCCTTCGATCATCCGCGCCAGCGTATCCGCTGCGTGCGCGCCTTGAGGCAGGGCCGTCGCACAGGCCGCGCGTGCGCCCGGAACCGCCGCGCAGTCACCCACGACGAAGATCCGCGGGTCGTTCACACTGCGCAGATACTCGTCGACCACGGCACGCCCCTCGGCATCCACCTCGAGCCCGCTGCGGGCGGCCAGGTCGGGCACGCCCCCGATGACCGCCCAGAGTGTGAGGTCGGAGGCGAACTGCCGGCCCGAGCCCAGACGCACCGCATCGCTTCCCCCTTCCCCGGCACCCGAGCCAACCCGCGCGACGGAGCCCTCCACGATCTCCACCTTCAACCGCTCCAGGCCGGTACGCACACGCTTCCGCGCCCCCGCCGACAGACTCGCGGCGATCGTTCCCCCCACGAGCCGCACGCGCAGATCGGGGCGGCCGTAGGCGACTTCGGCCGCCGTCTCGATACCCGTCAGCCCGCCGCCGATTACGGTGACCGTCCTCCCGCCGGGCAGCCCGGCCAGCGCGGCCCGTGCCCGCTCCGCACCCTCCCATACCCCTACCGGAACGGTGCCCGGCAACGGTGTGACCGTGCTGCCGACCGCGAGGAACAGATGGTCGAAGTCGAGCCGCGACCCGTCGCCGAGAGCGACCTCTCCATCGCTGATCTTGTCGACAGTGCCCAACCGCGTTGCGATCCCTTCGCGCAGCATCGACGCCAGCGGCGCCGCCGCGGCGCCGGTCCCGGCGATCTGCTCGTGCAACCGCACCCGCTCGACGAAGTCCGCACGGGGATTGATCACCGTGATCTCCGCTGCCGTCACCTTCCTGGCCAGCCGATTCGCCGCAATCGTCCCGGCGTAGCCAGCACCCACCACCACGACTCTCATGCCCGCCTCCTGTTGTGCAATCAGCTCGGATACGCGATTCGGATACGGGACGCAGCCCAACTCGCTCCTGTGACGGCCGAGTCGAGTGATCTGCATCACGGAACGCCGAAGCGGCAGGGCGGCAGAACAGCTCGGGGATCAAGGCAACAGTGGCTTGCCTGCCGTCGCCGCGCGGGCGAGCCGACACGGACGCGGTCGACCAGCCGGGCCGCGACGAGGAGTCGCGCTCGGCCGCGGACCGGACCACCGCGTCCGGCCCGCGGGCGGGCAAGGATCGTCGACCCCGAGCGCAGCCGTGCTCCAGTCGGCCTCCGACTCACGGGTCGGGGAGCGATCGTCAGGCCGTACTCACCAGATCCGTCACCGTCGGATGATCCGCTGATGCTGCTCCCGCGCCGCGCTCCAGACGTTGAGGAGACCAACGCCTCCGCCGGCTGCCAGCGCGTCATTGCCGTCGTGCGGAAACCTGGGCTTCCGCGACGTCACACTCCCCCACGACCTGCTGACCGCGCACACCACCGACCGGCTCGACGCGGCCCTGCGCGGCCGGCCGATTGACGCGGTGTACGCGGGTGATTAGCCCCCGGACGCGGGTACCGGTATCTGCCGGCCGGCGGCGCTGCGCCGCAGCGGTCTGCTCCGCTTCTTCCCTCGCCCGTATGAGGCTGGCGGGCCGCATATCGGTCCGGTTCTCCTCCACGTAGTCGAGGCACCCCTGGCGGCTGTCCTCCCCGAACACGAGGGTCCAGCCGGCCGGGTAGCCAGACACTCCACTTCTCGCTCGGCACTGTCCGGAACTACCTCACCACCGTGGTGACCAAGCTGAACGCCAGGAACCGAGTGGATGCCATCAAGATCGCCCGCGATTCCGAATGGCTGCTGTAACGCTTCGGCCTGACCGGATCCCTGCGCGGCGGGCGGGGCGGATATGCGGGACCGTTCCATGATCGTCGGCTCCCTACGGGATTCACCTGCTGTGGCCCCGGCCGGAGCGGCGACCCGGCGGCGGGCTCTCCGGCCGGCGATGACGCCTGACGCCGCAGCGGCAGGTCTTCCCGCTCCGGTACCCGGCGCCGCGCATCCGGGCACGCGCGTTCGGTTAACCTGGCTGTGCTGGGCGAGCCTGGCGAGAGATCGCGGCCGGAAGGCCCCAGGTGCAACGGTGCTCCGCGTCGGCTCGGGTGCCGCTGCCGCCTCGGCAGGGACATCGGGACGGACGGAACCGGCAGAAGCGGCGCAGGTGAGATATGACGACCAGGCTCGTACCCGTCGCGGGTCCGCTACGGCGGGAACCGCGGAACCGGGCGGCGGGGGAAGCGGGCCGCGGCCCGGCGCCGAGGGTGAGGCGCCGTGGATAAGGTCGCGCTCACGGCCGCCGGTCTCTACGTCATCATTCTGCTGCGCGCCGGCGGGACGTTCGCCGTCGGATGGCTCGCCGGTGCCGGCGCCAGGCGCGGCAGGTTCGCTCGACGGGTCTCCTCGGCCACGTTCCAGCGCGCCGAACGAGCGATCCAGCGGTGGGGCGCGCCGGTGGTGGCCGTCTCCTTCCTGACCGTCGGTTTCCAGACCGCCGCCAACTTCCTCGCCGGGAGCATGCGCATGCCCCTGCCGCGCTACCTCCCCGCACTGTTCGTGGGAGGAGCGGGCTGGGCGCTGGTCTATGCGACCGCCGGGATCGGCGCACTCGAATTGCTGGCGAGGCTGTTCGCCGAGCGGCCCATGCTGGGCGTGGTCGCGGTCGCCGTCCTGCTCCTCACGGCGACCGGCGTGGTGGTGTACCGGCGGAGGAACGCCGCTCCGGCTGCCCCTGGCGACACCGCGGCCGAGGAATCCTAAAACGACGGCCCGGCTCCCCCGTGGTTCCCGCATGTCGTACGGCGGGTTGGGGCGTGATACGGGGTGGGGTCTCCGGCGATGGCGCCCCGAGACCGGCCGCCAGGAGAGGCGGCACCGTCGCTTCCTACCGGAAGGCTTCGGCGTTGCGGCGGGCCCACTCCGCGAAGGGGCGGGGTGCGCGGCCGAGCACCCGCTCGACGTCCGGGCTGAGCCGCAGCTCGGCGGCGTTGGGCTCGCCGAGGATGGCCAGCGTGGTCTCCACGACGGGCTCCGGCATGAACGCGGCCATCCGTGCGTGTGCCTCGGCCCGGCTCAGCTCCGCGAACCGCACCGGCTCGCCGAGGGCCGCGCCGATCGCCGCGGCCTGCTGCCGGGGCGTGATGACCGCCGGCCCGGTCAACTCGTAGACCTGACCGGCGTGTTCGTCCTTGCGCAGGGCGGCGGCCGCGACCTCCGCGATGTCCGCCGGATCGATCACCGGGAGCCCGACGTCACCGAACGGCGCGGCGACGGTCCGCTCGCCGCGTACGGACTCCGCCCAGGCGAAGGCGTTGGACGCGAAACCGCCGGGCCGCAGGATCGTCCAGGCCAGGCCCGATCCGCGTACCGCGTCCTCCATCGCCCGCCCGACGCCCCCGTGCGAGGGGGACTCCGGTCTGGTCGCCACGCCCTGCGAGGAGAGCAGCACCACCCGGCGGACCCCGGCGGCCCCGGCCACGTCCAGCACGGCTCGCGGGTCGAACCCGTGGCCGCCGGCGCCGCCGTCGTGCAGGAACAGGACCTCGGCACCGTCGAGAGCCGGCCGCAGGGTCCCCGGCTCGATCAGGTCGGCCCTTACATGCGCGGTCCCCGGCGGCAGGTCCACCGGGGCCATCCCTCTCGACACCGCCGTCACCCGCTCCCCGGTCTCCGCCATGGCCTGCACCAGCGACCGCCCGACGTTCCCGGTCGCACCCGTCACCACGAACATGCTCAACTCCTGTGTCATCCGCTGTGGTTCACCGCGATGACAGCGACGCTAGCAGCGCCGGTATAGTAGGTACCTACAGGAAAGTGACTACCTCAGAGGGATGTAGCTCATGGCTGCGGAGGCGGGCCGGTCAACGGCTGACACCACGGCCGACCCCGAGCTGGCCTGCCCGGTCTCGCCGGTCGTGGACATCGTGTTCAGCCGGTGGACCACACCGATCCTCTGGTCGCTCCACACCTTCGGCCGCCAGCGCTTCGTCGAACTGGAGCGACGCATCAAGGGCATCACCCCCAAGGTCCTCACCCAGCGCCTGCGCCAGCTGGAGCGCGACGGCCTCGTCGTGCGCACGTACCACCCCGAGGTGCCGCCTCGTGTCGAATACGAGATCAGCGACCTCGGCCGCAGCCTCGCCCCCCTCTTCGCCCACCTCGCCGAGTGGGCCACCACCAACCTCGAGCACGTCGAGCGGGCGCGACGCCACTACGACGAAGCCGGTTCGCCCCGCGGCTGACTCCAGCGGCGGATCCTGACCCTTACGCCTGTTTCGCGGCCCTGCCGGTGGCAACGGGTCGCTCGGGCTCGAGCATGGTGCCGACGCCGCCACTCCGGCCAGCGGGCCGAAGCCGCGCCACTGCGGGCGTGGCCAGGGGCGCCGACCATCAAGCGAACCGGGAGGCGCTCGTGCTCTACCGGCGGACCGCGGAGATCAGTCCGCCGGGCCGCTCCTCGCGCTGCGGCGGGGTGCTGATCGGGCGGCCGTAGGCGGCAGCGCGTTCGCGCAGGGTGTGGCAGCCGGCCTCCCAGCCGTGCCCGGCCAGCCAGCCCACCGGGTCGTCGGGCATCTCCGAAACCCACAGGGACGCCGCCGATCCCGGCACGGCGTCCGCGCCGAAGCGCTCGATCACACCGCGCGAGCCCAGCGTCAGCCCCATCCGGCTGCCTGCCGCCGACCGCGCGCTGATCCGGGCCAGCAGCAGCTCCACCGCGTCCCCGGGCAGATAGATCAGCAGTCCTTCGGCGATCCACACGGTCGGCGCCCCCGGGTCGTGCCCCGCGGCGGCCAGCGCGGCCGGCCAGTCCTCCCGCAGATCCACCGCGACGGTGATCCGCTCGCAGCGTGCGACGGCCCGCTCCTGGCGCAGTACCGAAGCCTTGAAATCCAGTGGCGCGGCGGTGTCGACCTCGAACAGCCGGGTGCCCTCGGGCCAGTCCATCCGGAAGGCCCGGCTGTCCATGCCCGCGCCGAGCAGGACGACCTGCCGGACACCGGACGCGGAAGCCCGCTGCAACAGGTCGTCCAGGAACTTCGTCCTGATGACGATGGAGAACGACACGGCCAGCCGGCGGCGTCGCCCGGCCTCGCCCTCGGGCGGCGGGGACGAGGGCCACAGGCCGCCGGCGGTGGCGAAGGCCCGTGCCAGCGGGTCCCGGAACAGCGCGTCCGCCCGCTCGGTCTCCAGCGCCCGCACCCTGGCCACCCCCACCGCCGTGGCCCACACTCCCGACGGCCGCACCCGCTCCCGCTCATCAGTCACCGCGCCAGCGTAGACGGTCGATTCCACGTCGGTTCCGAGGGGCCTGATGCGGGGAGCCGGTGCAAGGGACCAGGGCTCGCGAACCGGCAGCACCAGCCCACGAGTCCGGGAGGCTCGACGGTGCGTCGTACGCGCTCTCACGGAGACTCCGCGAAAACCCGTTGGCGAACGAGGGCGGCCACCGCTACATTTCCGGGGACCGTGCGAGAGATCGAGGAGGTGGTACCCGTGAACGCAGTATCGACGTGGGTGCTCCCCTCCGGGGTCACGGTCGGGCGATAGGCAGGTCGTCCGGGAGCGCCGTTCCAGTGCACTCCCGAAAGGCACGACCATGTATGTCATTTCAGAGCAGCGCCTCGACGACGGCGTCCTCGAGCGCGAGTTCACCCTCGGCGAGATCCCCGGCATCCTGTGGACACCCGCGTCGGCGTCCGCGTCCGCACCGGCGCCGCTGATCCTGCTCGGCCACCCTCCCCTCGGGCTGCGCACGATGTACCCCCGACTGGTGGCCCGGGCCCGGCGCTCCGCGGCGGAGGGCTTCGCCACGGCCACCATCGAACTCCCCGGAAGCGGCGACCGGCCCCGTTGGCCCGCCGTCGACCAGGCCCGCGCCGACCTGCGCCGGGCGATGAAGGCCGGCGAGCCGGTCAGCGACGAGATCGTCGGCGCCCTCGTCCTCCCGCTGGTCGACAAGGCGGTCCCGGAATGGCAGGCCGCCCTGGACGCGCTCCTTTCGCTGCCCGAGATCGGCGGCCCGGTCGGGTACTCGGGGGGACTGATCTCCATCGGCATCCGGCTGGCGGTGGTTGAGCCACGCATCGCGGCCGCTGGATTCTTCGCCGGGAGTCTCGTGCCTCGCGCCATGTTCGCGGAGGCCCGGCACGTCACGATTCCCCTGCACGTCCTGCTGCAGTGGGACGACGAAGGGAACGACCGGCAGGCGGCGCTCGACCTGTTCGACGCCTTCGGCTCCAAGGAGAAGACCCTGCACGCCACCATGGGCGGGCACACCGGCGTCCCGCGGTTCGCTGGTGATTCCGCGGTCCAGTTCTTCACCCGGCATCTGAGGTGAGGCCGGGCCGCCAGACCGGCGGCAGACGGTAGCTGATGTCGCAGTGGGCCGTGTCAGCCCGCCGATGGGATAAGGCTGGTGCGGTCGAACGGGCCGGCGTGCGCGGCGGCGTACGCGATGGCGTCGTTGACGGCATCGATGCCGAACGACCGGACCCGTTCGGGGGCGAGATCCAACGTGCCCGAGGCGAGGAGCCGGATGATGCCGGCATTGGCTGTGCGCGGGTACATCCACTGGCCGCGCACGGTGACCGAGTTGCGCATGATCCATGGGTAAGGGAGTGCGAGGTCGTCGCCGCCGAGCATGCCGACGCCGCCCATGAGGACGACGCGGCCGTACTCGCGCACGGTCATGGCCGCCGCGCGCGACGCCGAGCTGGGTGCGCTCGGCGGCAGCAGGTCGATGACCATGTCGATCGGGCCGCCGGCCGCCGCGGACATCGCCGCGCGGTCGGTGGCCTCGTCTCCGGTTAGCGGGACCGGGCGCAGCCGCGGACCGAACCGGTCGGCGAGGAGGCCGAGCGCGGCCTGGTTGCGGCCCGGGGCGATGACGCGGCCCGCGCCCATCGCGAGCGCGACCGCGACCGCGCTGCTGCCGAGGTTGCCGGTGGCCCCGCTGACGAGCAGCGTCTCGCCGGCTTCCAACTTGCCTGCGAGCAGCCCGCCGTAGGAGATGGCGTGCACGGTGAGCGCGGCCCAGCGGGCCGGGTCGTCCCCTGCCGCGGCGGGCAGCGGGAAGACGTTCTCCGTCGGGACCCGCATGAGCTCGGCGAACGAACCGTCGTGCAGGTAGCGGGCGAGCCGCGCGCCGCCCTCGCCGCGCGAACTCCAGCCCTGGAGCGCGATGTCGGGCGTCAGGGCGTCGTCCCGCGAGCGCACCGTCGAGTCGCACCACACCAGGTCGCCGACGCGCAGCCGGGTGGCGTCCGGGCCGACGTGGACGATCCGTCCCACACCGCCGACACCGGGCACGACAGGAGGAACGAGGGAGTAGTTCCGCGTGCCGCCGAAGACCTCGGCCGCGTAGGGCGCCACGCAGGCGGCGAGGACCTCGACCAGCACCTCACCGCCCCCGGCCTCGGGGTCGGGCACCTCCCGCACCGCAAGCGGGGCGCCGAACCGCGTCAGAACTGCTGCTCGCACGTGATGGCCTCCGTGTTCGTCCGTGGGCTCGTGGGCTCGTCGGCTCGACACTAGGAGCTGGGTGGACATGCGGGAAGCGACGATCCGGTATCCGTGGTATGCGTATACCGCATGGACATCTCCAGCGCGGGACTGCGGGTCCTGCGGCAGATCGCCGAGTCCGGCAGCTTCACCGGGGCAGCAGTCCGGCTCGGCTACACGCAGTCGGCCGTCTCACGCCAGGCCGCCGCCCTCGAACGCAGCACGGGCACCACCCTCTTCGAACGCCGCCCGGACGGGGTACGGCTCACCCCCGCCGGCCTGACCCTGCTGCGGCACGCCCACTCGGTCCTGGCCTCGCTCGCCGCGGCCGAGCGTGAGCTCACCGGCACCGTCCCGCGCACCGAACTGGTACGGCTCGGGGTGGTCATGAGCGCGGGCGCGGCGATCCTGCCCGCCGCACTCGCACACCTCGCGGCGGCCGACCCGCAGATCACGGTCACCACCCGCGAGGGCACCACGCCCACCCTGGTCCGGGCGCTGCGCGCCGGCTCGCTCGACCTCGCCGTGCTGACATCCCGCCCGCCCCACCGGCCCTTCGACGGCGACTCGCCGCGCCTGCACATCGAGACCGTCGCGGACACCGAACTGGTCGTGGCGGTGCCGTCGACCGGAGAGTTCGCCGGACGCACGACCGTGCACGTCGACGAGCTGGCCGCCGCCCCGTGGATCGCCACCCCGTCATCGAACTCCGAGCCGCTGCTCGGCGTCTGGCCCGGCCTGCCCGGACGCCCGCGCATCATCCACTCCGCACGTGACTGGCTGACGAAACTCCAGCTGGTCGCCGGCGGCTTCGGTGTGACGACGGTGCCGTCCCGGCTCTCCCCCGCACTGCCGCCCGGGGTGCGCCTGCTGCGCGTCGACGGCGCACCCCCCGAGATCCGCCGGGTGCTCGTGGCACGCCTCTCCGGCCGCTCCACCCCGGCGATCACGGCCGTCACACAAGCGATCACTTCAACCGCCTGAACCGCAACCGCGCCAAGAGCGCGCACGATCGCGCGTCCCCCAGTACGACCCGGACTTCCGCTCGGAACCGTCGATGCCGCCCTGGCAAGAACTGTGTGCGGGATGGGGTTCCTGGAGGACAGGAACGGCTCAGCCGAGAATGGTGGCGATATCGATGGCTCCGGGGTCCCAGCGACTCAGCTCACCCGGGACGTGCTGGTGCCCGCACCACCCGGAGAACCGATTCCAGTCCGCTACGGACATGCGGTTGCCGGGGTGCGAACTCACCCCGGCCGCGTCCAGGAACGTCAGGCCCGATGCCCGGGGAATCGGTACGAGCGAATCGATGTCACGAACGACCTCCCGGATGAATGCCAGCTTCTCCGGAGCCCAGTTCGGGGTCTCTGCGGCGGAACCCACGATCTCGATCTGCACACACCGCGCCGCGTTCTCAGGGGTCGCCGCGTCCGACAGTGCCCGAGCGCCGGCGCTCAAAGAATAGTGCTGGACCACGCGAAACGTATTCGGCTCGATCGTGAGAGTGGGCCAGAAGTTGGTGGCGCGGAACTGCTGCAAGGCGCCATCGATCGTGGGCCCCTCGGTTGTGTGCAGAACACCGCGCCAGGGAAGCGGCAAGTACTCCGGACCTGCCTTCGTGGCCGGCATGCGCTCGGCATTCGGCAGCCACACGTCGCGTCCGTCGAACAGGTCAACGACTGCGCGTACCGATGCGCCGAAACCGGCTTCATTGAGACCGGGCCAGTTGCCCGCGATAGCAAGGGGGTAGCCGGATTCGGTGCCGTCGGCGGCGATGTCGTAACGCAAGTAGTTCGAACCGTTGAAGAAGAACGCCTTCCCGTTACCCCAGTTGACGGCCGCATCCACGCCCGACGCGAAGCCCGCTTCGCTGAGGCCGGGCCAATTGCCCGCGACAGCGAGTGGATAGCCGGAGTCGGAGGCGTCGGTGGCGATGTCGTAGCGCAGGTAGTTCGGCCCCTTGAAGAAGAAGAGCTTTCCGTTGCCCCAGTTCACGGCCGCGTCCACGCCTGACGCGAAGCCGGCTTCATTGAGGCCGGGCCAATTGCCCGCGCTGGCGAGCGGGTAGCCGGAGTCGACGGCATCGGCCGCGACGTCGTAGCGCGCGTACTGTGCACCCTGGAAGAAGTAGAGTTTGCCGGCCTCCAGGTTGACCGCGGCGTCCGGCTGCGAGAAGCCCGCCTCGGCCAGCCCGTGCCAGTTCCCGGCTACCGGGTTCGGATCTCCGGATGCGTCGTCGCCGCGGTCGTACCGCACATATTGGCCGGCGTGGAAGAAGTACACTCCTGTACCCATTGCGCCGCTCCGCTGTCTGCTCGTCCTCTGAAGTGTTCTCGTCTCCCCCGAGAGCGCTTCTGGTTCCGGCGTCGTCCGACCTTTCAGCCGGCTCCGCACGCTACGGCGCGTCTTTGGTCACAGCTGGCGGGCACGAAGCAGCCAGAGTTTCCGCACAGCGGTTTCGCGCTGCGGGACCCGTTGAGAGCGATGGTCAATCTCTGTGCAGAGCGCCACGCCGAGTTCGTCCTCAGGATCTCCCTGCGTTTCCCCTTCCGCAAGCGGCAGCCCTTGCGGTCCGGTTCGGCCAGCGGTGACCACTTACGTGACGGGTGGCCGCAGCCGCTATTGCGAGGAATTTCGGATCCGTGCGTTCAGGCAGCGAAACTTACCGACTTCAAAAGTGCCGCGTTCAAGGTGTTGCGTGTTGCGTGTTGCGTGTTGCGTGGGTTGTACTCGGCTTCTTCATAGACGCACGGCGGAGGCGCCTGACCCGGGCTCTACCCGCCCACCAGGCGCCTCCCCACTCCCCCCTCGCCCCCTTCGACCCGCCAGGGTCAGCTGTTACCGGGTCCTGAAGCGGCGGAAGAGGTTGCGGGCCACGTAGACGCCTGGTCCGCCGAAGCCGATGATGTCGGGGCGGCCTTCGCCGGTGATGTCGGCGAGGAAGCGGGGGTGGCGGCCGACGCGCCAGGCGCCGGCGTCGTCGTTGTAGCCGAAGCCGCGGCATACCAGTTGGGCCTGTTCGAATTGGCCGTTGCCGAGGCTGTGTGCCACCCACACGCCCTCGTCGCCGAAGCCGACGATGTCCGGGTTGCCGTCGCCGGTGACGTCGGCGAGGAGGCGGAGGTGCTTCGCGCCCGTCCACCCCTGGGCGAGGCCGAAGTCGTTCAGGACGAGCTTCGCGGGCTCGAAGGTGCCGTCGCCGCGTCCGTGGGAGACGACGACGCCTTGCGGACCGAAGCCGATGAGGGCCGGTGCTCCGCTCTCGCCGGTCTTCAGCAGGTACCTGGGGTGGTCCTCGGTGGAGGTCCAGCCCTGGGCGGTTCCGAAGTCGTCGAGGACGTAGAGCGGGTCGGCGAAGGTGCCGTCCTCGTCCTGGAGGGAGATCCAGACACCGTCGTCGTGGCAGCCGACGAGGTCGAGCCGGCCGTCACCAGTGGTGTCGGCGAGGAAGCGGGGGTGCTTGCCGGGCACCCAGCCGCCCGCCGCCTCGCCGTGGCCGAACGCGCTAAGGGCCGGTTCGTCGGGGAGCGGGGCGAACTTTCCTTCCTCGTCCTGGCGGGAGATCCAGACACCGTCGTCGTGGCAGCCGACGAGGTCGAGCCGGCCGTCGCCGGTGGTGTCGGCGAGGAAGCGGGGGTGCTTGCCGGGCACCCAGCCGCCGGCCTGGTTGCCGTGGCCGAACGCCTTGAGGGCGAGTTCGCCGCCCGATGGGGCGAACTTTCCGTTGTCGTCCTGGGAGGAGATCCGGACGCCATCGGCGGCGAGTACGACGATGGCGGGCTTGCCGCTGCCTGTGGTGTCCGCGAGGGTCCACAGGTCGGCGGCGTTCGGGGAGGGCGCGCCTTGGTGGAGGGCGCGCTCGTCGTCGAATGTGCCGTCGCCCCTGCTGGACGATGTCATGGCGGGCTTCGCGGGTTTGAGGGCGATGATGTCCGCGCGTCCGGCTCCCGTGGTGTCGGCGAGGAAGCGGGCGCCGGTCGCGGCCCACCAGCCGCCTGGAGAGCCGTTGGCTCCGTCGCCGCCCTGCCAGGCGCCGGCGCTCTGGTCGCTCCCGTAGCCTTCGAGGACGAGCAGCAGGTCGCTGAAGGCCGGTGTCGCGCCGGGTGCCGGGCGCAGCGCGGCGGAAGGGGCCAGCCGCCAGGACTGGCGGCCGTTCCAGTGGCTGAGTGACGACCAGCGCAGCACGGGGTCGCTGGTGCGCTCCGGGTCGGCCGGGACGAACCGCCACCGCTGGCTCTCCGCGCTCTCGTCGTACTCGCGCAGGACGATCCGGGTGTCGTCCGCGCCGGGCTCGGCGAGGTCGAGCACGGCGCCATCGGTCACGCCCTCGATGACGAAGAGGCCCGCTTCACCGTCCACGGGGACGAGGCGCCACTGCTGGCCCTTCTTGCCGGCGGCGGCGTTCCACTGGCGGATGCCGCGGTCCGCGGCGGTGGGGTTCTCGATGACCTTGCCGCTGACCGCGTTGCGGATCACATATGCCTGGTCGTCCGGTGCTTGTGCGGCTTGCGCGGTCTGCACGGGGGTGAGTTGCCACTGATCCGGGCTCGGGCCGCCGTCGGGGAAGTCGCGGACGACGAGCGCCGCGTCCGCGGCCGCCGCCGCCTTGGCGCCGAGGGTCTTCCCCGTGGCGGCGTTGACGATCTCCAGTTTCAGTTCTTCCGTGGGCACGGGCATCGTGGTGCCTCTTCCAGGCGGTACGGGCGTGGGCTCGGGACGGGTGCGGCGCGGCGGTGGCGGCGGTGGCCGCGGATCACGTGAAGACGTGGTGGTAGGGGACGTTCCACTCGTTGGGCAGCCGCGGATAGAACGTGTTGATGACCGTCCCGGTGAAGTCTCCGCCCCAGTTGTAGGTCAGGCGCACCTCGCTGCTGGCCGTCACCGCGTGGTCCTTGAAGCCGAGGATGGCGTCGGGGTGGGTGATCGGCACGAAGGTGATCCCGCCCCAGGGAGTCACCGTGACGACCCACAGCTGGGTGTCCTCGGGCGCGCCGTTCTTCCCGCGCCACTTGTCGCCGACCTTGTCGGGCAGGCCGACCTGGACGGTGTCGGCCGTGCTCTTGGGGGCGTCCTGGTGAACGGTGACGCGCCGGCGCTGCGGCTTCGGCACACCGTCGTCGCCGCGCCCGGCGGCGGCGTCGCCCGCGGCCGCCGGCTTGGGCTTCACCTGGCCCGCGGCGCTCTCGAGGAAGTACAGCGGCCGCTGCCCGAAGAAGCCGGCGGGGGTGATGTGCCAGAGGTGGCCCTGCGCCTCCTTGGTGTCCGGGTCGAGCGTGGTGGCCAGCTGGACGCCCTTGTCGTGGACCGACTCCTTCAGGTCGACGGGCCGCAGGTAGCCGCCGTTGAAGGCGTGGACGAGCATGACCGGGCGGTTCTCGACCAGCGCCGCCACGATGGCGTTGTCATAGCTGTTCACCGCTACCGGGCCGCCGACCACCAAATTCGCCATCGCCGTGCGTTCTTGGGTGTACATCGCGGAAACCTCACCTGTTGTGAATGTGGAGAACGACGCGTCGGGCGCTCAGTTGAGTGGTGTGACGTGGGATGTATGACGCGGCATTACCGCTGCCCCGATAGCTGTCGATCGAAACGACTCCGAAAACGCGTGGAGGACGAATCACATACCCCCGGCCCACGGCGCAGCAAGGGTCATAAAACGTGTGGGCGGGGGTTATCGGAAAGCCATCGACCGATTGACCGACTGTGCTGGAACTTACCGCTACCGCCAGCTAGTTGAGAGCCCCCGCCGAACTTTTATCACTCGATTGAGTGCATATGCAGACGCACCGTTCCGAGCAATGGAAGCCGTGCTAACTTCGATTGCTGGAACGTGCGCAGATGTCTGTTTTTCCATTTTTCCGAGCGCGGTTCTGCCGGATCAGTCGAGGACGGGGAATGCCTTCCAACGCGTACAACCTGGAACGGGCCAAGCGCCAGCCACTGACGAAGAAGAACCTGCGGGAGCTCGGTATCGAGCAGACCTGGCAGTCCATCCTGGACCACCCCAATCTGGTCTATGTCGATGACTACGGGGCGCAGCACAAGCCGGTCGGGTTCTCCGTGAACAAGTCGAGTTTCGGCGCCTTCCCCGGGACCGCGGCCAAGCTGGGCTGGCTCGCCTATATGAACCTCGGGGAGCCGCTGATCGAGGAGCGGCGCAACATCGCCCAGCCCCCGCCCGACACGTTCTCCTCGCGCACCTACGTCAACCGCAGCCAGACCCCGATGAAGTTCACCGACTCGGTCGATTTCACCGTGTCGAACGGTGTTACGTGGTCGCTCTCGGGAGACGTCAAGCTCACCTTCGGCGGCACCCTCACCGCGCAGCTCGCGCTGCAGTTGCAGAGCCAGCTCGGTCTGAGCCTTCAGGGCCAGCTTCAAACGCAGCTCCAGAACGAGATGGCGAACAAGAACGGCAACACGGTGACCAACAAGAACAGCAAGGACAGCGTGGGGGTGGACAACGCGAATGCCTGCGAGACGAGCGTGCGGAATGCGATGTCGAACTCCGCGTCGGCCTCGTTGACCGGCTCGGCCTCGTTCACGACCTCGGGCACCGCCACCGGGTCCGCGTCGCTCAACGCCTCTCTTGCGCAGGGCATCGCGGCCTCCGTCGGCGGCTCCCTGACCACCAGCTGGGCCTCGAAATCGCAGATCTCCGGCGATGTCCCGCCGAACTCCCGCGTGGAGACGATCGCCACACAGCGCCGTGCCCACAAGCAGTACACCTACGAGATCCCGGTGACCTTCTCGGGGCTGATCGCGGTGAAGTACGACGTACCGGTGAGGGTTCTGGCTCCGCCGCAGTCCGGAAACTACCCCGGCCTCGACCAGTTGGTCGCCCGTGACATCAGCGACCTCGACCTGGCCGGCGGCGGCTTCCGCATGCAGGGACTGGCCGAGGTCGTCTCCGCCCTGGACGTTCACCACACGATGTTCGACAGCGAGAGCCTGACCGGCATCGACCAAACGCTCTACAAGCAGCCTTGACCCGGCGGGAGGCTCCGCCGCGACGACACGAACAAGGGTGACGACCATGGTGTTCGACAACATCTTCAACTTCGCGAACAGGGGCGCTGGGCTGTTCTCCGTGAACACCGACGGCACCAAACCGCGGCCGGGTGCCGGCGTCGACTTCGAGGACGCCGAGGACGGCACCTACGACGACACGACCACGAGCCTGTTCACCAGCGGGATCCACGGGGCCAACCACCGCGCGAAGGTCGTGCGGGAGGAGTCGCCCGAGGCGCGGGCCGTCCTGGGCTTCCTCGGCTCCTTCGTCCAGACCGCCCAGGCGTCGGCCGGTGCGCAGGCGCAGTACGCCCAGGATCCCGGCTCGGTGGCGAACGCGGCAGCCGGCGGTATGCAGACATCGAGTACGACGATCAAGGAGCACGGCGACCTGCAGAAGGACGAGGACCTGAAGGCGCCGAAGAGGAGCGATTTCACGGCACCCGAGCCCCCGGAATCCCCCAAGGCGGAGAAGCCCGCCAACCCCCCGAAGGCGACCGCCGAGAAGCCGGACCGTTCCGAGTAGCGACCGGCCTCCGAGGGGGTCAGGGGCACCGTCGTCCCTGGCCCCCTCGGGCGTTCCGTGCGTTACACGGGGAGCAACTGCCACTGCCGGCCCCGGTGGTCGCCGTCCGCCGCGTGCTGTTTGATCACCGTACGGGCGTTGGTGTCGACGTGCAGGAGCAGACCGCTGTTCCCGTTGGCGATCTCGTAGACCCGCTCGGAGTCGGTCGCGGAGCCCACCGGGATCAGCCGCCACTGCTGGTGGCGCGCGTCGGCGCCCTCGTAGTCGCGCTGCGCGACCGCCGCGCCGACCGCCGTCCCCCCTCCGACGACTTCCAGGACCTTGCCGCTGCGGACGTTCTCGATGCGGTAGAGGACCTCGCCGTCGCCGTCCTGGCCCACGACGAACAGCCGCCACCGCTGGGTATCCCGGCGGGCGGCCAGGCTCTGCTGGATCTCGGCCCCGTCCTTGAGGGACTCCCCCACGACCCCCATCCGCAGCTTGCTCCGGACGTTGCCCCAGGAGACCACCGTGCCGGACTCGGGCAGGCCGGCCATCTTCGCGGAGGCGATCTTCCGGATGCGGTGGCCGCCGTACTCGATGATGTAGAGGGTGTCGACGCAGTCCACAGCGAGCCCGAGCGGGCCGTTCAGCTGGGCCGAGGCCGCCGGACCGCCGTCACCGCCGGAGCCCGCGGTGCCCGTGCCGGCGACCGTACTGATCGTGCCGTCCGCCGTCACCTTCCGGACCCGGTGATTGTTGTATTCGGCGATGTAGAGGACGCCGGTGCTGTCCACCACCACCGCGAGCGCGCGGTTCAGCTGGGCCGAGGCCGCCGGACCGCCGTCACCGCTGAAGCCCGCGGTGCCCGTGCCGGCGACCGTACAGATCGTGCCGTCCGCCGTCACCTTCCGGACCCGGTGGCTTCCGTCCTCGGTGATGTAGAGGACGCCCGCGCCATCCACCGCCACTCCGTACGGGCGGTTCAGCTGGGCCGAAACGGCGGGGCCGCCGTCTCCGTTGGATCCCGCGGAGGTGGTCCCCGCAACCGTGCTGATGTTCCCGTCCGCCGTGACCTTCCGGACCCGGTGGTTGCCGTACTCGGCGATGTAGAGGGCGCCGGTGCTGTCCACCGCCACACCGAAGGGGCGGTTCAACCGGGCGGCGGTGGCGGGACCGCCATCACCGCTGAAGCCCGCGGTGCCCGTGCCGGCGACCGTGCTGATCTTCCCATCGGGCGTAACCTTCCGGACCCGGTGGTTCTGGTCGTCGGCGATGTAGACGGCGCCTTCACTGTCCACCGCCACTTCACGCGGATAGTTCAACTGCGCTGAGGCGGCAGGGCCGTTGTCCCCCCTCGGTCCCGCACTCCCGTTCCCCGCGACCGTACTGACCTTCCCGTCGGTCGTGATTTTTCGGACCCGGTGGTTGCCGTAGTCCGAGAAGTAGACGGTCCCGGTGCTGTCCACCGCGATCCCGTACGGGGACTTCGACTGAGCCGCAACGGCAGGCCCGTTGTCGCCTGTGAACCCCGCCTGCCCGGTGCCCAGGACCGTGCTGATCTGAGGGGTGGAGTTCTCGTCACCTTCGGCCGCCTCTGGCGCAGTGCTCATCGTCATCCTTTATCGCTCGCCGGCCGCCGACTACAAGCGGTCGTCACGTGACTCCAGAAAGTCAGAAGCGCGTTGGGGCGGCAAGTCCACTCACGAGTGGTTTCATGGCGTGCCTTGATGAGCCGTCAAACCGTCAGCGGGGCTTCTTTTTCTCCCTGCGCTCCTTGGCCGCCGCACGGCGGGCCTCTTCCTGGTCCCACAGGGCCTTCAATTCAAGGGCTTCCTCGCTGAGTTCGAGTGGCTCGTTCTCGTCCTTCCAGAGGCCCTTTTCCTTGAGCTGCTGGGCGTGGACCTCCACCGGGGGCTGCGAGTCGAAGTCACTGGGGCGCGGTCCCTCCGGGCCGTCGGGGCCGATGCGGATCAGGCGCTCGACGCGGGTGATGCGGAACCGCCGTCCGTCCACGCACAGGGTGTTGCTCCGCTTCGCGTCCAAGACGTCGGCGGCGCGCGCGTATGCGGCCCGCTTCTCGTCGGAGAGTTTGAAGCGGAACGGCGCCATCACCCGCAGCCACGCGGCCAGACCGTCCCGGGCCTGCTGCGGGGTGCTGTCCGAGGCGGCGGGGGTCTGCGCCTTCCAGCGCCCGTCGACCCGTTCCGACACCATGAACACCGCCGGCAGCAGTACACCGCCCGGGTAATTCTCGACGGCCCGCACCGCGTCCTCGCACACCTCGGGCGGGGCGCCGGGGGCCACTCCGACGAACTGCACGAGGTCCAGCTTCAGCAGGCTTTCGGACATCCCCGCGCTGATGTAGGGGTCAACGATGAATCCCTTGGTGCGGGACGGCATCCGATACGCCTCGCCGACCTCCGCCGGGTCGGGGTCCGAGGGGCGGGGCGGTTCGGGACCGCTGCGGCCCATGCGGATGAACTTCGAGGCGCGCACGATGCGGAACCGCTCGCCGCGGACCCGGAGTTCGTCGATGACCTCGTGATCCATCCGCAGCGCCGCCGCCATCCACGTCCGCGCCGCCTGCGCGTCACCGGCGTCCTCGGCTTCTTTGGCGCGCCTGCGGAAGTGCGACCCCAGGGAGTCCCTGGCGGGCTGCGGTTCGGCGGCGCCGTACTCGCACAACTCCCAGCCGCCGGTGTCGCGCTCGGTCGCGTAGAAGAACTCCGGCATGCCCACGCCCAGCAGGTCGGGGTAGTGCTCCCGCGCCTGCCACGCCTCCTGGTCGGCGAAGGCCGCGATGGGCCCCTCCTGCGGGGCGATCCGGAAGGTGAGATAGGCGGGCACCCGGTCCTCGTAACCATTCACATACGCAGTGTGACGGATCCGTGACGGACTCCGCCGGGGAATCGGGGAATTGGCGCCTCCGCGGCGGCGCGGCGGTGGCTGGCCCTGGTCACTGCGCCCGAGTCACCCAGCCCCGGGGACCAGCAGGGGGCCGCGTCGTCCGGCCGTCCAGAGGAGGAGGGCGAAGCACCGGTCTCCTGCACATCGCCGTGAACGCGGTCTTCCGGATGCGCGGCGCCCCGCTCACGGTCCGGATCGCCGGCCCGCAGCTCGGCCGGGACACCGTCACCCGGATCGTCGCCCTCGCCCGCTGGCTGACCCCGTCAGCCGATCCCGGCGGCCGTCGCCGCCAGGGACAGCACCAAGGCGCCGAACGCCCCCGCCGCGCCGTAAAGCCGTAGTTCACGCCGGTCACGATGCCGGCGGACGTACCGTACGACGGCCCAGGCGAACGCCAGTCCGCCGATGAGGAACCACGGGCCCCACAGGCACAGATACCAACGCGTCAGCCCGGCCGTCTCCTGCCCGACCGACACCACCCCGGTCTCGGCCAAGGCCCCCTGGACGACGAAGAGGCCACCGTGCCAGGCAAGCAGCACCGCCGCGCCGCTGCCGCACCCGACCAGGAGCCGACTGGTCCGCCGCCCGCGCGGCCGCGTCAGACCGATCCCGATCACCGACCCGACGAGCTTGAGGCAACCCGTCGCCCACAGGACGGCCACAAACCACGGCACGCCGTCCTCGGCGAGCCGCACCAGTGACGGCGCGACCGTGGACCGCGCGCCGAAGGTGTTGCCTGTTGCCCACACGAAACTGGGAAGGGCGAACAAGAGGCCCCACATCGCGGCTGTGTATGCGGGCCATGTGCCCAGGCGTGCCGGGTTGTCGATCCCGCCCATGTCGCCCATGGTGTCGATGCCGTCGTCCGTAGTCCATGTCGTTGACATGACTGCAGCCTGGTCCGGGCCCGCGGCCTGGGCATCCGCCGCAGGGACGGTCCGCCTCCCCCGCGCGGGGGAAGCCCATGGCGAGCCCGCCGCTACGGCTGGGCCGCCGCCGGGCCGGTGAGGCGGGCCGGGGAGAGGAGTTCGTCCAGCTGGGCGTCGTCCAGTGTGCCGGATTCCCGGAGCAGGTCCCGGATGCTGCGCCGGGTGGTCACCGCCTGCTTGGCCAGGGCGCTGGCCGCTTCGTAGCCAATGACGGTGGTCAGGGCGGTGATGACGCCGACGGATTCCTCGACCTGGCGGCGCAGGCGGCCGGCGTTGGCGGTGATGCCTGAGACGCAGCGGGTGGCCAGGGTGCGGCAGCCGGCGGTGAGGTGCCCGGCGGAGGTGAGGAGTGCGTGGGCGATGATCGGCTCGAAGGCGTTGAGCTGCAGTTGTCCGGCCTCGGCGGCCATGGTGACGGTGAGGTCGTTGCCGATCACTTCGAAGGCGATCTGGTTGACGACTTCCGGGATGACGGGGTTGACCTTGCCCGGCATGATGCTCGAACCGGCCTGTACGCGCGGCAGGTTGAGCTCGTTGAGGCCGGTCTGCGGTCCGGACGAGAGCAGCCGGAGGTCGTTGCAGATTTTGGAGAGTTTCACGGCCACGCGCTTGAGGACGCCCGACAGGTGGACGAAGACGCCGGTGTCCTGGGTGGCCTCCACGAGGTCGCCGGAGGTGACCAGCGGCAGCCCGGTGAGGTGGCGGAGGTGCCGGCAGACCGTCTGCGGATAGCGGGGGTGTGCGTTGAGGCCGGTGCCGATGGCGGTGCCGCCGAGGTTGATCTCGTGGAGCAGGGCCGCCGCTTCGGTCAGGCGCTGTTCGTCCTCGGCGAGGGTGGCGGCGAAGGCGGAGAATTCCTGGCCCAGCGTCATCGGTACCGCGTCCTGGAGCTGGGTGCGGCCCACCTTCACGATCTCCGCGAACTCCTTGCCCTTGGCCGTGAAGGCCGCGCGCAGCTCGGCCAGGGCGGCGAGGAGCGCGTCGGCGTGCGACCGGAGGGCTATCTTCACCGCGGTGGGATAGACGTCGTTGGTGCTCTGGCCCTGGTTGACGCTGTCGAGGGGGTGGAGGTGTTCGTACGCGCCCTTGGGGTGGCCGAGGAGTTCCAGGGCCCGGTTGGCGATCACCTCGTTGGCGTTCATGTGGGAGGACGTTCCGGCGCCGCCTTGGATGACGTCGACGGTGAACTGGTCGTGCCAGCGGCCCGCGGCGATCTCCTCGCAGGCGGCCGTGATGGCCGCGGCCTTCTCCGGGGCGAGCAGGCCGAGTTCGCGGTTCGCCAGGGCGGCCGCGTGCTTGACCTGGGCGAGGGCCACGACCAGGGCGGGGTGCCTGGCAAGGGGGGTGCCGGTGATGGGGAAGTTCTCCATGGCGCGGAGGGTGTGGATCCCGTAGTACGCGGAGTGCGGGACGCGGCGTTCGCCCAGCAGGTCGTGTTCGGTGCGCGAGGTGCACTCCCTGCGCGAACCGGCGTCTGCCGGGCGGCCGTTGGTGGTCAACGTCGGGGCTCCTTCTCGGCCGTGAGGGGCAGCAGGTCGATGCGGTCGTGGGTGAGCCGGCCGCCCACCGCCGTCGCAACGACCCGGTTGCGGAAGGTCATCGAGGCGAAGGGGGTGTTGGTGGAGAGGCTGTGGAGCTCGCCGGTGTCGACCCGCCAGTCAGCCTCCGGATCGATGAGGGTGAAGGTGGCCGGCTCCCCGGCTCGCAGCGGACGCCCGGCGAGCGCTGTAATGCCGCCGATACGGGCGGGTTGGTGGGACATCACCCCGGCGATCCGCGCCCAGTCCGGGCCGCCGCCGCTGGTGACCAGGACCTCCGCCACCACGGACAGCGCGGTCTCCAGTCCGAGCATGCCGAACGGCGCGTGGCACCAGTCGTTCGCCTTGCGGTGCGCGGGGTGCGGGGCGTGATCGGTCGCCACGGCGTCGAGGGTGCCGTCCGCGAGGGCGGCGCGCAGGGCCGTGACGTCGGCGGCCGACCGCAGCGGCGGATTGACCTTGTAGAGCGGGTCGGCTTCCGCCGCCGACCGGTCGGTGAGCATCAGGTGGTGGGGCGCCACTTCGGCGGTGACCGGCCAGCCCTGCTGTTTGGCCCAGCGGACGACGGCGACCGTGCCGGCCGTGGAGACGTGGCAGATGTGCAGCGGGCTGCCGGTCTCCGCGGCCAGGACGACATCGCGGGCCGCGATCGTCTCCTCGGCCACGGCCGGCCAGGGCGGCAGGCCGGTGTGGTCCGCCACCGGCCCGGCGTTGATCTGGCCGTCGCCGGCGAGCCGGGGGCACTGCGCGTGCTGGGCGATGACCGTCCCGGCCTCCCGGCTGGCCAGCAGTGCCTCGCGCAGCAGTTGGGGGTCGTCCACGCACCGGCCGTCGTCGGAGAAGAGGCGTGCGCCGGCCCGCGCCATGCCGCCGATCGGGGCGAGTGACTGGCCCCGCAGCCCGGTGGTGACGGCTCCGACCGGGTGCACGCGGCAGGCGCCCACGCGCCCGGCCAGGTCGGTGATCGATTCGACGCGCCGCGGGGTGTCGGTGACGGGCCGGCAGTTGGCCATGGCGAAGACGTCGGAGTAGCCGCCGGCGGCCGCCGCGCGGGTTCCGGAGGCGATCGTCTCGCTGTCCTCACCGCCCGGCTCCCGCAGATGGGTGTGCAGGTCGACGAAGGCGGGGAGCATGACCAGGCCCGAGACGTCGACGCGGCGGGCGGCGGTGCCGTCGTCCGCTCCGGGCCCCATCGCGGCGATCCGGCCGCTGTCGATCCGTACGTCGGTGGCGCCCTGGCCCAGGACGCGTACGCCGCGCAGGAGGACCGAGTCGAGGGGGCCGAGGGGGCGCGCCACCGGGGGCTGTTCCGGCGGCGGCGTCATATCTCCGCCCTCCCCGGCGCGTAGCGGAAGACGGGGCCGTCGGCGCAGATCAGCGGTGACTCCTGCGGGCCGCCGCGGGTGCCGGTCGCGCAGCCGTGGCAGTAGCCCAGCCCGCAGGCCATATGGGCTTCCAGCGACACCTGGACGTCGGCGTGCCAGCGGTCGCCCAGCTCGCGGCACAGGCGCGCGAGCCGTTCGGAACCGCAGGTCATGATCTGCTGCGGCGGATCGGCGTCCAGTGTCGTGGTCAGCGTCCGCCGCAGGGCCGCGACGGAGCTGCTGCCGTCGGCGTCGTGGACTTCGTGGACCGCGGCGGCGCCGTACGCGCGGTAGCGCGGACCGCCGATGACGGTGGACGCGTCGCGGCCGCTGGCGACCGCGATGACGTCCGTGGGCGTGCCGGCCAGATCCTGGGCGACGGTGGTCAGCGAGCAGGTCCCGATGCCCCGGCCGACCAGCAGGACGCGGCGGGCGGACGGGTCGAGGTCGAAGCCCTGGCCCAGCGGTCCGACGCAGAGCAGGCGCTCGCCGGGGCGGAAGGTGGTGAGCAGCCGGGTGCCGTCGCCGACCACACCGTAGATCACCTCGATGGTGCCGGCCCGGGCGTCCCGGCGGTAGAGGGCCATGGGGCGCGGCAGCACGGGGGCCCGTTCGCCGTCGCGGGCGACGGTGAGCATGACGAACTGGCCTGCCTGGGCGCGGGAGGCGATGGTGGGGGCTTCCAGGCAGAGGTAGTGGTAGCGGTCGGCGACCTGGGTGTGTTCCCGTACGGTCGCCCGGTGCCACGTCGGCTCCGGCCGCGCGGCGCCCCCGGACCGGATCGGGGTGACGGCCTCGTGGATCTGGGCGGCGGCCTCGTTGACCGGCGTGGGGTGGGACATGGTCCTCTCCTTGCTTGCTGGTGCCGCGGACCTCATGCCTGGCCACCGTCCGCGGCCTCGGGAGCCGGCCGCCGGAACTGCCGGTCGAGCGCGAGCAGACCGGCGGCGAGCGCTTCGGTGCCCACGGCGAGTTCGTCCGCGCTCGTCCACTCGACGGGACTGTGGCTGATGCCGTCCCGGCTGGGCACGAAGAGCATGGCGGTGGGGACGACGTGGTTGACCATCTGGCTGTCGTGACTGGCACCGCTCGGCAGGACGCGGTAGTCGATCCCGAGATCCCCACAGGTGGCGGCGATGACGTCGCGCAGCTGGCGGGGCAGGACCACCGGGGAGGCGTCGGCCAGGGTGGTGGCGGCCAGGGCCACCTTGCGGCGCAGGCAGACGTCCTGGGCCCGTTCGACGAGTTCGGCGGCCGTGTGCCGCTGCCGGTCGCTGTCCACGTCCCGTACGTCGACGTAGAGCCGGGTCTGTCCGGCGATGGTGGTCAGGGAGCCAGGCAGGGCTTCCAACTTCCCCACGCTGATCCGCGTCCCGCGATGCCTGGTGTCGTTGGCGAGGGCCTCGGCCAGCAGCACGATCTCGGCGGCCGCGGTCATGGCGTCCGCGCGCAGATGCATCGGGGTGCCGCCGGTGTGGGAGGCCCGGCCGGTCACGTCAAGGCGGAGGCGGGTGCTGCCCGAGATCCGGTCCACCACGCCCACCGGTGTGGCAGTGGATTCCAGGACGCTGCCCTGCTCGATGTGCAGTTCCAGGAAGGCCGCCCACTCCCCCGGCGCCCAGCGCGCCCGGGAGACGTCGCGGGGTTCCAGGCCGACCGCACGCATGGCGTCGGCCAGACTGATGCCATCGGCGTCCACCTTGGTGTCCAGGTCCTCCGGCCCGGTCAGTCCGGCGGCGATACGGCTGCCGGTGCATGCCTGGCCGAAGCGGGCGCCTTCCTCGGCGGCGAAGGCCACGAACCTTACGGGGTGGGCGTGTTCGATGCCGTGCTCGGCGTAGAGGCGGGCCGTCTCCATGGCGGCCACCACCCCGGCGATGCCGTCGTAGGCGCCGGCGTTGGGCACGCTGTCCAGGTGGGAGCCGGTGCCGAGGGCCGGCAGGTCGGGTTGCGTGCCGGCGCGTTCGGCGATGGTGTTGCCGGCTTCGTCGGTCCACGCGGTCAGGCCGAGCGCGGTCATCTCGCGGGTGAACGCGGCGTGTGCCCGGCGCTCCAGGGGCGTGTAGGCGAGGCGCGTGACGCCGGGGCCCGAGTCGGGTTCGGACAGCGCGGCGAAGGCGTCGATCCGCTCCTGGAGCCGGGCCGGACTGGCACCGAGTCGGCGGGTTGCGGTGGCTGTGCCGTTCATGAGGGCTCTTCCTGCCGGGTGTCGGCGGTCAGGTGGAGGGTGGCCAGGCCGCCGGCGGCGCGGAGCGCGGGTGTGTCGACGACGGCGGCGGCGACCACCGCGTCGAGTCCGTGGGTCCGCTCGGCCAGGGTCCGCAGGGAGCTGAGCCCCTGCTCGGTCCAGGCCGCGGCGAGCAGCGCCACGCGCCGGCCGGGCGCCGGGGTGCGGTCGAAGGCGAGGATGCCGGCCGTGGCGCTGGCGTAGAGGAGTTCGGCGCCGAGTTCCCGCGCGGCGATGTGCGCGAGAACCATGTCGTCGCCGGTCCGCCAGACCGCCAGGGCCTGCGGGCGGTACGGCTCCAGGGCCGCGGCCAGGGCCTTGCCGACGGTTTCGGTGGCGGCGGTGGACCGGGCCGTGTCGAGGGTCGGCCCGTAGGTGTCGGGCCCGATGCCCAGGTCACGGACGGCGGCCGTGACCGGTGTGACGGGGGGTGCGCTGTGCATGGGGACACTCCGTCTGGAGGGTGGAGGTGACTGGTGGAAAGTGAAGGTGAAGGTGACTGGGGAGGGACTGCGCAGATCGCCAGTCCCTGCCAAGTGCCTTACGAACCCGAAGAGTTGGGGAAGAGGACCTGCAGCGTGTACCCGGAGTCCTCGGCGGCTGCCACGGCCGCGCCGCCCCCGCTCCCGCTCCCCAGGGCGGCGTACAGGCCCGCGACCCGGGCTCCGTACTCCTCGGCCGCGGCCGCCGCGTCCAGGATCCGGCGGCCGGTGGTGACGACCGGGTCGAGGACGGCGACGTGCTCCGCGCGATGGATCTCACCGTGCAGGGTGGTCCGGAAGGCGGTGGCCGGGGAAGCGGTGGCCGGTGAGGCGGAATCCGAGGACGCGGGCGCGCCCGGCAGCAGGACGGCGTACGGCAGTCCGGTGTGCAGCGCGACGGCGGCCGTCAGGGCGACCCCGACCGGCCCGGCGGCCACCAGGCGGTCGAGGGTGGCCGGCAGGCGGCCGGCGAGCACATCGGCCAGGCGGCGCAGGATGGCGGGCTGGGTCTGGAAGGCGTACGGGTCGACGGCCGGCTCGGACGGGCTCGTACCGGCGCGGCCGGCGGCGGCGAGGATGTCGGCCCGCAGTTCGGCCAGGCGCTGCTCCGGGGTGAGGAAGACGGCGGGTATGTCGCGGGCTGCGGTTGCGGCCAGTTGCTGGTCGAGGGTCATCGCGGGGTGCCTTTCTTCGGCCGGGCGGAGGGGCCGGAATCCGGGGCATCGGCCGGGGCCGGGGTCCGGGTGGCGGGCGTCCCGGGCGGTTCGGGGTCGGGGACGGTGTCGGGCCAGTCACCGGCGAAGCCCAGTTCGTCGGAGAGTGCGCGGGCCGCCGTGAGCACGGTGCGCACCGCTTCCGCCCTCTTGCCCGGGTCGCGCATCCGGCCGCCCGCCGCGGCGAGCGTCACACTGGCCGCGACCGAGCCGGTGGAGGTGAAGGCCGGGGCCGCCACCGCCCATACGCCGCGGTCCAGTTCGTCGTCGCAGACGTCGTAGCCGCGGGCCCGCACCAGTGCGAGATGCTCGTTGACGGTGTCGAGGGTGGTCGGGGTGTCGTCGGTGAAGGCGCTGAGCGGGCGCGCGTCCAGCAGCCGGTGGGCCACGGGCCCGGGCAGGTGGGCCAGCAGCGCGCGGGCCGAGGCCGCCGCGTTCCACGGCATCTCCTGCCCGATGCGGACGAAGAGCCGCAGCGGGTGCCGGCCTTCCCGCAGGGCGACGCAGACGGCGCGGTCACCGATGAGTTCGGTGAGGAAGACCGTTTCGCCGCTGGCTTCGGCGGCGGTGACGATGGCCGGGTGCGGGGTGACCAGAAGCGCGGAGTGGCCGGTGCTCTGCTCCGACAGCTGGCGGGCCACGGGGCCGAGGAAGTAGCGCCGGTTGGTGGGGCTGCGGGTGACGAACTCCTGCTCCTGGAGGGTGGCCAGGACGCGGTGCAGGCTTCCGATCGGGATGCCCAGCTCCTCGTGGAGCTCCTGCAGCGTGGCACCGGTGGCCTTGGGGGCGAGGGTCCGCAGGACGGACAGTGCGCGGACAACGACTTGCATGGGTGTCTCCTGTCGGCAGGGGCCGCCTGGACGGTCGGTCGAGCGCGGCGGCGGGGCGGTCGGTCGGTCGAAAGCGGCGGCGGGACGGCCAGCCGAGAGCCACGGCGGGGCGGTCGGTCGGGCGCGGCGGCGAGGCGATCCGTCACATGGGCCGCCTGGACGGTCAGTCGAGCGAGGCGGCGCGGCGCGGCGGGACGATCAGTCGAGCGAGCCGGCGGGCCGGTCGGGGATGAGCAGCATCGCGGCCATGTCCAGTACGTAGATGACGGCGAGCAGGCCGATGGCCGTGCCCAGGCCCAGGGAGTCCGCGACGAGCGCCACCGCCACCGGGGCCAGCCCGCCGACCGCTCGTCCGGCGTTGAACAGGATGTTCTGGGCGGTGGAACGCACCGCGGTCGGGTACAGCTCGGCCATGAGGGCCCCGTAGCCGCCGATCATGCCGTTGGCGAAGGCGCCCATGACGGCCCCGCCGAGCATCAGCGCCCAGGGCGACACCAGCTGGCTGTAGGCCAGTACGGAGACGGCGGCACCGCACTGGAAGATCCAGAAGGCTGTGCGCCGGCCGAGGCGGTCGGCGAGCCGGCCGAAGACGAAGATGCCCGCGCCCATGCCGAGCACCGTCACCGCGGTCCACGCGGAGGACTTCGTCAGGCTGTAGCCGAAGCGGTCCGACAGGTACGTCGGCAGCCAGATCATGATCCCGTAGTAGCCGAAGTTCTGCACCGATGTGAGGACGAGTACGCCGAGGGTCGCCCGGGTGGTTGGCACATCGGCGACCAGCAGCCGCAGCGGGACCCGCGGCTTGCCCTGCTGCGCGGCCTTGAACCGCACGAACGTCTCGGGCTCGGGCAACCGCGACCGGAAGACGATCGCGATGACGGCCGGCAGCGCGCCGAGCAGGAACAGGCCCCGCCAGCCCCAGTGTTCCAATACGGGAGCGCTGACCAGCGCGGCGACCAGCACCCCCGACTGCCAGCCCAGTCCGACCCAGGCGGTGGCCCGGGCGCGCTTCCTGGCCGGCCAGGCTTCCGCGGCCAGGGTCATACCGATGCCGAACTCTCCGCCGATGCCGACACCGGCGAGGAAGCGGTAGACGGCGATCTCGGTGAAACCGTGCGCGGCCGCGGTCAGCCCCGTGAAGACGGCGAAGAAGACCACCGAGTAGGTGAGCACCTTCACCCGCCCGATACGGTCGGCCAGCATCCCGAAGACCACACCGCCGAGCACCGCACCGAACAAGGTGATCGTCGCCAGCGACCCCGCCTGCGTATGCCCCAGACGCAGATCGGCGGAGATGGCCGACAACGCAAAACCGAGAATCAGCAGATCGAACCCGTCCATCGCATAACCGATGGACGACGCCACAACCGCCTTCTTCGCATAACCGCTGACCTTCTCCGGGCCCCCGTCCCCCGGCGGCAGGGCGCCATCCCGGCCGGGCGTCCCCGCCGTCACACGTACATGCTCGGTGCCGGACACATCATCTCCTGGCTGGATTCGGAGGTCTCGCTGGACTTGGCGGACTCGGTGGAAAGGCGGCCGATGAGTTCGCCGACACCGCTCGCGCCCAGATCGGCGACGAGGACGGCCAGATCACGCACGATCTCGGCCATCGCATACGGACGGGTGAACGTCGCCGTTCCGACCTGCACGGCGGTGGCACCGGCCACCAGGAACTCGACCACGTCCCGTGCCGTCCCGATCCCGCCGCACCCGACGACCGGAATGGCCACGGCCCGGGACGCCTCCCACACCAGCCGCAGCGCCAGCGGCTTCACGGCAGGCCCGGACAGCCCTCCCACCCCGTTCCCGAGAACGGCCTTACGCCCCCGCGGATCAACCGCCATACCGGGGAAGCTGTTGCACACCGTCACCGCCGCCGCCCCCGCGGCCTCCGCGGCCCGCGCGACCTCGCCGATCGACGTCACGCTCGGCGTGAGCTTCACCAGCAACGGCAGGCCGGTCCGCTCCCCCACCCCCCTGACCACCCGCTCCACCACCACCGGATCGGTCCCAATGGCCAGCCCACCGTGCTCAAGATTGGGACACGACACATTGATCTCCAACGCGTCGATATGCGCCCCACCCAACTCCTCAACAACCTCCCAGTACTCCTCAACACGCAGACCGCCCACGCTTACGACCACAGGCACTCCGAACGCCCGATAAGCCGGAAGCACCGCCCGCAGGAACCCTCCCGTCCCCGGACTGGGAATCCCCACACTGTTGAGCATGGCGTGCGAGGACTCCGTCAGCCGGTGCGAGGGGTTCCCCGAACGCCGCCCGGCGAACAGCGTCTTGGTGACAACGGCACCGAGCTCGCCGACCGGAAGCAGGGGCCCCAGCTCCGGCCCGAAGCACCCGGACGCCGGCATCACCGGATTCGCCAGAGCCAGCCCGCCCAGCCGCACCCCGAGGTCCGCACCGGCCGGAACCTCCTCGGCGAACATCCGGTCCCGATCGTCGACTGCCACTGCATGGCCGCCCAGATCCTCCGCCACGTGGAAGCACCTCCTTCGTCTCGTGGAGGTCTAGAGAATGCGCGCGCGATTTCCTCGTGTCAATAGCCGGAGAAGAAAGCGCCGACCTTTCCGCATTCCACCGAACACGCAGGTCAAGAGCCGGATACGGGCCCTTCCCACGGCGCGGATCCCATCACTCCGAAGAATTCGAGTCGGCTATTTCCACGCTGCGGTAATAGCCGGCCTGAATTCCTCCGCCAGGCGGAAACGGGCGTGGGGTGGGGGCGCGGGTGGGGGCGGCGGCGCGGGCGCGGGCGGCAGCGCGGGGAATGCCAGGCAGCGGCCCTGTGCCGCCGCGCAGGCGGACAGCCCGGCAGTTACCCAGCCAGACCGCCCGTCACCTGACCTGCGCGGCGATGGCCCGCGCGCACGCCATCGACTCGGTACGCGTGGTGTCCACCTCCACGTCATACGTCACACCCCGGTGGACCATTTCCGCCTGGGCCGCGGCCATCCCGGCGGTCCGATCGCCTCGTGCGATCTCACGGCCCGCGGCCACCGCGCTGTCGCACCTGACGCCGACCCACAGCACCCCCAGGTCACGCAGGGCCTTCTGCCACCGCTGCTGCGAGTCCGCTCCGCCGAGGAAGACCTCATCGACGATGACCCGGGCGCCCGCGCGGGCCATCGCGGCGACCCCCTCGATCCACGCCGCCTCCAGCGTCCGGAACTCCGGCCCGACACTCACCCCTCCGTCCGGAGCGAACTCGATGCCCGTATCCGACGCGCGCATGGACGCGGGCATCGCGTCAACCAGCGTGTCGGTGCCGAGAGTCAGCCATGGATCCGGCAGGACCGCCTGCAGACACCGGGCGATCCCGGACTTCCCCGAACTGGAACCACCGTTGAGAACGATCACCTGAGTCATCACCGCGCCAGAGTAAAGGCGCCCGAGCCACCCGCACGGTCCTTTTTCCTCAGGTGTCACGCCTCCCCGCATCGACCGTCGCCGCGGCCCAGGCCCTGACGCGTTCCGTGAACCGCGAGGCGGGGAACGTCCCGTCGACGGCGACGTCTTCGATCGTGACGGCGAAAGGGGATCGCACTGGGGCCTCCCGGGGCGGCGGCGTCACCTTCCGGTCGACGCGTGACGGGCCGCCCTTCACCACATGGGAGTTGCCCCGACGCGCCTGCGCGACGAGCTGGTTCGCCTGTTCCAGACCGCCTTCCAGGTACGCGCTCAGGAGCGTCCGCGCCATCGCGCCGCCGTCCGCGGGAAGCCGACTGGGGTGTTGGAGCAGGAAGCACGAGACCGAGACCCCGTGCAGCGGCCCCCACGGTGCCTGGCGTGAATGGTCCAGGGCGAGCAAGGCGTGGAACAGCTCGTCACAGGAGCGTGAGCCCATCGGCGCACCGCACTCCGCGCATGGTTTCATGCCTTCACTTTGATGCATGCGCCGGGCGCGCGGAGGGCGTATCGCCGCCTGCCCGGTGCACCGGGTTCCAGGGCAGACACGACGCGGGGAACAGGCCGAGGGAAACGAGTGCGGCCAGGATCAGCAGGGCAGAGCCCATGGCTGTGCCTGCGGTGCCTGTCGCGCCCGCTGCTACGGCGATGCCCAGGGTCGGCCCGATGTTCATGGCGGTCTGCTTGAGGCCGCCCACGACCCCGGCGTACCCGGGCGGCGCGTCGCCGACGACGGTCCCGGTCGCGGTGACCATCACCGTGGCGAACCCGGCACCCATGGCCGCGAAGGCCGCGACCATCGCCGTCCCCGGACTGGCCGGACCGAGCCGGGACAGCCCCGCGATGCCGACCGCCAGGAGGGCCGTACCGGCGAGGGCGGTGCGGCGCGGACCGTACCGGCGGAGTGCGGCGCCCGCGACCGGTGCGCCGAGGACCATGAGCGCGGTCAGCGGAAGGACGCGCAGACCGCTGGCGAGCGGGCCGAGTCGGAGGACGTCCTGGAGATAGAACGTGGCCCGGAACAGTGCGCCGAACAGCCCGGCGCCGGCGACCAGCAGCATTCCCATCGACGCCGTCACCGGTACGGAACTCGCCACGGGCGGCGGAACGATCGGATGCCTGGCACGGCGTTCGTGCCGGACAAGCACCGCTGCGACGCCTGCGACGGCGAGGAGTTCGAGCAGTGTGGGCGCGGCGGTCCACCCTCGCTCCGGTACGCCGGCCAGCGCGTGGACCAGCAGCCCGAGCACGAGCGCGAGCAGGCCCGCACCGGTGAGGTTGAGCCGCGGGGAGGGGAAGCTTTCCGTTGCCGACAGCCGTTCAACTTCGGCTGCCCGCACTGCTGTTGGCAGCCGTACGGTGAGCACGAGCGCGGCGATGGCGCCAGCCACAGGCACGTTGATCCAGAACACGGCGCGCCAGCCCAGGTCCGCCACGAGCACACCACCGAGGATCGGCCCGGCCCCCGCCGCCACCGCGATCGCACTCGTACGGATGGCGACCGGCGTACCGAGCCGGTCCGCGGGGTACGCCAGCCGCAGCAGCGCGAGCGTCGCCGGCTGGAGGAGCGCGCCGAATCCGCCCTGGACCACGCGCAGGACAACCACCCACGTGACGTCCGACGCGAGCGCGATCCCGGCCGAGGCGGCCCCGAAACCGAGGACGCCGGCGAACAGCAGGCGCGTATGCCCGTACCGGTCCCCGAGCCGGCCGGCGATGACGAGCAGCGCGGCCACCGCCACCAGATAGCCGGTGCTCGTCCACTGGACCTGCGCCATGCTCGCGCCGAGATCCTTCCGCAGGCCGGGCTGCGCGACGAGCAGGACGGTGCCGTCCAGTGCGACGATCATCGCGCCGGCCACACTGACCAGGAGTGCGAGCCGTCGCTGTACGCGCGCGGTCACGCCGTCACCGGGCCGAGGTGGGCGTCCAGAACCGCCGCGATGAGCCGGTCACGTTGGCCATCTCCATCAACATGGCCACCGGCGGCTCCATTACCCAACTCAGCTTCATTCACGGCGAGTTGGAGGCTCCCCCAGGCCCACAGCTGGGCGATCCCGTGCAGGTTGGCCCACAGGGCGGCAGCGGCCACCGCAGGCAGCGGCGCAACGGCCCCATGCGACGCACCATCGCGCTCTGCGGCATCCCGCTCCGACCTGCACCGGGCGACGAGATCGGTGATCTGCCCGAACAGCGGAAGGGTGGACTCACGCAGCCGCGGCTGGTCCGACGCCTCCGGCGCACTGTCGAGCAGGTCGTGCCGGAACATCAGCTCGAACATGCCGCGGCGTTCCAACGCGTACGCCACATACGCCCGCGCCAGGGCCTCCAACCGGCCGCGCGGCGTGGCCGAAGCCGCCCCCGCGACCGCGACCTCGAACCGGGCACCGAGGTCCTCGAAACCGCGGCGCGCGATGGCCGAGAGCAACGCCCGGTGCGTCGGGAAGTACCGGCGCGGCGCACCGTGCGACACCCCCGCCCGACGGGCGATCTCCCGCAACCCCACGGACGCGGACCCCTCCTGAAGCACGAGATCCACCCCGACATCGATCAACCGCTCACGCAGAGAGCTTTCATCAGCCATAGACAGTGTCTACCAGCAGTGCGTAGACACTGTCTACTCAGGCTGTTCAGTCATGCCGCCCAGCGCTTGGCCCGGCCATGACGCCGAGCGCCTTCCTGGCCGGATCCGATGCTCCAGTGCTATCGGCGGCTGACCTTGGTCGATCCCGTCGCGCTGGCGCCCTGGGGCTCACCGATGAGATCGAAGGACGGTACGGGTCCACGTCCCTCCCCGCTCTGGTGTGTTGGAGCGAGGACGACGGCTGGATTCCGGTGGCCAAGGCGCACGAGTTGGCGTCCCTGTATCCCGGGGGCCACGCTGCGGCTGCTTCCCGGGGCCGGCCACCTGGTCCAGGAGGACACCCCGGCCGAACTCGCCGCGGCTCTGTTGGACTTCCCTGGCTGAGTGGCTAGTTGGGCCTCCTGCCGCCCGGGGCCGCTCTCACTGTACGTAGAGCAGCGCCACCACGGCGTTCTGCACGGTGATGGCGGTCAGGAGGAGGGGGAGGCGGGCGTCCGGGAGGGCGGTTCCGCGGTGGAGGGCGCGGTGCGTACCGCGGTATCGGCGGGCGGACGCGGTGAAGAGGTACAGGGCCGGTAGCGCGTCGGCGGACAGGATGGCCAGGACCGCCGCGCCGCGAGCGGGGAGCGCCAGGCGCGTGGTGATCGCTGCCGCCGCGAGCAGCGAGAGCGTGGTGCGCATCCAGGCAAGGGCGGTCCGTTCGTTCTGGAGGCCCGGGTCGGGCAGGCGGGCCGTCATACGACGAGGGCGGTGAGCAGGGCGGCGGCCGCCGCGACGAAACCGATCGACAGGACGGGGGCCAGCGAGAGTGCGGGCAGGGGTTGCGCCCGGCGCAGCGCCCGTTCGGAGCGTGCCCAGCGGGTGAGGCCGGTCACGGCGCAGGCGGCGGCGGACAGCACGAGCAGGACGGCGAGCACCTGCCGGTGGCCCAGGGACGGGAACGGTACCGCGCGGAGGGCCACGCCGGCGGCCAGCAACGAGAGCGCGGTGCGCATCCAGGCAAGGAAGGTCCGCTCGTTGGCCAGGGTGAAGCGGGGGTCCGGCTCGGTGCCGCCGTCGTACACCGCCTGAGGCCACCTGCGTCGCGTGCTGCTCACGGAGCTCCCTTCACACTTTTTTCGGTAGACGTCTAGACGTCTACCGCCTCGATGGTCATGCTGGGAGCCAGGGCACCGCCTGTCAAGGGAGAGCCCCTGTGCACAACGGAAGTGAGCCACCGCATGGATACCTCGGCCGCATCGGCCACCCCGGCCCTACCCAGCACCCCGGCCACCCCGGCCACCCCGGCCACCTCTGCCGCCTCGGACGCCCCGGCCGCCGCTGCTCAGCCAGGCATCCCGCAGTGCTGTGCGCCGTCCCGCGACCTGGGCGCCCCTGCCCCCGCAGCCCAGGCAGCCCGCGTCCCGGGTGGCGGGCCCGCGCGCACCGAACGGGAGCGGCACCGCGGCATGGTCCGGATCCCCGCCGGACCGTTCCTGATGGGCGGCGACGATCCGGACGCCTTCCCCGACGACGGTGAGGGGCCGGTCCGCGAGGTGTACCTCGACACGTACCGCATCGACGCCAAGGCGGTCAGCAACGCCCAGTTCGCCGCCTTCGTCAAGGCAACCGGCTATGTCACGGACGCCGAGCGGATCGGCTGGTCGTTCGTCTTCCAGATGCTGGTCGGCGCCGAAGCGGCCGGACACGTCCTTCAGGGCAGGGTCCGGCAGACGCCGTGGTGGCTGCCGGTCGAGGGCGCGAGCTGGCGGCAACCGGGCGGACCCGGTTCAGGCATCGCCGACCGGCAGAACCATCCGGTGGTGCACGTCTCCTTCAACGACGCGGCGGCCTACGCGGCCTGGGCCGGCAAGCGGCTCCCGACGGAAGCCGAATGGGAGAAGGCGTCGCGGGGCGGCCTGGTCCAGGCACGTTTCCCCTGGGGGGACGAGTTCGCCCCGCGCGGCCGGCACCGGTGCAACACCTGGCGCGGGCAGTTCCCCCGCCGGCACGAGGACGGGCGGCCGGGCACCGTGCCCGTCGACGCCTACCGGCCCAACGGCTACGGCCTGTTCAACACCTCGGGCAATGTGTGGGAGTGGTGCGCGGACTGGTTCAGCACGGACTGGCACGTACCGTCGCGGCCCGGGACCCGGCGCGATCCGGGCGGGCCGCCGGAGGGCAGCGAGCGTGTGATGCGCGGCGGTTCGTACCTGTGCCACGCGTCGTACTGCAACCGCTATCGCACCGCCGCCCGCACCAAGAATCCGCCCGACAACTCCACCGGGCACCTCGGCTTCCGCTGCGCCGCCTGAGAAACCAGGCAGCCACCTGGTCACCCAGCCGCCTGGACGCCCGGACACCCAGGCGCCCACGCACCCAGTCACCCGCACGCCACTCTCTCCCCACCAGACACCGCGAGAGGAGCCGACATTGGCTCTCCCCCGTGCCGGGGGCCCGCCCCCGCCCGGCTCCGTGCCGAAGAAACTCATCGCCGCCTCGGTCTTCGGCAACACCATCGAGTTCTACGACTTCGCGGTCTACGGGCTCATGACCGCCCTGGTCTTCGACAAGGTCTTCTTCCCCGCCGCGGATCCCGCCGTGGGCACCGTACTGGCCTTCGCCGCCTTCGCCGTCGGCTTCCTCTCCAGGCCGCTCGGCGGTGCCGTCTTCGGGCACCTCGGCGACCGGTTCGGGCGCAAACCCATGCTGCTGTGGAGCCTGGGGATCATGGGAGGGGCGACCTTCCTGATGGGGCTGCTGCCCAGTTACGCGGCCGTGGGCATCTGGGCCCCCGTGCTGCTCACCGTCCTGCGGTTCTGCCAGGGGCTGGGTCTGGGCGGGGAGTGGGGCGGTGCGGTGAGCCTGGTGATCGAGAGCGCGCCGCCGCACCGCCGCGGCTGGTACGGCAGCCTGGTGCAGACCGGCAGCGGGCTCGGGATCATCCTGTCGTCCCTCACCCTCACCGCCCTGCTGGCCGGCCTCACCACCGAGCAGCTCCTTGCCTGGGGCTGGCGCCTCCCCTTCCTCGTCAGCATCCTCCTGGTCGGCGTCGGTCTCGTCATACGCCAACGGATCGAGGAATCACCGGAGTTCGAGCGGTTGAGGGATCAGGGGGCGCCGGTCCGGGCGCCGTTGCGGGAGACCGTGCGCCGGCACGGGAAGAGCATCGGGCTCGCCATCGGGATGCACACGGCCATCGCGGCGTTCGGCTTCCTCCTCGGTGTGTACGTCATCGCGTACCTCGTCGACCAGCTCCAGCTGTCCCGGTCGACCGCGACCACCATCAACGTGGTCAGCGCCGTCTTCTACCTGGCCGGCATGCTGCTCTCCGGCCGGCTGTGCGACCGCGTCGGCCGCCGCCGCGTCTATCTCGCCTGCGGTCTGCTGCTGATCCCGACGCCGTTCCTGCTGTTCGCGCTGCTGGACACGCGTTCACTGCCGGTGGTCTTCACCGCGTGCTGCCTGGCGAATTTCGTCAACGGGCTCCCCTACGGCGTGCAGGCGTCCCTGTTCTGCGAACTGTTCCCGGCGTCCGTGCGCTACAGCGGCATCTCGCTCGGCTTCCAGATCGCCACCGTGCTCGGCGGGGCCCTGGCCCCGACCGTGGCCGCCCTGCTGCTGCGGGCCTCCGGCGGCCGGTCCTGGCCGATCGCCGCCTATGTCTCCGTCCTCGCCGTGGCCATGGTCGCCTGCACGGCGGCCGCCCGCGGCATTCACCCGCGTACCGAGTCCCACGCCGTACCCCCCGGTCCCCTCCCCGTACCTCATCGCCCGCCCTCGCAGCCGTAACCGCAACCGCACCCCGGTCACCCGCCGACCACTCCCACCCCTCCGCAACGCGCCGAACACCCGCCCCCCGCAACGCGCCGAACACCCGCGACAAGGAGCACACCCCATGCAGCGCAACATCGTCCTGGTCATGGTCGACCAGCTCGCCGCCCGCTGGCTGGAACAAGCCTGGGACGGCATCGTCGACCTGCCCAACCTCCGGCGCCTGGCGGACCGCGGTGTGCGGTTCACCAACGCCTACACCCCCAACCCGGTGTGCAGCCCGGCCCGGGCCAGCGTCGCCACCGGACTGACCAGCCAGGGGCACGGCGTCACCGAGTGCGGCTACACCTTGGACCCCGAACTCCCCACGTTCATGCGGGAGTTGCAGCAGGGCGGCTGGCGCACCGGGCTGTTCGGCAAGCTGCATCTGGCGCCCTCCATCGCCGGGGTGCGCCCCGACTACCGCCGGTACGGCTTCGACGTCACCTGTGTCACGGAGGACGCCCGGGCCGGCGAGTGGCTGGACTGGGTCCGCGACCAGCACCCCGGGCACTACGAAGCGGCGCAGGCCACGGTCTGGATGACGATGATTCCGGAGCTGACCGGCTACGGTCCCGACCGGATCGACCTGCGCGCGGAGATCGAGAAGGCCCGGCAGCGCTATCCGGAGGCCGCCACCGAGGCGTACACCCTGCCCTTCCCCGCCGAGGTGTCGCAGACTGCCTGGATCACCGACCGGGCCTGCGACTTCGTCCGCTCGACCGCCGCGGACACCCCGTTCTTCGCGCAGGTCAGCTACGTGCAGCCGCACAATCCGTTCGCGCCGCCGGCCGAGTACGTCCCGCACGTCCGCACCGAACGCATCCCCGAGCCCGTCCCGGCCGAGTGGGCCGTGGCGGACCGCCTCCCCTACTTCGCCCAGGAACGCTACGGCCGGTGCAGTTACGACACCCGTGACTGGGCCCGCGACCGCCGGCTGTACTTCGCGGACTGCGCCCACCTCGACCACGAACTCGGCCGGCTGCTCGACTGCCTGGCCGAGACCGGCACGCTGGCCGGCACCTACGTCCTCTTCTGCTCCGACCACGGCGAACTCCTCCACGACCACGGCATGCTGGGCAAGTGGGAGCGCCACTACGACCCGTGCATCCGCGTCCCGCTGATCGTGAACGGCCCGGGCCTCACCCCCGGCTTCCGCGACGAGCTGGTCGAACTCACCGATCTCGCGCCCACCATCCTGGACCTGGCCGGACTCGACCATCCGGTGCTGCCCCGGCCCGACCTCGGCCGCCCGCGCAACCCCGAACGGATCCCGCTCTTCGCGGGCCGTTCGCTGCTCCCGCTGTGCCTGGGCGGCGAACCCGGCGATGACCAGGGCGGCGAGGCGGAGCCGTGGCGCGACGCGGTGTACATCCAGAGCAACAACAACCACTGGGAAGCCTCCCCGCGCAGCTGGGCACGGACCATCCGCACCGCGCGCCACCGCTACACCACCTTCTTCTCCGGCGGCGGCGAGCAGCTCTTCGACCTCGTCAGCGACCCGGACGAGCAGCACAACCTCGCCGGCCTCCCGGAGTGGGAGGAGACCCGGCGCGAGCTGCGCGACCGGCTGCTGGAGATGATCGTGTGCGCCGGCTACCCGAACAGCCCGCGGGACTTGTTCGGCATCGGCACCTGGTGACAGTCGTAGGATCAAGGCCGTGAGGAAGCCCCCCAAACGTGCATCGGCAGTCGCCCAGGCCATCCGCGAGCACATCGCCGCGCAACTGCGACCGGGCGATCAGCTGCCCTCCGAGGCCGAGTTCACCCGGAGCCTCGGTGTCAGCCGGGTCACGGTGCGCGATGCGCTGAGCCAGCTGTGGGTCGAGGGCCTCATCACGCGCCGCTGGGGCGTGGGCACCTTCGTCCGCGAGCGTCCCGTCGCGGCCGGCGGCGCGGTCGCCAACATCTACGTGGACCTCGGGGACGTCGGTTCCCTGCCCGAGCGGATCCGGCACGAGGGGCACACCCCGGAGCTGGCCCACGCGCGGGTCGAGCAGGTGCCCTGCCCGGCGGAGAACGCCGCGGACCTGGGCACGGAGCCGGGCGAGCAGGTGTGGTTCATCGAGCGCTGCCTGTGCGTCGACGGCCGGCCCGGCGTGCTGCTGCGGGCCTATGTGCCCCTGCGGGTCAACGGGGTGGCGGTCGACGCCACCCCGCTCACCGCCCTCGACGCCGACATCCCCAGTCTCATCCAGCGCACCGGCACGCGCGTCGTACGGGACGAGGCGCGGCTGGACGCGGCGGTCGCCGACGACACGATCCGCCGGCTGCTCGACCTTCCCGAACCGTCCGTCGCCGTGCTGCACGCGCACCAGGCCAGCTACTCCGACGCCGGGGACATCGTGGTGTCGACCGAGAGCTACTACCGGTCCGATGTGTTCTCGATCATGCTGGTGCGGACGGCGTCGGGGTGAGCCGGGGCCGGGGCCCGTTCGCGCCGCGCGCCCGGGCCCTTGGCGAACGGCGTGCGCCGCGTCAGGGAGACGAGTCGCGGACGCGCAGGGTGTACGGCATGGGCGCGACGGGCGCGACCGTCTCGCCCTCGATCGCGGCAACGAGCAGTTCCACCGCCTGGCGGCCGTAGGTGTCCAGGTCCGTACCCACCGCGGACAGCGAAGGGCGCAGGTATTCGGCCATGGGGACGTCCTCGCACGAGATGACGGCGAGGTCGCCGGGCACGCTCAGGCCGCTGTCGGCGGCGGCGCGCAGGGCGCCCAGGGCCATGGGCACGTTGGCCGCGAGCACCGCCTCCGGCTTCGTCCCGGACGCGAGTACGTCCGCCATGGCGCGCCGCGCCGGCCCGGCCTGGAAGTCCCCGTCGAGGACCATCCGGCGCGGCACCCGCCGCCCCGCGGCCCGGCACGCCGCCCGGTAACCCGCCAGGATCTGCCGCGAGTAGGCGGACGACGCGTTCCCGCTCAGGCAGGCGACGGGCCAGCGCCCGCGGTCCAGCAGGTGGGCGGTGGCCTCCCGGGCGGCGGCCGCGTAATCCATCACCATGGCGGGGACGGACAGGCCGGGCAGCCGCTGCGAGGTGCTGACGGCGGCCACGCCCTGCTCCAGGAGATGCGCGAGGGCGTCCCGGACGGGGGGTGTGTCGAGGTCGTCCGCGGTGGCCAGCAGGATGCCGTCCACCCCCCGCTTGGGCAGCGACGCGAGGAAGCCGAGGAGGCGGTCGGTGCGGTGGTCGAGGTCGCACAGCAGGACGCTGTACCCCTTGGCCTCGGCGGCCTGCTCGATGGCTTTCGCCAGCCGCCCGTGGAACGGCTGCGAGATGTCGCCGACCAGCAGCGCCAGGGTGTCGAACGTGCCGCTGCGCAGCCCGCGGGCGGCCGAGCTGGGCTGGTAGTTCAGGCGCGCGACGGCGGCCAGGACGCGGTTGCGCTTCTCCGCCACGACGATGTCCGGGTGGTTCAGGACACGGGAAACAGTCGCCGGCGAGACGCCGGCCGCCCGGGCCACATCGCTGATGGTGGCCATGGCGCCCCCTTCGTTCCTCGTCGCTCCCTCGGCGGGCAGCCGCGGTCCGCGGAGGTCCGCCGCTGCCCGCGCCAGCCTACTGGCTGCCGGCCCAGTCACCGGCGCGCCGTCCGTCCCCTCAGCTCAGCACAGCTTCCCGCAGGCATGGTCCAGGAAGAGCCGGCGGTAGCGTGAGGCGTCCACACCCAACGCGACGTCCACGAGCGGGCCGATCGGGGCGCCGTCCAGGTCGGACTCGCCGCGATGGCCCCGGCGGTCGACGACGGTCTGGCCCCGGGTGATCCCCTCCGCCAGGCAGATCCGCACGGGCAGCGGGGTGGTGCGCAGGCCCCCGGGGTCGGCGGCGGCGCACACCGCGCCCGCGTCCCCGAGCCCGGCACCGCCCGGTATCGCGATCCGGGTGTCGTCGGCGCCGCCCGACAGATGCCGCAGCAGCCGGCCGGCCAGCCGCGTCCCCGGCTCCTCGGCGGCGGCGAGCGTGTCGACCTCGGCGCGGCTGAGGGCGACGTCGTAGAAGACGTCCAGGCCGTACATGGTCAGGGGCACGCCCGCGCCCAGCACCAGAGCGGCGGCTTCCGGATCGTGCCAGACGTTGAACTCGGCGACGGGCGTGGCGTTGCCGACCGCCGCCGTCCCGCCCATGAAGACGATGCGCTTGATACCGGCGGCGACCTCTGGGTGACTGCGCAGCAGCAGGGCCGTGTTGGTCATCGGCGCCAGGGTTATCAGGGTGACGGGAGTCGGACTGTCCGCGATCTGACGTCGCATCAGTTCAACGGCGTGCAGCTCGGACGGGCGGCGTGTGGGTGCGGGCAGACCGAGGTCGGCCAGGCCGTCGGCGCCGTGGACGTGACGGGCGTCGTGCCAGTCAGCGAGGAGGGGCCGCTCGGCGCCCCGGCCCACCGGGATGTCGGGGGCACCCGCGGTCTCCAGCACGGTGAGCGTGTTGCGGACCACCCCGTCGACGTCCGTGTTGCCGGCGACACAGGTGATGGCTCGGACGTTCAGCCCGGGGTGCCGGACCGCGAGCAGCAGCGCGAGCGCGTCATCGACACCGGTGTCGACATCGAGGATCACTTCTTCCATGAAGGTCACTCCTTGCTTTCGATGGCTTCGGCGACCTCTTCCGGGGTGGAGGCGCCGAGGAAGTCGAGCGTCACCGCGTCGAGGACGTCCGCGGGGAACGGGAACTCGCCCTCGTACGCGGACGACACCTGGCTGACCGGATCGCGGCCGGCGTCCAGGCCCCAGAACGACAGGTGCGGTGAGGTGACGGGGATGGCGGCCTTGCCGACGGTCCGGCCGGCCTGCACCAGGGTGACCTCCGCGGAGCGGTCGCCGGCCCGGCTCAGGGTGAATCCCACGGCGCAGTCGCCGGTCGGCGCCTCGGTGTCGGCCCGGCAGACGACGCGTTCGCCCAGTGCGTGGTGCTCGAACGCCAGGCGGCCGTTCCGCAGATAGAGCACATAACCGCCCTGGCAGCTGCCACTGGCCAGCAGGACGCCCTCGTCGTCCGGCCGGCGGCCCCGCAGCCGCGCCGTGATCCGCATCGAGCGGTCGGTACCGGTGACCAGGCTGGAGATCGGCACATGGCCGTGCCCGGGGCGGAGCTCCAGGCGCCGGCGGCCGGCCAGGCCGTGCGGCGGGCGCAGGCCGAGGAGTTCGGCCAGGGAGCGGTCGTCCAGCGGCAGGACCTGGTTGGCCTCGGCCTCGCGCCACCACAACTCCCGCAGGGCGGCAAGCCGTTCGGGATGGGCGGCGGCCAGATCGTGGCACTCGGAGAAGTCGGTCGTGGTGTCGTACAGCCGCCAGGTGTCGTCCTCGTAGGGAACGCCCTGGCGGTGCTCGGTGACGGCCTTCCAGCCGCGGTGCCAGACCGCCCGGTGACCGAGCATCTCCCAGTACTGGGTGTCCCGGGGGGCCGGGGCCTCGGGGTCGGTGAAGGTGGCCGCCGCGCTGCGCCCGTCCGTCGCCACCGACGTCGCACCGATCACGTCGAGTACGGTCGGCGCCACATCGATGGCGTGGACGAACTGGGTCCGCACCTCGCCGCGGGCCGGGATGCCGGCGGGCCAGGAGACGACCAGCGGCGAGCGGACGCCGCCCAGGTCGACGTACTGCTTGTAGCGCCGGAACGGGGTGTTGCCGGCCATCGCCCAGCCCTCGGGGTAGTGGGCGGGGCCGTCGGGGCCGCCGATCCGGTCCAGGCGGGTGAGCTGGGTCGCCACGTCCTGGCGGGAGCCGCCGTAGGGGCCGTTGATGTCGACGGCGCCGTCCGGGCCGCCCTCGCGGCTGGCGCCGTTGTCGGAGAGCACCAGGACGAGGGTGTTGTCGAGCTGCCCGAGCCGGTCCAGTGCGGCGACGAGCCGTCCGAGCTGGGCGTCGGCGTGTTCGAGGAAGCCGGCGTAGGCGGCCTGGAGATGGGTGTAGAGCCGGCGCCGGTCCTCGTCCAGTGCGTCCCAGGGCGCGACGCCCGGGTTGCGGGGCGCCAGCTCGGTGCCCGGCGGCGCCACGCCCAGGTCGATCTGGCGGCGCAGCCGGTCGGCGCGGGTGCGGTCCCAGCCCTTCTCGAAGACCGGCAGGTAGGGGTCGATGTACGCGCGCGGTGCCTGGAACGGCGCGTGCGTGGCGCCGAAGGCGAGCTGGAGGAAGAACGGCTGCCCCGCGCGGAAGGCGACGTGGTCCGACACATAGCCGATGGCCCGGTCCGCGAGGTCTTCGCTGAGGTGGTAGCCGGGATCGGCCGGCGGCGTGACGGGGTGGTTGTCCTCGTAGAGTTCGGGCGCGTACTGGTCGGTGCAGCCGTCGAGGAAGCCGTAGAAGCGGTCGAATCCCCGGCCGAGCGGCCAGTTGTGGTGGGGGCCGGCCGGTGTCACCTCGTGCAGGGGCGCCAGGTGCCATTTGCCGACCAGGTACGTGCCGTAGCCCTGCGCGCGCAGCAGTTCGGGCAGCATCGGCACGTCCGGGTCGACCCGGCCGCGGGAGTTGGGGAAACCGGTGTCGGTGTCGGCCAGGAACCGCATGCCGATCGCGTGGTGGTTGCGGCCGGTCAGCAGGGCGGCCCGGGTCGGCGAGCACAGCGGGGTCACATGGAAGTCGGTGTACCGCAGTCCCCGCCCGGCCAGGGCGTCGATGGTGGGCGTGTGGATCTCCGACCCGAAACAGCCGAAGTCCGCCCAGCCGGTGTCGTCCAGCACGACTGCCAGGACGTTCGGCCCCGCCGGTCCGTCCGGGGCGGCGGCGGGCCACCAGGGGGTGGATTCCGCGACGGTACGGCCGATGCGGCCGGGGAAGGGGTGGGGGCGGGGGTTGTGCATGAGGGGGCGCTCCTTGCTTGGGTTGGTGCGGTTGTGTGTGTGGGTGCGTGTGGCTTGGGTGCGTGTGCGTGACTTGGGTGCGTGCGTGTGGCTTGGTTGCGGCAGGGATTCGAAATCGATTTCAGGACCGGCGTGTGACTGGCTGCGTAGCGATCCGGGTCAGGTCGTGGCGCCCTCGGCAGGCGGGACCGTCGCGGCGGACTCCCCGGCACCGCCCCCGCTTTCGCCCTCGGCGCCGCCCCCGGCACCCTCTCCGCGCCCGGCGGTCGCGGTACGGACGGTCAGCGCGGCGACCAGGACCAGTACGCCCACACCCGCCAGGTACAGGGACGCGGGCCACGTCGCCCCGCCCGAGCCGTCGACCAGTGCCTGGATGACGAGGGGCCCGGCGCCGCCGCCGATGATGGTCGCGGTCTGGTAGCCGATGGACATTCCGCTGTAGCGGGTCTCCGGCCCGAAGAGGCTGGCGTAGAAGGCCGGTTCCGGTGTGGAGATGAATGCCTGGACGACGGCCACGCCGATGAAAGCACAGAACAGCGCGCCGACCTGCCCCAGTCCCGCCAGCCAGAACATCGGGAAGGCCCAGACGATGATGGCCGCCCCGCCGATGCTCACGAACCGCCGCTGGCCGCCGCGATCCGCGAAGCGCCCGATGAGCAGGGTGAGGACGAAGTGCACCACGCTGCCGGTGATCGTCCCGGTGAGGGCGACGGCCGGACTGAGGTGCATCGCCTTCACCGCGTAGCCCACCAGGAACGTCCCGCTGAGGAAGCCGACCGTGGTGGGTCCGGCGTGGATGGCGACGACGGCCAGGATCTGCCGGGGATGGCGGCGCAGCACCTGCAGAACGGGGCTGGGCGACGGCCGGTTCGCCGAACGCAGGCGCGCGAACTCCGGTGTCTCCTCGACCTTCATGCGCAGCAGGAGGCCCACGATGACGAGCACGATGCTGACCAGGAAGGGGATCCGCCAGCCCCAGGCCAGAAGTTGGGACCGGGTGAGCGTACCGGTCAGGACGGCGACCACACCGTTGGCGAGGATCACACCCAGCGGCGCGCTGGCCGAGATGAGGCTGCCGAAGAAGGCCCGGCGGTGCTCGGGGGCGTGCTCGACCGCCAGCAGGGCGGCGCCGCCCCACTCGCCGCCCAGGCCGATGCCTTGCAGGAAGCGCAGCGTTACGAGCAGCGCCGGCGCCCAGACACCGATCTGCGCGTAGGTGGGCAGCAGCCCCACGGCGAACGTGACCGCGCCGGTGAACAGGAACGTGGCCACCAGCATGGGGCGCCGCCCCACCCGGTCCCCCAGGTGCCCCGCGAGCAGCCCTCCGATCGGCCGGGCGATGAACCCGACCGCGAAGGTGCTCAACGCCAGCAGCGCTCCGGCACCGGGCGACTGGGCGGGGAAGAAGACATCGGCGAACACCAGCACGGCCAGCGGGCTGTAGACGAAGAAGTCGTAGAACTCCAGCACCGACCCGAAGCCGCCGGCCAGGGCGGCCCTCCAGGGCTGACCGGCCGAGCGGACCGGCTGGTGGGAATGCGCAAGATTCACTGAGCACCTCACGGGCGGGCGGCGACGAAATCGATTTCAGGCCGCGCGTCTTGCTCACCTTGCTTACCGAAGGGCGATAGGGGCTTGAAATCGATTTCAGATTTCGGCCAACCTACGAGTGGCCCAGTTCACTGTCAACCCTCCCCACCGCACCCTGCGCCGGACCGGCAGCACCCCAAGCCACCCGCGACGAAGCCACCGACCACCGCGACCGACCGACCACCACCCACCCCGTCGCCATCACCCCCCCTCACCCACCACCCCGTCACCCATTCGGCGGACATGTTCTGGCCAACGGGTTGGTCCGCGCCGACGGTGGGAGGGTTCCCATCCTTCGAACACAGGGGTTATCCATGGTGATCAAGAAGCTGCACGAAGCGGGCCTGCGGAGCGATCACGCGTACACGGCCGCGGTGGCCTCGGTCGGCCTGTCCTTCCTGGCCTGGCTCGGCTCCGTGAAGGGCGAGAGCGCCGGCACCGACCGCGCCGACCGGTGGGGCATCTTCGTCGGCGAGTGGGCGCCCACCTTCTTCGGCCTGGGGCTGGCCCTGGCCAGGTACGAGGACAAGTGAACGCCTGAATCTCACGACGGAGGCGCGGCGGTGAACCACCGCGGTGCCGGCGGTACTGGCGATACCGGAGCGCCGGTGATCACCGCCCGGTGAAACGGGCATCCCGGCGCTCCGCGAAGGACGCCACACCCTCGGCACCGTCAGCCGTGGCGGTGAGACGGGCGATATCGGGCCGCAGTCGGGCGATGGCCGCGGCATCGCCGTGCTCGCGGGCCCGGTGCGCGGAGGCGAGCGCGGTACGCACCCCCAGGGGCGCCGACCGTTCGCAGATGACGCCCGCGATCTCCTTGGCCCGCGCGACCGCCGCGGCGCCGTCGCCGACGACCTCCTGGACCAGTCCGATGCGGTGGGCCTCGGCTGCGTCGAACTCCTCACCGGTCAGGATCCAGCGCATGGCGTTCCCCCACCCCGCCTCGCGCGGAAACCGGAAGGTCGCGCCGCCGAACGGGTAGATCCCCCGCCGGATCTCGAACTGACTGAAGCGCGCGTCCCGCGCCGCCACGCGGATGTCGGCGGCCAGCAGCAGCTCGATGCCCAGGGTCATCACCCAGCCCTGCGCGGCCGCGACGACCGGCTTGGACCAGTTCCCGTCCAGCCGCCACGGATCGCGGCCGCCCTCCGGGACGGCGAACTCCCCCGACACCAGCTCGGCGCCGACGTCGAGCATGTCCAGTCCACCCGTGAAGTGGTCGCCGTGGGCGAACAGCACGCCGCACCACAGGTCGTCGTCCGCCTCCAACCGGCCGTACGCCGACGCCAGTTCACCGATCATCTGCCTGGTGAAGGCGTTGCGCTTGGCAGGACGGTTCAGACCCATCAGCAGCATGTGCCCGTCCCGCTCGACCGTGACCGTGCTCCCCGCGTCCCCAGACGTCGCACTCATCGCCCCTCCTCCTCGCCGGCACCGCCGACACCGCCGTCAGTTGCATGATGAGACCCACGAGACGTTAGTCCGGCCGGAGCGCCAGGACAAGTGCATCTCATCATGCAACTGATAAGGTCACGGGCATGAGACGGACCTCTTTCGACAGCTGGCCCTGCTCGATCGCCCGCACCGTCGACATCCTGGGCGACGGCTGGACGCTGCTCGTCCTGCGCGAGGTCTTCTACGGCGAGTCGCGCTTCGACGGCTTCATCGACTCGCTCGGCATCGCCCGCAACACCCTCACCGACCGCCTCAGGCGCCTGGAGAACGCGGGCCTGCTGCAGCGTCGCGCCTACCAGAGCGACCCGGTCCGCCACGAGTACCTGCCGACCGACAAAGGCCGCGATTTCTTCGGCGTCCTCGCCGCCCTCAACGCCTGGGGCGACCGGTGGCTCGCCGGCGACGAGGGCGTCCCCGTCGTCATGGAACACACCACCTGCGGCCACGACACCCAGGCCCGCGTCGTCTGCTGCTCCTGCGGCGAACCCCTGCGCCACGACAACACAACCGTCCGCACCGGCCCCGGCTACCCCACCCGACTGCTCGCCAACCCCGAGATCGCCAAACGCTTCCCAGCCCGCCAAGCCACCCAGCCACAGCCAGACACGCCCGCGGGCCCCTGACGACCAGGCCCGCACGGGGCAGGGGCCACCCGGTCGCTTCGGGTGTCACAGCCGCGCCGCAGCGCCTCATAGCTGTGCCCCCAGGGAATCAATATGTGTGCCGGCGGGAACAGAATTTGCGCATACGCCCCGAGAGCATTTCTGTCGCGGCAGGCGGAATTGAATTACTTATTGCGCAATGCCGTTCGTGCCGTGCTAGTCTCGATCTCAGTTGCAGTTGTGGTTCCCGCAAGCTTCAAGACCCCTCACCTTGGCCAACGCGTGCCGGTGGGAGTGCCTATGCATTTCCGGTCAGTTTCCGGCGGGGTAATCATCGCGACGACACGGAGCCCACACGGTGTGGGCTCCGGCACTGCCTCGAAGGAGAATTGACATGGCTGCTGGCACCGTTAAGTGGTTCAACGCTGAAAAGGGCTTCGGCTTCATCGAGCAGGACGGCGGCGGCCCCGACGTCTTCGCCCACTACTCGAACATCGCCTCCCAGGGCTTCCGTGAGCTTCAGGAAGGCCAGAAGGTGACCTTCGACATCGCGCAGGGCCAGAAGGGCCCCACGGCTGAGAACATCGTCTCCGCCTGACGCCGCGCGCACATGAGAGCTGGGGCCCGCACCTTGGGTGCGGGCCCCAGCTCGTTGCATCGCGAGGAGCTGCGCGGGGAGATGCGCGGGCAGATTTCGGGCCGCCGGCCGGTAGCCGGCGGACGGGACCACTCAGGTAATTCACTCGCCCGCTCCCGGGAATTTCCTCGCTCCGCACCGTTCGAGCCGGCCCGTGCGCTTGGGGGCGTTTCCCCGTTTCCTGTCGTGTCCCCGGATCACCTCACCCCTGTCAGCCAGCTTCTCCCACATACTTGCGAGGCATCATGCGCGTCGTCATCGCCCGATTCCCGTTCGATCTGACCAAGAATGAAGTGCTGGAACTGATGAAGGGCGTCAAGCCCGAGCCCATCACCAGCGGCTCCGTGACGATCGGCCGCCGGCAGTACCCCCTCAAGCAGGTGGGCGCGGTCATCACCCGGCAGGACCGCCGTGACTTCTCCGCCGGAGAGGTCGCCCGAGCCATGACGCAGCTCGGCTTCACGTGCAGCACTCACCTCGAGGCCGACGCGCCCGCGCGCGCCTTGACGCCGTTCGAGACGGCATCCGCTCTTCTTGGCACCACCTCCACCCCTCTCTAGCGGGCGGTGGCGAAAGCCTGATCTGAACGCGGAGGGCCCCGCCGGCAGGTGTCGGCGGGGCCTTCCGCGTGCTGGTGTGCGGCAGGCGGCACGGGCTGGTGGGCCGCTCCACCGGCCTTCGCAGGGCAGGCTCCCGTGCCGGCGGCGGACACGGAAGGGCGGTGCCGTACGTCACCGGGGCGGGCGGATGGTGTTGAATTCCCTCGGGGCCCTGGTGCCGTACGGCGCCGGGGCCTTTCGACGCATGGGTTCAACGAGGTGACATGACAGAAGAAACCCCGCTCAGCGGTCGTCTGGACGATGACGACTACCCCGCCTACACCATGGGCCGGGCCGCCGAAATGCTCGGCACCACGCCCGCCTTCCTGCGGGCCGTCGGAGAGGCGCGCCTGATCACGCCGCTCCGCTCGGAGGGCGGTCACCGCCGCTACTCGCGCTATCAGCTCCGGATCGCCGCCCGCGCCCGCGAACTCGTCGACCAGGGGACACCGATCGAGGCCGCCTGCCGCATCGTCATCCTGGAGGATCAGCTCGAGGAGGCCCAGCGCATCAACGCCGAATACCGGCGCGCGGCAGCCGAGCGGGACCATGCCGCGCACTGATCCGGGGTGACGCGGCACAATCCCGTGCATCACCGCCGCGGAGGCATATGAGCCGTCCAGTCCGAACGGTCGGAATGGTCGGAACCGTCGGAACGGTTCGAACGGCCTGAAGGGACCGCCCGCCCCTTCAGGCACTGAACACGGCGTTGCGGCGCAGGAGTTCCGCGCACCACCGGAAGTGCCCGTCGCTGTCGTCCAAGCCGAAGAGGTCGTAGGTGGTGAGGGCGTATGCCGCCTGATAGGTGGCGAGAGTCGCCGGCGCGTACCCGAGCTCGTGGGCGAAGAGACCGGTCAGTTCCGCGGTGTGCTGCTCGGCGTGCGGACCGTACATGTCCCAGACGGCAGCGGTGACGGCGGCCTCGAAAGCCGGGTCGCCCGCGGTCGTGTAGAAGCCGAAGTCGTGCCTGACTGCGGCCCGGGCGACCAGGGCCGCGAGCGCGTCGCGGAAGCAGTCGTGATTTCGGCACCGGCGCCAATACGGCGGACGCCCGTGTGCCCGCGGTTGGCGAAGTGTGCGGCGTCCCGCGTCCCGACAGGGTCGCCGGCGGCTCCCCTGGGAAAACGGGCGGCGGAGCCTCACGTCCCGTTGGTACGGTGCACCGATGGCATCGATCAAGCAGTTCCAAGTCACCTTCGACTGCGCGGAACCCGAGCGTCTCGCTCGTTTCTGGTGCGAGGTGTTGGGGTACGTCGTGCCGCCGCCACCGGCGGGGTTTGCTACCTGGGACGAATTCCAGCGCTCGCTGCCAGCTGAGGAGCGTGACGCATGGTTTGCGTGCGTTGACCCTTCCGGTGTTGGCCCGCGACTGTTCTTCCAGCGCGTTCCCGAAGGGAAGGCCGCCAAGAATCGGCTGCATCTTGACGTGCGGGTCGCCACCGGGCTCAGGGGGGAAGAGCGCCTCGCCGCACTTGAGGCCGAGTGCGCGCGGCTGATCCCGCTCGGCGCCGTACACGTGCAGACGCTGTATGACGGTAATGATGCGTGCATCCCGATGCTGGACATCGAGGGCAACGAGTTCTGTCTTGACTGAGCGTTAGCTGAACACCTGCAATTGCGGCATGGTGCACCAGAACTCGGAATCCGCCAGGGTCTCCACCGCGAAACCTTGTTTGCCCTGTACGTGGACGGTGCAGGCGACGGAGATGTCATAGCGCTGGTTCGCTCTCGCCTGGAATGGCAGGACGAAGTCTCCGCCGTGGGCGGTCGCCGTGTAACTCTGTGTCTGGTTGGGGTTCAGTCCGCCGATCTCCCAGAGCGGGACCCATTTTCTGGCCTGAAGGGTGTAGTGGCCCGACGCGTCCACGCTTCCGACGATGATGCCCAGGTAGCCGCCCGAGGCGGCCGGCTGCTGTTCGTCGACGTGCGGATCGAAGACGCGGGTCTGGACCTTGGCGTAGCCGTTCCAGTTCACGTACGGCATGACGTTGAGCAGCCTGTCGGCCAACGGGGTCAGCCATACGCTGATCATCGCGTAGGAGTTGTTCTCACCCGAGGTGATGTACCGGGTGGCGCTGAGGTTTCCGGTGCGTACGTCGGCTCTGGCGGTATCCGTACCGGTCACCGGCGGCGGCACCCAGCTCCACCCTCTGCTGTAGACGTCGGGGCCGCCCGTGCCCTCGGTATCGGGCCCGTAGGTCGCTCCGAAGACGTGCGACGGAAATTCCTCCGGGGCCGGAACGGCGTGCGAGGGTGAGAACGCGTGCGACTGCGACGACGACGCATGGCGCAGGAATTCCTTGACGTGTCCCGCTGTCTCGGCGGCCGCGCTCCTGCGGAATTCCGCCCTCTCCTCCCGCTGCGCCCGCGTTCTTCCGGAAGGAGAAGAAGGGCCCTGATCCGGCCCCTGCCCGGGTTGCTGTTCTTCCCCCTGGAGGGAACGCAATCGGTCGGAGAGGAAGGGTTCGGAACCCAATTCCTCTTGCAGGACGATTATCTCCGCGTTGCTTCGTTCGTACGGGGCTGGCATCTGCGCACCTGCTTCCCGGCGCCTGGTTCTTCCGGACAACGCCCCTCTGTCCAGTGTCGGACGGGCGGAACGCCCCGCAACCGCTGCCCGCCCCTCCCCGGCCGACGTCGAAGAACGCGCGTAACGCCACCCCAGCTCAGCAGCTGCGCCGCCGCGGCCGCAGGACCACCGACGGCATCTCGGGCGCCGGGAGGCGGTCGCCGTCGTAGCCATGGACCTCGCCGAATCGGGTGCCTGTCATCCAGTCCGCGCGGGCCCGGACGATGTCCTCGTGGGAGCGGCCCACGAAGTTCCACCACATCACGATCTCCTCCTCGAACGGCGGGCCGCCGAGGAGGATCGCGCGGGCCGTTTCCGCCGCGGGGTTGGTCAGGGTGAGGCGGTCGATGCCTGGGTGGATGTACCCCAGCTCGGCTTGCTGGATGGTGGTTTCGGCCACGCCAAGGCTTCCCGTGTCGACGAGGAAGCCGTGTTCGAAGGCCAGGTCCACGTCGAGGGCGAGGGTGGCGTGCGGGGCGAGGAGGAGTTCGGCTCCGAGGAGGGGGGTGAAGGTCCGCACCGGGGAGCGGGTGCCGGCCAGCGAGCCGAGGAAGACCCTCAGCTCGGCGCCGGGCAGGCGTACAGGATCGGGTACGTGGTGCTGGAAGGCGGGGCCGGTGTCGCGGTGGGCTTCCGGCAGCGCGGTCCACAACTGCACGCCGTGGAGGACGGTCGTCCGCGGGGTGGAGACCTCGGAGTGGGCGATGCCGTGTCCGCCGGTCATCAGATTCAGCTCGCCGGGGCGTACGAGGGCGTGGGTGCCCAGGCTGTCGCGGTGCTCGATCTCGCCGCTGAAGAGCCAGCTCACGGTCTGCAGACCGGTGTGGGGGTGCGGGGCGACGTCCATTCCGCCGGTGGCGGCGACGTCGTCCGGGCCGTAGTGGTCGGCGAAGCACCAGGCGCCGATCAGGGTGCGGGAGCGCTGGGGCAGGGTGCGCCGCACGGTCATCGCGCGCGGGCCGCCCAGGGGGACCTGCCGCGGGGCGAGGACCTCGACCCGCGGCGCGGCGGCGCTCCGCACACCCTCGACCGGCGCCGCACAGCGCATTTCGGCCGGATGCGCCTCGACGTTGCTCACGGCACTCGCCTTCCCCTCGGCAGGAGTAGCTCAAGGTAAAACGTTAGTTCAATGTAAAAGTATTGCGCGCCGGTGAGCTTTTTCGCATCCGGGCCGGTGCCGGCTGGCGCTCAGGGGGTGGCCGCGCGGACCCGGGCCGCGGCGCGGGTCAGGCCGGTTTTGAGCCACCGGGCGGCGGGGCGCTCGACGCAGCGGTGCACCAGCCAGGCGGCCACCAGCAGCGCGGCGACGGCCGCGGCCAGCACGCCGTACGACGGCAGCCGCGGCTCCAGGAGGCCGATCAGCTTGCGGCCGATGTTCTGGTGGAGGAGGTAGAGCGGATAGGTCAGCGCGCCCGCGTACGGCAGCCAGCGCCACTGCATCCACGTCAGTCTGCCGGTGGCGACGAGCGCCATCACCGCGAAGCAGGCGGCCAGGACGAGGACGACCGGCCAGAACGGGACGTGGTGGCCGATGTAGCGCGGGAGGCGCTGCCACGAGGAGTGGACGAACGGCAGGCAGGCGCCGAAGCACACCAGGACCAGGCCCGTGAGCAGCAGATCGGGGCCGAAGCGGTGCATGAGGTAGAAGGCGATACCGGCGATGAAGTACCAGCTGTAGTCGGGCATCACCAGCAGCCGTGCCGGGCTGTCGTCGTAGCCGGCGAAGAGCGCACTGGCGACCACCCACACCCAGCAGAACGCCAGCACCCGGCGGTAGGTCAGGCCCCACCAGGCCAGCGCGGCGAAGAGCAGGTAGAAGCGCATCTCGGCGAAGAGGGTCCAGTAGACGCCGTCGACGTGTTCCACGCCGAGGGGTTCCTGGAGCATGGTGAGGTTGGTGAGCACCATGCGCAACGGCAGCCGGGAGTCGCCGAGGGGAAAGGCGATGAGCACCGCGGCCGTGGTGAGCACGGCGAACCAGTAGGCGGGGAACAGCCGCACCACCCGCGAGGTGAAGAAGTCGCCGAGCGACCGGCCCCAGCAGCTCATGCAGATGAGGAAGCCGCTGATCAGGAAGAACAGTTGCACCCCGAGCCACCCGTAGGCACCGACCGGGAAGAGGCCGGGCAACAGGGCCTTGGGGTCGGTCCGCCAGGCGCCTTCCCGGGCGACGAGGTGGTAGAGGACCACGGCCAGGGCCGCCACGAGCCGCAGCCCGTCGACCGCGAGGATCCGGCGGCGCGGTGGCCGCTGCGCGGATACCGCATCGGTCCCCTTGGACGGTCCGGCGGCGACCGGGACGGCCGCTGCGCTGCCACTCGCTATACCCATGTGTCTTCCATCTGTTCTGTGAGAAACCTGTGGGAGGTTACACAATCCCTTATATGTCGCTGAAACCGTGAAGTGGGTACGGGGTGGAGTGCGTTGCGCCCGGCCCCGCATGCCACCCCGCCTCCCCCGATGCACCCTGGGGTTATGGGGCGTGTGAATGAGGAGGTCGAGGGGCTGCTGCAGGAGTATGCCGACCTGATCGCGATCAGTGGGGGTGATGCGTTCAAGGCGCGGGCGTATGAGAAGGCGGCGCGGGCGATCGGGGGGCATCCGACGGATGTGGGGCGGCTGGATGTGGCGGGGTTGCGGGAGATTCCGCATGTGGGGGCGTCGATCGCGGAGAAGGTGGCGGAGTATCTGCACACCGGGCGGGTGTCGGTGATCGAGGAGACCCGGGCGGCGATTCCGGCGGGGGTGCGGGAGCTGATCACCATCCCGACGCTGGGGCCGAAGAAGGCCATGGTGCTCTACGAGGAGCTGGGGATCGCCTCGGTGGACGCGCTGCTGGACGCCGTCCACGAGGAGCGGCTGCGGGAGCTGAAGGGGTTCGGGGAGAAGACCGAGGCGAACATCCTGCACGGGATCGCGCTGCTCCAGAAGGCGGGCGGGGGGCGGATCCTGATCAGTGCCGCGATGGACGTGGCCGAGCAGATCACCGGGGAGCTGTCCCGGATCACCGGGTGCGAGCGGTGCGGCTACGCGGGGTCGCTGCGGCGGATGCGGGAGACGATCGGGGACATCGACATCCTGGTGGCGGCCGAGCGGTCGGCGCCGTTCATGGCGGCGCTGGCGGAGCTGCCGGCCACCGCCGAGGTCATCGCGCACGGGGAGAAGAAGACCTCGGTCCGTACGACCAAGGGGCTCCAGGTGGATCTGCGGGTGCTGCCGCCGGACTCCTGGGGCGCGGGGCTCCAGTACTTCACCGGGTCCAAGGGGCACAACATCCGCACCCGGGCGATCGCGGTGCGGCACGGGCTGAAGCTGTCCGAGTACGGGCTGTTCGACAGCGAGAGCGGGGAGTTGGTGACCTCGCGGACCGAGGAGGAGATCTACCAGCGGCTGGGGCTGCCGTGGATCCCGCCGCCGCTGCGGGAGGACCGCGGCGAGATCGCCGCCGGGCTCCGCGGCGAACTGCCCGAGCTGGTCACCGAGGACGGCATCCGCGGGGACCTGCACACCCACACCGACCTCACCGACGGGCTGTCCTCCCTGGAGGACATGGTCGCGGCGGCCGCCGAGCGGGGCTACCGGTATTACGCGGTCACCGACCACGCGCCGAACCTCTACATGCAGCGGATGACGGACGAGAAGATGCTCGCGCAGCGGGAACAAGTACGCGCGCTGGACGGGAAATTCCGGCGGATGCGGCTGCTGCACGGTACGGAGCTGAACATCGGCCCGGACGGTGAACTTGACTGGCCCGACGACTTCCTGGCGGAATTCGATCTGTGCGTGGCGTCGGTGCATTCGCACTTCAACCAGAGCCGCCGGGAGCTGACCCGGCGGCTGGTCCGGGCCTGCGAGAACCCGTACGTGGCGATCATCGGCCACCCCACCACCCGGCTGATCGGCAAACGCCCGGGAATCGACGCGGACTTCGACGAGGTGTTCGCGGCCTGCGCCCGCACCGGCACCGCGCTGGAAATCAACTCGCATCCCGAGCGGCTGGATCTGTGCGATGAGGACATTCTCCGCGCCAAGCGTCATGGCGTGAAATTCGCGGTGAATTCCGATGCGCACGCCACCACGCATCTGCCGTATCTGCGGTACGGCGTGGGCACCGCGCAGCGCGGCTGGCTGACGCCGGAGGACGTCATCAACACCTGGCCGCTGACCCGGCTGCGGCGGTTCCTGCGCGGTGGGCGGCGGGGCTGAGGCCGGTCAGGCCGGTTCGGGGGCCGGCTCCCGGGCGGCGGCCGCGTCCCCGGTGCGGGTGCGGTGGTGGACCCGGGCGAGCAGGGCCGCCGGGTCGGGGTCGGCCTGGAGGGCGCGGAGCAGCAGCCGCCACAGGTCGTTGAGGTGGTCCTCGATGTTCCGCCGGCCCTCCAGGGCGTCGGAGACGGTGTGCAGGCCGAAGAAGGCGCAGACGATGCCGTGGGCGGTGGGCGCGGGCGGGATGCCGGGCGCCAGCTCGCCGTTGCGGGCGGCCTCCTCCAGGAGCTGGGTGACGGCCTCGATCCAGCCGAGGAACGGGGTCGGCAGCTGCGTCTCGATGGCCTTGCGCTCCGCCCAGAGGCGGGCCCCGGCCCGGACCACGATGTCGTCCCGGAACGCCCGCGCCACCTCGAAGCTGAGCCCGACGAGTTTTTCCAGGGCGGGCACCCCGGGCTCGCGGTAGCGGCTGATCAGTTGCGGCCAGGTGGCGAAATGCTCCTCGACGATGGCCAGTGCGAGCTTCTCCTTGCTGGCGTAATGGAAATAGATCGCGCCGCTGGTGCGGCCGGAATGCGCGCTGATATCGCTGATACTCGTCCCGGCATAGCCCCGTTCATCGAACAGAGTTGCGGCCGCTTCCAGCAGGAATCTGCGCGTGGTCTTCGCCCGGATCTGCACGTGCACCTCGGATGTCGGTCTCCACCTGCTGGAAATGTACCGCGCCCGGCCGCCGGCAATTCACGGGTGCGCCTGTTCGAATTTCGATATTCCCTGGTCATATGAGTACGTCACCTACCGGCCCGGCCGGAGCGAGCGGACCGCTCATCCGGTCCGGAACCGTCGAACCGCTCAACCGGTCCCGGACCGTCGAGCGCGAGCTGGTCCACCGGGCATCCGTGGCGGAGGTCCTGCTGACGGACGTCCGGCCCGCGGCGGGCCGCCCGGACGCCTTCGAGGCGGCCGCGGCCTGGCCCCGCGCCCACACCACCTTCCCCCGGGACGGGTCGCAGCGGCACAGCCCGCTGGTGCTGGTGGAGACCCTGCGCCAGCTGGGGCTGTACATCCCGCTGCGGTTCCACGGGGTCCCGGCGGCGTGCCACGCGATCATCACCGACCTGTACTTCCGCCTGGCGCCGGAGCGCGAACCGGCGGCCGGGCCCGGGGCGACCGAGATCACCTGCCGGGCGCGGGTGGGCGGGGTACGCCGCGCGCCCGGCGGCACCGTCACCGGCCTGCGGCTGGACGTCTCGTTCGCGGCCCGGGGGGCGGTGTTCGGGCAGGGCGGCGGCGGCGTGCGGTTCGTGGACGGGGCGGGGTACGCGGCGCTGCGCGGCCGGGGGGCGGCCCCGGTGGAGCCGTCCGGCATCCGGGCGGGCGCGTCCCGTCCGCCGGCCGCCGCGCTGACCGTGAACCACCCGCAGGACGCGGTGCTGGCCGAGGACGGCGACGGGCTGCTGGTGGCGCCGGCCGATCCGCTGCACCCGTTCCTCTTCGACCACCCTTCCGACCACGTACCCGGGATGGTGCTGCTGGAGGCCGCGCGGCAGGCCGCGGCGTACCGCAGCGGGGGCGCGCTGGCCCGGCCGTGCGCCGGGCAACTCAGGGCGGTGCGGTTCACCGAACTCGCGCCGTCCGCGCGTGTGCTGTGCACCCGCCACCACTCGACGTGCGTGTTCCGCGTCGTCCAGGACGGCACACCAACGGCCTACGGGACCCTCAGCTACCCATAGAGCATAAAATATGGACATTTATGTCTCTATTGACCCTGGCGCGTTGCCGTACGTAACGTAACGATCGTTATTTTCCGACGCCGAGCGCGCCTTGGTCTCCCCTGTCGGGAGCCGCCCTCCGCCGGGAACCCTTCAGCCCGCTGCCGCGGCCGTGCACCGACGCAGACACGCCCTCGAGGCGACCGGTCACACCGCCGCCCTCCGGGCCCATCGGAACGGAACCTCGGATGACCGCACATCGCATCCTTTCCTGGACCCCAGCCGCCGTGGTCTTCGACTGCGACGGCACGTTGATGGACACCGAACGCCACTGGGTGGACGCCCGTGACGCGGTCCTGCGCGAATACGGCTGCACCGCCGCCCCAGGCTTCGCCGAGCAGGCCCGGGGCCTCCACTACACCGCCTGCGGACGGCTGATGGCCGACCAGGCCGGCCGGCCGGAGCTGGCCGACGAGATGACCGACGCCCTGCTCGACCGCTTCCGCCGGCTGGTCGCGGCCGATCCGGCGACCATGCCGGGCGCGCCCGAACTCGTCCGCACCGCCGCGCGGTTCGCGCCGCTGGCGGTGGCCAGCAACTGCCCGCTGGAGGTCGTCGAGTCCTGCCTGGACCTGGCCGGACTGCGCCACTTCTTCGGCCACATCGTGGTGCCGGACGACACCACGAGACCCAAACCCCATCCGGACGTCTATCTCACCGCGGCCCGGCTCTGCGGGGTCGAGCCGGAACGCGCGCTGGCGGTCGAGGACTCGCAGTGCGGTATCCAGGCCGCCGCGGCCGCCGGGCTGCGGGTGATCGGCGTCGGCCCGCGGCCCAGCGGCCGGGAGGCGGCGCCCGCCGACTGGTGGGTCCGGTCGCTGGCCGAACCGGCCGTGCAGGGCTGGGCGGGGGCCCGGATCCCCGCCCAGGGCGGCGGCCCCGGCTCCGCCCGCAACGGGAGCGCCAACGGCAGCCCCAACGGCAGCAACGGCAGCGGCCCGGGAGCGTCCCGGAACGGCAGCGGACCGGGGCCGTCCGGCAGGAGCGACGGCGGCGGGCCCCCGGCCAACGGCACGGGAAACGGCGGCGCGCCGTGAGCGGGCGGTAACTCCGGCCCGGTGCCGGAACGTTGCGGCACCGGGCCGGACACCGCGCGGCGGGCCGGCGCGTTAGGCTCGCCGCATGCTGTGACGCCGGCCCGCGCCCCGGGCACCTCCGCTCCCTCCTTCGTCCCCGTACCGCCCTCCGGATCCGGACCACGAAGGAGAGTCCCGTCATGACCACCTCGGCCCCGATCGGCGTACCGGAAGCGTTCGCCGCGTCGTACGGCGCGCACGGCCCCACCGAGCGCGCCTGGCTCGCCCAACTGCCCGCGCTCGGCGCGGAGTTCCTCGACCGCTGGGCGCTGCGGCCGGACGGCCCCGCCCGCTACGGCATGGCCTCGCTGGTGCTGCCCGTACGCCGGGCGGACGGCGGCCCGGCCGCGCTCAAGCTCCAGCGGGCCCGGGAGGAGACCCGGGGCGCCACCGCCGGGCTGCGGGCCTGGGACGGCGACGGCATCGTGCGCCTGCTCGACCACGACGCCGCGACCGCCACCCAGCTGCTCGAACGGCTCGACGCCCGGCGCCCGCTGTCCTCGGTGCCCGACGGCACCGAGGCGCTGGAGATTCTGGCCGGGCTGCTGGCGCGGCTGGTGGCGGTGCCCGCACCGCCGGGCCTGCGGCGGCTCGCGGACCTCGCCGCCGCCATGCTCGACCAGGCGCCGCGAGCCGTCCGGGCGCTCCACGACCCGGACGAGCGGCGGCTGGTGCGCACCTGCGCGGCCGCGGTGGCCGAGCTGCTGGGCGAGCCCGGGGACCGGCTGCTGCACTGGGACCTGCACTACGACAACGTGCTGGCCGGGGAGCGGGAGCCGTGGCTGGCCATCGATCCGGAACCGCTGGCCGGGGACCCCGGGTTCGAGCTGCTGCCGGCCCTGGACAACCGCTGGGCGGAGGTGGTGGCCACCGGTGACGTACGGCGGGCGGTGCTGCGCCGCTTCGACCTGCTGACCGAGGCGCTCGGCCTGGACCGCGCGCGGGCGGCCGGCTGGGCCCTCGGCCGGGTGCTCCAGAACGCGCTGTGGGACATCGAGGACGGGGCCACCGCCCTGGAACCGGACCAAGTGGCCATCGCCCAGGCGCTGCTGAGCCGGTGACGGGCGGCCCCGGCGGTGTTCCGGGGCGCGGTGGCGGTCTGCCATGCTGCCGGGCGGGGCACTCCCCCGCCCGGCGCGGGCACCGGGCCCGCCGGGGACGGCCGAGGAAGGGGCGGCGCATGGACGACGACGGCGGCACCGGGGAATCCGGCACCGGGGGATCCGGCACGACGGAGTCCGGCTCCGGGCCGGGCGCCGCGCGGATCGCGCTCACCGGCACGGCCGCCGCGCTGCTGCGCTCGCTGCGGGAGCGGCACGGGCCGCTGATGTTCCATCAGTCCGGCGGCTGCTGCGACGGGAGCGCGCCGATGTGCTATCCGGCCGGGGAGTTCCGGACCGGCGCGTCGGATGTGCTGCTGGGGCGGCTGGCGGTGGCCGGGGTGCCGGAGCCGGTGGGCTTCTGGATGTCGGGCGAGCAGTTCGCCCGCTGGCGGCACACCCATCTGACGGTGGACGTCGTACCGGGGCGGGGCAGCGGTTTCTCGCTGGAGGCGCCGGAGGGTGTGCGCTTCCTGATCCGCTCGCGGCTGCTCACCGAGGAGGAGCGGGCGCTGCTCGAAAACGGCGAAAGCGGCTGAGGCGGGCGGGCCCGGCGGGCGGTGCGGCACCGGGCGGCACTGGTGAGGCCCCGCGCACGGGGGAAAGCGCGGGGCCTCACCGGGAACAACGGGCGGTGGGGGGCCGGGGTTCCCGCCCGGCGCGGAATTCGCGGAAATTTTTTCCGCGGAGCGGGGCCGGGCGCGGCTACGGGCCGAGGGCGGGCCACAGAGCCGGCGCCCCGCTACGCCTCGTCCTGGACCAGCCGTTCGAGGAGTTCCTGGAACTCGCGGTCCACCACCACCCGCAGGCCGTCGCCGTCCGGTTCGCTCAGCGGGGTCATCATCCCGCGGCGCCACCAGTACACCCGGGGGCTGATCGCGCCCGCCGCGTCCTCGTGCCCGGCCGCGGCGAACTGCGCCATCGACTGGAGCGCCGGGATCACCTGGGCGTCCTGGATGCGGTGGAACGCCAGCTGGTGGCGGAACGGCAGGGCGACCAGGGCGCCGTCCGGGGTGAGGCCGGTGCCGGTCAGGCGCTCGACCAGATCGTCCAGGACCAGCACCCGGCTGGCGGTGAAGAAGGAGTCCCCGAGCAGCACCTCGAACGCCGAGCCGTCGCCGCGCCGCACCGTCTCGTGGCCCTCGACGGGCAGCGCGCGGAGGTTGTTCATCGCCCGGATGCGCAGTTCGGCGACGTCGCCGAGGTCGGCGAGCGAGTCCTCGCTGAGCATCTGCACCGCCTCGGGGAGGTCGAGCGCGAGCACTTCGCGCAGTCCGGGGGCGGGCTCCCGGCCGTAGCGGAAGGAGTCGGAGGCGGGCAGGGTCTCCTGGGCGACGACGCGGGGGTAGAGGCAGGCGCGGATCTCGTCCTGGGAGAGGATCTCCAGCGGCTGCGGGCCGTCCATGGTGCGCAGCACCTTGCCGACGTGGTCGCGGATCAGGCCGGGCCAGCTGCGCTCACCGCGGCGGTCGCGGTGGCAGACGGCGGCGAGGTTGCCCAGGCCGAACTGGCGGCCGGCGGAGTCGGTGACCACGCCGGCGTACGCGGTGACCTCCAGACCGCGCTCGGCGAACGCCTGCCGGACCTGCGATCTGAAGACCCGGCCCTCGCGCTCGGAGAAGAAGCTGAACTCCTCGTCGCGCGTCAGGTCCCGGGGATCGCGCTTCGGTCCTCGGCGGAACAGACCCATTCTTCCTCCCGGCTGCGGCCGGCCGCATCGGCCCTTGAATGCGCCGATCGTAACGGGTGCCTCTGACAGCGGCGCCGCCCCGCGGCCTGGGACGGGCCACGGGGCGGCGGACGGTGCCGGTGAGCGGAGAGAGAGGAGAGAGGAGGGGGAGAAGGGACAGGGAAGAGGGGGGTCGGGGGGCGGCTAGCCGATGTTGACGTCGATGCAGGCGTAGAAGGCGTTGGAGGTGTCGGCGATGTTCCAGACCGCCAGGATCTTCTGCTTGCCCTTGAGGCCGCCGAAGTTGACGGTGTGCGAGACCTCGGCCGGGGGCTGCTGGCCGCCGCCGCTGATCTCGGCGACCTTCGTCCCGTTGGCGAAGTACTGCCAGTTGCTGGTGGCGTGGCGGGCGGTGAACCGCCAGGTGAAGGTCTGGGTGCTGCCGACGGGGGTGACCTTCCAGCCCTTGGAGTCGTCGTCGAGGTCGGCGAACTGGCTGTTGCCGCCGCTGCAGCTCCTCAGCCCCTTGGGGCCTTCGACGCTCTGCGGCTCCCACTTGATGGGGCCGCAGCTGACGGTGCCGGCGGCGCACTGGGCCTGCCGGCTGGGCGGGGAGGAGACATAGCCGTGCGCGCTGGCCGGGCCGGCCGGCAGGGCGACGACGAGGAGGGGGGCGATACCGGCGGCGAGGGCGATCCTTCTCTTCTTGTTCATGTCAACCCTTTCGCGGAGGGGGGTGGATGACGCGAGGGTGTACCGAGGGGATTGGTCTAGACTTAACGCCCTGACCGCGTACCGTCAAGAGGTCGGACGGACCCCGGCTGCCGGAGCGCTGGACGCCCGCACCACCAGTTCCGGTGCCAACCGCAGGGTGCGGACCGGGTGGCGGGGCGCGGGGATCGGCGCGCCGGCGGGGTGCTGGACCAGCAACCGGGCCGCTTCCGCGGCGAGTTCGGCGACCGGCTGGCGGACGGTGGTGAGCGCGGGCTCGGCGAGCCCGGCCAGCGGGATGTCGTCGAAGCCGGTGACCGCGACCTCGCCGGGGACGTCCGCGCCGAGCTGCCGCAGGCGCTGCAGCGCACCGGCCGCGATCAGGTCGTTGGCGCACACCACGGCGTCCGGGCGGGCCGGCCAGAGGCGGTCGGCGGCGGCCCGGCCCCACTCCACCGAGAAGTCGCCGAGCAGCGCGCGTTCCGGCCCGGCCGGGTCGAGGGCGGCCGCGCCCGCCGCGTAGGCCGCGCGCCGTTCGGCCGCCGCCGAGGCGGTCCCGGCGGCGCCGATGAAGCAGGGGCGGCGGCGGCCGGTGGCGGCCAGGTGCGCGAGGACGAGGGCCATGCCGGCGGCGTTGTCGACGGCGACCGAGTCGGCGACGCCGGGGCCGCAGCCGCGGTCCAGCAGCACCAGCGGCACCCGTGCCGCGGCGGCGGCCACCGCGTCCCGGCTGCGCCGCTCGTCCACCGGGATCACCAGCAGGGCGTCCACCCGGCGGTCGAGCAGCGCGCCGATCCGGGCGGCCTCGGTCTCCGGGTCGTCGTCGCAGCCGGCGAGCAGCACGGCCCGGCCCGCGGCGTGCAGCGCGTGCTCCAACTCCCGTACGAGGGTGGGGAAGAAGGGGTTGGCGATCTGCGGGAGGACCAGGCCGACGGTGCCGGTGGAGCGGCTGCGCAGGGCGCGGGCGACCTCGTTGGGGCGGTAGCCGAGCCGTTCGGCCGCGGCCCGTACGGCGCGCGCGGTCTCCTCGCCGACCGGGCGGGTGCCGGCCAGCACCCGGGAGACGGTGGCGACGGAGCAGCCCGCCGCCCGCGCGACGTCCCGCAAGGTCACTTCGGCCACGGCGGCGTGCCCTTCCACTACGGGACGGCGGACCGCTCGGACGGCGCCGTCCCGGAACGATGGCGGCAAACGTTATCACCGCCCGTGCACAGACGTACCAGTTCCGTGCCCTCGGTACCAGCGGGTGAGGGGGTCGCCTGGCTCACACTTCGTTGACATTTCATTGACATCTCCGCGCAGGATGGGCGAAATTTCCGGAGAACGTTTTCCCTGGGTAGCGGCCCCCGCGGCGGCGCACTGGAGATCGAGTTCACCCCGCTTGACCGTCCCGCAGAGCAAAGGGGCTCTCCCGTTGGCCAGAAAGATCATCCTCGACTGCGACCCGGGGCATGACGACGCGATCGCCATGCTCCTGGCGCACGGCAACCCCGATGTGGAACTGGTCGCCGTGACGACCGTGGTCGGGAACCAGACGCTGGAGAAGGTGACCCGCAACGCGCTGTCGGTGGCGGCCATCGCCGGCATCACCGGTGTCCCGTTCGCCGCGGGCAACCCCCGCCCGCTGGTCCGGTCCATCGAGACCGCGCCGGACATCCACGGCGAGACCGGCCTGGACGGGCCCGAACTCCCCGAGCCCGCCTTCGAGCTGGACCCCCGGCACGCCGTGGACCTGATCATCGACACCGTGATGTCCCACGAGCCGGGCGAGATCACCCTCGTCCCGACGGCCGGGCTGACCAACATCGCGATGGCGGTGCGCAAGGAGCCCCGGATCGCCGAGCGGGTGCGCGAGGTCGTCCTGATGGGCGGCGGCTACCACGAGGGCAACTGGAGCGCGGTCGCCGAGTTCAACATCATCATCGACCCCGAGGCCGCGCACATCGTCTTCAACGAGAAGTGGCCGGTCACCATGGTCGGCCTGGACCTCACCCACCAGGCGCTGGCCACCCCCGAGGTCGAGGCCCGGATCGCGGCCCTCGGCACCAAGCCCGCGACGTTCGTCCTGGAGCTGCTGGACTTCTTCCGCGAGGCGTACCGCGAGAACCAGGGCTTCGAGTTCCCGCCGGTGCACGACCCGTGCGCGGTGGCGTACGTGATCGACCCGGACGTGATGACCGTGCGCAAGGCGCCGGTGGACATAGAGCTGCGCGGGGCGCTGACGCTGGGCATGACGGTGACGGACTTCCGCGCGCCGGCGCCCGCCGACTGCCACACCCAGGTCGCGGTCAAGCTCGACCACGAGCGGTTCTGGAACCTCGTCGTGGACGCGCTGGAGCGGATCGGCGAAGGCCGGGCATGAACGTCTCCACCGCACCGCGTACCACCGGCGTCCCCGGCGGCGGATCCGGCGTCCGGATCGGCGTGCTGGTCGCCGCGCTGCTCACCGCCTGCTTCGCCTTCCAGCTGAACGCCAGCATGCTCAGCCCGGCGCTGAAGAGCATCGAGGACTCGCTCGGCGCCAGCTCCGCCGAGGTGGGCATGACGCAGACCGCGTTCTTCACCTCCGCGGCGCTGTTCTCGCTGTTCCTGCCCCGGCTGGGCGATGTGCTCGGCCGGCGCCGCGTGCTGGCCGGGATGCTCGCCCTGATGGCGGTCGGCTGCGTCGTCGCCGCGCTGGCGACCAGCATCCCGATGCTGTTCGCCGGGCGGATCATCCAGGGTGTCAGCGGACCGGTGGTCCCGCTGTGCCTGATCATGCTGCGGGTCGAGGTCACCGAGCCGAAGAAGTACGGCACCCTGCTGGGCGTGATCACCGCCGTCAACGGCGGTATCGCCGGTGTCGACTCGCTGGCCGGCGGCTACCTCGCCGACCACCACGGCTTCCAGTCGGTCTTCTGGGCGATGGCGGTCGTGGCCGCCCTGGCCACCGCCCTGGTGGCCACGCTGACCCCGGAGTCCAAGGCGCGGGCCGCCTCCAAGATGGACTGGCCGGGCGTCGCGCTGCTGGTCGTCTCGGTCGGCGCGCTGCTGATCGCGCTCAACGAGGCCGGCAAGCTGGCCGCCGCCAACTGGGCCATGATCGCCGTCCTGGTGGTGCTGGCCGCCGCCGCGTTCGCGCTGTTCTGGCGGACCGAGGACCGCAGCCGGCATCCGCTGGTCGCCACCCGGCACCTCAAGCAGCGCGCCACCTGGTCGCTGCTGCTGACCACGGTGCTGACCATGACCGGCGTGTTCGCCGTGATGAACGGCCTGATCCCGGCCTTCGCCCAGGACGCCCAGGCGGGCCTGGGGATGTCCGCCGAGCAGTCGGCGTGGTGGACGCTGTCGCCGTACGCGCTGGCCGGGCTCGCGATGGGCCCGGTGGCCGGCCGGCTGGCCGCGACGTTCGGCTACGGCCGGATCCTGCGGCTGGGGCTGGTCGGTTCCGTGGGGTCGGTGGTGCTGATGCTGCTGACCATGCACGGCCAGTCGCACGTCCTGCTGCTGGTGACCTCGCTGCTGGTCGGCGTCACCTACGCGGGCGTGGCCAACATCGTGCTCAACGGGCTCGGCATCGTCCTCTCCCCCGGTGAGAACCCCGGCTTCCTGCCCGGTCTGAACGCGGGCGCGTTCAACCTGGGCGCGGGGCTGAGCTTCGCGGCGCTGTACGCGGTGAAGACCGCGCTGGCGCCCGCCGACCCGGCCTCGGCCGGCGGCTACACCGCGGGCATGATCGCGGGTGTGGTGATCCTGGCGCTGGCCATCGCCACGTCGTTCCTGATCCCGAAGCCGGTGGCGGCCGAGGCCCAGGACTGACCCGGGCCCGGCACCGTACCGACCGCCCGCCCGCCGCTCCCGTGACCACGGGGACGGCGGGCGGTTCGGTGTGTGCCGCCCCGCCACCGTGGTAGGCGTCCCCGTACCCCTCCTCCGTCGTGTTGTCAGGGCGGAGGGAACAGGGAGACTGGAACAGAAGGCAACGGAGGCAGCGTCATGGAACACGGTATGGACAAGACCGGTCCCGCCCGGGACGACATGATGAAGAAGCAGCTTCGGAGCCAGATGGCCACCGACCGTTCGCTGCGCGCGGACGAGAGCCGGGACCTGGAGCCGGCCGGCGAGGACCAGCCGGCGGTGGCACCGGCGCCGGACACCGCCTACCGCGGCGGCACCCCGCACGGGATGTCCGAACGCGACGTGGGGATCCGCTCGGAGCTGGCGCAGTATCTGGGCCGCAGCGTGTACCCGGCCGAGCGCGGCGACATCATCCGCACCCTGCGCCGCAACCACGCCCCGGACCGCCTGGTGTCGATGGCCGAGCAGCTGCCCGCCCATCACAAGTACAGCAATGTGCAGGGGGTCGCCGAATCCCTCGGTCTGGGCACCGAGGACCGGCGCTCCTAGGGGCAGTGGAGGAGGGCGGCACATGTCCGACGACGCCATGGGCGACGAGGTCTACCAGCCGCCCGCATCGGATCCGCAGGACATCCCCAACGACCTCGACATGGAGGACGCGCTGGACGAGCCGGGGCTGGACGAGTTCCTGGACACCGGCTACTCGCCGCCGGAGCGGCCGTTCGTGGTCAACCACGAGGGCACCACCGCGCGCGAGCAGCACGAGCGGGAATCCCTGGCCCACCGGCTCTCCGTCGAGCTGCCGGACATCCGCACCCCGGACGGCGACGGGATCGGCGATCTGCCGGACGGCGCCGGGGAGCCGTACGACGACCAGGTGGGCGAGGAGCGCGCCGGGCGGCTGGTCGGCTCCGACGAGGGGTTCTGGCGCGGGGGCGGCAGCAACGACATCGTCGGCCGGGACGTCGGCATCGACGGGGGCGCGGCGTCCGCCGAGGAGGCCGCGGTGCATATCGCGCACGACGTGGGCGGGACGGTCGAGGGCGAGGTCTGACCGCCACCGCTTTACCGGAGGCTCTCTCCGCTTCGTTGCGGGAACGGCAACGGACTTTGCCGTACCGCCGCGGGCCGCCGGATGCTCTCCCTCTCGACGACGAGAGGAGAGCCCGGCGATGGCAGCTCATGGCAGCGGCGGCGGGACCGGTACGGCGGTCCCGGACGACGAGGAGTTCTGGGACGCCCGGTACGCGGAGCGGGACCGGATTTGGAGCGGCAGCCCCAACGCGGCCCTGGTGCGCGAGGTCGGCGGGCGTTCCCCGGGGACGGCCCTGGACGTGGGCTGCGGGGAGGGCGCGGACGCGATCTGGCTGGCCGGGCAGGGCTGGCGGGTCACCGCCGTCGACGTCTCCGGCGTGGCGCTGGACCGGGCCGCGGAGCAGGCGGCCGCGGCCGGGGTCGCGGACCGGATCGACTGGCAGCGGCACGACCTGGCGGCGGCCTTCCCCGAGGGCCGCTTCGACCTGGTGTCGGCGCAGTTCCTGCACGCGCCCGGGGAGCTCTTCCGGGAGCGCATCCTGCGGCGGGCGGTGGACGCGGTGGCACCCGGGGGTGTGCTGCTGATCGTCGGGCACGCCGGGGCGGTCCCCGAGGAGCACCGCCGCACGCACGGTGAGCGCTTCCCGACGCCCGGGGAGGTGCTGGCGGCGCTGGCGCTCCCGGAGGGCGAGTGGGAGGTGCGGCGCAGCGAGGAGGTCACCCGTACGCAGACCGGTCCGGACGGGCAGCCGACCGAGCGGACCGACACGGTGCTGAAGGTGCGGCGCCGGGGCTGAGGCCCGGGTCCCCGGCGGCGGCGCGGGCCGCCGCCGGGGCGCACCGGGTCAGGCCGCCAGGACGGGCAGCGGCTTCTCGTAGAGCCAGGAATGCAGCAGCGGCCGGACGTGGGGGCCTGAGCAGCGCTCGGCGTGCGCGAGGAAGGCGGCGGTGTCGGCGCTGGCGCCGCGGTGGGTCTCGTGCCAGCCGCGCAGCAGCGCGAAGAACCGCGTATCGCCGACGGCCCGGCGGAGCGCGTGCAGGGCGCAGGCGCCGCGGACATAGATCCGGTCGTCGAAGATCCGGCGCTGGCCGGGGTCGGCGATCCGCAGGTCCTGAGGCCGGTCGCGCAGCGAGCGCCATTCGTGCCGGGCGATCTCGTCGGCGGAGTCCTCGCCGATGTGCTCGGACCACAGCCACTCGGCATACGTGGCGAAGCCCTCGTTCAGCCAGATGTCGCGCCAGTCGCGCAGGCTGACGCTGTTGCCGTACCACTGGTGGGCGATCTCGTGGGCGACCAGGGTCTCGGCGCCGCGCTGCCCGTCGATGTGGTTGCTGCCGAAGACCGACCGGGTCTGGTTCTCGACCGGGGCGGCGAGTTCGGCGTCCACCACCACCGCCCCGTACGCCTCGAACGGGTAGCGGCCGAACCAGCCGGCGAAGGCGCGCAGCATGTCCGGCTGGCGGGCCAGGTCGAACGCGGCCTCCTGGGCGAGCCGGGCCGGGTAGGCGTTGTGCAGCGCGACCGGCGGGTGGTCCGGGCCGACGTGGGCGGTGCCGCTGTCGTGGCGGAAGCGGCCGGTGTAGAGCGCGGCGAGGTAGGGGGCCATGGGCCCCGGGTGGTGGTACGTCCAGCATTCGCGGTGCCCGGTGCGGCGGCGTTCGAGGAGGGTGCCGTTGGCCAGCGCGTGGTGGCCGTGCGGGACGGTGATCCGGAGGGTGAAGGCGGCCTTGTCGTCCGGGCGGTCGTTGCAGGGGAACCACGACGGGGCGCCGAGCGGCTGGGAGGCGACCAGGGTCCCGTCGTGCGGGTCGCCGGTGCGGTCCCAGCCGATCGGGCCGAACGGGGAGCGGACCGGGCGGGGCCGGCCGCGGTAGCCGATCTCGGCGGTGAAGCGGGTGCCGGCGGCCAGCGGGCGCGGGGTGTCGAGGTAGAGCTTGCCCTGCTGCTGGCGGATCCGGACCCGGGTGCCGTCGATCTTGGCGGTGTGCGCGGTGAGCCGGGACAGGTCCAGTTCGACGCGGTCCAGCGGCTCGCAGGCCACCGCCTCGATCCGGGCCCGGCCCTCCAGGTTGGCGCCGGCCGGGCGGTAGTCCAGGTGCAGGTCGTACGAGACGGTGTCGTGGGCGTAGGTGCCGTGGCGCGGGAAGTAGCGGTCGGTGGCGCCGGCCAGGCCGTCCGCGACGGTGGCGGCGAGCGGGAGCAGGGCCGCGCCCCGGAGCAGGGCGCGGCGGCTGCAGCGGGTCATGCGGCCGCACCGCCTTGCGCGGCGGGCGCGGCGGCCTGCCGGGGGCGTTCGCCGGCGATCGGGTTGCCGGCCCACCGGGTGTGCGCGGGGACCGTCTCACCGCGCATGACCAGCGAGGACGGGGCGATGGAGGCGCGGGCGCCGACGTCGGTGCCGGGGAGCACGATGCCGTGCGGGCCCAGCGAGGCGCCCTCGGCCAGGCGGACGGTGTCCAGCCGCATGATCCGGTCGTGGAAGAGGTGGGTCTGCAGCACGCAGCCGCGGTTGACGCTGACGCCGTCGCCGAGGCTGATCAGGTCGGTCTCGGGCAGCCAGTAGCTCTCCAGCCAGACCCCGCGCCCGATCTTGGCGCCGAGGGTGCGCAGCCACCAGTTCAGGACCGGGGTGCCGGTGAAGGCGCCGGCCATCCACGGTACGGCGAGGGATTCCACGAAGGTGTCGTAGAGCTCGTTGCGCCAGACGAACGCGCACCACAGCGGGTGTTCGCCGGTGGTGAACCGGCCGACCAGCAGCCACTTGGCGAGCGTGGTGGTGAGCAGCGCGGTCAGTCCGGCGGCGAGCAGCAGCGGGGCGCCGACCAGCGCGGCGAGGCCCAGGCCGCCGCTGGCGAAGGCGTCCTGTTCGGTGAGGAGGACGCCCTCGGCGAGCGCGACGCCGCAGATCAGCGGCAGCACCCGGCACAGTTCGACGGCGGCGCGGGCCAGGACCAGGCGGCGCGGCGGGGCGAAGGTGCGGGCGGGGTCGGCCTGGGCGGCGACCCGGGGCAGCGGCATGGCGGGGCGGCCGAGCCAGGACTGGCCGGGCTCGCCGTGCGCGGGGGCGTTGGAGAGCACGCCGACCAGGCTGTGGTCGGGGACGTCGTGGCCGGGATCGACGATGCCGGAGTTGCCGACGAAGGCCCGGCGGCCGATCCGTACGGTGCCCAGCCGCAGCCAGCCGCCGCGCAGTTCGTAGGGGGCGACGAGGGTGTCGTCGGCGAGGAAGGCGCCGTCCTCGACGTGGAGGAGGGAGGGCAGCGGCAGCACGGTGGAGATCTCGGCGTGCCGGCCGACCCGGGCGCCCAGCAGCCGCAGCCAGTGCGGGGTGGCGAGGCTCGCGTAGAGCGGGAAGAGGCTGCCGTGGGCGCCGTCGAGGAGGCGGGTCACCAGCCAGGCGCGCCAGGCGACGCCGCCGGCGGCCGGGTGCAGGCCCGGGGTGATACCGCGGCCCAGGACGCGGACGGTGGCGGCGGTGACGAGGATCGAGCAGCCGGTGGTGACCAGTGCGAAGGCGGGGGCGGCGGCCAGCAGCCGCAGGGCCGCGGCGGACAGCGTGGCGCAGTCGCGGATCAGGAAGTACGCGGCGATCAGCGCGGGCGCCGCGGTGAGCAGGGCGAGCAGCGGCAGGCCGAGGAGGGTGAGCCCGTAGGCGGCGGTCCAGCGGCGGGAGCGGCGGTGGTGCGGGGCGGGCCAGGCGGGGCCGGCGATGCGTTCAGCGGCGCCGGCCGGGCGGGCCGGGGAGCCGGTCCAGCGGTCGCCGTCGGGGAGGGTGCCGTCCAGGCAGCCGCCGGCGGCGAGTTCGGCGTCCGCGCCGACGACCGCGCCGGGCATCAGCATGGCGCGGTGGGCGACCCGGGCGCCGGGACCGATGCGGACCGCGCCGATGTGCAGGGTGTCGCCGTCGAGCCACCAGCCGGAGATATCGGCCTCGGGTTCGACGCTGCACCCGTCGCCGAGTTCGGCGAGGCCGGTGACCGGCGGCATGGTGTGCAGGGCGATATCGCGGCCGGTGGCGCAGCCCAGGGCGCGGGCGTAGAGCCGGGCCCAGGGGGTGCCGAGGAGGGAGGGGACGCCGAAGGCGGCGACGGTGCGTTCGGCGGTCCACAGCCGCAGGTGGACGGCGCCGCCGCGCGGGTAGGCGCCGGGCCGGATCGAGCCGGCCAGCGCGCGGGCGGCCAGCGCGCCGATCGCGCACCGCATGGGCGCGCTGAAGAGCACCACCCAGCCGAGGGCCACCAGCCACCAGGCGGTGTGCGGGGCCCAGGCGTGCGGGGCGAGCAGGCCCAGGACGTTGTCGGCGAGCGCCAGCCCGACCAGTCCGCGCAGACCGGCGACGCCGTACAGGGCGGTCTGGACGAGGAGTTGGACGGCGGCGGCGCGGCGCGGGACGGGGCGGACCGGACGGGCCTCGGCGACCGGGCCGCCGAGCGAGTCGAGGTGCTCGGCCATATCGCGCAGCACCGGGTGGCGGTAGAGGTCGGCGACCGAGACGCCGGGGTGGTGGGCGCGGAGCATCGACGCCATCCGGGCGGCGACCAGGCTGGTGCCGCCGAGGGCGGTGAAGTCGCTGTCCGGGCCGGGCCGGACGCCGAGGAGTTCCTCCCAGACGGCGGCCAGGCGGGCGGCGGTGCCGTGGAGTTCGGGCGGTGGCCCGGCGGCGGCCGGGGCGGACGGCAGCGGCCAGGGCAGCGCGTTGCGGTCGACCTTGCCGGAGGTGCGGGTGGGCAGGTCGTCCACCTCGGCGAGGACGGGGACGAGTTGGGCCGGGAGCCGTTCCTGGAGCAGCGCTCTGGCCTTGTCCTGCTGGAAGCTGGAGCCGTCGGCGGTGCGCTGCTCGGGGACGACGTAGCCGACCAGGACCTGGGTGCCGGCCGGGGTGGCCTTGACGGCGGCGGCGGCGCCGCGGACGCCGGGCAGGGCGGCCAGCGCGGCGTCGATCTCGCCCAGTTCGATCCGGCGGCCGCCGAGTTTGACCTGGTCGTCGGCGCGGCCGAGGAAGAGCAGGCCCTCGGGTTCGGCGCGGACGAGATCGCCGGTGCGGTAGGCGCGGGCGGTGTCCAGGACGGCGTCCGGGCGGAACCGGTCGGCGTCCTTGACCGGGTCGAGGTAGCGGGCGGTGCCGACGCCGCCGATGACCAGCTCGCCCTCCTCGCCGTGGGCGACCGGCCGGCCGTCGCGGCCGACGACGGCGAGCTGCCAGCCCGCCAGCGGGAGGCCGATGCGGACCGGTACGCCGGGCAGCAGGCGGGCGGCGCAGGCGACGACGGTGGTCTCGGTCGGGCCGTAGGTGTTCCACATCTCGCGGCCGGGCCGGGCGAAGCGGTCCACGAGCCCGGCCGGGCACGCCTCACCGCCGACGATCAGCAGCCGGACCGCGCGCATCGCCTCGTCGGGCCAGAGCGCGGCGAGGGTGGGCACGGTGGAAACGACGGTGATCCCCCGCTCGACCAGCCACGGGCCGAGTTCGTGGCCGGCCCGGACCAGGGCGCGCGGGGCGGGCACCAGGCAGGCGCCGTGCCGCCAGGCGAGCCACATCTCCTCGCAGGAGGCGTCGAACGCGACCGACAGCCCGGCCAGTACGCGGTCGCCGGGGCCCAGCGGGCGGTCCTGGCAGAAGAGGCCGGCCTCGGCGTCGACGAAGGCGGCGGCCGAGCGGTGGCTGACCGCGACGCCCTTGGGCGCGCCGGTCGAACCCGACGTGAAGATGATCCAGGCGTCGTCGCCGGGGCCGGGCGGGCGCGGGGCGCCGGCGGGCCGGGCCGGGGCGTCGTGGGGGCCGTCGGGGCCGAGGACGGCGCAGACGGCGGCCTCGCGGAAGACGGTGGCGGCCCGCTCGTCGGGGTCGTCGGCGTCGACCGGGACGTAGGCGGCGCCGCTGCGCAGGACGGCGAGGATCGACAGGTACAGCTCGGCGGTACCGGAGGGCACGCGGATCCCGACCCGGTCGCCGGGGCCGATCCCGCGGTCCCTGAGCTGCCGCGCGCGGCGCTCGGTCTCGGCGCACAGCTCGCGGTAGGTGAGCGCCTCGGAGCCGGTGTCCAGGGCGGTCGCCCGCGGGTGGGCGGCGGCGGTGGCGTCGAGCACGTCGAGCAGGGTCCGCGGGGCCGGGGTGCCGGCGGTGCGGTATACGGCCCGTTCGGTGAGGGGCTCGGACGGCTCGAAGGACGATTCGAGAAGGGGCGACGACATCGATATGCCTCTGTTCGGTGCCGGTGGGCAGAAAACCCTCGGACGTTCGCCCCTACAGATGCCGGGCACCGGGCGGCGGTTCGCGGGCCGGGACCCGGAATCCGCTAATCGAACGCGGTGTGAAGGCGGCCGCCGGCCGCTCGGGCAGGCGGCGCCGGGAAACGCGCCGCGGCGCCTGACCACGGCGTGGGAAAGAATTGACTCCGGCCGGGGATTGTTTTCGGGACCCGCACCCGGCACCCGTAAAACCGCAGGTCACAGCCCTGCCGCCGATCGGTTACGGACCGGCCGGTCAAGCCTTGGCCAATTATTGCGCAACCGAGCAAGTATTCATCGCTTTCTCATGCCGGCCTCATCACGCCGTCATGACACCGCCATACCCTCGCAACGCGCCCGCCACACACCCGATCGCGTCACACCGGCCGCCAAGCGGGCCCGCGCCCGCGCTACTTCAGGATGTTCACCGCGCGCGCCACCACCAGAACGACCGTCAGCAGCGAGACGGCCGACTGCAGGAGCATCAGCAGCTTCGCCCAGCGGGTCAGCGGCATCACATCGGTCGGGCTGAAGGCGGTGGCGTTGGTGAAGGACAGGTAGAGGTAGTCCGGGAACTGCGGCTCCCAGTGCTCCGGCGCCAGCTCCGGCGTCGCCATCTGCGGGAAGAGGAAGTCGGGGTAGCGGCGTACGGCGTGCGCGCGGGCGACCGGGCCGCCGCGGTCCCACTCCCAGTACCAGAGCGCGAAGGCGATGACGTTGGTGAGCCAGATGCCGCCGCCGGTGATGAGCAGCTGGCCGGCGTCGCTGCCCTCCGTACCGCGCACCAGCCCGGCCACCAGCCGCACCGCGGACCAGCCGTTGGCCGTGCTGATCAGCGCGATCAGCACCAGCCCCGCACCGCGGTAGAGCGCCGAGACCCGCTCGATGCGGTACGGGTCGGCCGCCACCAGCAGCAGGACCAGCGCCGTCTCCAGCCCCGGCAGCAGCCACTCCGGATGGATCGCCAGCCGCTCCGGCAGCAGCCACTGGAGCACCACCGCCACCAGGACCGCGACCGTCGAGGGCCAGCGGGGCTCCCCGCGGGTGACCCGCCGCCAGGCCGGCCGCAGCCGCCGCCCGGCCGCCTCCACCCCCGCGAGGGTGGGCGCCAGCAGCGCCTCGATCCGCTCCAGCCGCTCGGCCTCGCTTCCGGGACGGCCCGCTTCGCCGGGCCCCGGCTCCTCCTGGGACATGCGGCTCATGCTCACCCGGCACGGCGGCGGTGTCCAGCGTCGGGCCCGCGGGCGGCGGAACGGGATGGCCGCGCGGTTAAGACGAGGTCAAAACTTGCGCGCTTGCGCAAGTGACCCCCACCGAGGGTCTACACTTCCAGAGGACTCCGGACGCCCGCCCAGGGCGGACTCCGGAAAATCCACACACATCACACGACTGACGAAGCGAGCACCTCGTTCGGTGAGGCGTCGTCACGGACACAGGCCACTGATCCCACCCGTCGAGAGACGCTCCGGATCAGGACAGGTCTCCCCGGCCCAAGGGGTGACCCCAAGTGGCTGCCCCGCGGGGGCTACGCCGTGACGTGCCAAAGCTCTGACGAGTGGGGGTGGCACCGGTCCGCGGCGACCGGTCCGCTCCTTGCCGGATCGACGACGGCGCACCCAGCGCCCCGGCCGGAAGGAGGCGAGAGACATGGATTGCAGTAGTCCGGGCCATCATCGGCCCCGCCTCCGCCTGCCCTCGCATTCTTCCGGCACGCGGTAACCACCTTCCCTGCGCGGCTTCCGGCCGCGTCACGCCCCCGTGCGGCAACGCGCCGCGACGGGCCGCCGTGCTGCGCCGCCGCGCAGGGAGGACGGCTGCCCCGCGCCACCGACCCGTCCCCCACCGGGGACCCGGGAGGTAGCCATGACCGAAACCACCACCGTCCGCTCCGCACCGCCCGCCCCGCGCGCCACCGCCGTCCTCGACGACGCGCACACCGGCGACATCCGCGGCGCGCTCGGCACCATCCGGCACGACGACACCGCCCCGCGCCGGGGCCTGTCCGCCAAGCTCAAGACCCTGCTGGCCATCGTCGGCCCCGGCCTGATCGTGATGGTCGGCGACAACGACGCCGGCGCCTTCGCCACATACGGCCAGGCCGGCCAGAACTACGGCACCCACCTGCTGTGGACGCTGCTCCTGCTCGTCCCCGTCCTCTACGTCAACCAGGAGATGGTGCTCCGGCTCGGCGCCGTCACCGGCGTCGGCCACGCCCGCCTGATACTGGAACGCTTCGGGAAGTTCTGGGGCGCCTTCTCCGTCATCGACCTCTTCCTGCTCAACGCCCTCACGCTGGTCACGGAGTTCATCGGCGTCACCCTCGCCGCCGGCTACCTCGGGCTGCCGCGGGTCGGCGCGGTGCTGCTCGCCGCCGCCGTGATCATCGCCTCCGCGTTCACCGGCTCGTTCCGCCGCTTCGAGCGGATCGCCATCGGCCTGTGCGCGGCCTCGCTCCTGCTGGTGCCGCTCTACTTCCTCGTGCACCCGCGCACCGGGCAGATGGCCCACGACTTCCTCGTCCCCCAACTCCCCACCGGCCCCGGCGGTCTGTCCGCCGCCATGCTCCTCATCATCGGCATCGTCGGCACCACCGTCGCCCCCTGGCAGCTCTTCTTCCAGCAGTCCTACGTCATCGACAAGCGCATCACCCCGCGCTTCCTCTCGTACGAGAAGGCCGACCTGTGGCTCGGCATCGCGGTCGTCGTGGTCGGCGCCGCCGCCCTGATGGGCTGCACCGCCGCGGCGTTCGCGGGCACGTCCGGCGCCGGAGCGTTCACCGACACCGCCGGGATCGCCCACGGCCTGGCCGCGCACGCCGGCAAACTGGCCGGAGTCCTCTTCGCCATCGCCCTGCTGGACGCCTCGATCATCGGCGCCTTCGCCGTATCGCTGTCCACCGCGTACGCCATCGGCGACGTCTTCGGCATCCGGCACTCCCTGCACCGCGGCGTCGGCCGCGCCAAGGGCTTCTACGCCGTCTACGCGGGCCTGGTCGCGGCCGCCGCGGCGATCGTGCTGATCCCCGGCTCCCCGCTGGGCCTGCTCACCGAGGGCGTGCAGACCCTGGCCGGTGTGCTGCTGCCCTCCGCGTCGGTCTTCCTGCTCCTGCTCTGCAACGACCGCGCGGTACTCGGCCCGTGGGTCAACGGCCGCGCCATGAACGCCTTCACGTCCTGCGTCGTCGCCGTCCTCGTCACCCTCTCCGTCATCCTCACCGCCGCGGTGCTCTTCCCGGACCTCGGCCCCGGCACCATCCTCACCATCATGGCCTGCTGCGGCGCGGCCGGCGTCGCACTCCTCGGCTACGCCGAACTGCGCCGCCGCCGCAAGGGCTGGACCCCCGGCGCCCGCCCCATGGACCACACCTCCCGCGCCGACCGCGCCAACTGGCGCATGCCGCCCCTCGACATCCTCCCCGCCCCCGTCCTCTCCACCGCCCACAAGGCCGGCCTGGCGGCCCTCCGCACGTACCTGCTGGTCGCCATGGTCCTGGTCCTCGTCAAGCTGGCGGAGGTGTGGGTGGGGCAGTGAGCGGGAAGCCCGAAATGCTGTCACCAGGGCCTGTACCGCAAGCCGATGCAGCCGATGAGACACGCGACGAGCATGCCCGCACTACCCGCGAACATGACGAGAGTGTTGTGCCGACGAGGCGCCCCGGACGCCGCGGCCTCAGCTGTGGATCGATAGCTCACCGAGGGCCGCGGTTCCGACCACCGATAGAGAAGGAAACCCGTACCGCAAAGCAGCGACGCAGCGACGCAGCGAACCAGTACCCCTTCGGAGCTCGTCTCGGGGCTCTCACCGCCATTGCCGCCAGCGCCCCGATACAGCACACCACCATCGTCCACCTGAGCCAGTCCAGCGGAACGACGCGGTAGTACAGCACCGGCACGAACAAAGAGAGACCGCCCAGTTCGGAAAGCGGGTCGCCCTCCTCGGCCACGGCACGCGTGCCGGGCCCGAGCGCGGACCGAATCTCTTCAGCAACGGTTTCAGTGCTGTTGTGCGATGGCGCGCAGAACTCGCAGGACGATCACTGTTCGTGGGTGAACGTAGCCGTCCATCGGTGGTCCGGGTCGCCTACCACGTAGTAGAGCTCCAGACCCATCTTTCCCTTCTTGACGCTGATGTCCCAGGTGTAGGTAGTGGGACTGGTGCTGGTTGTCTCTGGCCGGGGTGCAGGACTGCGGCCATTCAATTCGTCATCGTCGGTCTTCGCGAAACGCGACTGCCCATCCTTGATCATGAGTCGCACGAACCGCCCTTCGGCCACCACGAGGCCGATCTTGGGGGAAGGGAGGACCTGCCAGCTCCCTTTACCCGAAAGGCTCCAGCGGTCATTGAAATCCTCCTCCTGCCCCCGAATTTTCACAGCCGTGACCTCCCTCGTACCACTCAGGGTGAAATGAGCCCCTTCAGGGCCGCGCCACTCCCCCACAAGATCCTTGGCTTCGAAATCAGGCGCGGGCGGCAAGGATTGATATCGTGCACAAGACGTCGCGAGAAAATCACATAACGCGATCCCCAGGGAAAGGGAAAGTCTCCGTCCCCACATGGCAATTTCCTCCTCGGACGCAGGGAGGGGGCACCGACCCGTGTCGGTGCCCCCTCGCTGACCTGGTTCAGGACGTTCGGGCGCGTTGGGTGACGACGATGCAGGCGAGGACGATGGCGGCGGTGAGGGGGACCGCGAGGGTGAAGTGTTCGCCGAGGAGGAGGACGGCCCAGACGAGCGTCAGGAGGGGCTGGGCGAGCTGGAGTTGGCTGGCCTTGGCGACGCCGATGAGGCCCATGCCCTTGTACCAGACGACGAATCCGCCGAACTGGGAGATGGCCGCGATGTACGCCATGCCGGCCACGGCCTTCGCGGTGAGGTGCACCGGCTCGTTCGGCAGGGCCAGGGCGGACACCAGGAGGTTGACCGGGGCCGCGAGCACCACGCCCCAGGCGATGACCCGCCAGCCCGGCATGTGCGCGGAGAGCCGCCCGCCCTGGGCGTAGCCGGCCGCGCAGACCAGCAGGGCGCCGAAGAGGTAGAGGTCGGCGACGGTCGGCCGGCCGTGGTTCTGGGACAGCGTGTAGACGACGACGGTCGCCGCGCCTATGCCGGCCGCGGCCCAGAAGACCTTCGACGGGCTGCGCCGGGTGATCAGCGCGGAGATCACCGCGGTGGCCATCGGCAGCGCGCCGATCACGACCGCCGAGTTGGCGGTGGACGAGGTCTGCAGCGCGAGCGTGGTGAGCAGCGGGAAGCCGACCGCGCAGCCGCCCGCGACGACGGCGAGCGCGGGCCAGTCAGCGCGCGCCGGCAGCGGCGCCCGGGTCAGCAACAGGGCGGCGAGCGCGATGACGGCGGCGAGCACGCCGCGGACGCCGATGGCGCTCCACGGCCCGAAGCCGTCCAGCGCCCAGACCGTTCCGGGGAAGCTGAAGGAGAAGCTGACGACGCCGAGTGCCGCGAAGAGGGTGCCGGCGGCGGGTGAGGCCGCCGCGGGCGTCGTGGGGGTGAGGGGGGTGAGGGAACTCTGTTGCGATGTCACTGCTATCGACTCTTCCGCTTCCGAGTGATTTCTTCCAGCCGTGCGGCGATGGCCCGCGCGAACCGTCCGGCGGAGGCTTCCGCGAACGGCATGCTCAAGGATGGTTCACACAGCTCCAGTTCGAGTACGAGGGGTTTGCCGTCCGCGTCCCGGATGAGGTCGACGCGGCCGTAGAGCAGGGGTTCCGGCAGCTCCAGGTGTTCGGCGGCGGCGTCCAGGGCGGCCGCGGCGACGGCCCGTTCGTCCTCGGCGGCCGACCGCGCCGTACGGGCGTCCTGCGTCGGCTCGTCGGCCGGGCCGTCCGGCCGGAGCAGCGCGCGCTTGCGGATGGCGTGGCTGTAGACCCCGTCGAAGTAGATGAGGTCGGTCTCGCCGTGGTCGTCGATGGCGCCCAGGTAGGGCTGGAGGATGACGTGCTGGCCCTGGTCGAGCAGTTTGCCGAGGTGCGCGGCCGCCGCGTCCTGTGCCGACCGGGCGAAGCGCTGCACGTCCCGGGAGTACGCGCCCACGGCCGGTTTCACCACCAGTTCGGCGGTCTCCTGGTGCTCGGCGAGGAAGGCGCGCAGGGCCGCCGCCGGGTCCGTGCCCGGGGCCACGAAGCCGCTCGGGACGACCGGGACGCCCCGGGCGGCCAGATCGGCCAGGTAGTGCTTGTCGAGGTTCCACCGCACCACCGGGAGCGGGTTGAGCAGGGTCGTCACGTCGGTGACGTATTCGCACCATTCGAGGAATTGCGGAAGGTTTTCCACGTAACTCCACGGGGAGCGCAGCAGGACGGCGTCGAAATCGTCCCAGGCGATATCGGGATCGCGCCAGGAACATATCTCGGCCTTGATGCCGGCGGCCTGGCAGGCGTCGAGCAGCAACGGCATGTCGTAATCAATCACCAGGCTGGCACCATCGGTGACCAGAGCCAGACGGTTGCCCATGGAGCAACTCCAATACGGGGACAGGGAGGAGGGGATGGTGAATCGGCGTTATCCGGGAGGCGGCTTCTCGGGTGGCGTGGCGGACTACCAGGGGACGGTCTCGCCCCGGTGGGTGTAGGTGCCGGTCGGGCCGTCGTCGCCGAGCAGGGCCATGGTGACGCTGGTCCGCGCGCCCTCGGTGACGTCGAGGTCGCCCGCGCCGTCGTTCATGCCGGTCCGGGTGTAGCCCGGGTGGACGGCGTTGACCTTGACCGGCGTCTCGCGGAGTTCGTAGGCCAGGTGCACGGTCCAGGAGTTGAGCGCGCTCTTGGAGGCGCTGTAGGCCGGCAGCGATTTGAACATCGGGCTGTAGGCGTACGAGTCCGGGTCGTTGTGCGTGGTCACCGAGCCGAGGAGGCTGGAGACGTTGACGATGCGGCCGGCCGGCGACTTGCGGAGCAGCGGCAGGAAGGCCCGGGTCACCTGGACGGTCCCGAAGAGGTTGGTCTCGAAGGTCTCGCGCCACTGATCGAGGGGCTGCTCGGACGGCTGCCGGCCGTACTCCTCGATCCGGATGCCGGCGTTGTTGACCAGGATGTCCAGGCGGCCGTGCGCCTCCTCGACCTGCGCGGCGGCGGTCCGGACGCTGTCCGGGTCCGCGATGTCGAGGACGAGGGGCGCAGCGGTGCGGCCCTCGTCCCGCAGCGTCTTCGCGGCCGCGGTGACGGCTTCGCGGTCGCGGCCGGCGAGCAGGACGTGGACGCCGGCGGCGGCGAGCTGACGGGCGGTCTCGAAGCCGATGCCGCGGTTGGCGCCGGTGACGAGGGCGAGAGGGGGCGGGAGGTCGGGCATGCGGTTCTCCAAGCTGCGGGGAGGGAGGGGGAACGGAATGGGGAGGCCGGCGGCGGCTCGGTCAGAGCTGCGCCAGGAATTTCGCCACGGGGGTGCCGAAGCGCGGGGTGTCGATCAGGAAGGCGTCGTGGCCCTCCAGGGAGTCCAGTGCGAGGAAGGTGACGTCCGCGCCGCCCGCGGCGAGGCCGGCGGCGATCTGCCGCTGCTGCCGCAGCGGGAAGAGGATGTCGGTCTCGACGCCGATGACCAGCGCCTTCTCCAGCGGGACGCGGGCGAGCGCGGCGTCGGTGCCGGCGTCGGTGTCGTTGCCGGTGCCGGCCGACTCTCCGAGGTCGAAGCGGTCCATGCAGCGGCTCAGGCAGAGATAGCTGTTGGGGTCGAAACGGCGCGCGAAGCGCCGGGCGTGCCCCTCCAGATACGCCTCCACCGCGAACTCGTGGGCGTACGGCCCGTCGTCGGCGCGGTCCTCCGGCGCGATCCGCGCCCGGTCGAAGCGGCTGTCCCACTCCCGGGCCGACCGGTACGTCATCATGCCGAGCTTGCGCGCGGTGAACATGCCGCGCTCCGGATAGGCGGCGTCGTCGTAGCGGCCCCCGTTCCAGTGCGGATCGGACCGGATCGCCTCGCGCTGGAGGGAGCGGACCGCGATCGCGAACGGCAGGGCGCGCGCCGCGCCGCAGATGTTGATGTGGCCGCGGGCCAGCCCGGGGTGGCGGGCCAGCAGGGACAGCGCGCTCATCCCGCCCATGGAGGTGCCGATGACGCAGGCCAGCCGCTCGACGCCCAGGGCGCGGACGGTGTGGGCGGCGGCGTCGGCGATGTCCTCCATGGACAGCTCCGGGAAGTCGGGCCCGTAGGGCTCGCCGGTGCCGGGATCCACCGAGGCGGGCCCGGTGGACCCTTTGCAACTGCCCAGTGAATTAAGGCAGATGACGTACCAGCGGTCGGTGTCGACGGGTCTTCCGGGCCCGACCATCGCCTCCCACCAGCCGGGCCGGGTGTCCGCCGGGTGGGAGGCGGCGTGGGCGTCGGGCGAGAGACCGGTGAGGACCAGGACGGCGTTATCGCGCTCCGGGGCCAGCCGGCCCACGGTCTCGTACGCGATCCGGGCGCCGTTCAGCCGTCCGCCCCGCCGCATGGCGAAGCCTGCGGGGAGGTCGACGAAGCGGGCCGCGGGCGGGACGAATTCCCTCATGTCTGTCTCCTGACGGATGCGGGGGCGCCGCGGGGCGCCGGGGTCGTGGGCCGGTTTCAGGCCGTCTCGGCGCCGCTCTCCAGCGAGGCCAGCCACTCGTCGTCCGAGCCCTCGGGCATACCGTCCATGAGGAAGGTGGAGAGGTAGCGCTCCCCGGTGTCCGGGAGCATGGCGAGCAGCACCGAGCCGGCGGGCGCGGACTCGGCGACGCGCAGCGCGGTCGCCAGCGTGGCCCCGGCCGAGATGCCGGTGAAGATCCCCTCCTCGGCGGCCAGCCGGCGCGCGGTGTCGCGGCCCTCCACCTCGTTGATGGTCACCAGGTCGTCGATGACGTCGCGGTCCATCACGCCCGGTACGAAGTCGGGGGCCCAGCCCTGGATGCGGTGGACGTTCCAGCCCTGGCCGGCGAGGACGGCGGCGTTCTCCGGCTCGGCGGCGACGACCCGCACGTCGGGGCGGGCGCGCTTGAGCATCTGGCCCACGCCGGTGAGGGTGCCGCTGGTGCCGAAGCCGGTGACGAAGTAGTCGAGCCGCTTGCCCGCGAAGTCGCCGAGGATCTCGGAGGCGGTGGTCTCGCGGTGGTAGGCGGGGTTGGCCGGGTTGTCGAACTGGTTGGCCCGGAACCACCCGTGCTTGGCGGCGAGTTCGTCGGCGATGCGGTTGCCGCCGCTGCTGCCGAGGTGGCCGGGGAAGAGCAGCACCTTGCCGCCGTAGGCCCGGATCAGCTTGCGGCGTTCGGCGGAGTAGGTGTCGCCCATCACCGCGACGAACCGGTAGCCGCGGGCGGCGGCCACCATGGCCAGTGCGATCCCGACGTTCCCGGAGGTGCACTCGACGATGGTGTCACCGGGCTTGAGCAGCCCCTTGGCCTCGGCGTCGAGGACGACGGAGAGCGCGAGGCGGTCCTTGACGGAGCCGCCGGGGTTGAACGACTCGACCTTCACGTAGACGGTGGTGTGGGCCGGGGCCATGCGGTGCAGCCGGACGATGGGGGTGCGGCCGACGGTGTCGAGGATGCTGTCGTACAGAGGCAACGGAAGAACTCCTTGGCAGGTGGAGCCAGCGGTGCTGGCCACGGGGAGGGGGGCCGACAGGGGCCGGCGGCCGGCGATGCCGGCGGCGCCTGTCGGGGGGTACCGGAGGTGGGGCGGCTGTGCGCGTGGGGTCGAACCGCCGCCGGGGTCTTAGAAGGTGGCCGGGACGTTCTCGAAGGCCGGGGCGACCATGTCGATGATCGTCTCGACCGCGCGGGCGCTTATGTCCTCGTCCAACGGGGCGTTGAATTCGGCGAGTTCGACGCCGCGGAGCTGCTGTGCCGGGATCGCCTCGAAGACCGCGCGGATCTGCTCGGGGAGCAGGCCGTCCGGCACGGTGTAGTCGGCGGGCACGTATCCCGGTTCGAGGACGTCCCAGTCGATGTGCACCCACACCGGGGCGTCGCCGACCGCCTCCAGGATGCTCTCGCCGGTCGTGCGCGCCGGGGGGATGAGCCGGACGCCGTGCCGGGCGATCAGCTCGCCCTCGGCGTCGTCGATGTCCCGCGACCCGACGAGGACCGATCGGGTGGGACTGAGGCCCGCGCCGTGGCCGCTGTCCCACAGTCCGCAGGCGCCGGAGAGGACCATACCGCCCAGGTAGCCGGTGCCGGTGGTCTCCGGGGTGTTGAAGTCGCCGTGGCCGTCGATGTAGAGGACGACGGCGTCCGGGTGCTCGCGGGCCACCACCGGCAGAGTGGCCAGGCTCGCCGAGCAGGTGTTGGAGATCATGACCGTCCGGCTGCCGCGCGCGATGCTGCCGCTGACGGCCTCGCGCAGCCCGTTCAGCGTGTCGCGGGCCTGCGGGAGGCTGACGGTCCAGTCGTCGTCGGCGGGCGGCGCGGGCTCGCCGATGAAGCGGCCGGTGAGTCCGTAGCGCTTCTCCAGGGCCCGCGCGAGGCGGGCGGCGCCCTCGATCATCCGGGGCTCCCGGTCGGCCACCCGGCCCTGGGACACGATGAGTTCGATCATGCGGTCAGCAACTCCTCTTCTCTGCAACGGTCATCCGGTCGTCTTCACCGGTCATCCGGTGTTCGGCAGTCATCCGGTGTTCGGCAGTCGCCCGGTCTTCGTCGGCCGTCCGGTCTTCGTTGGCCGTCCGGGGCGTGAACGAGAACGGGCACCTGTCATTCCGTTCGGCGTTCTCATCGATGAGCCCGTACTGGCGCCATTCGAGGGCGCCGACCCCGTACGAGCCGAGCTGCGGGGAATGCGGCATTCCGTCGTAACGGCGTATCCGCTCGCGGATGTTCGCGCGGACCTTGCGGCCGCTCGGCGTCTCCCCGGCGAAAACGTCGAAACGCTCCCGGGGATTGATGACGAGGGCGAAATGCGTACCGAGGTTCCTGCTGCGGCGGTTCCGGTGCGCGGGACTGCTCATATTGCAGAACAGCGGCATACCGTTGAAGCACATGGACCAGGTCGCGGAATCCGGGTCGGTGCCGACGTCCGCCGGCCAGGGCTCCGGATCGGCGCGGTGCAGCTCCTCCAGCACCCGCCAGCCGAAGGCGTGGTACTCCGCCACCGTCCGCGCGTCCACGGCGTCCGCCGCGAACAGCGCGACCAGCGGATAGGCGGTGTCCAGCCGGCCGTCCCAGTCCCGGGACAGCTCGACGTACTCGGTGAGGGCCGCCGCCAGGTGCCGGATGCCGTCGCGGCCGGCGTTCTCCACGAAGGCGAACGTCACCAGCTGCTTCCGAAAGGCGTTCCGGGAGAACACACAGGGGAAGCCCGGATCGGCGAGCCGGGCCGCGACCTCTTCGAAAGCGTCCCGATGCCACCCCTGTGCGCCGTCGAGAACCTGCGCCTGGGAGATCAGCGTTGCGGTCTGCTGAGACCTTTCCAACGGAGCATCCTTTTTCTAGGTTTCCTTGCTCGTCGTCGCTCGTCGTTATTCGTTGTGCGTTGCTCTTCTTGTGCGCTGCTGTTCGTTGTTCGTTGTTCTGGTTTCGCTTCCGCTGCGGAGGCGCGCAGGGCGGCTCGCCTTGCCTGGAAAAGGATGTGGGAGCCCGGGAATCGACAGGCGCGCCCTCCTCGCGGCGTCCGGATTCCTCTCACCGGACCGCGCTGCGCCAACTCTCCCCGCATATGCCGGGCCGCACAACGCCTTGCAACCAAGGGCCCAGTGGAGATGTACGCCTGATACGCCGATGGTTGTATGGCCCTTGCGCGCGAGCCCTTCCTAGGCTGCCGCCCGTGACCGAAACCGCTGCTCCTGCCGCTACTTCTCGGCATGTCGCCGGCCTGATCGGCCCGGCGCGTATCCGATGCCGCACCGCCCTCAAGACGGCACATCTGTGCTGGTCGGAGGCGCGGCCGTCGGTACAGCTGGTGTTCGTGCTGCGGTTCGCGGTGGGCGCGGTGTCCACCGGGCAGCTGCCGCAGTCCCCGGGACGGACGGTGCTGGGCCTGGCCTCCTGGTGGTGCGCCGTGGCGTGCGCCTATCTGCTCAACGGTGTGACGGACGTCCAGGAGGACCGCGCGAACGGCTCCCAGCGCCCGATCGCCCGGGGCGACCTCCCGGTGCGCACCGCCGCGGTCGTCACGGCCCTGCTGGCCGGCGCGGCGCTCGCCCTCGGCGCGCTGGCGGGCGGCGGCGTACTCGGGTGGGCGGCGGGCTTCCTGCTGCTCGGCTGGGCCTACTCGGCCCGCCCGATCCAGGCCAAGCGGTCCAGTCTTCGGTGCGCGGTGGTGGTGTTCGGTCTGGGCGCGACCTCGTACGCGGCCGGGATCTCGGCGGCGGGCAACAGCTGGACCGGTACCGGCGCGGTGTTCGGGTGCGTGATGTCGGCCTGGATGGCCCTGGTCGGGTCGGTGGTGAAGGACCTCGGGGACGCGGACGGGGACGCGGCCGGCGGCCGGCGCACCGTCGCGGTCGTGCACGGCCTGGGCGCGGCGCGGGCCCTGGCCATGGGCTCCGCCGCGCTGGTCGGCGCGGCCGGTACGGTGGCGGCCGCGCTGTGGGCCCCGCTCGCGCTGGCGGGCACGCTCCCGGTGGCGGCCGGGGCGGTCTGGGTCATCGTCCGAGTGCTGCGGGACGGCCGGCGGCAGCACGCCGAACGCCGCCAACGGCGCGGCGCCTACCGGGCGTTCATGGTCACCCAATACGCCGCGAACCTGAGCATACTGGGCGCCCTCGCCGTCCTGTGAGCGGGCGGGGGGCGGAGGGGCGTACGGACAGAGGGGTGTACGGGGCGGAGGGTGTACGGGCAGAGGGGCGGTGGCGGCCAGGCCCTGCCGAGTGGCGTCAGCCCTGCTCGGGGAAGGCGCTGTTGATGGCCTGCACCCGGGAGCTGACCCCCAGCTTGCGGTACGCGTTGTGCAGATGGCGTTTGACGGTCGCCTCGCTGATGTCGAAGCGGCGGCTGATCAAACGATTCGTCAGCCCCGCCCGCACCGCTTCCAGGATCTCCCGCTCCCGCAGTGTCAGCAGGCCGAGGGCCGGCGCCTCCACACCGCCCGGGACCACCGCGGGCGCGCGGTCCGGCTCCGCGGCGGCGGCCGGCCGCTGGGCCTCCTCGTAGGCCCGTATCCCCTGGTACAGGCGGTATCCGGCGGCGACCCGGAACGCGGTGCTCACGGTCTGCGCCGCCGCGACCCGCTGTTCGGGCTCCACCTGGTCGACGACCTTGGTGACCACGGTCTGCATCGCCTGCCAGAGCACGTCCGCGGCCCGTACCGACTCCGACACCGGCACCTGCTGGACGACGCGGTGGGCCCCGAGGAGCCGGGTGTACTCCGCCGCTCCCGGCGACTCCGGGCGCTTGCCGTCCTCCAGTGCCTGGGCGCATTCGGCCACGATGCCCTGCGCCTGGTGGCGGCACTGCCGCCAGATGTCGTCCCGGGACACCAACGGGCTCCCGATGCGCGCCAGCGCGGCCCGGTACTCCTCGGTGATCTCCGGTATGGCAGCACGGAGCTGCTGGGCAGCCGCCTCACGACCCAACACTGTCCCCCCTCAAGGACGGAGCGACGCGATCGGGCCTCCGGGCGGCGCTCGTTGTCGTCGAGTGGGCAAGTTAACATCACGCCACCGTAATGCGAAAGTAAATTTCCACATTGCGGAAGCGAAATCCGGCAAATGGGCCCAACGCCGGCGCTCCCCCAGCCGACCGGCAGCACGCGGCCACGGGGCCAACTCCGCCTCACCGCAGCCTGATTCGGCCGGATCCTACTTGCGGGGTCGGCGAAACACCAGTACTAGTGCGAGGCGCATCCCCTTGTTAGGCAACACGGCAGCCCCGCTTCACCGGGAGCCGGCGGAGGCGTAAACGGCGATCATGAGCGCCATGGGGATCAGGAAGAGCGCTCCCACTACAGCCGCGATGAGAAGGATCCCCTTCATGACCTTCTCCGCTGCCTGGCGGTCGGGGGCGGGCGGGTAGGAGCCCGGTTGGCCGGTCTCGTGTTGTGCCGTCACGGCATCATCCTGCGCATCGCCGGCCCGGCCGGGTATCCGCAAAGGTACTCAGGCGTACTCAGGCGCTCTTCGATACCGGCGTCACGTCGAACGGGGAGCTACCCTTCCCCGCTACGCCGCAGGGTATGGCGCTGCCCGCTGTCCGGGTCGCCGACGTAGAAGGAGAGGGTGGGGCGTTCCGGCGTCCCGCCGATGCTCCAGTCGGTGGCACAGGCACCCGCGAGGTTCAGCTCCTGGCCGCGCGGTGCGGTGTTCTCAAGGCTCCACGCGCCCGTCCCCTCGCAGCGGCCATGGACGCTGTCGCGCAGCCGATGGGCGGTCGCCCGCCCGTCGGCGGCGAGTTCGAGCGTGCCGCCGGCTCCGTCCTGCCAGACGCCGACCACGTCGGCACGGCTCAGGCGGGGTGGCTCGTACAGCTTCAGCAGGCCGGCCGCGTAAGCCGATCCGCCCAGCAGAGCGAGTCCCGCGGCGCCGGCGACTCCCGACGCGAGCACGCGCAGGGCCAGCTTCGGCCCGCTCCACGGTGCGGTGCGGGACGCCGCCAGCCGGGCGAGCAGCGCGCCCGGGACGGTGATCCCGGTCAGTGCCAGCCACCACCCCGTTGGTCTCGCCCCCGGGATCCTGCGACAGGCCGGCCAGGATCAGGAGCACAGCGGCGATGGCCATTTCCGCCAGCAGGGTCGCCGTCGACACCAGAATGGCCCGGTCCGCCCAGCTGTGCTGATCGCGTGCCCCGCGCATGTCCTGCCCCGGCGGGCTGTCCGGCCTTGCCTGTCCAGTCATGCCGATCACCTCTCCCACCCGCAAGGGTGCACCCGCTGGTGACGGTGGCTCACACCAGGGTCGCCTCAGCCTCCCCACCCCGCCCCCAAAGCTTGGGCACGAATTCCACACATCCTCTCTACATTCCTGCTCCGCATGGTCTAGATTGACCGTGCTTCGGCGGTTCGGACACGAAGCGACCGTTAACGATCTACCCGTCCGGTGCCTTGAAAGGCCAGTGGTTCGCGTCGACCGGCGCCGGATGCGAGTGAGCAAGCACCATGGGGAGCCCCGGTTCTCGACGGGTTCCCGCAGCACCGGGAGAAAGCCTGGCTGGGCGTGCGGGTTCGCGCTGCCGCCAGGGGGGTCGTCGTTCCAGTACGTCCGCACGAGTCCGGAAGTCATGCGCCGGGGCGGGAGTGTGCCGCTCGGTGGTGGACGCGTGTGAGGCGAGCCGTCGTACCACTGGTGGGCTGGGGGGTCCTGTGGAGCAGGGGGAGTTAGTCGATGCGTGCGCGTCGACGGGTGGGCGGCCGGCGGGTGCGGCGGCCGGCGGGGGCGGGAATGACTGGGAGCAGCGGTACCGCCGGGCCGTGATCAGCAGCGATACGGTGGCCACCGCCTTCGTGGTGGCGGCGATCGGTACGTTCTTCGGGGCCCGGGACGCGGCCAACTGGCATGAGAAATGGGGGATTCTGGCCTTCGGCACCGAGCTGCTGGTGCTGGGGGCGCTCGCGGTGAGCCGGGCATGGGCGCCGGGCGTGCTCGGCCAGGGCGCCGAGGAGTTCCGCCGGCTGGGGCGTTCGCTGTTCGCCGCGACCGTCGTGCTGGCGCTCGGCGGGATCGCCCTGACCTCCCGCAACATCAAGCTCTGGATCTTCGTCGCGGTCCCCGCCATCGCGTTCGTCACCATGACCGCGCGGTATCTGCTCCGCCTCTGGCTGCACCGGCAGCGCAAGGAAGGGCAGTGCCTGCGGCCGGTGCTGGCCGCCGGGAGCCCGGCCACCGTGCGCGATCTGATCGCCCGGACCCGCAAGTTCCCGCACCTGGGCTGGCGGGTGGACGCGGTGTGCACGGCGGACGGGCCCGGGCCCGGCGGTGACCGGCTGGACGGCGTACCGGTCGTCGGACGGCTGGTGGACGTCGCCGCCCGCATCCGCCGCGGCGGCTACCGCGTCGTCGCGGTCACCCCGGATCCGCACTGGTCACCGGAGCGGCTGCGGCGGCTGGCGTGGAACCTCGAGGGCAGCGACGCCGAGATGGTCGTGGCGCCCGTGCTGATGGAGGTGGCCGGCCCGCGGCTGCACGTCGACGCGGTGCTGGGGATCCCGCTGCTGCGGGTCAGCATGCCGGCCTTCACCGGGGGCCGCCGGGCGGTCAAAGGGGTCGTGGACCGGCTGGGCGCGGCGGTGCTGCTGGTGCTGCTGGCGCCGCTGATGGTGGGCGTGGCGCTGCTGGTGCTGCTGGACGGTCCGGGCGGGGCGTTCTACCGCCAGCGCAGGGTCGGCAAGGACGGCCGCGAGTTCACCATTCTGAAGTTCCGCACCATGGTGGCCGGGGCCGACCGGGCGCGCGACGCGCTGGCCGACCGCAACGAGGGCGCGGGACCGCTGTTCAAGCTCCGCCGGGATCCGCGGGTGACCCGGGTGGGGGCGGTGCTGCGCCGGTACTCGCTCGATGAGCTCCCGCAGCTGCTCAATGTGCTCACCGGATCGATGTCGCTGGTCGGCCCGCGGCCTCCGCTGCCGGAGGAGACCGCGGCGTACGGGCCGGACATCCGGCGGCGGCTGCTGGTCAAGCCCGGACTCACCGGGCTGTGGCAGATCAGCGGGCGCAGCGACCTGTCGTGGGAGGAGGCGGTCCGGCTGGACCTGCGGTACGTGGAGGACTGGTCGCTCGCCCTGGACACCGTGATCTTGTGGAAGACGCTGCGCGCGGTGCTCCACGGCCAGGGGGCCTACTGATGCGCGGGGGGCGGCGGCGCGGCGGTCGCGCCGGCGCGTGGAGTGCGGGCCGCGAGGGCCTGCCTTGGGGGAGGAACGCGTCATGAGAGTCAGCGTTTTCGGCCTCGGCTACGTGGGCTGCGTATCGGCCGCGTGCCTGGCCGGTATGGGCCACGAGGTCATCGGGGTGGATGTGAACCAGGTGAAGGTCGACCTGGTCAACGCCGGCCGGGCCCCGGTGGTCGAGGAGCGGATCGGCGAGCTGATCGCCGAGGTGGTGCGGACCGGCGCGCTGCGCGCCACCGGCGACGTCCGCGAGGCGATCGCGGGCAGCGAGATGTCGCTGGTGTGCGTGGGGACGCCGTCGGAGCCCAACGGCAGCCTGTGCACTGCGTACTTGGAGCGGGTCACCGAGGAGATCGGCGCCGCGCTCGCCGGGCGGGGCGGGCGGCACACCGTCGTGTTCCGCAGCACCATGCTGCCGGGCACGTGCCTGGACTTACTGGTGCCGATCCTGGAGAAAGCCGCGGGCGGCACGGCCGGGGTGGACATCGGGGTCGCGGTCAACCCGGAGTTCCTGCGCGAGGGCACCAGCGTGCGGGACTTCTTCGATCCGCCCAAGACCGTCATCGGCGCGCTCGACCCGGCGAGCGGTGACGCGGTGGCGGCGCTGTACGACGGCCTGCCCGGCGAGGTGTTCCGGGTGCCGATCGCGACGGCCGAGGCGGTCAAGTACGCGGACAACGCGTTCCACGGCCTCAAGATCGGCTTCGCCAACGAGCTGGGTGCGGTGTGCCAGGCACTCGGGGTGGACTCGCACCAGGTGATGGATGTGTTCCTGGCCGACCGCAAGCTCAACATCAGCCCCGCCTACCTGCGGCCCGGCTTCGCCTTCGGCGGCTCCTGCCTGCCCAAGGACCTGCGCAGCCTGGTGCACGCGGCGCACCGCGCCGACGTCTCGGTGCCCATCCTCGCCCACGTCCTGCCCTCCAACGCGGACCATCTGCAACGCGCGGTGGAGCTGGTCGAACGCACCGGCAAGCGCCGGGCGGGCCTGTTCGGGCTGTCCTTCAAACCCGGCACCGACGATCTGCGCGAGAGCCCGCTCGTCGAACTGGCGGAGCGGCTCTTCGGCAAGGGGTACGACCTGAAGATCTACGACGCCAACGTCAGCCTGTCCCGGCTGCTCGGCGCGAACCGCGCGTACATCGAGACCCGGCTGCCGCATCTCGCGCACCTGCTCGCGGACTCCGTCGAGGAGGTGCTGGAGCATGCCGAGGTGTGCCTGGTGGGGACCCGGGATCCGGCCGTGCTGGCGGCGCTTCCCCACGGGGGCGGCGGTCCGGTGATCGTCGACCTGGTCCGCCTGCCCGACGCCGAGGCGCGCCGGGCCGAGCCGGGGTACGTGGGCCTTGCCTGGTGACGCGGGCGGCGGCGGCCGGCCGGGCCGGCGCGCGCTGATCCTGGTGGAGAACCTCTCGGTGCCGTTCGACCGGCGGGTGTGGCAGGAGTGCACCACGCTGCGCGACGCGGGCTGGGACGTGCAGGTCATCTGCCCCCGGGGCGGGAAGCGGGACACCGAGCCGGAGGCGGTGATCGAGGGGATACGGATCCACCGCTATCCGCTGCGCGCGGCCACCGGAGGGCCGGCCGGCTATCTGCGGGAGTACGGAACGGCGCTGTGGCACACGGCCCGACTGGCCCGGAAGGTGGGGCCGGTCCACGTGGTGCACGCCTGCAATCCGCCCGATCTGCTGTTCCTGCCGGCGCTGTGGCTGAAGCGGCGCGGCGCGCGGTTCGTCTTCGACCAGCACGATCTCGTACCGGAGCTGTACCTCTCGCGGTTCGGCCGCGGCAAGGACGTGCTGTACCGCGCGGTGTGCGCGCTGGAACGGCTGACGTACCGGGCCGCGGATGTGGTGCTGGCCACGAACGAGAGTTACCGGGACACCGCGATCGGCCGCGGCGGCCGGCGGCCCGAGGACGTTTTCGTGGTGCGCAGCGCGCCCGCGGTGGAGCGGTTCCAACCGGTGCCTCCGGAGCCGGCGTTGAAGCGCGGCAAGCCGTATCTGCTGTGCTACCTCGGCGTGATGGGGCCGCAGGACGGTGTCGACTACGCGCTGCGGGCCCTGGCGAAGCTGCGCGACGAGGGCGGACGGACCGACTGGCACGCGGTGTTCGTCGGCGGCGGCGACACCTTCGACGCGATGGTGGGGCTGGCCCGGCGGCTCGGGCTCGCGGAGCAGGTGGAGTTCACCGGGCGCGTCCCGGACGCCGAGCTGGTGCGCTACCTCTCCACCGCGGACGTGTGCCTCTCCCCCGACCCGCGCAATCCGCTCAACGACGTGTCGACCATGAACAAGGTCCTGGAGTACATGGTGATGGGCCGGCCGATCGTCTCGTTCGACCTGAAGGAGGCGCGGGTCTCCGCCGGGGACGCCGCCGTCTACGCGCCCGCCGACGACGAGGCGCGGTTCGCCGAGCTGATCGCGCTGCTGCTGGACGATCCGGAGCGGCGGGCCCGGATGGGCAAGATCGGCCAGGAGCGGGTCGGCGGGGCGCTGTCCTGGCGGCACTCGCAGGCGGCGCTGCTCGCCGCCTACGCCGCCGCCTGCCGCGACCGCGCGTCCGCCGGGGGCGCACCGGTCCGCGCGGGGAAGAGGCGGCGCGGTTGAGCGAGGACACGATCCGCCTGGTCACGGTCGGGCGGCTGCTCCGCCGGCGCGGGCGACTGCTGGGCCTGCTCGCCCTGGTGGGCGCGCTGGCCGGGCTCGGCGCCTCGGTGGTGTTCCCGCCGCGCTACACGGCCTCGGCGTCGGTGCTGCTGCCGGGGCAGTGGGAGGAGCGCGAGCTGCTGACCCAGGTGGACATCGCCACCAGTTCGGCGGTGGTCGACCGCGCGGCCGCCGCGCTCGGCCGGACCGGCGCCGGCGGCACGGATCTGCGGGACCGGGTGAGCGCCACGGCGGCCGAGGGGAACATCATCACGCTCTCGGGTACGGCCGGAAGCCCGGCGGACGCGCAGCGCCTCGCCGACCGGATGGCGCGGGAGTTCGTCGGCTTCGCCGCGCGGCTCGCGGGCGGCGCCGACGCCGGTGCGGCCACGGGGACCGAGGCGCTGCGGCGGCAGGTGGCGGAGACCGACCGGCGCGTCACCGAGCTGGCCAAGGCGGCCGATCCGGGACGGTCCGTGGAGAGCGTGCAGGCCCGTACCGCCCTGGAGAAGCTGCGCGCCGCGCTGCAGGAGGCCGTGAAGAAGCTGGACACGGCCGATCCGGCGGCGACCAGGGCCGCCATGGTCGTCATGGGTCCGGCGGCCCGGCCGTCCGGCGCGGTGCCGCCGACGCGGACGCAGCTCATCGCCGGCGGGGCGGGGCTGTTCTTCCTGCTCGCGGTCCTCGGCCATCTCGTCGCCGCACGGCTGGACCGCCGGCCGCGCACCGCGCCGGAGACCGCCGCGGCGCTGGGCGCGCCGCTGCTGGGCACCGTCGACGTACTCGGTGAACGGCCGCACGGCGGGGGCCCGCGCGCCCGGATCCGCCGGTTCCTCGGCGTCGGCGCCCGGTGGGACGCGCCGCCCCCGCGGCGGTCCGGCGACGAGGCCGGCCGGATCCGCTACCGGCGGGTGTGCGCCCGCCTCCGGGATCAACTGCCCGCGCCCGCACGGCTGGTGGCCGTCGTCCCGGAGGGTGACGGCAGCGCCCGCCGGGCCGCCGCGCGGCTCGCCGCCGAAGCCGGGAGCGGCGACCCCTCCCCCGGCTCTCCGGGCCGGGAGTGCCCCGCGCTGCGAGTGGTGGAGGTCGCGGTGGACCGGCCGATGGTGCCGGACCGCGGCGCCGAATCCGGTGCGCTGATCGTCCTGAGCGCGGGCCGCTGGACCGAGGAGGAGCTGGCCGGTATCGCCGAGGCGTGCGCGGACGGCGGGCACGAGGTCGTCGGTGTGGTCGTCGGCGCCGTCGTCACCGACCCGGTCCGGGACCCGCGGGCCGCCGGACGTTCCGTGGACGACGCTCCCCCGGACGACGCCGAGCCGGACCGCGCCACCCCGGCGCTCGCGGTCCCCGACCACGGGACGGGAGGGCCGGTATGACGGCGAGTACGACACCGGAGCCGCCGGCCGCCGCTCCGCTCATCGACCTGCACGGGCTGGTGGTGGCGGTCCGCAGGCGCCGCCGCCTCTGGGGAACGATGGCCCTGCTCGGGCTGCTGCTCGGGGCGGTGGCGGCGGTCCTGCTGCGGCCACCGCCGACCGCGACGGCCAAGGTGCTGGTCGCGCACCGGGAGGACCAGCCGAACGACCCCGGCACGCTGATCCGCACCGACGTCGCCCTGCTCCAGACCACCCGCGTCGCCGGCCAGGCCCTGCGGTCCCTGAAGTCCCCGATGAAAGCCGAGGACTTCCTGCGGGACTACCAAGGCACGCCCTTGACCAACAACCTGCTGCAGATCGATGCCACCGGTGCCGGCGAGGCGGAAGCGGTGGCCCGCGCCAAGGCGCTGGCCGACGCGTTCATCGCGGACCATGTGCGGCGGATGCGGGACACCGCGCAGGCCGAGGCCAAGGCCCTGCTCGACCAGCGCGACCGCATGCGGGACGAACTCGACCGGGTCGACAAGGCGATCGGGAACCGGCCGCCGGGGAGTGCCCGGGAAGCGCCGGGCGCCGAATCGCTCTTCGCCCGCCGGGCCGAACTCACCTCGCGGATCTCCGATTACGACCAGCGGGCCGCGGCGGCCCGCACCGGCAGCCCCGAGGTGGTCGCCGGTACGCAGATCGTGGACGCCCCGCGCGTGGTGCACCACTCCCTGCCGAAGGCCGCCGCCACCGACGCCGCGATCGGGCTCGTCCTCGGCCTCGTCCTCGGACTGGCGCTGGCCGCGGTCGGCACGGTGGTGGCCGACCGGCCCGTACTGCGCCGGGACATCGCCGCGCACCTGGGCGCCTCGGTCCTCGCGGAACTGCGCCCTGCGCCCCGCCGGCCGGACTGGCCATGGCGGCGCCGGCGGGCCCGGGCGGCACACGAACGGCTCGTCAGGACCCTGGTGCGGACCGTACGCGGCTGTGCGGAACCGGTGTCGCTGCTGGAACTGGGCTGTGCGCGCGGTACGAGCGTGCTCGCCCTGGACGTCGCCAGGGCCCTGGCGGCGGACGGGCCGGTGGTCCTGGTCGACGGGCTGCCCGGCCCGCAGCTGGCCCGCGCCCGCCGGCGGCCGGACGACCCGCCCGTGATCGGCGGCGAGCCCGCCGGGGCCGTACCGCCGCAGGCGCGCCGGCTCGGCGTCGGCTCGGTCGGGCCCGGCACCGCGTGGACCGACCTGGCGCACCTCGGCGGCCGGACCGTGCTCGTCGTACGGGCCGGGCACGCGAGCGCCGCCTGGCTGCACACCGTCGCGCGGCAACTCGCCGACCAGCGCGTGCCGGTGATCGGTGTGGTGCTGCTCGACCCCGATCCGCGGGACCGGACCGACGGCGCGCTGTGGGACGGGCCGCATCTCGCGCCGCGCGGCCGGACCGAGCGGCCGGCCCGGCGGGGCGGAACGGGCCGGCCCAGGACGGCGGGGCTGCCGATGTGGGCGGCCCGGGTCCCGGACAGCTACCAGGAGGCGCGGTAAGACATGTGTGGCATCGCAGGCACGTACCGGTGGCCGGACGGCGCGGCCGTGGCCGACCGGCTCACCGACACCCTCGCCCACCGCGGCCCGGACGGCGCGGGCCGGTACGGCCACCCGGCCGGTGACGGCGAGGTGCACCTCGGGCACCGCCGGCTGGCCGTCATCGACCTGTCCGGGACCGGGGCCCAGCCGATGGTCTCCGGCGGCCTGGCCCTGACGTACAACGGCGAGCTGTACAACGCGCCCGAGCTGCGCGCCGAACTGGCCGCCACCGGGGTGCGCTTCCGCGGCACCTCCGACACCGAGGTGCTGCTGGAAGCCTGGCGGCGCTGGGGCACCGGCTGCCTGGCCCGGCTGCGCGGGATGTTCGCGTTCGGCGTCTTCGACGAGCGGACCGGCGAACTGGTGCTGGCCCGCGACCAGTTGGGCGTCAAACCGCTGTTCCTGCTGCGGCGCGGCGCGGGCCTGGCATTCGCCTCCGAGCTGAAGGCGCTGGCCGCCGTGGCCGGCGGGACGCTCCAGGTGGACCCCGCGGCGCTGGTGGCCTCGCTGCTGTACTCCTGGGTGCCGGACTCGCGCTGCGCGTTCCGCGAGGCGGAGAAGCTGCCGCCGGGGAGCTGGCTGCGGTGCCGGCCCGACGGCCGGGTGCAGCGCGGCCGGTTCTGGAGCCTCCGGGACGTGGCCCGGGAAGCCCGGGACAGCGCGGCACCCGATCTGGCCGCCGCCGTCGAGGAGTCCACCCGGCGCCATCTGCTCTCCGACGTGCCGGTGGCGACGTTCCTCTCCGGCGGTCTGGACTCCAGCTATCTGACCGCTCTCGCCGCGCGCCACCGGCCCGGGATCTCCGCGTACACCATCGGATTCCGCGCCGAGGACGCCAAGTTCGAGGCGATGCCGGACGATCTGCGCTACGCCCGGCGGGTCGCCGAGCGGTTCGGTGTCGATCTGCACGAGATCGAGATCGCGCCGGACGTGCTCGATCTGCTGCCGCGGATGACGTACCACCTGGACGAGCCGATCGGCGACCCCGCCGCCATCAACACGTATCTGATCTGCGCGGCCGCGCGGGAGGCCGGGGTGAAGGTGCTGCTGTCGGGGATGGGCGCCGACGAGCTGTTCGCCGGGTACCGCAAGCACCTGGCCAACCTGCTCGCGCTGCGCTACCAGCGCGTCCCGCGGCCGCTGCGGCGCGGCCTGTCCCGGGCCGTGGACCGGCTGCCGGTCGCCACCGCCCGCCGCGGCTACCGGTCGGTGCGGTTCGCCAAGCGGTTCCTGTCGTTCGCCGAACTGCCGGAGGAGACCGCGTTCCGGCGCAGCTACACCCTCTACGACCGGGCGGAGCTGCTCGCCCTGGTCGATCCGGACCTGGCGCCGGCGGTCGAGGACGTGCTGACCGAGCACGCGGACATCTACGCGGACAACGACCTGGACGACTTCGTCAACCGCATGTGCCTGGGCGACGCCCGGATGTTCCTGCCGGGCCTGAACCTCGCGTACACGGACCGGTCGAGCATGGCCGCGTCGACCGAGGTGCGGGTGCCGTACGTGGACGTCGAGGTGGTCAGGGCGGCGTTCGCGGTGCCCGGTGACCGCAAGATCGCCGGCCGGCAGGGCAAGGCGGTGCTCAAGGAGGCGGCCGGCACGGTCCTGCCCCGGGAGATCGTGTACCGGCCCAAGGGCCTGTTCAGCGCCCCGCTGCGGGCCTGGATGAGCCGGGATCTGGCACCGCTGGTCCGCGAGGTGGTGCACGACGGGCTGCTCGTCCGCTCCGGCTTCCTGCGCCGCGAGGCGCTGGCGCGGATGGCCGCCGAGGACGCCGCCGGGCACCGGGACTTCTCCAAGCAGCTGTGGCACGTACTGACCCTCGAGCACTGGTACCGCGGCGCGGCCTCCGGGGCCGTACAAGGCGGCGTAGAAACAAGGGGACTTCGGTGAAACAGGTTGTACAGAACTACCGGAGCGGCGAACTGGCGCTGCTCGACGTGCCGGTGCCGGGGTGCAAGCCGGGCGGGGTGCTGGTGCGCAGCGCGTACTCGCTGATCTCCACCGGCACCGAGCTGATGAAGGTGTCCGAGGCCGGTATGTCGATGCTGGGCAAGGCCCGCTCCCGCCCCGACCAGGTGGCCAAGGTCGTGCAGAGCGTGGCCGCCAACGGGGTGCCCGCCACGTACCGCAAGGTGATGGGCAAGCTGGACTCCTACACGCCGCTGGGCTACTCGCTGTGCGGGGTGGTCGAGCAGGTCGGCGCCGGGATCGACGAGGTGAAGGCCGGCGACCTCGTGGCGTGCGCGGGCAACGAGCACGCGCTGCACGCCGAGCTGAACTGGGTGCCGAAGAACCTCTACGCCAGGCTGCCGGACGGGCTGGCGCCGCGGCACGCGGCCTTCGGCACCGTGGGGGCGATCGCGCTGCAGGGCGTCCGCCGCGGCGAACCGCAACTGGGCGACGTGGCCCTGGTCATCGGCCTCGGGCTGATCGGGCAGCTGGTGGTGCAGCTGCTGGCCGCCTCCGGTGTCCGCGTCGTCGGGGCCGACCCCGACCCGGAGCGGTGCGCGCTCGCCGCCCGGCTGGGCGCGGCGGCCTGCGGCGACCCGGCGTCGGCGGCCGTGGCGGCGGCCGTCGCCGACCTCACCGGCGGCCACGGCGTGGACCAGGTGTATCTGGCGGCCGGCGGCGGCAGCAACCAGCCCGTCGAGCTGGCCGCCGCCCTGAGCCGGGACCGCGGCCGGGTCGTGGACATCGGAAAGTGCCGCCTGGACCTGCCGTGGAACGCGTACTACGAGAAGGAGCTGGACGTCCGCTTCTCCCGCAGCTACGGCCCCGGGCGCTACGACCCGGAGTACGAGCTGGAGGGCCGCGACTACCCGATCGGCTATGTGCGCTGGACCGAGCGCCGCAATGTGGCGTGCTTCCTCGATCTACTGTCCCGGGGCCGTGTGGACGTGGCGCCGCTGATCTCCCATGTCGCGGACTTCGCCGACGCGGTGGAGACGTACCGGAGTCTGGAGGACGGCGAGCTGAAGGCCGTCGCCGTGCTGTTCCGCTATCCGGAGCAGGCGGCGGAGGCGGAGGCCCGCGCGGCCGCCGTGCCCGTGGTGACTGTGCCCGCGGTGCCCGTGCCGCCGCGTCCGGTCCGGGCTGCCAGGACGCCGGTGCGGCTGGCCTTCGTCGGCGCGGGGAACTACGCGACGTCGATGCTGCTGCCGCATCTGGCGCGGCGCGAGGGTGTCGAGCTGTCGGCCGTGGTCACCACCACGGCGCTGTCCGCGGCCAACGCGCAGCGGAAGTTCGGCTTCGCCGAGGCGACCACCGACCTCGACGCCGTACTGGGCGACAAGGCGATCGACGCCGTCTTCGTCGTCACCCGGCACAGCTCGCACGCCGAACTGACCCGCCAGGCACTCCTCGCGGGCAAGACCGTGTTCGTGGAGAAGCCGCTCGCGCTCACCGAGGACGAGCTGGCCGGTGTGCTCGCGGCGGTGGCGGAGTCCGGCAACGACCGGCTCCAGGTGGGGTTCAACCGCCGGTTCGCGCCGCTGCTGCGGGAGGCCGGGCAGCGCTTCGGCGCCCGCACCGGGCCGGCGCACCTGCGCTACCTCGTCAACGCCGGCCGCCTGGAGCACGGCAGCTGGTACCTCCAACAGGGCGCCCAGGGCTCGCGGTTCGCCGGCGAGGGCGGCCACTTCATCGACACGGCGAGCTGGCTGCTCGGGGCCGATCCGGTCTCGGTGTCCGCGACCGCGCCGCCCGGCAACGACGACCTCCAGGTCGTCCTGCGCTACCCCGACGGCTCCACCGCCACCATCGGCTACCTCACCACCGGCCCGGCCGGCTTCCCCAAGGAGACGCTGGACCTGATCGCGGACGGCCGCGCGCTGCGGCTGGACGACTTCGTCCGGGCCTCGGTGCACGGCCGCAAGCGGTGGGTGAGTTCGCGGCTGCCGAAGGCCCGGGACAAGGGGCAGGAGGCCGAACTCGCCGCCTTCGTCAAGGCCGTTCGGACCGGCGGTCCCATGCCGGTGCCGCTCTCGTCGCTGGTCGCCACCACGGCGGCCACCCTCGCCGTGCCCGCCGCCCTGGCGAGCGGCGCGCCGGTCACGCTGGCGGAGGCGCGATGACCATGAGCGCGGGCTGGTACCTGCGGCGGCTGTCCCGGATGGGGCCGCGGGAGGTCGGCGGCCGGGTGGGCGACGCGGTGCGCCGGCGGCGGTGGCGGTCGGCGCCGCCCGGCTGCCCGCCGGTGGCCGGCGCCCGGTTCACCGCGGTGCTGCCCCCGGGGGCGCTCGCCGCGGTCCCCCCGGACGCCGCGAAACGCCTGGTCGCCGAGGCGGACCGGCTGATGGACGGGCATGCCGAGTTCTTCGGGGTGGTCCGGGACGACCTCGCCGACCCGGACTGGTTCCGCGACCCGAGGACCGGGCGCCGGGCACCGTCCGCCTACGCCTTCGACGTGCCGTACCGCGACGAGGACGCGGTCGGGGACATCAAGCAGATCTGGGAGCTGTCGCGGCACCAGTACCTCACCCGGCTGGCCGCCGCGTACGCGCTCACCGGGGACGAGCGGTACGCCGAGCGCGCGGCCGGGCACCTGCGGTCGTGGTGGGCGGCCAACCCGCCGCTGCGCGGGGTGCACTGGACCAGCGGTATCGAGCTGGGCATCCGGCTGCTGTCCTGGGTGTGGATCCGCCGGCTGCTGGACGGCTGGCCCGGCGCGGCCGCGCTGTTCGAGGACAACCCGGTGGCCCGGAACCAGGTCTGGCACCACCAGCGCTGGCTGGCCGCCTTCCCCAGCCGGGGGTCCTCGGCGAACAACCACGTGATCGCCGAGGCCGCCGGGCAGTTCGCGGCGTCCTGCGCGTTCGCCTGGTTCCCGTCGTCGGGGCGTTGGCGTACGGCCGCGCTGCGCTCGCTGGAGCGGCACCTGCGCGGCAACACCTATCTCTCCGGCCTCAACCGCGAGCTGGCGACCGAATACCACGGTCTGGTACTGGAGTTGGGGCTGGCCGCGCTGGCCGAGGCGGACGCCGCCGATGTGCCGGTCCCGCCGGCCGTGCGGCTCGTACTCCTGCGCATGACCGACGCGCTCGCGGCCGTCGTGGACAATCGGCTGCGGCCGCCGCGCCAGGGGGACGCGGACGACGGGCACGGCCTGGTACTGGACGGCGCGGGCACCGACCGCTGGGGTTCGCTGCTGGCCACCGGAGACGCGGTGTTCGGCCGCCTCGACTGGTGGCCTGCGGTGACCGGCACCGACGTGCGGACCCCGCTGCTGACCGCGCTCATCACGCCCGGTGGGCCGGCCGTGGCCCGCCCGGAGCGCCGGCCGGCCCACTTCGCCGACGCGGGGCTCACCCTCCTGCGCGGTCCGGGGGAGATCTGGTGCCGCTGCGACGGCGGCCCGCACGGTTTCCTGTCCATCGCCGCGCACGCCCACGCGGACGCGCTGTCGGTGGAGGTCCGGCACGACGGGGTGGATGTGCTCGCCGACCCGGGGACGTACTGCTACCACGGGCAGCCCGAGTGGCGGCGGTACTTCCGCTCCACCCTCGGCCACAACACCCTGTGCCTGGACGGCGGCGACCAGTCCGCCTCCGGCGGTCCGTTCCTGTGGACCCGGCACGCCGAAAGCCGGGTCCTGAGCGTGGCGACGGAGGACGGGGCGGCCCGCTGGTGTGCCGAGCACGACGGCTATGCGGGCACCGTGCACCGCCGGCTGGTCGAACTGAGCGCGGCCCGGCGGGAGTTGAGGGTGGTGGACGAGGTGCGCGGTCCGCGCCGGACCGCGCGGTTGGTCTTCCACCTCGGCCCGGCGATCACCGCGGAGCTGGTGGGCAACCAGGCAGAGCTGACCTGGACCCGGGACGGCGAGACCCGCTCGGCGGTGCTGGACCTGGCCGACGAGCTGTGCTGGCGGGCGCACCGCGGCGAGACCGATCCGCCGCTGGGCTGGTACTCCCCCGGTTTCGGGCGCAAGGAACCGGCCACCACGCTCGTCGGTACGGGCTTCAGCGACGGCGCGGCGGCCTTCACCACCGTCCTGCGGTTCCACGGGTAGGGGGGCGCGTGGAGATCACCTGGCGGGACCGGGCGGAGCCGGCCGCGCCGTCCGCGCACGGGACGGCGGGTGCCGGGGGCGCGGCGCGCGTACCGAAGGCCGTCGGGGCGGCCTGGGGGCTGCTGGTCCTCAACACGCTCGGTTCCACCGGCGCGCGGACCCTCGTCCCGCTGCCCCGCTCCCTCATCCAGATGGTCACCATGGGCGCGCTGGCCGCCGCGTTCGCGCTGGCGCTGGCCGCCAATCCGCGGCTGCGCGTCCGGCCCAGCGCGTTCCTGTTCCTGCTGACCCTGCTGCTGGTGCCGAGCGTGATCTCCAGCGCGCAGCTCGGGGCCGGGGCGGGCGCGCTGTTCCGCTGCGCCCGGCTGGCGCTCTTCACCGCCACGCTGTGGCTGCTGAGCCGCTGGTGGGACGGCGGCCCGGGGTTCGCCCGGCACCACATCCGGATGTATTTCGCGGTGCTGGGGACGGTGGCCGCCGGTCTGGTCGCCTCGCCGGGCGCGGCCCTGCCCGATCTCTACGGCGGGCGGCTGGTGGGCGCGTTGTGGCCGCTCACCCCGCCGCAGATCGGCCAGTACGCCGCGGTGATCACCGGGCTGACCGTACTGCTCGTGCTGGGCCGCCGGACCGACCGGGGCAGCGCGGCGGTGGTCGTGGTGGCGTCGCTCGTCCTGCTCGCGCTGACCCACACCCGGACGGCGACGCTGGGCCTGCTCGCCGGGCTGGCGCTGGCGGTCGGCTCACTGGTACTGACCAGCGCCGCCGCCCGCCGGTTCTTCACCGGGACGGTGCTGTGCGCCGCGGTGGCCGCGGTGGCGCTCGGTTCCGTACTGCGGGCGTGGTTCCTGCGCGGGCAGAGCCAGGAGAACTTCACCAGCCTCACCGGCCGGGAGAAGGTCTGGGACGCGCTGCTGGCGGCGCCCCGGACTCTCACCCAGGAGCTGTTCGGCACCGGCCTGGGCGACAAGTCGTTCGGCGGGCTGCCGATCGACAACAGCTGGCTGGCGGTCTACCACGAACAGGGCCTGACCGGCGTCGTCCTGGTGGCGGCGATGATCCTCGTACTGGGCGGGGTGGCGCTGCTGCGGCCGCCGTCGCTGTCGCGGGCCTGCGCGATCTTCCTGATCGGCTATTGCGCGATCGCGTCGTACACCGAGGCCGGGTTGGGCGACGCCGCGCCGTATCTGCTGCATCTGACCGTGGCCGCCTCGCTGCTGGCGGCGCCCGCCGCGGCCACTCCGCACACAGTGCCCCGGGCCCCTCGGCGCGTCCCGCGCCGGTCCCGGGCATCGGAGGTGACCTGACCATGCATGTCCTCGTGGTGCACAACCGCTACGCGTCGGCGCAGCCGAGCGGCGAGAACAGGGTCGTCGACCAGGAGGTGACGCTGCTGCGCGGGGCCGGCCACCGGGTCGAGGTGTTCGAGCGGCGCAGCGACGACATCGCCGCCCGGTCCCTGCTCGGCAAGGCCGCGGTGCCGCTGCTGGTGCCGTGGAATCCGGCGGTCCGCGCGGAGCTGGCGGCCCGGCTCCGCGCCACCCGGCCGGACCTGGTGCACCTCCACAACGTCTTCCCGCTGCTGTCGCCCTCCGTGCTGGCCGCCTGCGCCGACGCCGGCGTGCCCGCGGTCGCCACCCTGCACAACTACGCCCAGGTCTGCCCGCCGGGCACGCTGCAACGGGACGGCCGGCCGTGCACCGAGTGCGCCGGGTCGGTGCCGCTGCCCGCCGTCCGGCACGGCTGCTACCGCGGCTCCCGGCTGGCGACGGTGCCGCTCGCGGTCAGCCTGGCGGTCAACCGGCGGCGGTGGTGGTCGGGGGTCGCGCGGTTCTTCTGCATCTCCGCGGCGCAGCGCGACGTGCTGGTGCGGGCCGGGGTGCCGGCCGAACGGCTGGCGGTGAAGCACAACTTCGTGCCCGATCCGGGCGCCGGCCGGGCGGGCGCCGGTGAGCATCTGCTCTACCTCGGCCGGCTCGCGGAGGCCAAGGGCGTGCGGCTGCTCATGGCCGCGTGGGACGAGGTCGCCGCGGGCTGCGGGGTGGGCGTACCGCTGGTGATCGCCGGGGCGGGGCCGCTGGAGCGCGAGGTGACCGCGTGGGCGGCGGGCCGGGACGACGTGCGCTACGCGGGTCTGCTGGGCCCGGAGGAGTGCCGGCGGGCGGTCGCGCGGGCGGTGGCCGTGGTGGCGCCCTCGACGTGGCTGGAGGCGTTCGGCCTGGTGGTCGTGGAGGCGATGGCGGCCGGCGTCCCGGCCGTCGCCGCCGGGCACGGCGCCTTCACCGAACTCGTCGAGGACGGCGTGACCGGGCTGCTGCACCGGCCGGACGAGCCCGCCTCGCTCGCGTCCGGTCTGCGCCGGATCACCGCCGACGCGGCCCGCAACCAGGAGATGGGCCGGGCGGCCCGGCGCCGTTACGAGCGGGGTTTCAGCCCCGCCGTCGGGCTGGAGCGCCTGCTGGAGGAGTACCGCACCGCACTCGCGGGACGGTCGGAAACGAGGGGGACGGAAACCATGGGGGGCACTGGATGACACGATGCCGACTCTGCGGGTCGGACGCGCTGGCGAGCGTGGTCGATCTCGGGGCGACGCCGCCGTGCGAGAGCTTTCTCGCCGTGGACCAGCTGGACCGGCCGGAACTGGCGTACCCGCTGCATCTGCGGGTCTGCACCGCATGCTGGCTGGCGCAGCTCCCGCCGCTGATCACGCCGGAGGAGACGTTCCAGGAGTACGCGTACTTCTCCTCGTACTCGACATCCTGGGTGGAGCACGCGCGCACCTTCGTCACCGACGCCGTACGGCGGCTGGGCCTGGGCCCCGACGCCTTCGTGACCGAAGTCGCCAGCAACGACGGCTACTTGCTGCGGCATGTGGTGGACCGCGAGATCCGCTGCCTGGGCATCGAGCCGTCGGTGAACGTCGGCGCGGCGGCGCGCGAGGCGGGCGTGCCGACGCTCACGGCGTTCCTGAGCCCGGAAACGGGCGCGGCCGTCCGCGCCGAGCACGGCCCGGCGGACCTGGTCGTGGCCAACAACGTCTACGCGCACATCCCCGATGTCACCGGCTTCACCCAGGGGCTGCGCGCCCTGGTCGCCGACGACGGCTGGGTCTCCGTCGAGGTGCAGTACCTGCTGACCCTGATCGAGCGGAACCAGTACGACACGATCTACCACGAGCACTTCCAGTACTACACGGTCGCCTCCGCGATCCGGGCCCTGGCCAGCGGCGGACTGGCCCTGGTGGACGTCGAGTCGCTGCCCACGCACGGCGGGTCCCTCCGGCTGTGGGCCCGGCCGAGCGAGGCGGCGGGCGAGCCGAGCGGCCGGGTGGCCGACATGCTGACCCGGGAGAAGGCCGCCGGGCTCCAGGAACTCTCCGGGTACGCGGAGTTCTCCGCCCGGGTGGCCAAGGTGCGCCGCGACCTCCTCGCGTTCCTCGTCACGGCGGCCGAGCAGGGCAGGACCGTCGTCGGCTACGGCGCCCCCGGCAAGGGCAACACCCTGCTCAACCACTGCGGCATCCGGCCCGACCTGCTCGCGTACACCGTCGACCGCAACCCCTACAAACACGGCCGGTTCACCCCGGGCGCCCGCATCCCGATCCTGCCGCCCGAGCGGATCGCCGCCGACAAACCCGACTACGTGCTCGTCCTCCCGTGGAACCTGCGGGCCGAACTGGTCGAGCAGCTGTCGTACGTCCACGCCTGGGGCGGCCGGCTGGTCTTCCCCATTCCGGAACTGAGCATTGTCGAGGTCGCGTCGTGAAAGGTACCGGCATGAAGGTCGTGCTGTTCTGCGGCGGCTACGGGATGCGGATGCGCAGCGGCGCCGCCGACGACGTGCCCAAGCCGATGGCGATGGTCGGCCCCAGACCGCTGATCTGGCACGTCATGCGCTACTACGCGCACTACGGGCACACCGAGTTCATCCTCTGCCTGGGCTACGGGGCCCACCACATCAAGAACTTCTTCCTCACCTACGAGGAGACCGCCTCCAACGACTTCGTGCTGCGCGGCGGGCGGCCCGAACTGCTCTCCACCGACATCGCCGACTGGACGATCACGTTCGTGCAGACCGGCGTCGCATCGCCGATCGGGGAGCGGCTGCGCCGGGTGCGGCACCACCTGGACGGCGAGGAGATGTTCCTCGCCAACTACGCCGACGTACTCACCGACGCCCCGCTGGACGAGATGACCGACCGCTTCGCGTGCCGCGACGCCGGTGCGTCGATGATGGTCGTCCCTCCCCAATCCTCGTTCCACTGCGTGGAGTTGGGCGAGGACGGCCTGGTCGGGGGGATCACCGCGGTGAGCGACCTGCCGCTGTGGGAGAACGGCGGCTACTTCGTGCTCCGCCAGGAGGTCTTCGACCACATCCCGGAGAACGGTGACCTGGTCGCCGACGGCTGCGCCCAGCTCGCCAAACGCGGCAGGCTGGTGGCGCACCGGCACCGCGGCTTCTGGAAGCCGACCGACACGGTGAAGGAGCGGGCCGCGCTGGACGCCGCCTACGCCCGGGGCGACCGGCCCTGGGCCGTGTGGGAGCGGGACCGCGCCGGGGTGACCGCGTGATCCGGCTCGGCGCCGGGCGCCTGGACCGGATCGCCGCGGTGGGCGCGCACTGCGACGACCTCGCCATCGGCGCCGGCGGCACCCTGCTGACGGCGTGCCTGGCGCGGCCGGGACTCCGTATCGACGCGCTGGTGCTCTCCGGCGGCGGCAGCGAGCGGGAGCAGGAGGAGCGGGCCGCGCTCGCCGCCTTCTGCCCGGGCGCCGACCTGCGGCTGACCGTCCTCAAGCTGCCGGACGGCCGGCTGCCCGCGTACTGGGACGAGGCCAAGGCCGCGGTCGAGGAACTGCGCGCGCAGGGCGATCCGGACCTGGTCCTGGCCCCGCGCGCCGAGGACGCGCACCAGGACCACCGCGGCCTGGCGCGGCTGATCCCCACCGCCTTCCGCGACCACCTCGTCCTCGGCTACGAGATCGCCAAATGGGACGGCGACCTCGGCCGCCCGGCGGCCTACCAGCCGCTGACACCCCAGATCGCCGAACGCAAGGTCCGGCTGCTGCACGAGCACTACCTCTCGCAGCTCCACCGGCCCTGGTTCGACCGGGAGGCGTTCCTCGGCCTCGCCCGGATCCGCGGTATCGAATGTCACGCGCGCTACGCCGAGGCGTTCGCCGTCACCAAATTGACGCTGAACTTGGGGAGTTGACACCATGCGCGTACTGCTGACCGGGCACCAGGGCTACCTGGGCACCGTCATGGCCCCGGTCCTCGCGGCCGCCGGGCACGAGGTCGTCGGCCTGGACGCCGGACTGTTCGCCGACTGCGTCCTGGGCCCGCCGCCCGCGGACCCGCCGGGGCACCGGGTGGACCTGCGCGACGTCACCGCCGACCACGTGGCCGGGGTGGACGCCGTGATCCACCTGGCCGCGCTCTCCAACGACCCCCTGGGGTCGCTGGCGCCCGAGCTGACCTACGACATCAACCACCACGCGTCCGTACGCCTGGCCCGCCTGGCTCGCGACGCCGGGGTGCGGCGCTTCCTGTACGCGTCCACCTGCTCGGTCTACGGCGCCGCGGGCGGTGGCGAACTGGTCGGCGAGGACGCCCCGCTGCGCCCCGTGACGCCGTACGCGGAGTCCAAGGTGCGGGTCGAGGACGACCTGCACGCCCTGGCCGACGCCGACTTCAGCCCGGTGTACCTGCGCAACGCCACCGCCTTCGGCCACTCCCCCCGGCTGCGCGCCGACATCGTGCTGAACAACCTGGTCGGCCACGCGCTGCTCTCCGGCGAGGTGCTCGTCCTCTCCGACGGCACACCCTGGCGCCCACTGGTGCACGCCGCCGATATCGCCCGTGCCTTCACGGCCGCGCTGACCGCGCCGAAGGACGCCGTACACGACCGGGCGTTCAACATCGGCAGTGAGGCCAACAACGTCACGGTCGCCGAGATCGCCGGACAGGTCGCCGAGGCGGTGTCCGGCGCGAAGGTGCGGATCACCGGCGAGAACGGCGCCGACCCGCGCTCGTACCGGGTGGACTTCTCGCGGTTCCGCACCGCGATACCCGGCTTCGACTGCGAGTGGACCGTGAAGCGGGGAGCGCTCGAACTCGCCGACGCATACCGGGAGTTCGGGCTGACCCGGGACGACTTCGAGCGCCGCTTCACCCGCCTCGCGGTACTGCGCGCGGCATCCGGGGCCGGTGCCGTGGACGGCACCCTGCGGCGGCGCCCATGACCGCGCAGGGGAAGGAGATGCATGCCCTGGTGGAGCGGCTCTACCCGCTCTGCCGGAGCATCACCGGCGACGGCGTACGCGCCACCCTGGACATCGTCGGCGAGTACGTCCCGCTACAGGTCCACGAGGTGCCGACCGGTACCCAGGTCCTCGACTGGACGGTGCCGCAGGAGTGGAACATCCGCGACGCGTACATCGCCGACCCCGCCGGCCGCCGCGTCGTCGACTTCGCCGCGTCCAGCCTGCACGTCCTCGGCTACAGCGTCCCGGTGTCGCGGACCATGCCGCTCGCCGAGCTGCGCGAGCACCTGTACACGCTGCCCGACCAACCCGACCTGGTCCCGTACCGCACCAGCTACTACACACCCGACTGGGGATTCTGCCTGGCCCAGAACACCTTGGACGCGCTGCCGGACGGCGACTACGAGGTCCGCATCGACGCAACCCTCGCGGACGGCCACCTCACCTACGCCGAGCACGTCATCCCCGGCCGCGTCCCCGACGAGGTGATCGTCTCCTGCCATGTCTGCCACCCCTCGCTGGCCAACGACAACCTCGCCGGCATCGCCGTGGCGACGTTCCTCGCCCAGGCACTGGCGGAGCACACGCCGTACTACACCTACCGCTTCCTCTACGCCCCCGGCACCATCGGCGCGATCACCTGGCTGGCCCGCAACGCCGAACGGATCGAACGCGTCAAGCACGGGCTGGTGCTGGCCTGCGCCGGCGACCCGGGCCGGCTGACGTACAAGCGGAGCAGACGCGGCGACGCGGAGATCGACCGGGTGATGCGGTACGTGCTCGCCATCTCCCAACGCCCGTACCGCATAACGGAGTTCACGCCGTACGGGTACGACGAGCGCCAGTTCTGCTCCCCCGGCTTCAACCTCGGCGTCGGCTCGCTCACCCGCACCCCGTACGCCGCGTACCCCGAGTACCACACCTCGGCGGACAACCTGGATTTCGTCTCGCCCGAGGCGATGGCGGACACCCTCGCCGTCTGCCGCGAGGCGTTCGCCGTCCTCGACCGCAACCGGCGTTACGTCAACCTCAGCCCGTACGGCGAACCGCAGTTGGGCCGCCGCGGCCTGTACGACGCGCTCGGCGGCCGCAGCGACACCAAGCAGGCCCAGATGGCCCTGCTGTGGGTCCTCAACCTGTCGGACGGCAGTCACAGTCTGCTGGACATCGCCGAGCGGTCCGGGCTGCCGTTCGCCACCGTCGCCGCCGCGGCCGGCGCCCTGCACGGCGCCAGGCTGGTCACGGCATGACGCCGATGGCCACCGAGGGGGCGAAGGCGGCGGCACCGGCCCGCTCCGCCAAGCGGGCCCTGGTCGGCCGGCTCTCCTGGGGACTGGCCGACCAGGCGGCCTCCAGCGTCACCAACTTCGCGGTGGGGGTCTACGTGGCGCGCTCGCTGGGGGTGACCGCGTTCGGCGTGTTCAGCCTGGCGTGGGTGACCTACGGTGTGGTGCTCAACGTCTCCCGGGGGCTGGCCACCGATCCGCTCGTGGTGCGCTTCAGCGGCGTACCGGACGCGGCCTGGCGCCCGGCGGTGGCCCGGGCGTCGGGGACCGCGCTCGGCGTCGGCGGCGCCCTCGGCGCGGCGTGCCTGGCGGTCGGCCTGGGGCTCGGCGGCCGGGTGGGGGCCGCGTTCGCCTGCCTGGGCGTCATGCTGCCGGGGCTGCTGCTGCAGGATGCCTGGCGGTTCTCGTTCTTCGCCGCCGGCGCCGGGCGGAAGGCGTTCACCAACGACCTGGTGTGCGGGATCGCGCTCGTCCCGGCCATGGTCGCGGCGGCCCGGGTGGGCACCGTCGCCGCTTTCGTCCTCGCCTGGGGCGCGGCCGCCGCGGTGGCCGCCGCGTACGGCTGCTGCCAGTCCGGCATCCGGCCCCGGCCGGACCGGGCGCGCGGGTGGCTCCGCGAGCAGCGCGATCTCGGCTACCGGTACCTCGTCGAGAACGTCAGCTTGAGTGGCGCGAGCCAGTTGCGGGCGTACGGGCTCGGCGCCATCGCCGGCGTCGGCGCGGTGGGTGCGGTGCGGGGCGCCGAACTGCTCCTCGGCCCGTTCCTCGCCGTGCTGATGGGACTGTCGCTGGTCACCGTCCCGGAGGCGGCGCGGGTGCTGCGGCAGGCCCCGCACCGCCTGGGCGCGTTCTGCCTGGTGCTGGGCGGCGGGCAGGCAGCCGCCGCGCTGCTGTGGGGCGGGGCGCTGCTGCTGGTGCCGGACCGGCTCGGTGAGGTGGTGCTCGGCGATGTCTGGCCGTCCGCCGCGGCGCTCATCGTGCCGGTCACCTTGAGCGTCGCGGGCGCGGGCCTGGGCACCGGCGCGGCGGCCGGGCTGCGCGCGCTCGGCGCGGCCCGGCGCAGCCTGCGCTGCCAGCTGTTCGCCTCGCTCTGCTACGTCGGCGGCGGGCTCGGCGGGGCGGCCGCCGCCGGTACGGCCGGCTCCGCCTGGGGCGTCGCCGCCGCGACCGTCAGCGGCTCGGCCGTGTGGTGGCTGCACCTGCGGTCCGCCCTGCGCGAGCCCCACCCGAACCGGAACCCCCTCCCCGAAGCGAGGACCTCATGACCACCCGCCCCAGGCTGAGCATCGGCCTGCCCGTGTACAACGGCGAGGAGTACCTGTCCGAGTCGCTCGACGCCCTGCTGGGTCAGACCTACGAGGACTTCGAGCTGATCATCTCCGACAACGCCTCCACCGACGGCACCCAGGACATCTGCCGCCGGTACGCCGCACGCGACCCGCGCATCCGCTACCTCCGGCTGCCCCGCAACATCGGCGCCACCCCCAACCACAACCACGTCTTCGCCCGGTCCCGCGGCGAACTCTTCAAATGGGCCTCACACGACGACCTGTACGGCCGCGACCTGCTGCGCGCGTGCGTCCAGGCACTGGACGAGCGGCCGGACGCGATCCTCGCGCACACCGGCCAGGCGGTCATCGACGGCGACGGCCAGCTGAAAGTCCCCTACGCGTACGGACTCGCCACCGACTCACCGCACCCGCCCGAGCGCTTCCGCAGTCTGCTCTTCGAACCCGGCGGCGACGATTTCTACGGGGTGCTGCGGGCCGACGTCCTGCGCCGGGTGAAGCCGATGGACAGCTACCACCACGCGGACCGCACGTTCGTCGCCGAACTCACCCTGCACGGGCCGTTCCACCAGGTGCCGGAGGTGCTGTACTTCCGCCGCGACCACCCCACCCGCGCCGAGCGGGCGAACCCTTCCAAGCGCGCCCGCTGCGTCAACCTCGACCCGCGCCGGGCGGGCCCGCTGCACCCGACGCCCCGGCTGCTGGCCGAGTACGTCTGGGGCTTCGCCGCGGCGATCCGGCGGGCGCCGCTGACCCCGGCCGACCGCCGCGCCTGCTACCGCCACCTGGCCGCCTGGCTGACCAGCCGGGCCCGGCCGGGCGCCGGCGAACGGGTCGAGGACCGCCCCCCGGTCGCCCCGGACCGGCTCACCGTCTCCGTCGACGCCCTCGTCGCGGGCCGCGAAGGGCGGCAGGCATGACAACCACGCCCCGCGTCGGGGTGTTCGGCCTCCTCGGCTCCGGCAACCTCGGCAACGACGGATCGCTGGAAGCCCTCCTCGACTACCTCCGCACCGAGCACCCGGACGCGGCCGTGGACGCGCTGTGCGGCGGCCCGGAGGCGGTGACGGAGCGGTTCGGCATCCCCGCGGTGCGCCTGCACTGGAACCGCGCGGAGTACCGGACCGCGTCCCGCGCGGGCGCGATGGCCGCCAAGGGCCTGGGCAAACTCCTCGACATCGTCCGCACCGCCGCCTGGGTGCGCCGGCACGACGTGGTGATCGTGCCGGGCATGGGCGTCCTGGAGGCCACCCTGCCACTGCGGCCGTGGGGCTTCCCGTACTCCCTGTTCCTGCTCTGCGCGGCCGGCCGGCTGTTCGGCACCCGGGTAGCGCTGGTCAGCGTCGGCGCCGCACCGATCGGCAGCCGGCCGACGAGAGCCCTGGTGCGCTGGTCGGCACGGCTGGCCGCGTACCGCTCGTACCGGGACGCGCCGTCCCGCGACACGATGCGGACGATGGGCGTGGACACCGCGCGCGACGAGGTCTACCCGGACCTCGCGTTCGCCCTGCCACCACCGCCGACGAGCGGACCGCCTGCCCCTCCCGGCCGCGTCTGCGTCGGCGTCATGGACTTCCACGGCGGCGACGACGACCGCGTCCGGGCCGGCGAGATCCACCACCGCTACCTCGACGGGACGATCCGCTTCGTCCGCGCGCTGGTCGAGGACGGCCGCCCGGTCCGGCTGCTCACCGGCGACGCCTGCGACGCGCCGGTGGTCGCCGCGATCCTCGACGCGGTGGACTCGCCGCTGGTCACCGCCGCCGAACCGGCCTCCCTCGCCGACCTGATGCGGGAGGCGGCGGCCGCCGACGCCGTGGTGGCGATCCGCTACCACAACCTGGTCTGCGCCCTGAAGGCCGGCACCCCGGCACTCGCGGTCAGCTACGCGGCCAAGAGCGACGCCCTCATGGCCCGGATGGGCCTCGGCGCGTACAGCCACCCGGCCCGCGCCCTCGACGCCGACCGGCTGCTGGAGCAGTTCCGGGAACTGGAGAAGCGAGCGCCGGAGCTGCGGCACACGCTAGCCGAACGAAACGAGGTGGCCCTACGCCAACTCGCCCGCCAATTCAGCCACTTGACCTCCACCCTCTTCCCCATGACCGACCACGCCCACACCGTGCGGAAGGCCCCATGACAGCCGCGGAAGGCCCCATGAAAGCAACCGAAGTCCCGGAGATCGCCGGCGCGTTCCTGTTCGAGCCGACCCCGTACGCCGACGAACGCGGCTTCTTCTGCCGCACCTTCGACGCCGACGCGATCCGCGCGGTGGGCCTCGACCCGAACGCCTTCGTCCAGGACAGCGTGTCCCGTTCGGTCCGCGGCGTCCTGCGCGGCCTGCACCTGCGCTCAGGCGCCGGCGAGGCCAAGCTGGTGCGCTGCTCGTACGGAAAGATCTTCGACGTCGTCGTGGACCTCCGCCCGGACTCCCCGACGTACCTGGCCGTGGCCTTCTTCGAGCTGTCCGGCGAGACGCAGACGACCGTGTACATCCCGGCGGGATGCGCCCACGGCTTCCAGGCACTGACCGGGACCGCCGACACCTCGTACCGCATCGACCGCCCGCACGATCCGGCCGAGGACGTGACGATCGCCCACGACGACCCGGAACTGGCCATCCCCTGGCCGCTGCCGGTCACCTCGCTGTCCCGGCGGGACCGGAAGGCCACCGGCCTCGCCGAGTACCTGAACCGAAGAGGGAAGTGAGGCGGGCATGGAACCTGAACTGGCGGACTGCGAGCGGGAGTTAGCTCTCCCCCGGTCCCGTGCGGCGAACGAGCGGCTGCACGCCCTGATCCCCGGCGGCGCGCACACCTACGCCAAGGGCGACGACCAATACCCCGAGAACATGGCGCCGGTCATCAGCCACGGCCGCGGCGCCCACGTCTGGGACATCGACGGCAACCGCTATATCGAGTACGGCTCCGGTCTGCGGTCGGTCAGCCTCGGCCACGCCCACCCCCGCGTCATCGAGGCGGTGCGGCGGGAACTGGACCGCGGCAGCAACTTCGTCCGGCCCTCCCTCGTGGAGGTCGAGGCCGCGGAACGCTTCCTGGCCACGGTGCCGACCGCCGAGATGGTGAAGTTCGCCAAGAACGGCTCCGACGCCACCACCGCGGCGGTGCGCCTGGCCCGCGCCGCCACCGGACGCCCGCGGGTGGCCCTCTGCGCCGACCACCCGTTCTTCTCCACCGACGACTGGTTCATCGGCACCACGCCGATGTCCGCCGGCATCCCCGCGGCGCTCAACCAGCTCACCGTGACCTTCCCCTACGGCGACCTGGCCGCCACGGAGGACCTGCTCACCCGCTACCGGGACGAGATCGCCTGCCTGGTCCTCGAACCCGCCACCCACACCGAGCCGCCGCCCGGTTACCTCGCCGGCCTGCGCGAACTGGCCGACCGGCACGGCTGCGTCCTGATCTTCGACGAGATGATCACCGGCTTCCGCTGGTCCGAGGCGGGCGCCCAGGGCCTGTACGGCGTCGTCCCCGACCTCTCCACCTTCGGCAAGGCGCTGGGCAACGGCTTCGCCGTCTCCGCACTGGCCGGGCGCCGCGCGCTGATGGAGCGGGGCGGACTGCGCCACTCCGGCGACCGGGTCTTCCTGCTGTCCACCACGCACGGCGCCGAAACGCACTCCCTGGCCGCCGCGATGGCCGTACAGACGACGTACACCGAGGAAGGCGTCACCGCGCGCCTGCACGCCCTCGGTGAGCGGCTGGCCGCCGGCGTCCGCGACGCCGCCGCGAGCACGGGCGTCGGCGACCACCTCCTCGTCCGGGGCCGGGCCAGCAACCTGGTCTACGCCACCCTCGACGAGAACGGCCAGCCGTCCCAGCCATACCGCACGTTGTTCCTGCGCCACCTCCTGGCGGGCGGCGTACTCGCCCCGTCCTTCGTCGTCAGCAGCGCCCTCACCGACGCCGACATCGACCGCACCATCGACGTGGTGGCCCAGGCATGCGCCGTGTACCGCAAGGCCCTGGACGCCGCCGACCCCACCCCCTGGCTCGCCGGCCGCCCGGTCAAGCCGGTGTTCCGGCGGTTGGTGTGAGGTGACGCGCCGCTCAGCCGGCCCACCGTCCCCCCACCCGATCGACCCCCCAAGCGGTCACCGGCACCACCACCAGCGCGGTGCACCAACCACCCAGCACATCGGTCGGATAGTGCGCGCCCAGAACGACCTGCGCCCAGCCCATACCAGCACCCGCGACCAGCGCCGCGCCGAGCACGAGCAACCTGCCGGCCGTCCTCCCCAAGCCCAGCCGACCGGCCGCGAGCAACGCCACCACGAGTACGAGCGCGGTGGCGAAGGCGGTATGCCCGCTCGGATACGACAGGTTGCCCTCCCCGTGGATCGTGCGCCCGGCCAGCTGCTTGATCACCGTCGCCGCCCCGACACTCATCCCGACGCCGCTGACCACGAGCACCACCCCGCGCACCCACCGAAGCAGCAAGCACCCCGTCACCGCGGCCGCGACCACCACCGCCGCCCCCGCGGGCTCCCCCAAAAAATCCACACCCAGCGCCACGCACCGCCACGGCGGCCCCACCCCCTCCACCGCCGCCCCGACCCGCGCGTCCACCCCACCGGGCGTGCTCTCCCCGCCGTACAGCACCCCGAGAACGACGACCACCGACGCGGCGACCCCCGCGACCCACCCGAGCCCCCATCGCGGCAAGGCCACCGGCCCCACGAGCCGCCCCCCACCACCCGGACCGACTGCCGCGACCTCCGCCTCCCGCCGACGCCAACTCCCCACCAGCGAACCCCCGTCCGTATCCCAGCACTCTGGCACAGCGGCAAGCAGGCCGTCCGGCATCGCAGCGACGGCCGGTCAGGGAAGGCGAGACGGGGGATACGGGGTGAACAGGCGTACCGAGGTTGACCTGTGGCCCGGCAAGACGCCGGTCAGGGGGCCAACCCCGGCCCCGCCGTGACCTGATTCGGGCGATCCCCCGCGTCGCCCGAATCAGGTGGTCTCGCCGGATTCTCCGCCCTCGCGGGCGGGCATCCGCAACCTGTGCTGAGTATATTGGCTCCGAGCCAGTCAACGCAGGAGTTACAGCATGTCCCCCCGCAGCGCATCGGTCAATGAAGAATTGCGGCGGCGGTCCCGCGAGCGGCTGTTGCAGGCGACGGTCGAGCTGGTGGGCGAGCGCGGCTACGAGGCCACGACGCTCGGCGACATCGCGCGGCGCGCGGGGGCGGCCCGCGGTCTGATCTCGTACTACTTCCCCAGCAAGCGGCAGTTGCTCCAGTCCGCCGTGCACCGGCTGATGCACCGTACGCTCCAGGCCGCGCTGGAGCGCGAACCGCGGCCGGCCGGCCCGGACGCCGGGCGGGAGCTGCTGGCCCGGGCCATCGACGCGATCCTGGGACTGGCCCACGACGAACCGATGCTGATGCGGACGCATATGGCCGGAATTCTCACCTCCGCCGGGTTCGTCCAATGCCCGGAGCAGCAGCGGCTGGCCCAGTTGCTGCGCGAGACGGTGGTGGCCTACGGGTCCACCGACCCGGACGCCGACTATCCGCTGCTGCGCGCCCTGTTGATGGGGTCGGTGGTGCCGATGCTGCTCCAGGGGGCCCAGATGCCCCGGGTGCGGCTGCGCGCGGAGCTGTTCCAGCGGTACGGGCTGGACTGGGCGTTGGGGGTTCCGCCGGGCCCCCGGCCGCCGGAGGGCGCGACGACCCGCGGCACCCCGGTGGTGCGCGGGGCGGCGCAGGCCGCTCCCCCGGGGCCGGCGGAGGACGCGGGCACACCGTAAGTCCGCGGCCCCCGGCCCCAGTTGGCCACCCGTCGCCCCTCAGCGCTTGTTGTGGCGGGGTGTGAGGAGACCGGCGTCGCGGGCTCCGGCGATCAGGCGGAGGGCTCGGCGGCGGTTGCGGCCGGTGGCGTGCATAACGGCCAGGACGGGGTCGCGGCCCTCCTTCTGGGCCGCGCGGTAGGCGGCCGCGGCGATCCGGCGCCGTTCCCCGGCCCGCGAGCGGACGAGGACGGCGGAACGGACGGCGGCGGCCGGGGCGGGGGGCGGTTCGGCCACCCCGGGCTGCTCGGACACGCCGGACCGCTCGGACGCGCCGGACCGCTCGGATGGTTCGGGGGACGGCGCGCACTGCTCGGGCCGCGGGGCGGATGAGGGGCTGGCCGCCTCCGATTGCGGCTCGGGGTCGGTGCCGGGCCCCTGGGGCGGCGCGGCGGCGGCCGGCGCGACGGCCGATGCCTCGCCCGCCGCTTCCTTCCCCGCCTCGCCCCTCACCTCGTTCCCCGGGTCGTCCACCGCCCCCTCCGCCGCGTCGGCCGCCGCCTCACCCGGTACGCCGCCCACAGCACCGTCCGCAGCGGCACCCGGGGCAGCATCCGCCGCCTCCGCCGACCGGGGTGCGGCGGGTGCCGCCGGGCCGGGGTGCCGGTGCGGGGCCGCGGCCGGAGCGGGGCGGGACTTCGGGGGGCGGCCGGTGGCGGCGCGGCAGGTGTCGTCGAGGGGGCCCTCGATCCAGTGGGCGAGGGTGGCCAGGGCGTCCAGGGTCAGCGGCGGGTCGGCGCGGACGTCCTCGACGGCGAGGTGGTCGCCGGAGGCCGTCACCAGGACGTCGATCCGGGCCCCGTCGGGGAAGGTCAGCCGGGCGCTGAACCAGGGGCCCAGCCCGGACGCGGCCGAACCGTGCGCACGGAGTTCCCAGTCGGGCCACTCCAATGCCGCGCCTTGCGCTTTATATCGGTGGTTATCGGTATAAAACTCACTTTCCGGCACAAAAAAAACCTAGCCTCCAGCTCACCCGGCCACCGGGCGCGGCACGCTCATCGGACCGGGAGCAACCCCGATAGCGCAGCTCTCCCGCCGGCCGCCCGCCGGTGCCATGCTGGGGATACTCCGCGGAAGGGGCCACCCGTGCTTCGTGTCGCAGTGATCGGTTCCGGACCGAGCGGTGTCTACACCGCCCAGTCGCTGGTCGGGCAGGAGGAGGTCCCGGACGTCGAGGTCCATGTATTGGACCGGCTGCCCTGCCCGTACGGCCTGGTGCGGTACGGCGTCGCGCCCGATCACGAGAAGATCAAGTCGCTGCAGGGCACGCTCCGCACGGTGCTGGAGCACCCCCGGGTGCGCTTCCTGGGCAACGTGGAGGTGGGGGCCGGCGGGGTGGGCCTGGCGGAGCTGCGGGAGATGTTCCACGCGGTGGTGTTCTGCGTCGGCGCGGCCACCGACCGGCGGCTGGACATCCCCGGGGAGGCGCTGCCGGGCAGCCATCCGGCGACCGATTTCGTCGCCTGGTACAGCGCGCATCCGGACGCGGCGGACGGCCATTTCGCGCTGGCGGCCCGTTCGGCGGTGGTGATCGGGGTGGGCAACGTCGCGGTGGACGTGGCCCGGATGCTGTCCCGGGGCGCCGCCGAGCTGGCCGCCACCGATATGCCGCAGGGCGCCCTGGGGGCGCTGGCCGACAGCCGGGTCGAGGACGTGTGGATGGTCGGGCGGCGCGGGCCCGCCCAGGCCAAGTTCACCACCAAGGAGCTGCGGGAGCTGGGGGCGCTGCCCGGTACGGAGGTGGTGGTCCGGCCCGAGGAGCTGGCGCTGGACCCGGGCTACCGCGATCCGGGCGGGCTGCCGGCCCCGGTGCGGCGGAACGTCGAGGTGCTGCGCGACTGGGCCGAGCGGCCGGTGGCGCGGGCGGCGGGAACGGGCCGGCCGCGCCGGATCCGTCTGCGGTTCTTCCTGCGGCCGGTGGAGATCCTCGGGGATCCGGCCACCGGGGTGCGGGCGGTGCGGTTCGAGCGGACCGTGCCCGACGGCCGGGGCGGGGTCCGGGGTACGGGTGAACAGGAGGAGATCGCGGGCCAGTTGGTGCTGCGGTCGGTCGGCTACCGGGGCGTACCGCAGCCGGGGCTGCCGTTCGACCCGGCCACGGGAACGGTGCCGCACGACGGCGGGCGGGTCCTGGTGGACGGCGCGCCGTACCCGGGTGTCTACGTGGCGGGGTGGATCAAGCGCGGCCCCACGGGGGTGATCGGCACCAACCGGCCGTGCGCCAAGGAGACCGCGGCGTCGCTGCTGGCGGACGCGGCGGAGCTGGCGCGGCGGTCGGTGGCGGCGGACCCGGTCGCGGCGCTGGAGCGGGCCGGGGCGCGGCCGGTGCCCTGGCGGGGCTGGCTGGCGATCGAGGCCGCGGAGGCGGCGTGGGGGCGCGGGCTGGGGCGCGGGACGGTCAAGCTGGCGGACTGGGACGGGCTGCTGCGCGCGGCGCGGTCGGCGATGACGCTGCGCTGAGATGGGCGGGGGCCGGCCCGTTCAGCGCTCGCCGAGGCGGCGCTCCTGGAGGCGGGCGGCCCGCAGCACCCCGCCGATCAGACCGGGGAAGAGCGCTTCGAGATCGTCCCGGCGCAGCGCGTTCATCTTGGCGGTGCCCCGGTAGAACTGCGTGATCAGCCCGTTCTCGCGGAGCACCCGGAAGTGGTGCGTACAGGTCGATTTGCTGACCGGCAGCTCGATGTCGGCGCAGTTCAGTTCGCCGTCGGCGGCGTCCAGGGCGCAGACGATCCGCAGCCGCATCGGGTCGGCGAGGGCGTGCAGGACCTGGGTGAGCCGGATGTCCTCCCGGGTCGGATGCGCGAGCGGCCGGGCGCCCGAGGTGGCCCCGGCGGCGGGCGTTTCGGTCGGCATGACGGCTCCTGACCTGCGGTTCGGTGGATCTGTGGGTCTGCGGTGCGCGCGCCCTCGGCGGTCCGGCGGCCGGCGCTCCTTCCGTGGGGACTCGGCTGCCCCGTCCTGGAGGTTTCATTGTACGAGAACCATCGTAGTTTGACACCTCCCGTACTACGATGCCTATCGTATGAGCCGGGGTCCGGCCGGTCCCCGCCCGTTCTCGTCCAGGTACAGGAGCCCGCCGTGAGCGCACTCTTCGAGCCCTTCAGCCTCCGCTCGCTGACCATCCCGAATCGTCTGTGGATGGCCCCTATGTGCCAGTATTCGGCCGCTCCCGAGGGGCCGGCCCAAGGGGTCCCCGGGGACTGGCACTTCCAGCACCTGGCGGCGCGGGCGGCCGGCGGCACGGGGCTGATCCTCACCGAGGCCACCGCGGTCAGCCCCGAGGGCCGGATCTCGCCCTACGACCTCGGGCTGTGGAACGACGCGCAGACCGAGGCGTTCCGCCGGATCACGGACGCCATCAAGGCCCAGAACAGCGTCCCGGGCATCCAGATCGCGCACGCCGGCCGCAAGGCGTCCACCGAGCGGACCTGGGTGGACCGCGGCCGCCCGCTGGCGCCCGGTGAGGGGCACGGCTGGCAGCCGGTCGCGCCGAGCCCGCTGGCGTTCGACGCGGCGCACACCACCCCGGACGAGCTGACCGCGGACCAGATAGCGGGGCTCGTGGAGAAGTTCGCGGACACCGCGCGGCGGGCGCTGGCCGCCGGCTTCCAGGTCGTCGAGATCCACGGCGCCCACGGCTACCTCGTCAACCAGTTCCTCTCCCCGTACACCAACCACCGCACCGACGCCTACGGCGGCTCGTACGAGAACCGGACCCGGCTGGCGCTGGAGATCGTGGACGCCGTCCGGGAGGTCTGGCCGGCCGAACTCCCGGTGTTCTTCCGGATCTCGGCGACCGACTGGCTCAGCGAGGACGACCGCGACGACCGGGAGGGCTGGACCGCCGACGACACCGTGCGGTTCGCCCGCGAGCTCAAGGAGCACGGCGTCGATCTGCTGGACACCTCCACCGGCGGCAACGCGCCGGACGTCCGGATCACTTCGGCGCCGGGCTACCAGGTGCCGTTCGCCGAGCGGGTCAAGAAGGAGACCGGGCTCGCGGTCGGCGCGGTCGGCCTGATCACCGAGGCCCGGCAGGCCGAGAAGATCATCGCGGACGGGCAGGCCGACGCCGTGCTGCTCGGCCGCGAACTGCTGCGCTCGCCGAGCTTCGCGCAGCACGCCGCGCGCGAGCTGGGCGCCGCGGTGCATATCCCCCAGCAGTACCACCGCGCCGTCTGACCTGCGCGGATTCCGCCGGGAGACGCCGTTGTCAGTGGCCGGGTGCACACTGGCGGCATCTGAGACAACGGCGTCCCGGAGGTGTTCCGGCATGACAGACGTACTTCTCGCGGTGGGCACCCGCAAAGGGCTGTTCCTCGGCCGCCGGCGGGCCGGCGGGTGGCGGGTGAGCGGCCCGCACTTCCCCGCCCAGGCGGTCTACTCCCTCGCCATCGACACCCGCGGCCCGCGGCCCCGGCTGCTGGCCGGAGCCGACAGCGCGCACTGGGGCCCGTCCGTCTTCCACTCCGACGACCTGGGCGAGACCTGGCAGGAGCCGGCCCGCCCGGCGATCAGATATCCCGAGGACACCGGGGCGTCGCTGGAGCGGGTGTGGCAGCTGCACCCGGCGGGCCCGGCCGAGCCCGAGGTGGTCTACGCCGGCACCGAGCCGGGCGGGCTGTTCCGCTCCGAGGACCGCGGCGAGAGCTTCGAGCTGGTCCGGGCGCTGTGGGAGCACCCGAGCCGGGAGCGGTGGGTGCCGGGCGGCGGCGGCCTGGCCGTCCACACCGTCGTCACCGATCCCCGGGACGCCGCCGCGGTCACCGTCGCGGTCTCCGCGGCCGGGGTGTTCCGCAGCCGCGACGGCGGCGCCGGCTGGGAGCCGTCCAACAAGGGCGTCAAGGCGGTCTTCCTGCCCGACCAGCACCCGGAGTTCGGCCAGTGCGTCCACAAGATCGCCCGGGATCCGGCCGACCCCGACCGGCTCTACCTCCAGAACCACTGGGGCGTCTACCGCAGCGACGACGCCGGCGCGCACTGGACGGACATCGGCGGCGGCCTGCCGTCGGACTTCGGCTTCGCGGTCGCCGCCCACCCGCGCCGCGGCGATGTCGCCTACGTCTTCCCGATCACCGCCGATATCGACCGGGTCCCGGCCGACCACCGCTGCCGGGTCTTCCGCACCGCCGACGCGGGCGCCAGCTGGGAGCCGCTGAGCGCCGGCCTGCCCGAGGAGGACCACTACGGCACGGTCCTGCGGGACGCCCTGGCGGTCGACGACGCCGACCCCGCCGGGGTGTACTTCGGCAACCGCAACGGCGAGGTCTACGCCAGCGCCGACGACGGCGACAGCTGGCAGCAGCTCGCCTCCCATCTGCCGGACGTGCTGTGCGTACGGGCGGCGGCACTGGCATGAGCGGCCGGTGGCCGGGAATTGAGGGGCGGCCGGGGTCGGCCAGTAGGGTGACCCCGTGGCTGCACGACCTCTCCATGACATCGTCGAACCAGGCTGGGCCAAGGCACTTGAGCCGGTCGCCGGGCAGATCGCCGCGATGGGCGACTTCCTGCGGGCCGAGATCGCCGCGGGCCGGACCTACCTCCCGGCCGGCAACAACGTCCTGCGGGCCTTCCAGCAACCCTTCGAGGAGGTGCGGGTCCTCATCGTCGGTCAGGACCCCTATCCCACCCCGGGGCACGCGGTCGGACTGAGCTTCTCCGTGGCGCCGGACGTCCGCCCGCTGCCCGGCAGCCTGGAGAACATCTTCCGGGAGCTGCACTCCGACCTCGGGCTGCCCCGGCCCTCCAACGGCGACCTCACCCCGTGGACCCGGCAGGGCGTCCTGCTGCTGAACCGCGCGCTGACGACGGCGCCGCGCAAGCCCGCCGCCCACCGCGGCAAGGGCTGGGAGCAGGTCACCGAGCAGGCCATCCGGGCCCTGGTGGCGCGCGGCGGCCCCCTGGTGGCGGTGCTGTGGGGGCGCGACGCGCGCAACCTCCGCCCGCTGCTCGGCGACCTGCCGGCGGTCGAGTCGGCGCACCCCTCCCCCATGTCCGCCGACCGCGGCTTCTTCGGCTCCCGGCCGTTCAGCCGCGTCAACGACCTGCTCGTCCGGCAGGGCGCGCAGCCCGTGGACTGGCGCCTGCCCTGAGCCGGGCCGCCCGCCGGTAGCGGGCGATAGTGTGCCTGGCATGACGAACGCGAACATCCCTGCGGGCTGGTACGCCGACCCGCAGGGCACCCCCCACCAGCTCCGCTGGTGGGACGGCTCCCAGTGGACCGCGCACACCCACCCCGGACAGCAGGCGCAGCCCCAGGAGCAGCAGGCCGCACAGGCGGGGCCCCAGCCCGCGCAGCAGCCCGCACCCCAGCAGGCCCAGCCGTACCAGCAGCCGCAGCAGCCGCAGCCGTATCAGCAGACGCAGCAGCCGCAGATGGCACAGCAGCAGCCGACGGCGCAGCCGTACGCGCCGCAGCAGCCCGCCCCGGGCCAGGCTCCGTACGGCCAGCAGGGCGGCGGCTACCCGCAGCCGATGCCGGTGCAGGGCCAGCCGATGCCGGGCCAGGGCCAGCCCGGCGCGTACTCCCCCGAGGCGCACCACCAGGCGCAGCAGCAGGCCGGTATCCAGCGCCAGGTGCAGCAGCAGGCCGGGGTGGCGCCCGCCGGGCCGGGCGGCGGCACGCTGTTCACCGAGCCGGTGCTGGTGGTCAACCAGAAGGCCAAGCTCATCGAGGTGAGCAACGAGTACGCCGTGCACGACCAGCACGGCAATCAGCTCGGCGCGGTCGTCGAGATCGGCCAGAGCACCGCGAAGAAGGTGCTCCGGGTGGTCTCCAGCCTGGACCAGTACATGACCCACAAGCTGGAGATCCGGGACGCCTACGGCCAGCCGCAGCTGGTGCTGACCCGGCCCGCGAAGCTGATCAAGTCCAAGGTGCTGGTGGCCCGTCCGGACGGGCAGCCGGTCGGCGAGATCGTCCAGCAGAACGCCATCGGGAAGATCAACTTCGCCATGCTGGTCAACGGGCAGCAGGTCGGCGCCATCAAGGCGGAGAACTGGCGGGCGTGGAACTTCGCGATCACCGACCACACCGACACCGAGGTCGCCCGGATCACCAAGACCTGGGAGGGCCTGGCCAAGACGATGTTCACCACCGCCGACAACTACGTCCTCCAGATCCACCAGCAGCTGCCGGACCCGCTGCTGAGCCTGGTCGTCGCCACCGCGCTGACCGTCGACACCGCCCTCAAGCAGGACGCCCGCGGCCTTGGCTGAGCCCGGGAGCGCCGCGGACGGTTCCGGGGCCGGGGGCCACGTACTGGGCGTGGACTCGGGCGGGTCCGGACTGCGGATCGCGGTGGCCCGGGCCGGTGCCGGCGGCACGGTGGGCCCGGCGGCCACCCATGTCTCGCGCGAACCGGTCCGCACCGGCCCCGCCGGCATCGACGCGGACCACCTGCTCGACCAACTCCTGCCCGCTGCCGAGGAGTTGGGGGCCCGCACGGGCGCCGGCGGATTCACCGCGGTCTGCGTCGGGGCGGCCGGTATGGGCACCCTCGGCGACGCGCTGCGCGCCCGGCTGCCCGCGGCCCTGGCCGCCGCCTTCGGGGTGCGGCACCTCGCGCTCGCCGCGGACGCGGTGACGGCGTACGCCGGGGCGCTCGGACAGCGGCCGGGCGCCGTGGTCGCGGCGGGCACCGGCCTGGTCGCCCTGGGCACCGACCTGGCGCCGGACGGCGGTTGGCGCCGGGCCGACGGCTGGGGGCATCTGCTGGGCGACTGCGGCAGCGGCGCCTGGATCGGGCGGGCCGGGCTGGAGGCGGCGCTGCGCGCGCACGACGGGCGGCCCGGGGGCTCGCGGGCCCTGCTGGCGCGCGCCGAGGCGGTGTTCGGGCCGGTGACGGGGCTGCCCGGCGCCCTCTACCCGCGGCCCGACCGGCCCGCCGTGCTCGCCTCGTTCGCCCCCGAGGTCGCGCGCTGCGCCGCCGCGGACCCGGTGGCCGCGGACATCCTGGCCGAGGCCGCGCGCCATATCGCCGATACCGCGGCCGCGGCCTGCCCGCCGGCCCCCGGCACCGCGCTCGCCCTCACCGGCGGCCTGCTGCGCCTCGGCGATCCGCTGCTCGCCCCGCTCCGTACGGCACTGGCGGAACGGCTCCCCGGGGTCCGCCCGGTGGAGGCCGCCGGGAGCCCGCTCGACGGGGCGCTGGCGATCGCCGCGGCGCTGGCCGAGGACCGGCTGGCGCTGCCGGTCGACGGGAAGTTGTTGCAGATCACAGGGCATATGACGGCCCGGCCACCCCGACGCGCGGGATAAAACGGGACGGATACCGCTCGACGGAACCCTGCCTCGGCGGACGGACACGCCGAGGCGTTAGCATGCGGCGCCATGAGTTCCCCCACTGGGCCCGCACCTGGCTCGCCCCGTATTGACGCCGAAGCCCCCGGCCTGCCGGTACGAACGCCGCGCAGCCGGCCGTCCGGCCGGCACCGCAAGCCGGAGCCGCTCGCCGCGCCCGAGGGCGCGCCCGCCCTCGTGCTGGCCGTCCCCGGCACCCCCTCTTCCGCCTCGCGCAGCCTGGCGGAGGAGGTCTCCAGCATCGCCCGCTCCGAACTGCCCGGTCTGGACGCCCGGATCGCGTACGTGGACGGCGGGGACGAGGAGTTCCCGTCCCTGGACGCGGTACTGGCGCAGGCCGCCGCCGAGCAGCGGGCCACCGCGGAGGCCACCGGGCAGCCGGACCGCGGTCCCGCGGCGGTCGTCGTCCCGCTGCTGGCCGGTCCGGACAGCGCGCTGCTGCGCCGGATACGCCAGGCGATCATGAACAGCGGCTCCGGTGCGGAACTGACCGACGTCCTGGGCCCGCACCCGCTGCTCGCCGAGGCGCTGCACGTCCGGCTGTCCGAGGCCGGGCTGGCCCGCGCCGACCGCGCCCGGCTGTTCACCGTCGCCACCGCCGCGGACGGCATCATCCTGGCCACCGTCGGCGGCGAGGAGGCGGTGCAGGCCGCCGGCATCACCGGCATGCTGCTCTCCGCCCGCCTGGCCGTGCCGGTGCTGGCCGCCGGCCTCGACGAGGAGGGCGCGATCGCCCGCACCGCCGAGCAGCTGCGCGCGGCCGGTTCCCAGCAGCTCGCGCTGGCCCCGTACCTGATCGGCCCGGAACTCGCCGACGGCCTGCTGGGGGCGGCCGCGGAGGAGGCCGGCTGCGCCTCGGCCGAGGCGCTGGGCGCGTACGGCGCGGTGGGCCGGCTGGTGCTGTCCAACTACGCGGCGGCGATGGGGATCACCCTGCCGGGTCAGGGCCTGGGGGCGCCCGTCCGGTAACCCCGCGACCCGGCCGCACGGCACCGTCGTACGACGTCCGCGGCCGCAACCGTTCACCGAGGGCCGTCCCGCGCAGCGATGCGCGGGGCGGCCCTCCGCGCTGGGCGGGGTGGCTCGGCGACCGGCCGGTTTCCGCTTCTGAGCGGCGCAGGCGGCTGTCTGGCGGCCGCGGGAGCGGTGGGTGGCGCGGGGGGTGGGGTGAGCGACGGATGGCGCTGTACGGGCGCTCTGGGGGCCTTGGCGGGCCGGTGGCGAACGGGCCCGCCCGTCCGGCCCGTTATCGGGCCGCCGTCGGCCCCGTCAGCGCCGTCAGCGCCATCAGGCGAAGACCACGCAGGAGGCGGCCGGGGCGGTGAGGGAGCCGCCGCGTACCGGCACGCCGGATTCCGGGTCGACGGTGAACCAGGTGACGTCCCCGGACCGCTCGTTGGCGGCGTACAGATGGCGCCCGCCGGGGTGCAGCGCGAGATCGCGGGGCCAGTGGCCGCCGCACGGGACGGTGGTGACCAGGGCGGCGGTCCCGGCCCCGGCGTCCACGGAGAGCACCGCGATGCTGTCCGCGCCCCGGACCGCGGCCCAGGCGAACCGGCCGTCCGGGGAGAAGACCACTTCGGACGGGTAGGCCGGGCCCTCGGCCGCCGCGCCCTCGGGGAGCAGGGAGGTCTCCCCCAGGGGCGCGAGGGTGCCCCGGTCGCCGTCCCACCGGCACAGCGTCACGGTCGGGGCGAGTTCGTTGACGACACAGGCCAACGCGCCGTTCGGATGGAAGGTGAGGTGGCGGGGGCCGCTGCCGGGGCGCAGCCGGGTCTCGCCGCGCACCGCCAGGCTGCCGCTCGCGGGGTCCAGGGCGCAGATCCGGACCGAGTCGGCGCCCAGGTCCACGCTGAGCAGCAGGTGCCCACCGGGGTCGGGCCGGACGGCGTGGGCGTGCGGGCCCTCCTGGCGGTCGGCGTCCGGGCCGCTGCCCTCATGGGCCAGCACCCGGACCGGGCCGCCCAGGGTGCCATCGGCCCGCAGCGGGAGCGTACTGACGTCACCGGAGCCGTAGTTGGCGGTGACCAGATGGCCGGAGAAGAGGGTGAGGTGAGTGGGGCTGTCACCGTCCACCGGGACGGCGGGTCCGAGCGGAACGGGTCCGTCCGGGGTGAGCGAGAAGGCGGCGGCCGCGCCGTCCGGGGTCTCGCTGACCGCGTAGAGGTACCGGCCGCCGGGGTCCGGCGCCAGGTAGGACGGGTTGGTGACCGCGTCGCTGGTGTGCAGCGGGGTCAGCGCGCCGGTATCCGGGTCGACGGCCGCGGTGGTGAGGCCGGCGCCGCCCGCCGTGGTGAACGAGCCGATGTACGCCCGGATCCCGCGCCCGCGCTCCACTCCCCCGGAGGCCCGGCCCTCCGCGCCCGCCACTCCCGTCGCCGCCATCACTCGCCACCCTTCGTCCGCCGCCTGCCCGTTAGGCCCGAGGCCACGGCCGGCCTCGTAAACCGGCGGGCAGCCCTCCGTCGTCGGTCACCGACCGGCCGGCAGCTCCCGCCCGCCTCCGGGCCGACGCTAACAGGGCGAGGCGGGGCGCGCCGGGCGGTGCCGGGATGCGGCGGGAAGGGGGTGCGACCCGGATACGCTCCAAACGGGCCATGGGACGATCTTGGCGGCGTGAGGGTGCGCCACCGCCACCCGTTCAGCCAGCCCAGCGTCGTTGATGGTGACGTTGGGCTGTCGTCTGGGGCCGGGGTGGGCTGCGACCTCGATGGAACGGACCGCGTATCCGCGGCTCAAGCAGCTGATCAGTGCGCATGAACTGCGCTTGTTCTTCGCGCCGAGTCGCGAGGAGGCGGCCTGGGCCGCGGAGAGCACGCACTCCGAGGGGCACCAGCTCGCGCTGCTGCCGGCGCTGAAGTCGTATCAGCGCATGGGGCGCTTCCCGAAACCGGAGGAGTATCCGGCGGCGGGGGTGGACTTCGTTCTCCGAGGGGTGGAACTGCCGGAGGGCACGGTGCTGCCGATCTTGGCGGACAAGGCCGCGAAGAACCATCGCAGCCTGGTACACCGGCGCCTGGACGCACGGTACGAACCGGCCGAGATCGTGCGCCAGCCGCTGGGCGACGAGCCCGACGCGTACGACCCGCGCCTGGACGTCGACTTCGCCCCTTCGCGCGGCGGCGGGACAGCGGCCGAGGGTTTCTCGCAGGCCGCGTGAGCCCGTGTCCCGAGTCAGGCGTCCGTCAGATCACCGCTCCACCTGGTCGGGCGTGACCTTCACGTCTCCGTGGGCGCCTGATCGTTGTGTTCCTGCTCCTGCGCCCAGGTGATCGCCCATTCGTCGAGCGGACGGAGGGCATCACGGAGTGCTGTCCCCAGCCGAGTCAGCTCATAGCCATCAGCCGAGGGGGCGATGATCCCGCTCGACGCGAGTTCGCGGAGCCGCTGGTAGAGGACGCTGGATGACAGCCCTTCGCACCGTGCCAGCAGCGCGCGGGCGCCGAGCGGACCCGCGCGCAGTTCCCAGAGAATGCGCAGCGCCCACCGACGGCCGAACAGGTCCAGCGCGGCCATGAGGGGACGGCCGGTAGTCGATCCACGAACCGGTGTTCCTGGGCGCGGTGTCGGCATGACCCTCCTTGCGTTTCGTTATTCGAAACACTAGCGTCCACCGGGCGTTTCTGATTTCGAAACGAACTCGACAGGAGAGCCGATGTCGCGGATAGCCCTGCTGCACCCGGCGTACACCGACCAGGCCGGAGGTCGTCATGCATAAGCTCGTTGTCCTGTATCCCGAGCCCGCCGACCCTGAGCACTTCCGCGACTACTACGTGACCAACCACCTTCCGCTGGTCAGGAATTGGCCCGGCCCGCTTGCGTGGCGCTACAGCTTCGACGTGGCGGCGGCCGAGGGAGAAGCGCCGTATTTCGCGGTCTTCGAAGCCGACTTCGCCGACGCCGCCGCCATGGACGCGGCGCGGACGTCGCCGCACGGCCAGCGGCTGGCCGCCGATGTCGCCAACTACGCCACCGGCGGAGCGGTCATCATCCACTATCCGGTGCAGGACGGCACCGGCTGAGGCAGGCCGGTACGCTCCGGGACGCGTTCGGTCGGCCGCTTACGGCCAGGTCCGGCCAGCGGCGGACGCCGTTGGCGGTTGCCGGTTCGTTGAGCGTCAAAGGGGGGCCGGTGCAGCACCGGCTGCCTGGCCGCCCACCTGCTCGACACGACAGGGGCGCAGACGGTCGCGATCGAGGTGGAGCAGGGCGACACCCCCGGTCGACCGGCCAGCGTGCTCGCTTCGGCCCGACGCGGGCCGGCGGGCATCACGACCCGGGTCGGCGGGTCAGCGGTGGTCCGCGACGGACACTGTTCCTGCTGGGCGGTGGAGCAGCGGGCGTACCCACCCGCGTCAAAGTCCGCCCACAGCGGGAGAAGGCACTGAAGCTCGCGTACGGCATCCGCGAGGCCGACCAGACCAAGATCATCCCGTGGCCCGTTTGGGCTGTATCTGGGTCACACCCCGGAAACGGCGGGAAACGACCGGGGGCGCGGACCCGCGCGGCACGGACCGGGCCGTGCGCGGCGCGCACCCGGGGGTCACGAGGGGCCCGCCCCTGCGTACGCCCCGCGCCCTCCGCCCCGGGATCACGCCCCGATCGGCGTCCGATCCGTCCTGCCGAGCGGTACCGCGAGCTCGAGGAGGGCCTGCTCCAGTGCGTGCAGATGGGCCAGTACGGGCCCGCCGCCGTCCGCGTGCGCCGCCGCGGCGGCACCGGCCTCCTGGCGGCGTCCGTCGATCGGGGCGTCGGTGAGGGCCTCGACCGCGGCCTCCACGCGCCGGCAGGCCGCGGTGAGCCGGGCGTCGTGCGACGCCTCCGGGTCGGCGGCGACCGACGCCAGCCCGCGCACCTCGCGCGCGCAGTCGTCGAGCAGCGCCAGCACCTGCCGGGCCCGCCGCTTGCGCGCCCGCAGCGGGCTGAGCGGGTGCACCAGGGGGACGAGCGAGAGCCGTACGCCGCCGAGGATCGCCTCGAGTTCGGCGACGCGCGGCGCCGGATCGGCCTCCGGGTCGCCGGCGAGCCGCGCGGCGGCCTCCGCGGTGCAGGCGTGCACGCACCGCAGGGCCCGAGCGACCCGCGCGTCGGTGACCGCGTGCGTGGTGACCGGCAGGACGAGCAGCACCGCCGGTACGGCCCCCAGGGCGCCGATGGCCGTCTCGCCCACCCGTAGGGCGAGCAGCGCCGGGTCGAGCACTCCGAGGAGCCCGTAGAGCATGCTGGCCAGTACGGTGACGGCGAGCATCATCCAGGTGTACGAGACGGCGGCGGTGTAGAAGATCCCGAAGACGCTGAGGGCGACGAGCACGGCGGTGGCGACCGGCTCACCGTGCACCGGAATGGCGACGGCCAGGCCGAGGACCACCCCGAGCACCGTCCCCAGGAAGCGCCGGAAGCCGCGGACCAGCGTCTCGCCCCGGGAGGTGGTGTTGACGAACACCCACCAGGTGGCGCCGACCGCCCAGTACCACCGCTGCTCGGACAGCGCCTGTCCGATGCCGAGCGCGAGGGCGGCCGCGACGGTCGCCTGGACGGCCTGCCGCGTCGTGATCCGCGCGAGCCCGGTGCCGCCGGACGGCGCGGGCGCCGGGGCGGGCGCCGGGAGCCGCCGCTCGTAGCACCACAGCCCGAAACGCACCGCCGACGCCACCGCCAGCGAGAGCAGGACCGCCGCGGACAGCTCCGGGAGATGGCCGGGGACGGTGTGCAGGAACTGCGCGGCGAAAAAGGTCATGAAGGCGAAGACGCCGAGCGCGTGCCCGCGTGCCCCCCACCGCCGGGCGTAGACCCCCGCCCCGACGACCGCGAGGAACGCCAGGTCGCGGGCGAGCGGCTGCGCGTGCAGTACGGCGGCCAGCGCGAGGACCGGAAGCCCGACGACGGGGAGCAGCGCGGTCGTCACGGCCTGGCCGCGCACCGTCGGGTCGGTCACCGTGAACAGGGCGAGCAGCGCGGCCAGGCCGCCGGTGATCGCGGCGGTCAGCGTGTGCCCGGCGGCGCCGCACAGCGCCACCGCCGCCCCGATCCCGAGTACGCCCCGGGCCGCGAACCGCAGCCGCATCCGTCCCGGATCCGGTGCCACGAACGCCCTCTTCAGCAAGTTGCCCCGCCCCTTCCGCACCCTGGTGCACCGCGAGATGCGGCGACATGCCGCGACATGAGAAAGGCGCCGCGGAGGTCCGCAGCGCCATCGACGTCTCTATCTCAACACCTGCACAGCCGATGGCTCAACAGAGCCTGGAAATGCTGTGCCATTGGTCCAGCAATCCGGGGTTGCCACCTGCCGGCGGAGGGCCAATGGACCACTCGGCGGGCAGTCCGCGGCCGGCGGCCGTCCGCCACGGTCCGGGCCGGTCCGGACCTGCTCGCCGTCAGGAAGCCCGCTCGCCGGTCAGGACCTGCTCAGGGCGTCGCGGACCGGATCTCCGTGGGCCTCGTCGGAGGGGAAGACGTCCTCGGACTGGTCGACCAGCCACCGGCCGCCCTGCTGTACGAGGCGCAGGGCCTTCTTGTCGGTCGTGGTGGAGCTGGGCCAGGTCACGGTGTACTGGACGCCGACGCCGGTGCCGGCCGGGTGTTCACCGATTGCCGGCACCGGTACCGCGCCGGCGGCCTTGACGGGGCCGGTCTCGGCCCGGTCCGGTCCGCTGGCGGAGGGCTTCGGCTTCGGCGGGACGATGGAGCCGTCCGCCCGCCGCAGCGGTTCCTCGCTCTCGGTCGGCGACGGGGTCGCGGACGGGGTGCTCTCGGTGTTGGCGGCGACGCACGCCTGAACGGTGCCGTGGCGGTAGCGGTCGGTGCGCATCCGGCACACCTGCTGCCAGTCCTGGTCGTTGACGGCTTCCTGGTACGTGCGGGCGAACGCCTCCGCGGACGCCTGGGCACCGGCCCCGTTACCGGTGGCCTTGGTGGCTCCGGCTCCGGCTCCGGCTCCGGCTCCGGACGAGCATCCCACCAGGCCCACCAGACTCACCGCCGCGGCGGCGAGTGCGACCGGTACCGCCCTGACGACGCGCTTCATCCCGTCCCCCAGTTCTCCGAAGTGTTCGCCGGATCGTTTCCGGGCCGTTCTCGCCGGTGATCCTATTCGGGCCGGCCGCGCCGAACTCCGTGCCGTACCACGGCAGATGCCTCAGGTGGGCACCCGGGCCCCACACGGGCCCTCACATGGGCAGGGACCGCAGCCGGACCGTCCCCGGGGGCCACTCGGCGCCGTCGTGGAGCGGCGTCCACAGGGAGGGCAGCGGCATGCGTACCGGGCCCGCGGGCTGTTCGACCCAGACGTCCTCGGTGATCTCCCGCCAGCCGAGCCGGGCGTAGAGGGCGACCAACGGCGGGCGGCAGAACAGCAGGCCGTGCCGCGGGCCCATGGTGCGGGCGTGGGCCAGCGCCGCCGCCACCGCCCGGCGGGCCAGGCCCCGGCCGCGCAGCTCGGGGGCCACGGCCACGCCGCCGACGCCGATCACCTCGGTTTCCGTATCGCCGAGGCAGACCGGGAGCCGGCGCAGACCGGCGTGGGCCACCAGGCGGCCGTCGAGGCGGATACCGAAATGCTCCTCCTTGGGGAGCCAGGTCAGGCCCGTGAAGCCGACGCCGAAGGGGTCGGGGCCGTCGCCGAGGATCTCGGCCAGATGGGCCGGGGTGAAGGCGTCGAGGCGGGCGGCGGGCGGGAGTTCGAGGCTCTCGGTCATGCCCGCATGATGATCTACGGGGCCGGCCGGCAGCCATTCGGCCCGGGGACGGGGGCTTGGGCCCCGATCCGCCTACGGGTCCGGGGCCGGCCGCCGCTCCCGTACTGCCCGGCTCCCGGGGGCTCAGGTGAACTGGGCGACGTACTCCGTGAACGGCGGGATGCCCACCTCGGCCCGGCGCTCGTCCATCCGCTCCGGGTCCCGGCAGGGCCACGGGACGGGGGCGCCGTCCCGGACGCCGGCGATCTGGGTGCCGTAGATCTGCTCGCGGCCCTCGTTGACGAGGGTGCGGTCCTGGAGGAAGGCCAGTTCGCGGCGGGCCGCCAGGCCGTCGGCGACGGCGCGCTCCAGTAGGCGCAGCGCCCGGCGCTGGACGTCGAGTTGGCGGTCGGCGTGCTGGGCGATCAGCCAGGCGGCGCGGGCCGCGTCGGCGCCGAAGCGGTCCGCGGTCGGCCAGCCGTGGGCGTCCATGATCTCGGCGAGCCGGTCGGCGTGCCGGGCGGTCAGCCGGCGCCAGGCCAACTGGTCGGCGAAGTCGGCGCTGTTGGCGCGCGGGGCGGCGCGGTGGTCCTCGGCGGCCATGGCGGACAGCTCGGCGGCGACCGCGGCGAGCTGGTCGGCGGAGCCGGGCGGGGCCTGCCCGTCGGCGGCTTTCGGGTCCGGCTCCCCGGGGCCGGCGGGGGGCTGTTGCTGCGGGGCGTGCGTCATATGTGCTCCAGAAGTCGCGGCTGACCCGGTGCCGGGTCGGTCGCGTTCACGCTAATGGCGCGAAACGGCACAAAAGATCGTTCTTGGGTACGGTGACGGGAGGGGTTCCGCGCGGGGATAATGGATCTGTCCGCGGAAGGAATTCCGGCTCTTCGTGTCCCCCTTCCCGGGTTCGACGTCGGGTGCGGGGCGAGTTTCGCCGGCAGCCGTTCGCAGCCCGCTTGCGGTCGTTCGACGGCCGTTCGCGGTCGTTCGGCGGTCACCCGTGGCCGCTTGCGCTCGTTCGGCGGTCGCTTGCGGCCACTCGCGGTCGTTATCGATCGTTCCGGTGCGAATGCGACGAGCCGTTCGGCCCCGATGAGCCGTTGACCACGAGGAGGACGTGCCGCCCATGGCCGTGGACGCGCTGGACGCGAAGATCCTCGGGTTGCTGCTGGAGCAGCCGCGGACGAGCGTGCGGGAGTACGCCCGGATGCTCGGTGTCGCCCGCGGCACGGTGCAGGCCCGGCTGGACCGGCTGGAGCGGGACGGGGTGATCACCGCCTACGGCCCCCGGCTCTCGCCCGCCGCGCTGGGCCACCCGGTGCTGGCGTTCGTCCACATCGAGGTGACGCAGGGCCATCTGGAGGAGGTCGCCGGGGCGCTGGCCGAGGTGCCGCAGATCCTGGAGGCGTACTCCACGACCGGCGGCGGGGATCTGCTGGCCCGGGTGGCGGCGCGGGACGCGGCGCATCTGGAGGATGTGATCCAGCGGCTGGTCAGCCTGCCGGGGGTGGTGCGGACGCGGACGGAGGTGGCGCTGCGCGAGCGGGTGCCGCACCGGATGCTGCCGCTGGTCGAGACGGTGGGCGGTGGGCCGGCCCCGGCCGGCTGAGCGCGCGGCGGACCGGCCGTCCCGATGCGGGCCCCGGCCGCCCCGGGGCCGACCAGCCGTCCCGGTAGCGGGCCGGCCCCGGGGCAGCCCGCCACCGGGGCCGGCTGCCCCGGGCCCGTCAGAGCAGGCCGAGGGACTTGCACTCCGCGGCGACGGCCGGGACGCAGAGCAGGTCGGTCCGGACCGCCCCGTCGCGCACGACGGTGTCCTTGAGGTTGTCCTTGGTGACGAGGGTGGCCTTGAAGAGCTTGGCGGGGACCTGCTTCCCGCCCGCGCCGGCGACGGTGGTCGGCGTGAGCGAGGAGACGCTCTGCCCGCGCAGCAGCCGGTAGGCGATCTCCGCGGCCGTCTCCGCCTCCGGCCGGACCTCCTTGTAAACAGTGAACGCCTGGGTGCCGTCCAACACCCTCTGCAATGCCGGGAGTTCGGCGTCCTGGCCGCCCAGCGGGATATTCTTCAGACCGGCCGATTTCAGCGCCTCGGCGATACCGCCGGCCATCCCGTCATTCGCCGAGTAGACCGCGTTGAAGCCTTGCGCGCCGCGGGAGTTGATGACGTCGGCCATGTCCTTCTTGGCGGTGGCCGCGGACCATTCGGGGATGTCTTTCTCATAGACGACGCGGTGCACCTTGCCGTCCAGGACGTCGTGCGCGCCCTTCTTGAACGAGGGGGCGTTCGGGTCGTCCGGAGAACCGTTGAACATGACGACATCGGCACTGGCCGCGCGGGAGCCGAGCGCCTGGAGAATTCCGTCGCCCTGGAGCCGGCCGATCTTCTCGTTGTCGTAGGAGACATACGCCGCGACATCGCCCTCGGCGAGCCGGTCGTAGGCGATGACCTTGACGCCCTGGCGTGCGGCGGAGTCCACCCAGCTCTTGGCCGCCCGGGCGTCGACCGGGTCGAGGACGATCACCTTGACGCCCTTGTCCACCAGGTCCTCGAACTGGGTCCGCTGGGTCTCCACGCTGGAGTCGGCGTTGCCGTAGTCGACTTTGCAGGCGAGGCAGAGCGCGGCGATTCTCCGGGAAATGATGCGGTGATCGAATTTCTCGTAGCGCGCGGATTTGTTCTCGGGCAGGAGGAGGCCGATGGTGTCCTTCCCCTCCGGCGCGGCCTGATGATCATTTGCGCAGGCCGCCAGCGGGGCGGCGAGGGAAAGCGCGAGTGCGCCGCCGATGACACCGCGACGTATTGTTGCACTCGTCACACGGCGGGTATCCATTGCCTTCATGGATCTCATGAAATGTACCTCCACACGGGGCCGCCCTGACTCGGCCCAGAATGGCTGAGTGAACGTCACCGGAGGCCGGGACGTCAAGAAACGAAGTAATAACGAGGGCAATCCTTGAACGTGTGTTGAGTTTCCGAAGTCGGGCAGAGCACCAGGGATGCGTCCCGGCACTGCGGCAGGCGCGCGCCGCGCCGGTTACACAGGTGACCTCCGCACCGTTATGGGGTATTTGCTGACTATGAGCACGGTGTGGCAGCAGACCCCCATCTCCGCCGCGGGCCGGATGGGCACCGCGGACGAGCACCCGGGCCGCAGCGACGCGGCCTACCGGCGGCGCCGGGACGCGCTGGCGGCCCGCGCCGACGGCCACCGGGTGGGGACGCCCTACCCGGAGGTCGATTACACCGAGGAGGAGCACCGCACGTGGCGCACGGTGCACACCGCGCTGCTGCCCGCGCACCGGGCGCATGCCTGCCGGGAAGTGCTCGACGCCGCCGCGGACGCGGATCTGCCCGCCGAGCGGATCCCGCAGCACTCCGAGGTGAGCCCCGGGCTGCGGACTCGTACCGGATTCTCGCTCACCCTGGCCGGCGGGGTGGTGTCCAACGAGCGGTTCCTGGGCTCGATGGAGCACGGCTACTTCCACGCGGTGCAGTTCGTCCGCCACCCGGCCGTACCGCTCTACACGCCCGAACCGGACGTCCTGCACGACGTGTTCGGGCACGGCGTCCATCTGTCCTCGCCGCGGATCGCCGCGCTCTACCGGACGATCGGCCGGGCCGCGAACCGCCTCGAGACCGCTGAAGCACTGGACATTCTCAGCCGTATCTACTGGTTCACCCTGGAATACGGATTGATTACGGAATCCGGTACACCCCGGGCTTTCGGGGCGGCGCTGCTCTCCTCCTACGGAGAGATCGCCGCACACGGAAGCCGCGAAGTCCGCGAACTGGACCTGCCGGCCTCGGCCGCCACGCAGTACCGCATTTCCGGATATCAGCCCGTTTTGTTCGCCGCACGGTCCTTTTCCCATCTGGAGGACGTCCTCGGCGCGTTCTGCGCGGAATTCGACGACGAGACCGGGGACCGACTGGGGCTGCCCCGGCTCTCCCGCGAGCGGGGGTGATCCGGGGCACCGGCCGGGGATAGGCCGAGAGGCCGGCCGGGAACAGCCCGGGGCACCGGCCGGACCGGCGCGAGCGCGACCCATGATGGCCGGGGCGGCTCATTCCCCGAGCCGCACCAGTGCCAGCGTGATGTTGTCGGGGGCGCCCGCCTCCAGCGCCGCCCGCCACAGTTCGAACGCGGCCCGTCCGCCGTCGTGTTCGCTCAGCACCGCGCCGATCTCCTCCTCCGGCACCGGGTCGGTCAGCCCGTCCGTGCAGACCACGTACCGGCGGCTGCCGGTGAGCGGCACGGTGCGGACGTGCGGGGTGACGGCGTTGAAGCGGGGCGCGCCGCCGATCGCCTGGGTCACCAGCGACGTGGTGCGCTGCCCGGCCGGCAGCGGCGGGCTGTCGTCCGTGCTGACCTGGCGCAGCCCGTCCTCCCCGGCCTCCAGCACCCGGCTGTCGCCGACGTTGAAGACCAGCAGCCGCCCGTCCAGGACGACGGTGCCGGCGACGGTGGTGCCCATCGCGGTCAGCGAGCGGTTGCGTTCGGCCGCGTCGTAGACCGCGCGGTTGCACCGGATCAGCGCGGCCCGGACCGCCTCCTCGCTGTCCAGTGCCGGTCCCAGCGCGGCCAGGTGCGCGACGGTCAGCGCGCTGGCCACCTCGCCGCCCGGCTGTCCGCCGATACCGTCGGCGACCGCGACCACCAGCGGGCTGCCCAGCGGGAAGACCAGGGTCTGGGGGTTCTCGGTCACCGTGCCGCACAGCGTCCAGGGGCCGGCCACCAGGCTGTCCTCGTTGTTCTCGCGGACGAGTCCGGGGTGGCTGAGCGCCGTCACCGTGATGTACTCCGCCGCTGTGTCCATCGCCGTCGCTCCCTCGCGCGTCCGCCCCGCCGGGTGTGTGCCGCGGCCCGCCCGCTACGGGGCGCCGGGGCCGCCTCCGGTGCCCGGCCGGCCGCTCAGCGTGTGCCGCCGCATCAGCCGGGAGATGTCCTTGCCGGTGATGATCCCCACCAGCCGCCCGGCGTCCACGACCAGGATCCGCATCCCGGTGCGCAGCGTCAGGCGGTCCATGGCCTCGGTCAGCAGCTCGTCCGGCGCGGCCACCGCGCACTGGGACAGCGGCGTCGCCACGTCCCGTATCCGCAGCTCTTCGCGCTGCGCGGCCGGTACGGCGGCGAGCCTGCGGAGCTGGACGACGCCGCTCGGCCGCCCCTCGAAGTCCAGCAGCGGGACGGCGGAGTGCCCGGTGGTCACCGCCACCTCGTCGATGAAGCGCTGGACGGTCAGCCAGTCCGCGCCGGTCATCACGGGGGCGGACATGGCGTCGGCGGCCGTCACCCCGCGCAGCGCCGCATGGAGCGCCGCGCGCCGCCGCTCGGAACCCGCGACGACCACGATGAACAGCCCGATGAACGCCAGCCACAGGCCGCCGGCGGCGCCCCGCAGCAGCATCACCCAGCCGACCGCGACCAGGAGCGCGCCCATCACCTGCCCGCCGCGGGAGGCCGCCAGATCGGCGCGGTCGCGGTCGCCGGTGCGCCACCACAGGAGTGCCTGCACCACCCGGCCGCCGTCGAGCGGCACCGCGGGGAGCAGGTTGAACACGCCGAGGAACACATTGGCCCAGCCCAGCCAGACCAGCACCACGGCGGGCACCGCGGCCGCCGCCAGTTCGCTCAGCCCGAACCCGGCCCCCAGGGCGACGCCGCCGATCAGCAGGCTGGTCAGCGGGCCGCTGACGGCGACCGCGAACGCCGCGGCGGCGGTCCGCGGCCGCCCCATCCGCGTCATACCGCCCAGCGCCCACAGGGTCACGTCCTCGACGGAGATCTGCTTGTGCCGGGCGATCGCGGCGTGCGCGGTCTCGTGCAGCAGCAGGCTGACGGTCAGCAGCGCCGCGCCGACGACGCCGGCCAGGGCGTAGACGAGGGTGGAGCGGCCGGGCGCGATGACGGGCAGCGTCTGCCGCCCCAGGCCGTACGCGAACAGCGCCACCAGCAGCGGCACGCTCCAGTGCATGCGCAGCGGCACCCCGACCACATGTCCGATCCGGACCGAGCCGTTCATCGGCGTCTCCCGCCGGCCCGGGCGCTGAATCCTCCGGGCGGGGCCTCACGCCCCGCACTCCGCGGACCACCCGGCGCGGCACTCACCCCCATTGTCGCTCGCGGCCCGGGCGGGCCGGACGAACCGGGGGCCGGCCCCGACATCGGCACCGGTCCGCCCCGGCTGATCCGGGTCGGCGCGGGCCGGGACGCTTCACCCGGGGCCGGAGCGCGGCACGGGGCCGCCGGTACGGGCCTACCCTGGGAGTGCGGACGCCGGGTGGGCGACCGCCGGCGTGCGGTACGTACCGCGACGGGGGGCGCGGGGACCTCGGGCCGGCGTGTCGCGGCGCGGCGATGCCGTCGTCGGTGCGGGTACGGGTACGGGAAGCGAGGGAGGCGAGTGCCATGGGGCGCAGCCATCACTTCCACCTCGATCAGGGCGGCCACTCGATCACCGTCAATATCGGTCCCGGGCGGGACGGCGAGATCGAACTCCTGGTCAACGGCAAGGTCGTCGCGTACCAGAAGGCGCACGGCACCGGTCTGAACCTCCTCACCGGCGAACTCCCCGACGACCCGGCCCGGGTCTTCCGGGTACGGATCCGCGAGCCCCGCCTCGTCCCCAGCGCACCCCGCTGCACGCTCGAGCTGGACGGTGTGGAACGCCCCATGCCGGAACGCCACATCGTCTGACACCGACCGCACCACATCACCTGACACCGGCCGCACGAGACCACCGCCCGTACGAGACCGTCGCCGTACGAGACCGTCGCCCTACGAGACCGTCCTTGTCCCCGGCCGCGCGGCACGCCGTCCGCTACGCGCTCGCGCCCTGCCCCTCGACCAGTTCCTTGAACCGCTCGAGATCCGTGCGAACGCCCCGCTCGATCGCCACCGCCTGCGCGAACCCCTGCGGCCCGCCGAACGTTTCCCTGATCGCGGCCGGGTCGTACTCGAAGCGGGCCTGGAGCCGGGTGTGCTCCCGGTCGATGGGCAGCAGCGAGAACGTCCCCGCAAGATCAGGGCCGCTCATCGTCTGCCACGTCATCACGTTCTCCTGCTCCCGGTCGACGATCTCTATCTCGAACCCCTGCTCCTGGCCCGCCGCGTCCACGTCCAGGCGCGCCCGCCGCTGCCCCTCGGAATGGGCCTCCCGGACACCGTTCAGGAACCGCGGATAGGTCTCCGCACGGTGCAGGCAGTCCCAGGCCGTTCCGACCGGAACGCTGAGGTCGATGTGTTCTTCCAAAGTGCTCATCGGATACCTCACAGCTCTGTACAGCTCTGTGCCATGACCCCCGCTGACCCTTCCAGGGTCCACCGCCGGACGACCGCGAGCGACCGGAGTACCCGGCGCCCCGTGGCCCGCCCCTACCCCACCGCGTTCGGCTCGCACGGGGAGAGGGCGAGGATCGCGACGTCGTCGTGGAGGACGCGGGTGTGGCGCGGCAGGTCGGCGTTGAGGAAGTCGACGACCTCGGCCGGTCCCGGCGCGGGCCGGCCCGCGAAGCGCCGGGTGAGCCGGTCCAGCAGCGGATAGAACGCGCCGTTGTCGTCCCGTGCCTCGATCAGCCCGTCCGTGCAGAGCAGCAGCACGTCCCCGCAGGAGAAGGGGTGGGTGTACGACACCGGGCGCTCGGCGGCCAGTCCGCCCAGGCCCAGCGGCAGGGCCGGCGGTCCGGTGAGTGCGGTCACCTCCCCTCCGGAGATCAGTACCGGCTCGATGTGTCCGTGGTTGATGATCGTGACCTGCTCCGCCCGGGCGTCGTACTCGACCAGCGCGGCGGTCACGAACAGTTCGTCGTCGGGGATCTCGTCGGCCTCGCGGGCCAGCCGCCGTTCCATCCGGGCGGCCACCGACAGCAGGTCACCGGTGTCGTAGACCGCCTCGCGGAAGCTGCCGAGGATGTCGGCGACGGTACGGACCGCCTGCAGCCCCTTGCCCCGGACGTCCCCGATGATGGCCCGCTCGCCGGCCTGGGTGGCCCGGATGTCGTAGAGATCCCCGCCCACCATCGTGCCGATCTCGCCGGAGCGGTACAGCCCCGCCGCCAGGACCTTGCCGACCCGGTGCGGCACCGGCCGCAGCAGGGTCCGCATCAGCGCCTCGGCCACCGAGTGGACGCGCACCAGATGCCGCTGCTGCCGCCGGCGGTACCCGGCCAGCGCCACGCCGAGGACTCCGACGACGGAGGTGGCGATATATGTCGCTACATAGTGGTTCTCCCATAACTGATGGATGTTGGTCCCCGTGCAGCACGGTGTGCCGGCGAGCACGCCCTCCAGGACGACGGCGCAGACGGTGATCACGGCGACGCCGGCCGGGCCGTAGGTGAAGGCGGCGAGCACCGGGACGGCGATCAGCAGGGAACTCACCGCCCACTGCGTGGGCGTCACGTACTCCAGCAGCAGGACGAAGAGGACGTAGAGCCCCAGCAGCCAGCGCATCCAGGCGGGGATCGTGGGTGCCTCGAAGCCGTTCTGATCCACCAGCCCGGAGAGCCGCTGTCCCGTGCGGCCTCGCACCGCCGCCCTCACCGCGGCGGCTCCCGCCGGGTCACCGGGACCGGACAGGCCAACGCCGTCACCCTCGTCTTCCGCGCCACCGCTCAACGTCCCACTCACCGGCCTGTTCGGACGGGCTCCCGCCACGGCCGCTGCCACGACCGTGCTCCGGGCCCACAGCCTGACGGCCCCGGACAGCCAAGCCGACGATTACGCCAACGGCGGCATGTCACGGCGGGGAGCGGCCCGGCCCCGGCGGCGGTGCCGCGCACGCGAGCCGCCGCCCGCTTCGGCGCGGGCCGAGTCCGCGCGAGACGGATAGAGATGAGCCAGGGAGAGACGTGCCGGGACGGGATGAGCCGGGTCGAGGTGAGCCGGATCGGGATGAGACAGGTCGGGATGAGACAGGTCGGGGTGAGCCGATTCGCTTGGTCATGAGGCGCGCTCCTTTTCGGACGGTGGTGGGTGCGGTGCGGGCCGGGGCTGTGTCCCCGCCCGCGATGCCTTCACTGTCCTCGATCCGGCGCCCCGTGGCGTCAACCCGTAGGGCGTAATGCCGCGTCAACCCGTGGTACGGCGAAGGCGCCGGCCGCATACCAGCGGTTGACCGGCGCCTCGTCCCCGTTCGCGCCGTGCCGCCGCCGCTACTCCTCCACTGCCCCGCCGACGCGCCGGAGGTGCTGCCGGAAGGTGTACGCCGGGTCGGCCGCGCGGCGGGCGAGGTAGTCGTCGAAGGAGGTCTGCCGGCGGAGGGTGTCGCCCGCGCGGATCCGGCGGGCCTGTTCGCGTTCGGTCTCCCGGATGGACCGGGCGGTCTCCAGCACCTCGGCGGCGCGGTCCGCGGGGACGAACAGCACCCCGTCGGCGTCGCCCAGGACGACGTCGCCCGCGGTGATCAGGTGGTCGCCGAAGCGGGCGCTGACCAGGGCGTCGGCCTCCCGTTCGGCGAGCCGTACCGGGCCGGGCGCGCAGCGGCCGTAGCTGAAGACCGGGAGGCCGATCTCCACCAGTTCCGGGGTGTCGCGGTGCAGGCCCCAGATCACCAGGCCGGACAGTCCGGCGGCCTTGGCCTCCAGGGCCATCAGATCGCCGACGCACGCCTCGTCCAGCCGGCCGCCGTTGTCGATGACCAGGATGTCGCCCGGCCCCGCGTCGGTGAGCGCCTCCAGGAAGATGTCGACGCTCCCGTAATGCCGGACCGGGAGGGCCCGGCCGGCGAGGCGGTGGCCTGGGACCACCGCGGCGATACCGGGCGGTGCCGGGCGCAGCGGCACCCCGAGCCGGACGCAGGCATCGGCCACCAGGGGCGTGGTCAGCTCGGCGAAGGTCTTGAGCATGGCGTTCTCCTCGGTCAGGCCCCGTCACCGCCTCGGCGCGGTCGGTGCGGGTGCGGTGAAGGATGCCATGGTCCCCGACCGCCCGCGGGCCCTACCGGCGGAGGGTCAACTTCCGCTCGATAGAGGGCAGGTGGCCGGAAACCGCCTTATGGGGTGGCCGCGCTCCGGCCTACCTTTGACCGCGTGACCAGATTCGAAATCTGGTCACGGAACAGAGAGGAGCCGAGACGTGGAACGGGCCGAGCGCGGTGAGCGCATCCTGGAGGCGGCCGGGGAGCTGCTGCTCGCCTGGGGTTACCGGCGGGTGACCATCGACGAGATCGCCCGCCGGGCCAACGTCGGCAAGGGCACGGTCTATCTGCACTGGAAGACCAAGGACTCCCTGATGCTGGCCGTGGTGCTGAAGGCCAAGTGGCGCAGCCAGCGGCGGCAGTTGGCGCGGATGCGGGCCGATCCGCGGGACGTCCTGCCGAGCCGGATGATGCGGGGCTTCTACCTCGACTTCCTGGCGGAGCCGGTGCTGCGCGCCCTGTACACCGACGACGCCGATATCCTCGGCCAGCTCAACGACACCGCGAAAAAGGAATTCGCGGAACTGATGGAACTCAGCGACCAGGCCCTGCGCGGCGGTCTCGAAGTGCTCCGGAATCACGGCCTGGTGCGCGCCGATACCGACCTGCGGCACCAGCAGTACGCGCTGCTGTCCATGTCGACCGGATTCTTCATGGCCGAGGCGATGCTGTACGACCGTGCGCCGGACAGCCCCGAGGTGCGCGGCGATATCTTCGCCGATACGGTCCGCCGGGCCCTGGAGATCTCCCCGGAGGAATTCGCGGCCGCCGAACGGCCGGCCGCGGCGCGCGGAATGACCCACGACGAGGCGGTGGCCGCCGCCGCGCCCGGCGTCATCGCGCTCTACGCGCGGATAGAGGAGCACAGCACCCGGGAACTGCGCCGCCACGTGCGCGACTGATATACCCGCGGGCCCGGCCGCGACCCGGCCCCGCCCGCGGTGCATTTCCGTTTCATCCATGCTCGTCCCACAGGAGAAAGAGACATGACCGAAACAGCGGCCTCCCCGTTCGCCCAGTACGTCGGGAAGCACCCGGGGGAACCCAATGTGATGGAACCGGCCCTGCTCACCGACCCGTTCACCGGCTACGGCGAGCTGCGGGAACAGGGCCCGGTCGTGCGCGGCCGCTTCCTGGACGACACGCCGGTGTGGTTCGTGACCCGTTTCGAGGAGGTCCGGCAGATTCTGCGCGACCACCGGTTCGCCAATTCTCCGGCCCGTGCGAAGGGCACCGCGGAAGACTCCCCGACCGCCCGGCTGATGGAGATGATGGGCCTGCCCGAGCATTATCAGCAGTACCTCACCCGCAGCATCCTGAATCTCGACGCCCCCGATCACACCCGGCTCCGGCGGCTCGTTTCCCGGGCGTTCACGGCCCGTAAGATCATGGATCTGCGGCCGCGCGTGGAGGACATAGCCGACGACCTGCTCACCCGGCTCCCGGAACACGCCGAGAACGGCGTCGTCGACCTCCTCCAGCACTTCGCCTATCCGCTGCCCATCACGGTCATCTGCGAACTGGTGGGAATTCCGGAGGAGGACCGGGCGCAATGGCGGGTGTGGGGCTCCCAGCTCGTATCGCTCCAGCCGGACCAGCTCAGCGGCTCCTTCCCGGCGATGATCGACCACATCCACGAGCTCATCCGGGAACGGCGGGCGGCGCTCACCGACGACCTGCTCAGCGAATTGATCCGCACGCATGACGACGACGGCGGCCGGCTCAGTGACATCGAAATGGTCACGCTGGTCCTGTCCCTCGTCTTCGCCGGGCACGAAACCACCGCCCATCTCATCTCCAACGGCACGGCCGCGCTGCTCACCCACCCCGACCAGCTGAGCCTGCTGAAATCCGACCCGGAACTGATGCCGCGCGCCGTACACGAATTGATGCGCTGGTGCGGGCCGGTGCATATGACGCAGCTCCGGTATGCCACCGAGGACGTGGACGTGGCCGGCACCCGGATCGCCAAGGGTGAGGCGGTCCAGCTGATTCTGGTATCGGCGAATCACGATCCGCGGCACTACGCCGATCCCGCCCGGCTCGACCTCACCCGCCACCCGGCGGCCCGGGCCGAGGACCACGTCGGTTTCGGCCACGGAATGCATTACTGCCTCGGCGCCGCACTGGCCCGCCAGGAAGCCGAAGTGGCCTTCGGGAAACTGCTCGCGCACTACCCGGACGTCTCCCTGGCGGTGGCGCCGGACGCGCTGCGGCGGGTCCCGCTGCCGGGCAGCTGGCGGCTGGCGGAACTGCCGCTGCGGCTGGGCTGAGCCCCGGATTCCGCCGCGGAACGGGGGCCGCGGCGGTGCCGTCCGGCGGGCCGCGGTCGCCCCGTGGCGACCAGGTATCGTCGGCGGCACCGCCCGCGGTACGCGCGGCGGATGGACGGGAGAAGGGAGCGCGGCGATGTACGGATACGCGTATACCGCCGCCCCCGGAGGCGCGGCGCGCTGGCGTACGGTCGCGCCCGAGCGGACCGTGCTGGGCGTCATCCACAATGTCACCTCCGCCACCCGGCTCCTGGACCTGCTCGCGGTATTCGACGGCGATCTGCGCATACAGACCGTTTTCACCTGTACGCATTCCTCGGCATTCGAGTCCGGGACGGCGGAGTTCGTCACGGCGCGGGGGCTGCCGTTCCTTCCGTGGGACGAGGCGATACGCCAGAAATTCGACCTGGCGATAGCGACCAGCCGCGGTGGCGAATTGCAGGAGATTTCCGCTCCGTTGATCGGAGCGCCGCACGGCGCGGGATACAATAAAACGCTGAGCCGGGAGCCGGGAGCCGGGAGCCGGGAGCCGGGAGCCGGGAGCCGGGAGCCGGGAGCCGGGAGCCGGGAGCCGGGAGCCGGGAGCCGGGAGCCGGGAGCGTTCGGCCTGACGGCTGAGTGGCTGGTGCACGAGGGGGAGGTCATCCCCTCGGCGATCGTGCTGTCGCACGACGAGCAGCGCGCCCGCCTGCGGGCCGGGTGCCCGGAGGCGGTACCGGTCTCCCACGTCATCGGCGACCCCTGTATGGACCAGCTGGCCGCCTCGGCCCGGTTCCGCGACGAGTACCGCGCCGCCCTGGGGGTCTCCCCCGGGCAGCGGCTGCTGCTGCTCACCTCGACCTGGGGCAAGACCTCCCTGCTGGGCAGCGCCCCCGACGTGCTCCGCCGGGCCCTGGCGGAACTCCCCCGCGAGGAATACCGGGTCCTCGCCGCCATCCACCCCAACGCCTGGCACGGCCACGGCAGTTGGCAGGTCAAGAGCTGGCTGGCACCGCTCATCCGGGCCGGCCTGGTCGTCCCGGATCCCGAGACGGACGACTGGAAGGCCGCGCTGTGCGCCGCCGACTGCTTCATCGGGGACTTCGGTTCGGTGTCCCTGTACGCCGCGGCCGCCGGCGTCCCCGGTCTGCTGGCCGCCACCGACCGGGCGACCGTGGCCCCCGGCTCCCCCGTGGAGCACCTGGCGCGCCTGCTGCCCCGGGTGTCCGCGCGCCGCCCCCTGGCCGGACAGCTCGACGCGGCGGTGCGCCGGCAGCCCGGCGATCCCGAACTCGCCGCCACTGCACGGCTGGTGACCTCCCGCCCCGGGGAGGCCCTGGCCCGGCTGCGCCGGCTCTGCTACGAGCGGCTGGACCTGCCCGAACCGCCGCACCCGGCCCACCCCCGCCCGGTGGCCCTGCCCGCCCCGCCTGTCCCGGCGCCACCGGGGAGCGACGGGCCCGCCCGGTTCGTCCAAGCCGATGTGACCGACGCGGGCCCCGGGGAGCCGGGCGCGCCCGCCCTCCCCGAGGTGCTGGTGCGGGGGTACCCGGCCGGGCTGCAGGGCACGGTCAGCGCGCACCTGCCCGACGCGCACCTCGTGGCCGGCGAACGGGAGGTGGACGTCCGCTGGGTCCATACCGCCGACATCCTGGTGGCCCACACCGCGCCGCTCCGGGAACTGCTGGAGCGCCACCCCGGTTGCGGCCTCGCGGTCGCGCCCGGCCCCTCGGGCGGCTCGGAGTGCCGCCTGCTGGTGCGCGACGGCGGGGCCTACACCGCGCGCTGGACGGCGTCCGCGTGGTGGACCGGGCCGGACACGGCCGCTTCGGCGCTGTACGCCTGTCTGACGCGCTACGGGACGGGCTGGGAGGGGGACGTCCGGGTGCGCGCCGGGGAGCGGCTGCCGGCCGCCACACTGGCCCTGCGGCGGGTGGTCTGAGGCCCCCTCGCCCGCCGGGTGCGGGAACTCCCCTACTCGGCCGCCCCGTCCGCCGTATCCGCCGCCTCCGCCTCGTCGAGCCGCCGCCGGGCCTCGGCCGCGCGCACGCTGCCCAGCGGGACGTACCCGTCGTAGGCCGCCTGCCAGGCCCGCCGCGCCCGGTCCCGTTCACCGCAGGCCGCCAGCGCGTCCCCCTGGACCAGCAGGGCGTCCGCCCGCTCCTTGGGCGCCGCGACCCGCTCGAAGAGGCCGAGGACGGTGTCCATCCCGGCCGCCGCCTCGTCGGGCCGGCCGGCGGCCATCCGGGCCTCGGCGTAACGGGTCAGCGCCTTGGCGCGGTTGTAGTCGTCGGGCGCCGTCCGGCCGGGCGTCCGCGGGTCCGGCAGCGCCGCGAACAGGGCGGCGGCGCGCCGCAGCGCCTCGGCCGCCGCCTCGTGGCGCCTGGCCGCGCTCAGCGCCCGGCCGAGGTGGTAGGTCAGCAGGGCCCGGCCGCGCGGGTGGTCGGTCCCGTCGAGCGCCGCCAGCGCGCGCTCGAACAGCTCGCTCGCGCGGGCCGGTTCGCCGCGCAGGAGGGCGATCTGGCCCAGGCCCTCCAGGGCGGAGGAGGCCGTCCGGGCGTGGCCGGCCGACTCCGCGGCCCGCTGGGCGCGTTCGTAGTGGTGCGCGGCGGCGTCGAGGTCGCCGTCGCCCGCGCGGTCCAGGAGGGCGAAGGCCAGCTCGTAGTGCATACGGGCCAGGACCAGGCCGCCTGCCCCGGTGGCCCGGGCCGACTCCAGGGCCAGTTCGCACAGGGCGATCCACTCCCGGTGGCATTTGCGGCGGAAGTGGAAGCCGTGCAGCGCCTCGGCGAACTGGCAGACCAGGTCGTGCCATCCGGCCTCGTGGGCCAGGCGGGCCACGGCGGTGGCGGCGAGGTGGTCGGCCGCGAACGCGCGGACGGCCTCCTGCTCGTCGGCGAAGACGGGCTCCAGGAGGGCGGGGTCGGCGAAGAGCGGGCCCCAGCGGTACCGGGCGGCGGAGATGCGGTGGTCCACGGCGGCCGCCCGCAGCAGATACCAGTCGGCCATCCGCCGCAGTGCGGCGTCCCGTTCGGCGGGGGTACCGGACGCCTCGGCCTGCTCGGCGGCGTACCGGTGGATCAGGCCGATCATCCGGCACCGCCCGTCGGCGCGCTCCACCAGGTGGGCGTCGAGCAGCCGCCGCAGCGCCCGCTGCCCCTCGGTGCCGTCGCCGGCGAGCCGGGCCGCCAGCTCCGGCGCGAAGTCCGCGGTCGGGTGCAGGCCGAGGGCCCGCAGCGCCCTCCGGGACGGTGCGTCCAGTGCCCGGTAGGAGAGGTCGTAGAGCGTGCGGACGGGGGCCTGCTCGTCGTCGGGCATGGCGAGTTCCTCCAGGACGGGGCCTTCTTCCAGCCGCCGGGCCAGTGCCTCGTAGCCCTCGTCCGCCGGGTCCTCGGCGCGGGCCCGGGCGATCCGTACGGCGGCGGGCACACCGTCGCATGCCCGGATGATCCTCCTCAACACGGCCTCATCGGTACCGGCCGCGGTGGCGTCGGGGTACCGGAAGAGGTCCAGGCACGCCGCGTCGTCGAGCACGCCGAGCGGCAGGAAGCGCACGCCGTCGGCCTGGCGGCGCAGTCCGCTCAGGCCGAAGCGGCTGGTCATCAGGACCAGGCCGGCGGGGTGTCCGGGCACCAGCGGGGCGGCCTGCGCCGCGGTGACGACGCCGTCCAGCATCACCGCGTACGGCCGGCCGCTGGTGAAGGAGCGGAAGTGGGCGGCGCGCGCGGCGAGATCGGCGGGGATCTCGCCGCTCGGGACGCCCAGGGCCCAGAAGAAGGACGCCAGGACGTCGGAGGGGTCGAGGGCGTCGTGCGGGCCCAGGGGGCTCAGATCGGCGTAGAACACGCCGCCGGGGAACAGCTCCTCGTGCGCGGTGAGCCAGTGGAGCAGGACCGCGCTCTTGCCCACGCCGGCCGCGCCGGTGACCACCACCCGGGCCGGGGAGCGGCGGGCGGGCAATCCGGCCGCGATCTCGTCCAGCCGGCCCCGGATGTCGTCGCGGTCGACGAAGAACTCCGGGGCGTGCGGGAGCATCGCCGGCCTACGGGGCGGCGGGGGCGGTGGCGGCGCGGTCAGGGTGACGTGCTGGGCCTGCACCAGCAGGCCGGCGCTGCCGCCCTGGAAGCTGTTGTACACCGTGCCGTTGCCGCTCGTGCCGCCCACGTCCGTACCGCCCACGTCGCTCCGCCCCCGTCTCCCGGCGATCCGTCGGCACCATCCTGTCATCGCGGGGGCGGGCGCGGGCCGGGACGGCCGGTCATGGCCCGATGTGGATGTGGCCGGCCCAGCGGCTGGGCAGGAGGGGCGCGGCGGCGCGCAGGCGGCGCACCGCGTGGTGCAGGGCGGCCGCGGGGGCGGGGTGCGGGCTGGTGTGGAAGAGGCGGGCGGCCTCGGCGGCGGTGGCGTCCTCGACGGGCCAGAGGGTGGCCACGACCTGGCCGAAACCGGCCAGGTGGAAGGCGCCGCCGATGTGGACGGCCTCGTCGGGCAGACGGCCGGAGCGGGCGGTGGCGCAGGCCGAGAGGTAGCAGAACTCGCCGTGGCCGAGACGGAGCCGGGAGAGCTCGGCGACGGTCAGCGGCTGGTCGTGGAGGATCAGGTGGCTGCCGTACGGGCTGGCGGGGTCGGCGACCGCGTGGCAGGCGAGGTGGACGTGGGTGCTGGCGGGCAGGGCGGCCAGCAGCCGGGCGCGGGTGGCGTCCGCGCCGGTGAGGACGGTGGTGCCGGGCCCGTAGTGGGCGGCGGCCGCGTCGGCCTCGGCGAGGGCGCCGTCCAGCGGCGCGAAACCGGGGGTGCGGGGGATCGCCACGACCAGAGGGGACGGCGGGCGGGGCCGGGCGGTGCGGCGCGCAGCGGTGCGGACCGCGGCGGCGAGGGCGGCGACGGTCGGGGTGTACGAGGGGACCGCGCGGTCCAGGAGGGTGCGGGTGCCGCCGGGCTCCCCGTGGTGGCCCGCGGCGTGCAGCGGCAGCAGGGCCAGCGGGCCGGTGGCGGAGAGCCACAGGCGCGGCGGCCGCGGGCCGTTGGGCGGTCCGGGGTGGCGGGGGGCGGTGCGGTCGAGGTGGTCGAGGACCGGGGCGGCGGTGGTGTCCCAGAGCCAGGCGAGGGTGTCGCGGAGGTACGCCTGGGCGGTCAGCCGGTCCACCAGGGGCGTACCGGGCAGCTCGGCGGTGCGCAGCGCCTCGGTGAAGCGGGTGGCGCGCTCCTCGGCCTGGGCGTGGTCGAGGCCGGGCAGCGGGACGGCGGCCACTCCCCCGTTGGTGAGGATCAGCGCGTCGCAGCGCAGCGGGCTGGTGGTGACGGTGACCACGGGGCCGCCGGCCGCGGCGGGGCGGAGCGCGGCCATCCGGGGCGGTTTGAGGAAGTTCTCCAGTCCGGGGAGCCGGCGGGCCTCGTCGACGACCGCGTCCCACTCCTCGGCGAGGCGGTGGCGCCGGTCGCCGGGGGCGGCGGCGGTGGCGGTGGCGGTGGCCCCCGGGGCCGCGCCGGTGGTGAGGGCGGTGCGCAGGGCGGTGAGGCGGGCCGCGAGGTGCGGGGCGGCGGCCCGGAGGGCCTCCTCCTCGCCGTGCAGGCCGAGGGAGCGGGTCAGCAGGATGCCGCGGCCCTGTTCGAGGAGTTCCAGGGCGCGGGCGGGGGCGTCGGGCCCGCCGGCCCGGAGGACCGCGGCGGCGGCGTCGGCGGCCAGGCCGCGGCCGTGCCGGGCCAGCCGGTCCTCGGACTCGCTGCCGTGCAGCTGGTGGGGCACCACCTGGGGCAGCAGGGCGACGGCGCGGGCGTAGGCCGCGGCGGCCTCGGTGCGGCGGCCGGTGGCGGTGGCCAGTTCGGCCAGCGCCCGGTGCAGGCGCAGGAGTTCGCCGGGCGGTCCGGCGGCGTCCCGGGCGGCGGCCTCGGCGAAGACGTACGCCTCCCGGAGGAGCTTGGGTTCCGGTTCGTCGCCCCCGGTGTGGCGGTGGCGTTCCAGCAGGGCGGTGGAGAGGTGGGAGAGCATGGCGGGGCGGAAGAGGTGGGCGGGGTGGGCGGTCTCGATGGCCTCGCGCAGCAGGGCGATCGCCTCGTCCAGGGCGTCGGGGCGGCCGGTGGCCCGGGCCCGTTCGCGCAGGGCGCGGGCGAGGTTGTTGAGGTAGCCGGGGCGCTGCGGATCGTCCACGGCGCTCACCGCGACCGCCTCCCGGTGGGCGGCGACGGCCTCCCGCAGGGCCGCGGGCTCCGGGGCCGGCGGTCCGCCGCGGCGCGGGCCCGGGGCGTCCTGGGGGAAGTCGGCGGCCAGGTCGTAGAGGGCGTTGCCCAAGTGGCTGAGGGCGGTGGCCAGATCGGTGCGGTGGCCGTGGCGGGCCCGCCGCTCGCCGGCCGCCTCCCGGTAGAGCGCGACGGCCTCCTGGAGGACACCGGCCGATCCGGTACGCCGGTACTGGGCGTGCAGCACCTCCGCGTGCTGGACGAGGACGTGGTCGCGGCCCGGGGCGGGCAGCGGCTGCGTCTCGCCCCGGACCAGCTGGACGGCCTCGTCCAGGGCCGCGCCGTCGCCGGTGACCCGGTGGCGCTTGACCAGCAGGCCGGCCAGCCGGGCGCGGTGGGCGACGGCGTCCGGGGCCGCGGCGGGCACCGCCCGGACCGCGCCGCGGCAGGCGTCCACGGCGGCGTTGAGGTCGGCGGTGGCGCCGGTGAGGTCGTAGCGCTGCGAGAGGTGCAGGCTGAACTCGTCGAGCCGGACGGCCAGCCACGCGCTGTCCTGCGGGGTGTGCCGCAGCGCCTCCCGGCCGCCCTCGACGGCCTCGTCGAGGTCCCGGCGGTCGCTGGTGTGGCGGTAGTGGTCGCCGAGCACCCGGGCGTGGTTGGCGACGGCGTCGGCCCAGCGGGCGCCGGCGGCCGGGATGAGCAGCAGGAGTTCCCGGCCGAGCCGGACCGCCTCGGCGAGGACGGCGGCGTCGCCGGTCTCGCGGTAGCGCATCTGGAGGCCGACCGCGAGCAGGCGCAGGGCCCGTACGCGTTCCGGATGGTGGCGGGGCGTCAGATCGAGGTACGGGCGGAGCGCGGCGGCGTCCTGCCGCGGCCGGCGGCCGTGCGGGTCGAGTCCGCGGACCGCGGCGGCGAAGTCCGCGGACAGCTCCTCGCGCTGCCGCAGACCGGCCAGCACCCACCGGCGGACCTCGCGCGGCACCCGGGGCCCGGCCGGCCGGCGGCCGGAGCGCAGCGCCTCCAGCACCGCGGCGGCCTCCGGCGGCACCGCGTCCGGCTCCCTGGCGTAGACGCAGGACAGCGGCTGGAGGGACGCCTCCCACTCGGACTGGTGGGCGCCGTCGGGCCCGAAGACGTACTGCGCCCAGCGGGCCAGCCCGATGGCGTGCAGAGCGGCGAGATCCGGCCAGCGGGCGTCGTCCATGCTGATCACCAGCCGGGTGATGGCCCCCTGCCGCTCCAGGGCGCGCAGTCCGGCGAGGTCCCCGGTGTCGCGGACGGCGGCGATGGCCCGGCGGACCGCGATCAGCAGTCCGTCCCGTGAGCCGTCCCGTGAGGGATCCCGCCCCGGATTACGTGAAAACTCTCGCATCGTGCCCCCGTTGACCCGAAAATGAGGTGCCTGGTGCTCAACCCCGCGGCGCCGTGCGGCGGTTGCCCCCGTCACGGTCCAGCGGCCCCTCCGGGCACTTCAGCATAGGCCCGATCGGAACGGCAGCCCATGGCATCGACAGCACCGGCGTCCGGCCGGGAAGACCCTGATCTGGCGGCGCTGTGCGCCCAGTTCGGCGCGGTGCGGCGGGCGGTGCGCGGCACCCCGCTGGCCGACGAGCTGGCGGACGGCCTGGCGGCGGTCCGGGACGGGGCGCCGGCCGGGGACCTGCTGGCCCGGCTGGGCATCGCCCCGGCCGGGCAGGACCGGGACGCCTGGGGCGGGGCGGCGACCGTCGCCGGGCTGGACGCCGGGCACAGCCACGGCGAGCGGTACGGCTGCCCGGCCGGCCGGTGCGGGCGCGCGGTGGTCCGCGAGCCGGGCGGTGAGCTGCCGCGCTGCGCGGTGCTCGGGTCGGTCATGCGGCTGCTGGCGGACTGACGGCGTGGGCGGCGGGCGGTGATGCCGTTCCTGGGCGATCTGGGCCGCCAGCTCGCCCAGCGGTGGACGGGGCGGCTGGGCCTGCCCGGGGTGCTGCTGGCGGCGACCGCGCTGGCCGGGTCGGCGCTCGGGCAGCGGCACGCGTTCGACCACGCGCGGCTGGCGCACCGCGCGGCGGCCGGCGCGGCGGCGTTCGCGGCGCGGCCGCCGGCGGTGCAACTGCTGCTGGCCGGCGGGCTGCTGCTGGCGGTGGCGGCGGCCGGGGCGGCGGTCGAGTCGGCGGCCGGGGTGGTGCTGCGGCTCTGGCTGGGCCCGTGGCCGCGGGCGCTGCGCGGGCCGGCCGCGGCGCTGACGGCGCGCCGGGAGGGCCGCTGGGCGGCGGCGCAGCGGCGGGTGGCGGACCTCCAGGCCGCCCTGCCGGCCCCGCGCGCACCGGCCGAGGCCCGGGAGCTGGACGAGGCCGCGGCGGCCCGTGAGGCGATCGCGCCAGCCCGGCCGTCCCGTCCTACGTGGATGGGCGACCGGGTAGCCGGGGCCGACGCGCGGGTGCTGCACCAGTACGGGCTGGACCTCGCCGCCGTGTGGCCCCGGCTGTGGCTGGTGCTCCCGCAGGAGGTGCGGGACGAGGTGACCGCGGCCCGCCGGCGGGTGGAGGCGGCGGCCCGGCTGGCCACCTGGGCGGTGCCGTTCGCGGCGCTCGCGGTGGTCTGGTGGCCGGCGCTGCCGCTGGCCGCGGTGCCCGCGCTGGCCGGCTGGCGGCGCGGGCGGTCGGCGGTGGCCACGTACGCCGTACTGCTGGAGGCGGCGGTGGACGTCCACGCGGCCGATCTCGCGGCGCGGGCGGAGGAGGGCGGGGAGTGGACGGTGGAGCGGGGGGAGGCGCTGACGCGGCGGTTGCGCAAGGGGAGTTGAGGGGGCGGTGCGGCGCCGGGCGGCGTATCGGCCGGGCGGTCGCGGCCCGCCCTTCGCTCCCCGCGCCGCCCGTCAGTCCCCCGGCGCCACCCGTCAGTCCCCCGTGCCGTCCTCGTCCGCGGGCCGGAACGTATCGCCGAGGCGGCGCAGGACGGTGGCCAGTTCCGCGTCGCCCTGGATGGTGTGCACCAACCGCCCGTCGGGCTCCTGCTGATCGATGACCCGGAACGGTGCCAGGACGCCCCCGCGCCAGTGGAACAGCCCGTCGCTGAGGCCGCCGTCCGGGCCGCACAGCCGCGGCAGCAGGGTGGCCAGCGACAGGATCCGCAGATAGCTGTGGGCGTCCCGCAGCGGGTGGAGGACCAGCAGGTCGTCGCGGGGCAGCGCGGCGACGCAGCCGTCCGGGGCGGTGACGTCGAGGAGTTCGGCGGCCCGCAGCAGCTGGGTGGCGGTCCAGGCGCCGCCCCGGACCTGGTAGACCGGCCCGGTGCCGGGCTGGAAGACCGTCACCTCGCAGGGCTCGCGGCGGAGGTTGTGCAGGGCCACCGACCACAGTTCGGCCGGGTCGGCGTCCCAGGCGCGCACCCGGGCGGCGGGCAGGAGGGCGGTACCGGACGGGGTGCGGGCGCCCAGCACCGCGAGGAAGCCGCCGCCCAGTTCGCGGATCGCGTAGTCCTCCCGCCGCGGCAGCTGGTCCAGCCGCCGCAACCGGGGCAGCAGCAGCGGACGGACCGCCTCCGGGCCGCCGGCGAAGACGTCCTCCCGGGGAGCGCCGGGGGCCGGAACCGGGGCGGGGCGCGGCCGGGGCTTGCGTCCGAAGAGCGGCATGCCCGGAGGGTACCCACCGGGGGCGGAGGCCGGGAGCCGGTGGACGGAACCGGCCCGCGGCCCGGTGCGGTACGGCGTCAGGCCGCCCGGGCCGCCGTCCGCCCATTGCGCGCCCCCGCCGGGCAGCCCGCCTCCGCCCTGCCGGGCCGTTCCATCAGGTCCGGCTCCGGCGCGGCGCCGGGCCGCCCGCGGAGGTCGGCCAGCCGGTCCAGGAGCTGGTCGCGGACCGCGGCCAGTTCGGCGATCCGCGCCTGGAGCAGGGCGAGCCGCTGCTCGAACACCTCGATCTTGGGCGCGGGGTCGGCGCAGCTGTGCCGCCCGGTCAGTTCGTCGCGCAGGCAGCCGTCGAGCAGCCGCAGATCGTCGGTGGTCAGCCCGGCGGCCAGCAGCAGCCGGATGTTCTCGACGACCCGGACGGCGCCCGCCCCGTACGTGCGGTAGCCGTTGGCGGACCGGTCGGGGCGGAGCAGGCCCTGCTCCTCGTAGTAGCGCAGCGCCCGGGTGGTGACCCCGGTGGTGCGGGCGAGTTCCCCGATCCGCATGGTGCTCCCTCCTGGTGGCGGTCAGGGGGAAGCGTAAACCTTGCCGTGGACGTGAAGGTCAAGCCCGGTCGCCGAGCGCGGTGAGGACGACCACCGGGACGGTCCGTCCGGCGCGCTCCTGGAAGACGGCGAACTGCGGGTCGGCGGCGGTCTGCCGGGCCCAGAGCCGGTCCCGCTCCGCCCCGGCGGCCTCGGTGGCCCGGGCCCGCAGCACCCGGGTGCCGACCTCGACCACCACCTCCGGGTGGGCGGTCAGGTTGCGGTACCAGGCCGGCGGGGTGGCCGCGCCCCCGTTGGAGGGGAAGACCGCGAACCGGCCGTCCCCGTCGGCCAGATAGCAGACCGGCGTGGTGCGCGGCAGCCCGGAGCGGACCCCGGTGGTGGTCAGCAGGAGCAGCGGCTGCCCGGTGAACGGGCCGCCGACCACGCCCCCGTTGGCGCGGAACTCCTCGATGACGCGGCGGTTGACCTCGTTCACGCGCCCGCTCCCGTCACCGCGTCCGCTCCCGTCGCCGCGCCCGCCGCGGCGCCGGTCCGCCGCCGTTCGCCGCGGTGCTCGGCGGCGGCGGCCACCAGCGCGAGCAGCGCCACCGCGCCGCCGGCCACCGGCACCCAGCGCAGCGCGAGCCCGCCCGCGATGAGCTGCCCGCCGAGCCAGCCGCCCACCGCGATCCCGAGGTTGAACGCCGAGCTCTGCACGGTCAGGGCGAGAGTCCGGGCGCGCTGCGACGCGACGTTCAGCAGCCGGGTGTTGACCGCCGGGATGACGGCGTAGTAGGCGGCGCCGAAGAGGAAGAGCGCCGCGACGGCCAGCGGGCGCACGGCCACCGAGGCGCCGAGCAGCAGCAGCGACCCGGCCAGGGCCAGCACCCCGGCGCGGACCGCGCCGGTCACCGAACGGTCCGCCAGCTTCCCGCCGATGAGGTTGCCGAGGGTGCCGCCGGTACCGAAGAGCAGAAGGAGCACGGTGACGTACCGCGGGCTGATCCCCACGGTGTCGGTGAGCAGCGGCGTCACATAGGTGTACGCGGTGAACGCGGCCGCGGCGCTCAGCGCGGTGACGGCCACCACGGCCTGCACCCGGCGTTCCCCGAGGACCCGCAGCTCCCCGGCCCGGCCGCCCGCCGCCGACCCGGCGTCCCCGGCACCGCCGGCCGCCGGGTCCCCGGCCGCCCGCACCAGGGCGAGCACCGGGCCGGCGGCGGCGAGGGTGAGCAGGGCCACCGCGGCGAACGCGGCGCGCCAGGACAGCCATTGACCGAGCGCGGTGCCGATCGGCAGGCCGGCGACCGTCGCCAGGCCGAGTCCGAGCGAGACCCGGGCCACCGCCGTCCCCCGCTTGTGCGCGGGCACCACATCGGCGGCCAGGCCGAAGAACAGCGGCATCAGCCCGGCGTGCGCCAGCGCGGCCGCCACCCGCCCGGCCGCGATCAGCGGGAAGCCGGGGGCCACCGCCGAGACCGCGCTGCCCGCGGCGTACAGCGCCAGCAGCGCGGCGAGCAGGGTCCGCCGGCGGACGGCGGTGGTGGCCAGCGCCAGCACCGGCCCGCCGACGACCACGGTCAGCGCGAAGACACTGACCAGCAGCCCGGCCGTGGACAGCGGGACGCCGGCGTCCGCCGCGACGTCCGGCAGCAGCCCGGCGATCATGATCTCGCCGGTGCCGAGGGTGAACGCGCAGAGGGTGAGCACGGCGAGCGCCCAGGGCCGGCCGCCGGCCGCGGAGGCCGGGGGCGCCGGGGGCGCGGCAGATGCCGAAGGTGCCGGACCGGCTGAAGGCGCGGAAGGCAGCGGGTCCGTGGGGCGTGCCGGACGTACCGGCGTCGGTGACGTATCCATGGCGCCACCCTCGACGTTCACGCCGGGGTGAAGGTCAAGCCGGAGCGGCCCGAGGCCGCCTCGCACGGAGCGGCGGACCACCCCAACTCCCGTACTGCCCGCACCCATTGACGAAAGGTATGGACCAATCTACGGTGTCCGCACCACCCCCCACTTCCCCGCCACGGCATCCCGCCGCGGCCGAAGGGAGCACAGCGTGACCGGTCGGATAGCGCGTCTGCTGAGAACCGGCCTCGCGGCCGCCTGCCTGCTGCCCGTATTGGCCACCGCGGCGCCCGCCACCGCCGCCCCCCGCGCCGACACCTGCGCCGTCAAGCCCCGGCCCGCCGGCAAGGTCCTCCAGGGCTACTGGGAGAACTGGGACGGCGCGGCGAACGGCGTCCACCCGCCGTTCGGCTGGACCCCGATCACCGACGCCCGGATCGGCGCCCATGGCTACAACGTCCTCAACACCGCGTTCCCGGTGATCCGTTCGGACGGCACCGCCCTCTGGGAGGACGGGATGGACGCGACGGTGAAGGTGCCGACGCCGGCCGAGATGTGCCAGGCGAAGGCCGGCGGCGCGACGGTCCTGATGTCGATCGGCGGCGCCTCGGCCGGGATCGACCTCAGCTCCAGCGCGGTCGCCGACCGCTTCGTCGCCACGCTCGTACCGATCCTGAAGAAGTACAACTTCGACGGGATCGACATCGACATCGAGACCGGCCTGACCGGCAGCGGGGACATCACGCGGCTGTCGCCCTCGCAGGCCAACCTCATCCGGATCATCGACGGCATCCTGGACCGGATGCCCGCGGGCTTCGGCCTCACCATGGCCCCCGAGACCGCCTATGTCACCGGCGGCAGCGTGACCTACGGCTCGATCTGGGGCGCCTATCTGCCGGTCATCAAGAAGTACGCGGACAACGGCCGTTTGTGGTGGCTGAACATGCAGTACTACAACGGCAGCATGTACGGCTGCTCCGGCGACTCGTACGGGGCCGGTACGGTCGAGGGCTTCACCCGGCAGACCGACTGCCTGGACAAGGGGCTGACCGTGCAGGGCACCACCATCAGGGTCCCCTACGACAAGCAGGTGCCGGGACTGCCGGCGCAGCCGGGGGCGGGCGGCGGCTATATGGCCCCGGGCGCGGTCGCGCAGGCGTGGAACACGTACCGCGGCGGGCTGAAGGGCCTGATGACCTGGTCGCTGAACTGGGACGGCGCCAAGGGGTGGACCTTCGGGGACAACGTGCGGGCGCTCCAGGGGCGCTGACCGGTCCCTGCGGCCGGCCCGCCGCTACGACCGGCGGCGCGGCCGGCCGCGACGGGCTCCGGCGCCCTTCGCTCCGGCGCCCTTGGCCCCGCCGGCCGTCCGCCGCGCGGGCCGGCCCGCCCCCGCCTTCCCCGGCGCCTTCGGCTTCTCCTTCGCCTTGGCGGTGGGCTTGGGCTTCTCCTGCGCGCCCGCCTCGGTGGCGGCGCGGCGGCCCCGGGTGCTGTTCACCGTCCGGCCGCGGACGATGCCGATGAAGTCGTCCACCAGGTCGGTGGTCCGGTCCTCGCGCCATGACAGCGCGACCTGGGACTGGGGGGCGCCGGTGACCGGCCGGTAGGTGAGGTCCCTGCGGTGGTGCAGCCGGGCGAGCGACTGCGGGACGATGAGCAGCCCGATCCCGGCGGCCACCAGCTCGATCGCGTCCGCCGTCGTGGCCGGGCGTTCGAGCGCGGGCCGGCCCGGCGGCCGCGCCCAGTCCAGGGTGTCGTCGAGCGGATGCAGCAGGATCTCGTCGGCGAGGTCGTCGGCGGACACCTCGTCGAACGCGGCGGCCAGGTGGTCCTTGGGCACCACGACCACCGTCGTCTCGGTGTACAGCGGGATCGCGCTGAGGTCCGTCCGGTCGGTCGGCAGCCGCAGCAGACCCGCGTCGGCGCCGCCGTCCCGCAGGGCGTCGGCGGCGTCGGCGGCCGGCACCTGGAGGAGGGTGAGCGGGACGTCCGGCAGGCGTTCGTTCCAGATCCGCGCCCACTTGGCGGGGGTCACTCCCGGTACGTACGCGAGCCGGAACGAAGAGGAATCATCCGAGCCTGTCACCCCGCCAGGCTACCCGCCGCGGGCGGAGGCCGTGGTCAGCGGCGGTGCGCGGGCTCGTTACCCTGGAACCATGACGTCGCACCAGACCACCCAGACGATGAAGCCCGCCACCGCGGCGAAGAAGCTGGGTGTGTACCTCCAGGCCACCCCCGCCGCGTTCCAGGAAGGCGTGGTCACCCGCGCCGAGCTGAACGCGCTCCAGGCGGATCCCCCCGAGTGGCTGCGTGAGCTGCGGCGCAACGGCCCGCACCCGCGGCCGGTGGTCGCGGCGAAGCTGGGCGTCTCCATCTCCGGCCTCGCCCGCGGCGGGGTCACCGAGGCCCTCACCACCGAGCAGATCGAGGCCCTGAAGACCGAGAATCCGGAGTGGCTCCAGAAGGAGCGCGCCACCCAGGCCGAGGTCCGCAAGGAGACCGCCCGCCTGAAGGAGAAGAAGCGCGCCGAGGCCGAGGACGAGGGCGCCGCGTAGCCATCGGGCCGGGTGCGCCGGGACCGGCCACGGGCTGAGCCCCGGGTGCCACCGGGCTGACGGCTTACGCGCGGGCCCGGGTGCGGCGCAGCATGGACGTATGACCACTCCCCCGGACTCGCCCCGGCGCCCCCTCCGGCGCACCGGCCTCACCAACCCCACCCCGCCCGCTCTCCCCGTCCTCGTCTACGACGGCGACTGCGGGTTCTGCACCACCGCCGTGCGCGCCGCCGAGCGGTACGTCCGGCCCCGCTGCCGGATCACCGCCTGGCAGTCCGCCGATCTGGCCGCGCTCGGCACCACCCGGCGCCGCGCCGAGCACGAAGTGCTGTGGATCACCCCGCCGGGGGCGGTGCACGGCGGCGCCGGGGCCGTCGCCAAGCTGCTGCTGAGCGCCCGGGGCGGCTGGCCCGTCGCGGGCGCCGTGCTCACCCTCCCGCCGGTCCGCCCGCTCGCCCGCGCCCTCTACCGCCTGGTCGCCGCCAACCGGCACCGCCTGCCGGGCGGCACCCCGGCCTGCGCCCTGCCCCCCGCGAACCGGCCGGGGACGGAGCCGGGGCCGCAGCCAGGACTCACGGCATCTGGTCAGTAGCCGGCGCCCGGCTGCTGCCCAGGCGCGGCCGGATCCGGTCGAGCAGGACGAGGGCGAGCGCCAGGACGTAGAAGGCCAGGCCGAAGACGACCGCGTTCCGGGCGATGCCGTCGTAGCCGTGGAGGTCCACGTCCAGGAAGGGGTACGGGTACCGGCCGTCCGTCCCGGGGGCGAGGAGGGCGCCGCGGATGAGGGCGAAGGGCAGGTAGAGGATCGGATAGGCCAGCCACAGCCCGGCGTAGCGGACCAGGAAGGTGGCGCGGGCGGTGAGGAAGAGCCAGTCCAGGACGGCGGCGAGCGGCGTCGCGGTGTGCAGGAGCTGGCTGGCGGCCGTTTCGAGCGGGGTGCGGTGGCTGGTCATGGCGAAACCGCTGGCGTCGTTCGACAGCACGAAGTGGAAGACCAGCCCCGTGATGCAGATGTAGAGCAGCGCCGCGCCGGTGATCCGCGGGGACAGCGCGGGGCGTCCGGTCCAGGCGCGGTGCGCGGACCAGGCGAAGACGAGGGCCAGCAGGATGTTGGACTGGATCGTGAAGTAGCTGAAGAGCCGGCCCAGATCGTGCGAGGCGACGGTGTCCAGCACGATGCCGGTGGCGCCGGTCAGCGCGGCGAGTGCGCGGAAGGCCGCCGCGACGGGGCGGCGGGCGCCGGCGGCGGACGGTACGGGCGCGGCCGCCGCGCCGGGAATGCCCGGTCGCGCCGCGGCGTCGCGGGGGCCGCCGGGGGAACCGTCAAGCGCCGGAGCGGCGTTGGGGGGTGTCTGATCAAGCATTGGTACACCGTACGGCCCGGCGCCCCGGCGGCCTCCGCGGGCTGCGGAACGAGGGGGACGACCGGCGGCCGCCCCCCTCGCCCCACGGCATCGGCGCCGCCCGGAAAGCCCTACCGGACCCCTCAGACGACGCTGTTGAACGTGCTGCCCTCGCCCGCGTACAGCGTGGTCGTCTGCCGGCTGAACGGGGCCGTCGCCGAGCCGGTCGAACGGTAGACGTACGTGCCGTTCGGGCCGTAGGCGATCAGATCGGGGCGGCCGTCGGCGGTGACGTCGCCGGCGCCGGCGAGGTGCGAGAACGCGTTCCAGCCGCCGCCGATCCGGACCCGGGCGGTGAAGTTGCCCGCGCCGTCGCCCTGGTAGAGCCAGAGGACGCCGGAGGTGTCGCGGGCGACGAGATCGCCCGCCGCGCCGCCCGCGATGTTCCCGACCGCGGTGATCTGGTTGTAGATCCCCCAGCCGCCGCCGACCTTGACGCGGGTGGCGAACGGCGCGGAGGCGCTGCCGGTGCCCTTGTAGAGCCACAGGGCGCCGGAGGTGTCGGTGGCGAGGAGGTCCGGCCGCCCGTCGCCGGTGAGGTCGCCGCCGCCGGTGAGCTTGTCGTAGATCTGCCAGCCGCCGCCGACCTTGACCCGCGTGGCGAACGTGCCGTCGCCCTTGCCCAGGTACAGCCACAGGTCGCCCGAACCGTCGCGGGCGACGAGGTCGCCGGTCGGTGCCCCGGCGACGTTCCCGACCGCCGTGATCCGGTTGTAGACCTGCCAACCGCCGCCGATCTTCGTGCGCTTGGCGGTGTTGATCTGGCTGCCGGACGGCCAGTCGAAGAGGTCGTCCCGCCACAGGACACCCGAGGCGTCCCGGGCGAGGACGTCCGTCGAGCCGTTGTCGTTGAAGTCGTGCGGGTTGGCCTCGCGCGCGACCTGGAACGTCCCCGAGCCGGTCGCCGGGGCGCCGTCCGCCGGGGTGGCGGTGAGCTGCCAGGTGTAGGCGCCGTTCGGGGCGCTGGCGCCGTTCAGGACGCCGTCCCAGGTGAAGCGGAAGCGGGTGCCGGAGGCCGGCGGGGCCAGGCGGGTGGTGAGCTTCTGCCCGGTGGCCGGGTGCGTGAGCGTGAGGTCCACGGTCGCGTCGGCGCGGGAGAGGTCCCACTCCATGGGGACGGTGGTGCCCGGCTGTTCGAGGTTCACGGCGGTGGGGACGTTCGCGCCGGTCACCTTGACGGGCATCACCCGGTTCGTGCCCGCCACCAGCGTGAGGTCGGGCCGGGCGCCGCCCGAGGCGGTGATCCGGAACAGCCCGTCCGCGTCGGCCGTGGTGCCGCGCACCAGCAGCGAGCCGTCCGGTGCGTGCGCCACGCTGGAGAAGCTGTCCATGAGCTGGTACGGCGCGGCGTCGTCCTTGGTGAGGAGCCGGGCGTACAGCGGGCTCGGCGTCGCGTCGCCGGCCTTGCCCGGGACGCCGTAGAGCAGGGTGTCCCCGGCGATACCGGCGATCACGGCGCCGCTCAGGGAGCCGTCCATGGTGAACCGCTTGGTGACGGTCGGCGTGGTCACGACGAGCTGGGTGCTCCCCGCCGGGTACTCGCTCCACGCCTTGTAGTCGGCGGCGTAGGCGCCCGTGGAGTTCTGGTTCCACGGGCCGGTGGCCTCCGCGCCCAGCCGGTCGACGACCGCGCCGCTGCTGACGTTGGTGAGCGCCTTCCAGTACGCCGTCCGGAAGGTCGCGCCCGAGAACTCGCGGCGGCTGCCGAGGACGAGCAGGTCGTGCCCGGTGGAGGCGACGACCTTGAAGTCCAGGTTGTAGCCGCCGGACGTGAGCTTCGTCTTCTTGGTGATCCCGTCGGCCTGGGTGAGCTGCCACAGCTCGTGGTAGTCCTGGGTCGTCGGCACGCTCACGAAGAGGTGGGCGCCGACCGCGCCGACCAGCTTCGCCCCGGGCGCGAATTCGGCCGCGAGGTCGATGGCCCCGGTCTGCACGGCGCCGGCCGACATGTCCCACAGCAGGACCGTGCCGTCGCTGTCGACCGCGACGACGGCGTCGGAGGCGGTGTCGTAGCCGGTCGTGCCCGAGGGGATCGGCCGCACCGAGCCGTCGGCGTACGTGTGCCACTCCAGGACGGGCGTACCGGAGTCGCCCTTCCGGGAGGTGAGGTAGCCGGTGTCGCCGGTGCTGACGATGTCGGCGTCGAGGGGCAGCTTCGCCTCGTCGGCGGTGGCGGCGGTGGCCCCGGCGACGGCGGCCGGAGCGGCCACGGCACCGGGCGCGGCCAAGGCGCCGGCACCGACCGTCACGGCGAGAACGGTGGCCACACAGGCGCCGAGGCGGCGCCGGGTGGTGTGTAGAGAAGCCAAGAAAGTCTCCTGATGAGCCAAAACGGTACGCGCACTGGCGCGTACAACTCGATCAGACTTGCGAATGGGGGCGGTGGTTGTAGGGGGTGCTCGTGTTTTTTCTGTGATGGAAGTGGTGTGTGCGGGTGGAGGGGCACACGGCCCCCTCCCGCCCCACCCGTCCACCATGTGAAAGCGCCTTTCCATTACGGGAGTTGATCGCTACCGTCCTCTGCCGACGACGCGCGCACATCCCGCACGCGTCGAGACGGAGCGACGAGGGGACCACCCGTGCCGGCACCGATCGACCTGCGCAGCGACACCCTGAGCACCATCACCCCGGAGATGCGCCGCTACATGGCGGACGCCGAGGTGGGGGACGACCTGTATGGCGGAGACCCCACCACACAGCGCCTGGAGGCGCACTGCGCCGAACTCCTCGGAAAAGAGGCCGCGCTCTTCACCGCGAGCGGCACCCTGAGCAACCAGCTCGCGATCCGCGTGCACACCGACCGCGGCAGCGAGATCATCACCGACACCAAGTACCACCTCAACTTCTTCGAGAGCGCGGCCAGCGCCGACCTGTCCGGGGTGGTGCTCAACCCGGTGGACAGCCCCGACGGCGTCCTCACCCCCCGCCTCCTGGACGAGGCCGTGGACCGCAAGCGGCGCGCCCGGCTCACCTCCGCCCCGTCCCTGGTCTGGGTCGAGAACACCGTCAACTACTACGGCGGCAAGGCGATTTCGGTCTCCGACCTGGCCGATCTGCGCGCCGCCTCGCTCGCCAAGGGCCTGCCGACGCATATGGACGGCGCCCGGCTGCCCAACGCCAGCGTCGCCACCGGCGCCTCGCTCGCCGAGTACGCCGCCACCGTCGACACCGTCGCGGTCTCCTTCGCCAAGGCCCTCGGCGCACCCTTCGGCAGCGTCCTGGCCGGTCCGGCCGAACTGATCGAGCGGGCCTCCGTCTACCGCCTGTGGTACGGCGGCGGTCTGCACCAGTCCGGCTTCATGGCGGCCGCCGCGCTGTACGCGCTGGAGCACAACATCGAGCGGCTCGCCGAGGACCACGCCCATGCCCGGCTGCTGCGCGAACTCCTCGTCGAGAACCCGGCGTACACCGCCCCCGTACCCGAGACCAACATGGTCATCGCGGATATCTCCGGCACCGGCCTCACCTCCGCCGAGTTCGTCGCCGCCGCCGCGGAGGCCGGGGTGAAGGTCGCCCGGTGGACCGACACCCAGGTCCGGATCGTCGCCCGCCTCGGCGTGGACGAGGCGGTCGTCCGCGACGCCGTGCGGCGGCTGCACCAGGTGGCCGACCGGCAGCCGGCCCTGGCTCTGGAGCGATGACGCACGTGGATCTCTGGACGCCGCTCGACTGGCCGGGATTCGGCCATATCGCCCTCGCCGCCCTCGCGTTCCTCTGCGTGACGGCCTTCCTCGCCGGCGCGATCGACGCCATCGTGGGAGGCGGCGGACTGCTCCAGCTGCCCGCCATGCTCCTGGTCAACCCCGGTGGCGCGGTGGTCTATTCGCTGGCCACCAGCAAGATGGTGGGCCTGGTGGGAACCTCCGCCGCGGCGGTCACCTTCGCCCGGAAGACGCCGCTCGACTGGAAGGCCGTGGGGCAGATGGCCGCCACGACCTTCCCGGCCTCGGTCGCCGGGGCGGCGGTCGCCTCCGCGCTGCCCAAGTCGGTCCTGAACACCGTGGTGCTGTGCGCCCTGGTGGTCGTGGGCCTGTACACCTGGCGCAAACCGGAGTTCGGGGTGGCGGAGAACCGCCGCTTCGGCCACCGCGGCGAGCTGGTCGCCATGGCGGTGGGCGGCGCGGCCATCGGGTTCTGGGACGGCCTGGGCCCGCCCGGAACGGGCTCGTTCCTGGTGTTCCTCCTCGTCGGCGTCATCGGCTACGCGTTCCTGCGCGCCTCCGCCGTGGCGAAGGTCGTCAATATCGCCGCCAACCTCGGGGCGCTGGTCTTCTTCATTCCGGCCGGCAAGGTGCTGTGGGGCCTCGGCGCGGCGATGGCGGTGTGCAATCTGGCGGGCGGCATTCTCGGCGCCTCGCTGGCCATGAAGCGCGGTTCCGCTTTCGTCCGCAAGGTTTTCCTGGTGGTCGTCTCGGGACTGGTGATCAGCGTGACGTGGAAGCTGTCGCTGGCGTAGCGCACTAATTCATTGATACGAAAGGCAGTTGAGCCCGCGGCATCCGGCCCGCGAGGTGGCATATCCGCCGCCTCGCGGGCCGTTTCCGTAGCGCGTGGCACTGTACGAATAACCGAATCCGTGAGCCTCGCGCACCCCATTCCTTGGAGAATCCTCCAGGCTACGCTCCGTCTTCGCAGGTAGGCTTGACGTTGCCCCGGCGGCAACTTAGCTTCTAACGCACCGACTCGTGAGCTGCTGGAAAGGAGGCGACGTCGGATGTCCACCCTCTCCGACCTGCATCGCCTCGTGCAGCAGACCGCCTGGATTCCGGGCCGGGTAGCGCACGGCTGCTGAGCGGCCCGTCCCGGTGTGCCCGTTCGCGGCCCCGGCGCTTCCGAGCGCTTTTCGATCTCCGTCACCCTCATCCCCGTGGCCCGCGCCTGCGCGCCGCGGTGCGTATGAGCGTGCTGACGCGTCCTGATGCGTGCTGAGCCGATGTGTGCTGCCGGTTCACCAAAGCCGCGCCACCGAAAGAGAAAGTCCCCTGGAATGGCGACTGCGATAAACGAAACGACCGCGCTCCGAAATGAGGATCTGCCATGGTAGCGGCGCGGATCACGGTCAATGGGAAGGCCACCCCGATTTCCCCGGCCGCACCCCACACCACGGTCCTGGATTTCCTGCGCGAGCGCGGGCTCACCGGGACGAAGGAGGGCTGCGCCGAAGGGGAATGCGGCGCCTGTTCCGTCCTGGTGGCCCGCCCCGGGGTGGACAAGCCCACCGACTGGGTGGCGGTCAACGCCTGCCTGGTCCCGGTCGCGGCGCTGGACGGCCAGGAGGTCATCACCTCCGAGGGCCTGGCCACCACCGGGGAACCCGGTAAGCCGCCCGTACTGCACCCGGTGCAGGAGGAGATGGCGGTCCGCGGCGGTTCCCAATGCGGCTACTGCACACCGGGGTTCATCTGCAGTATGGCCGCCGAGTTCTACCGGCCCGACCGCTGCCCGCACGCGGACGAGCAGGCATCCCCGGACGCGGACGCCCCGGCCGGCGGCCATGACGCCGAGCACGGCCCCAACGGCTTCGATCTGCACGCGCTGAGCGGAAACCTCTGCCGCTGCACCGGCTACCGCCCGATCCGGGACGCCGCGTTCGCCGTCGGTATGCCCGCCGACGAGGACCCGCTGGCCCGGCGCCGCGATCAGGCGCCGCCCGCGCCCGTCGCCACCGAGTACACCCAGGACGACCGGGCGTTCGTCCGCAAGGGCACCCTGGCCGAGACGCTGGAGTTCCTGCGCGAGCGGCCGGACGCCGTGGTGGTGGCCGGCTCCACCGACTGGGGCGTCGAGGTCAACATCCGCGCCCGGCGGGCGGATTGCGTGGTCGCCCTGGACCGGCTGCCCGAACTCCGCGAGCTGCGCGTGGCGTCCGACGTCATCGAGATCGGCGCGGCGCTGACGCTCACCGAGATCGAGCGCCGCCTCGACGGCGCCGTACCGCTGCTGGCCGAGCTGTTCCCGCAGTTCGCGTCCCGGCTGATCCGCAACGGCGCGACCCTCGGCGGCAATCTGGGCACCGGCTCGCCCATCGGCGACAGCCCGCCGGCGCTGCTCGCGCTGGAGGCGTCGGTGGTGCTCGCCGACGCCGACGGGGAGCGCGAGGTCCCGCTCGCGGAGTACTTCACCGGCTACCGGCAGAGCGTGCGCCGCCCCGGCGAGCTGATCCGCGCGGTGCGCGTCCCGCGGCCGCTGTCGCCGGTCACCGCGTTCCACAAGATCGCCAAGCGGCGGTTCGACGACATCTCCAGCGTCGCGGTCGCGTTCGCCCTCGACATCGAGGACGGACCGGACCGGATCGTCCGCAAGGCCCGCATCGGCCTGGGCGGCGTGGCCGCCACCCCGATCCGCGCCCTCGCCGCCGAGGCGGCCCTGGAGGGCAAGCCGTGGACGGCGGAGACTGTCGAGGGCGCGGCCGGTGTGCTGCGCGCCGAGGGCACGCCGATGAACGACCATCGCGCCAGCGCCGAGTACCGTTCCGCGATGCTCGGCCAGAGCCTGCTGAAGCTGTACGCGCAGACCACCGAGGCGGTGCCGTCATGAGCCAGTTGTCCGAGCGTCCCGAAAAGCCCGTCGTCGGCCTGCCGTTGCCGCACGAGAGCGCCGCCCTGCACGTCACCGGCGCCGCGCTCTACACCGACGATCTCGTCCAGCGCACCAAGGACGTGCTGCACGCGTACCCGGTGCAGGTCATGAAGGCGCACGGCCGGATCACCGCGATCCGCACCGGGGCGGCGCTCGCCGTGCCCGGTGTCGTCCGCGTGCTGACCGGCGCCGATGTGCCCGGCGTCAACGATGCCGGGATGAAGCACGACGAACCGCTCTTCCCCGACGAGGTGATGTTCCACGGCCACGCGGTCGCCTGGGTGCTCGGCGAGACCCTGGAGGCGGCCCGGCTCGGCGCGGCGGCCGTCGAGGTGGAACTGGACGAACTGCCGTCCCTGATCACACTGCGGGAGGCGATCGAGGCCGGCAGCTTCCACGGCGCCCGGCCCGTCATGCTGTCCGGCGACGTGGACGCCGGCTTCGCCGACTCCGCGCACGTCTTCACCGGCGAGCTGCAGTTCTCCGACCAGGAGCACTTCTACCTGGAGACGCACGCGGCGCTCGCCTACGTGGACGAGGCCGAGCAGGTCTTCATCCAGAGCAGCACCCAGCACCCCTCGGAGACGCAGGAGATCGTCGCGCACGTCCTCGGGCTGCACAGCCACGAGGTGACCGTGCAGTGCCTGCGGATGGGCGGCGGCTTCGGCGGCAAGGAGATGCAGCCGCACGGCTTCGCGGCCGTCGCCGCGCTCGGCGCCAAGCTGACCGGCCGGCCGGTCCGGGTGCGGCTCAACCGCACACAGGACCTCACCATGTCCGGCAAGCGGCACGGCTTCCACGCCCGGTGGAAGATCGGCTTCGACGCGGACGGCCGCATCCAGGCACTGGACGCCACGCTGACCGCGGACGGCGGCTGGAGCCTGGACCTGTCCGAGCCGGTCGTGGCCCGCGCGCTGTGCCATATCGACAACACCTACTGGATCCCCAACGCCCGGATCGCCGGCCGGATCGCCAAGACCAACAAGGTCTCCAACACCGCCTTCCGCGGCTTCGGCGGCCCGCAGGGCATGCTGGTGATCGAGGACATCATGGGCCGGTGCGCGCCGCTGCTCGGCCTGGACCCGATGGAACTGCGGGAGCGCAACTTCTACCGTCCGGGCCAGTACACGCCGTACGGGCAGCCGGTCACGCACCCCGAACGGATCTCCGCCGTCTGGCAGCAGGTGCGGGAGAACGCCGGGATCGCCGCCCGCCGCCGCGAGATCGCCGCGTTCAACGCCGCGCATCCGCACACCAAGCGGGCGCTGGCGGTCACCGGCCTGAAGTTCGGCATCTCGTTCAACCTCACCGCCTTCAACCAGGGCGGCGCGCTGGTGCTGATCTACAAGGACGGCTCGGTCCTGATCAACCACGGCGGCACCGAGATGGGCCAGGGCCTGCACACCAAGATGCTGCAGGTGGCCGCGACCACGCTGGGCATCCCGCTGCACAAGGTGCGGCTGGCCCCGACCCGCACCGACAAGGTCCCCAACACCTCGGCCACCGCCGCGAGCGCGGGCGCGGACCTCAACGGCGCGGCGGTCAAGAACGCCTGCGAGCAGCTGCGCGAACGCCTCCTCCAGGTCGCCGCCACGCAACTGGGCGCGAACGCCTCGGACGTGCGGATCGTCGAGGGCGTCGCGCGCGCACTCGGCAACGACGGCGAACTCCCCTGGGACGACCTCGTCCGCACCGCGTACTTCCAGCGCGTCCAGCTCTCCGCGGCCGGTTTCTACCGGACCGAGGGGCTGCACTGGGACGCGAAGTCGTTCCGGGGCACGCCGTTCAAGTACTTCGCCCACGGCGCCGCCGCGGCGGAGGTGGAGGTGGACGGTTTCACCGGCGCGTACCGCATCCGGCGGGTGGACATCGTGCACGACGTCGGCGACAGCCTCTCCCCGATGATCGACATCGGCCAGGTCGAGGGCGGTTTCGTACAGGGCGCGGGCTGGCTGACGCTGGAGGACCTGCGCTGGGACGCCGGTGACGGCCCGCACCGCGGCCGGCTGCTGACGCAGGCCGCGAGCACGTACAAGCTGCCGAGCTTCTCGGAGATGCCGACGGAGTTCAACGTCACGCTGCTGGAGAACGCCACCGAGGAGGGCGCGGTCTACGGGTCCAAGGCGGTGGGCGAGCCGCCGCTGATGCTGGCGTTCTCGGTCCGCGAGGCGCTGCGGCAGGCCGCCGCCGCGTTCGGGCCGGCCGGCGCGAGCGTCGAACTGGCCTCGCCCGCGACGCCGGAGGCGGTGTACTGGGCGATCCAGGCGGCCCGCGCGGGCGGTTCCGCTCCGGACGGCCACACCCGCACCGGCGACACCGCGCCCGGCCAGGCCGGCGACGCCCGGAACGGACACGTCCGGGCCGCGAACGGCCAGGCAGCCAACGGCACGCTCCCCACCTCCGGCACCGAAGTGCTGAGCGGTGCCTGACATGACATGGGTCACCGCGGTCGCACGGTTGCGAGCACGCCGGGAGCCCGGCGTGCTGGTGACCGTCGCGACCGTGCGCGGCCACGCCCCGCGCGACGCCGGCGCGAAACTCGTCGTGGGGCGGGCCGGGACCTGGGGCTCGATCGGCGGCGGCAATGTCGAGGCCGTCGCCATCGACCGGTCCCGGGAGATGATCGCCGCGTCCAAAACGGAGCCGGAACTGATCGATTTCGCCCTCAACGACAAGGTGACCAACCAGCACGGCGTGCAGTGCTGCGGCGGCACGGTCTCCGTCCTGCTCGAACCGCTGCCGGTCGTACGGGCCGTGGCGATCTTCGGCGTCGGCCACGTCGGCCTGGAACTGGCGCGCATCCTGGCCCGCCAGGACCTCGACCTCCACCTGATCGACTCCCGCGCCGACATCCTCACCGAGGAACGGCTCGGCGTCCTGGCGGACGCGGTGGCGCAGGTGCACGTCCACCACACACCGCTGCTGCCCGAGGAGGTACTGGCGGAGCTGCCGCCCGGCACCCACGTCCTGATCATGACGCACGACCACGCCGAGGACGCCGCCCTCTGCGACGCCGCCCTGCGCACCCCGCAGCTCGGCACCATCGGCCTGATCGGGTCGGCCGCCAAGTGGACGCGCTTCCGCAAACGCCTGCGCACCGAGGGCGGTCACGACGACGCCGCCATCGACCGGATCCGCACCCCCATCGGCCTGACCGAGATCACCGGAAAGGAACCCGCCACCATCGCGGTCAGCGTCGCCGCCGACCTCCTCCGCACCTTCGAACAGGACCGCCTCTGAACCCCAACCGGCGCTTATTGCCGCCGGGTTGATAACGACCAGTCAACCCGCCAGCCACGCCATCATCCGCCCCCGCGACCAGCAACGGCCAACGGCCTCGGCCGCACCGAAGCGCCGGTAGACCTGAGCGAGCGTGCCGGCCCGGCCCCCGGGCGTACCGCTTCCTTCGTTCGGCTTCGGCATCCGAACGAGCCAACGCGGGGGATACGAGGCATGGTGGGCGGTACGTCGAAAAGGTCGACAAGAGGGTCGACAAGCAGGAGGCGAGCCGCCGTGAACGTGGATGAGATCGGGGTGGGGATCATCGGCGCCAGTCCGAGCACGCCGAGCTGGGCAGTCACCGCGCACGTTCCCGCGGTGCGGGCCCTGCCCGGCTACCGGCTGCGGGCCGTGGCCACCAGCCGGCGCGCCTCGGCGGACGCCGCCGCGGCGGCCTGGGGCGTGGACGCGTACGACGACGCGGGGGCGCTGATCGACCACCCGGACGTCGATCTCGTGGTGGTGGCGGTGAGGGTCCCCCGGCACCACGACCTCGCGGCGCGGGCGCTCGCCGCCGGGAAGATGGTCTACAGCGAGTGGCCGCTCGGGGTGAACGCCGAAGAGGCCGCGCACCTGGCCGAACTGGCCGCCGCGGCCGGCGTGCGGACCGCCATCGGGTTGCAGGCCAGATACGCCCCGGCCGTGCGGCGCCTGCGCGAGCTGGTCGCCGAGGGCTGGGCCGGGCGGGTGCTGGCGACCACCCTGACCGGTTCCGCCCTGGGCTGGGACGCCGTGACCAGCCGGAAGTACGCCTACCTGTTCGACGCCGCCAACGGCGTCACCACCCTGTCGGTGTCCACCGCGCACGCCCTGGACGCGCTCACCTGCGTCCTCGGGGACATCGACCGCGTCACCGCGGCCCTCGCCGTCGGCCGCCGCGAGGTGCTGATCACCGAGGACAACGCGAGCCTGCCGGTCACCGCGCCCGACCAGGTGGCGCTGACCGCGACGCTGCGCTCGGGCGCCGTCGCGTCCGTCTTCTACCGCGGCGGCCGGTCCCGCGCGGGCGGCCTGCGCTGGGAGATCAACGGCACCTCCGGCGACCTCCTGCTGACCAGCACCTCCGCCGACGGCAACATCCAGAGCGCGGAACTGGCGCTGGCCGGCGGGAGCGGAGCCGCGACCGAGGTGCGCCCCCTGACCGTTCCCCCGGACCCGGACGCCCGTTTGACCGCCGTACCGCCCGGTCCCGCACGCAATGTCGCCGCCGTCTACGCGGCCTTCGCGGACGACCTCGCCCAGGGCACCCACGAGGTCCCCGACTTCGCGCACGCGCTGCGCCTGCACCGCCTCCTCGCTGACATCGAGGCCGCCGCCCGCCGCTGACCGGGGAAGGACAGCGACAGCTCGGCCGCGCACACCGGTTCCGGCCGGAGGTCTTCGCCCGGGCGATGGCCGGCTGGCCGGACACCGGCCGGAACGAGTCCGCGCCCTGTCGGCCGTACGCATGGTGTCCGGTGCGGTGCCGGGGGTGCCTGGCCTGCCTGGCGGTCTCGGGACGTTAGCTTGCCGCTGCGCGCCGTCCTGCCTGGCGGCCGGTGTGCCGCCGCCGCGCGCCGTTCGTATCCGCGACCCGTGAGAACGAGAGCAGCGATGAACACCTCCCTCCCGGCGGCCGGTGCCGCGCACCGGCACGGCACCGCCGCACCGCGCAAGACGCAGGTCTTCGCCTGGGGCGTCAACGACGAAGGCCAGGCGGACGTGCCGGTCCGGCTCGGCCGGGTCACCCATGTCGCCGCGGGATTTCTGCACAGCCTGGCGGTGCAGGAGGACGGAACGGTCGCGGCATGGGGGTGGAACGAACTCGGGCAGACAGATGTGCCGCCGGATCTGAAGGACGCGACGCACGTTGCCGCCGGCGGGTTTCACAGCCTGGCACTGCGCAAGGGCGGCACTCTCGCTGCCTGGGGATGGAACGGGCAGGGGCAGACGGACGTCCCGGTGGAACTCTCGCCTTTCACGCAGATTTCGGCCGGTTTCTATCACTCCCTGGCGTTGCGGAAGAACGGCACTGTGGCGGCGTGGGGGTCGAACTACTCCGGACAGACCGACGTGCCTCCGGAGCTGTCGGGCGTGGTGCAAGTCTCCGCCGGACACAACCACGGCCTGGCGCTGCGGGAGGACGGCACCGTCGTCGCCTGGGGATCGAACGCGCTCGGACAAGCGGCGGTGCCGGAAGGGCTCACGGGCGTCATCCAGATCGCCGCGGGAGGACTGGGCAATCTCGCGTTGCGGGACGACGGTACTGTCGTCGCCTGGGGCTCCGGCGAATTCGAGCCCCCGTCTGATCTGCGCGGTGTCGTCCAAGTGGCCGCCAGTCACACCCATGGCGTCGCCTTGCAGGACGACGGCACCGTCGTCACCTGGGGGGTGGGCTGGGCGGGCCAGATCGAGCCGCCCAGGGACCTGGAGGGCGTGACCCAGGTCGTGTCCGGGCTCCTGCACGACATGGCGCTGCGGAAGGACGGCACCGTTGTCAGCTGGGGCCGAACGTTCGTACCCCGGCCGCCGACGGAAGTGCTGAAGCAGACGGTGCAGCTCTCGGCCGGAGCGGGGCACACGGTGGCGCTGAGCAAATCCGGCACCGTCACCGCATGGGGAGACAACAAGTTCGGCCAGACATCGATCAGCGGTCGGCCCTTCATCGCTCATATCGCGGCGGGCTGGAACCACAGCCTGGTTGTCGCCGACGACCCCCGCGGCCACGTGTACGCAGCGGGCGACAACCGCTGGGGCCAGTCATCGGTGCCCCCGGACCTGCGGGACGCGGTGGGCGTCGCGGCAGGGCAGGCGCACAGCCTGGCGGTGCGGAAGGACGGCACCGTCGTCGCGTGGGGCAGCAACATCCGCAAGCAGTGCGAGGTGCCGCCGGGGCTGCGCGGGGTGGTGCGGGTGGCGGCCGGCGCCGAGCACAGCCTGGCGTTGAAGAAGGACGGCACCGTGGTCGCCTGGGGGGCTAACGGGGCCGGGCAGAGCACGGTGCCGGACGACGTGAGCGAGGTGGTGCAGGTCGCGGCCGGTGTCGGGCACAGTGTGGCGCTGCGGGCGAACGGCACGGTGGAGCAGTGGGGCGCCGAGGCCGGAACGGTGCCGGACGGGTTGGGCGATGTGGTCAGGATCGCGGCCGGGGCCCATCGCACGCTGGCGCTGAAGAAGGACGGCACCCTCGTCATCTGGGGCAGGCGCATCGCGGCGGCCACCTTGGTGCCCCTCGGGATGCGCAACGTCCACCTGATCGCCGCCGGTTCGGGCCACAACGTGGTGGCCGGCGCGGTGTACCTGCTGCCGGCGGCGAACTTCCAGCTCACCGCCGCGCCGGGCCAGGCGTTCGGGGAGCGGTTGCGGGCGCTGGCGCTCACGTCGGGCAGCGCGCCGCACAAGCCCGATCCGGTCGAGAACGCGTCGATCACGTTCTTCGTCGAGCACGGCCACGACGCCACGTTCGCCGGGGGTGCCGCCAAGGCCACCGTCACCACCGGCCGGGACGGTATCGCCACCGCCCCGGTGCTCACCGCCGGGAAGAAGACCGGCTCGTTCTTCGTGCACGCCGGCACCGACGACGGCAGCCGCCTCTTCCAGAGCTACCGCCTCACCGTGACCGGCCCGGAGCCCGACCCGGAGACCCACCCTCCGGGGCTGCCCCAGTCACCCCAACGCCCCGACGGACTAAGCGAGTTGCCTCGGGACGACGCTGCGGCGAAGGTCGGCTTCCTGGCCGCGACCAACGGCGAGACCCTCGCCCCCCGGTCCTGGGCGCCGGACCCGCGCGTCACGGTCTTCGACTTCAGCTACCAGGAGCCGATGGCCGGCGCCCAGGTCACCTTCACCATCAATCAGCCGGCCATGGCCTGCTTCCACACCGCGACCGGCCAGTCCGTGCCCTCGGTGACCGCCACCGCCGACGAACACGGCGTCGCCACCGCTCCCCGGCTCCGGACCCTCCAGCACGAGGGGCTCTTCACCCTCACCGTGACCATGGGCGACGATCCCCAGGCACCACCGGTCCACCTCGGCTACCGCGTCGGCAAGGGCAAACGCGGCCCGGTCGACGCCCCGTCCTGCGGCAAGCTGGCCGCCGGCCAGATCTGCGCGGCGTTCACCGTGCCGGACGGACGGAAGCTGGAGCTGCTGCTCAAGCGCGACCGGGAGGAGGTGCTCGTCGCCGGGGCCAGGCACCGGGCGCTCCCGGTACCCCTCGACGGCAGCAGCCTGCACGTCATCGTCAGGAAATCCCCGGGCGGCCAGGACCTGGCCACCGGGCAGCTGTTCTTCACCCGGAACGCCGGCGGCCTGATCACCATCGACCCGCGGACGAGCCAGCCGCCCGCCGCCGGCGGCTACCGGCTGGACCACGACCAGCTCACGGGCGTCAACCAGTTCGCCTTCAGCTGGACGAAGCGGCCGTGACGCACCCCGTGGCCAGGTCTCCGGGCTCCGGGCTCAGCCGGCCGGGACCGGCGCCCGCCGAGTCGAGGCGGAGCATGGCCGCCTCGGACGGGGTGCCGGGGGCCGCCTGGTAGACCACCATGCGCTGGCCGCCCGTCCGGGCCAGTCGCATGACCTCGTACGTCAGCGTCATCGGTCCGGCCTTCGGGTGCCGGAAGTTCTTCTGCCCGCCGCCGCGTTCGCAGACGTCGTACCGCTCCCACAGGCGCGCGAACTCCGGTGATTTCAGGACCAGTTCACCGACGAGCGCGGTCAGCTCGGGGTCGTCCGGGTCCGCTCCGGCGACCGCCCGCAGATGCGCCACGGAGAGCGCGACCGTCTCCTCCCACGGCTCGTAGAGCGTCCGGCCCACCGGGTGGAGGAAGAGGTAGCGGGTGAGGTTGCGCTGCTCCGGCGGCCAGTCCCAGAGTCCGGGCAGGAGGCGCCGGCCGGGCGGGTTCGCGGCCAGGAGGCGGTTGTAGCGGCTGACCACGTAGGCGGGGAGCGGGCGCACCGACTCCAGCATCCGCAGCACCGAATCGCGGACGGTGTGGTCGGAGGAGGCCGGCAGTTCGGCGATCCGGCCGGCGGCCAGCTCCGCGAGTTCGTGGAGGCGTTCGTACCCGTCGCCGCGCAGGCGCAGGGCGCGGCCGAGGGCGTCCACGACGGCGGGGGACGGGTTGGCCTCCCGGCCGCGCTCCAGGCGGATGTAGTAGTCGACGCTCACTCCGGCCAGCGCGGCCAGCTCTTCCCTGCGCAGTCCGGGGGTACGGCGCAGTCCCGCGCCGACGGGGAGGCCGACGTCCTCCGGGCGGACCTGCGCCCGGCGGGCCTTGAGATATCTGCCGAGCTCGGTACCCCGAGCCTCTCCTGCTGCCATTCGGCCGATTATGTCAGGCGGCCCGGGGGCGTGGGGGGCCCTGTCAGTACCTGGAACGCCGCACCCGGGGAACGGCCCGGTCTGCCGGGCGGCCGCGGAACGGCGGAGAGTTGGTCCCGCAGCGGGCGGCCCGGCCGCCGGGGCCCAGGGAGTGCACGGCACAGGACCGCGTCCCCGGCGGACCGCGGCCGCCCGCCCACCTCCAGCAACATGTCACCTACCCATCTCATAAACGGAGTTCGCCATGGGGACCGCTTCCGTCCTTTCCGCGTCCACGTCCGACGCGCCCGCCCCCGGGCCCGTTCGCCACTCGCCGGCGGCCACGCTCCGGCGACGACGGCCGGAGCGGTCCCGACCAGCCGGGCCGTCCGCCGGCGATCCCGCCGTACCGCGGCGCGGCGGCGCCGCGCTGGTCGCCTCGCTGCTCGGCTTCACGGTGATCACCATCGACGTCTCGGCGGTGAACATCGCGCTGCCCGCGATCGGCACGTCCCTGCGCGGCGGGATGACGGGGCTGCAGTGGGTGGTGGACGCGTACACGCTGATGTTCGCGGCGCTGATGCTGTCCGCCGGCGCCCTCTCCGACCGGGCGGGCGCCCGCCGCGCGTACGCCTGGGGCGTGGCCCTGTTCACCCTGGCCTCCCTCGGCTGCGCGCTGGCGCCCGGTATCGGGGTGCTGGTCGGCGCGCGGGTGGCGCAGGGCGCGGCGGCCGCGGTCGTGATGCCGGCCTCGCTGGCGCTGATCCGGCAGGCGTACGACGACGCCCGGGCGCGGGCCCGCGCCATCGCGCTGTGGACGGTCGGCGGTTCGGTGGCGATGGCCGCGGGGCCGGTCCTGGGCGGGCTGCTCACCGAGTCGGCCGGCTGGCGGGCGGTCTTCCTGCTCAACCTGCCGGTGGGCGCGGTGATCCTGGGCCTGCTGGTGCGGGTGGAGCGCTCGGCGCGGCGGCCCGCCGCGGTGGACCTCGGCGGCCAGCTCACCGCCGTACTGGCCCTGGCCGGGCTGGCGTTCGCGGTGATCGAGGGCGGCCACCTGGGGTGGACCAGCGCCCCCGTGCTGGCCGCCGGCGCGGTCGCCGTCGCTTCCGGGTTCGCCTTCCGGGCGGTGGAGGCCCGGCACCGCCAGCCGATGGTGCCGCTGGCCATGCTGGCGGACCGCCGGGTGAGTGTCCCGCTGGCGGTCGGTTTCGCCGTCAACGCGGCCTTCTACGGCGGGATCTTCCTGCTCGGGCTGTACTACCAGCAGCTGCGCGGGATGTCGGGGATCGAGGCCGGGCTGATGTTCGTCCCGATGTCGGTGGTGGTGACGGCGACGAACCTGGTCTCGCCGCGGCTGGCGGAGCGGATCGGGCGGCGGCCGGTGATCGTCGCCGGCCAGCTGATCTTCACCGGTGCGATGCTGGCCATGCTGCCGCTGGCCGCGCACACCCCGGTGTGGCTGGTGCTGGTCCTGCTGCTGCCGCTGAGCATCGGCGGGGCGCTGATCGTGCCCGCGCTGACCGCGCTGCTGATGGACGCCGTGCCGGGTGAGCGCGCCGGGACCGCGTCGGGGATGCTCAACTCCTTCCGGCAGACCGGCGGTGCGCTGGCGGTCGCCCTCTTCGGCGGGCTGCTCGCCGGTGCCGGCGGCGGCTTCTCCCTGCCGGGCATGCGCATCGGGCTGCTGGCCGTCGCCGCCCTGCTCCTCGTCACGGCCGCCGGGTCCCGGCTGCTGCTGCCCCGGGGGTGAGATCCCGAGGCCGGCCCCGTCGCGGAAGAGGTCGGCCAGGACGAAGCGCGCCCGGGACGCTGTCGAGGCAGCGCGCCCGGTCGTCGCCTTCCGGTGAGATCACCACAGGACCGGCAGCCTTTCCGGGACCCGCTTGATGTTGCCGGTGCGCCAGACCAGCTGGTCGGCGGGGAGCGCGAGACGCAGCCGCGGGAGGCGGGCGAGGAGGACGGTGAGGGCTTCGGCGGCATGGACCCGGGAGATCGCCGACGCGGGGCAGAAGTGGCGGCCGGCGCCGAACGCCAGGTGGGCGTTGGGCGAGCGGTCGGGGTCGAACCGCTCCGGGTCCGGGAACTGCTCGGGATCGTAGTTGGCGCCCTCCACGCAGACCAGCACCAGCTCACCGGCGCGCACCAGGACGTCCCCGACCCGGACGTCGGCCCGGGCGATCCGGGGCAGTCCGTCGCCGATCGACAGCGTGCACCGCAGCAGCTCCTCCACCGCGCCGGGCATCGTCTCGGGCCGCTCGCGCAGGCGGGCCATCGCCTCCGGGTGGAGGATCAGCGTCAGCACGGCGTGCAGCAGGAACACATAGGTGCTCATGGCGCCGGCGCCGAAGAGCGAGGTGACCGTGGCGGCCAGCATCGCGTCCGTCAGGCCGCCGCCGTCGCGCTCCGGGTCGTCGCGCAGTTCGCACAGCCGGCGGATCAGGCCCCGCTGGGCGGACCGGTCGGCGCGTACGTGCCGCAGGACGACGGCGTAGTCCTTGTCCCAGTTGGCGGTGCAGCCGTCGTAGACGACGGGGCTGGTGACGAAGCCGAGGTCCAGGCCGGACATCAGCCGCAGCCCCTCCTCGTACGGCAGGCCGAGCACCTCGCAGACCAGGGCGGCGGAGTACGGTTCGGCGAACCGCTGCCGCAGGTCGACCGGTGGCCCCTCCTCGACCATGGCGTCGACGAGTTCGTGCGCCCGCGCGGCCATCCACTCCGGGGAGGCGGGCCCGGACCGGGGCCCGAGGGCGCGCAGCACCTCCTGGTGGAGCCCGGCGCTGTTGACGTTGCCCATGGTGTTGACGGCCTCCGGGGGGATCGTCAGGGCGTACTGGCGCGGGACGCCGGGAGCGGCCGTGTCGCGCAGGCTGAAGCGTTCGTCGTCCAGCACCTGCCGGGCCAGCGCGTAGCTGGTGACCAGCCAGGCGTCGTCGCCGGTGAGGGTCCGGATGCGCGCGACCGGGCGCTCGGCGCGCAGCCGCGCGCAGTCGGCGGGCACGATGTCGCCGCGCCGGGGCAGCGGCCACTCGACATCGGCGTAGGGAGGCGGGGAGTTGTCGGTGGTGGGGTGGGCCATGGCGGTCTGCTCTCCTCTTCGGCTCCGGAGCGGGCCGGTTCGGGTCGGGCGGGTCGGGGCACGCGTCGGTCAGTCCCGGCACGTGACGATGGCGTAGCCCTGGTTGCCGGCCGGGCGCAGTCCGGTGCGGCGCTCGCCGAACAGCAGCCGGCCCAGGGAGGGGACGGTGTGGTAGCACTGGACGGACGAGTCGACGCCCAGGATCCGCGGGGTGTCGATGAAGAACGGCAACTCGGCGTCCACGTAGGCGAGTGCGGCCCGCATCTGGGCGGAGGTGGGGTGGGCGCCGGGAGCCAGCCGCTTGGCGAGGAACTGGTACGCCAAGGCGTCCTGGGCCGCCCGCAGTTCCGGGTCGGTCCGCAGCGCCGCCCGCGTCCTGGCGCGCACCGCCTGATAACCGGGCTGGTCGAGGAAGGCGGACAGCGGCCGGGTCCGTACGCGCTCCGCCGCCGCGCCGATGTCCTCCAGCGCGCCGCCGATGCGCCGCCGCACGCCGCTGAGTTGCTTGGCCGCGCTCCGGCGCGCGGCGAGCGGAGCGTAGCCGAGGGCTTCCAGCATCGCTTCCAGGGCGACGTCCGCGTGGACGACGTCCACGGCGGCGAAGTGCTCGATCGCCCATGCCAGTGTGTCGGCCAGATGCCGGCGGCTGAAGTAGCTGTTGCCCGTGCTCACTCCGCACAGCGCGTGGTCGCCGCGCCGCAGGAGCCGTTCGCTGTCCGCTCCGAGGGGTAAGACCGTCACGCCATGGCCGTCCGGGGTCCGCGGCTCGCTGTGGGCCATCGCTGCTCCCGCCACACCTACGCAGGCATACGTATCGCCATATGCCCCTATAGAGTGACGAAAATGCTGTCAATGCCTCGGAGGTGTGACAGTGAGTAGTTGCCGGGCGGGGTGTGCGCCCCCGCCGCGACCCCGTGCGCGCCGGCCCGGCCGGCAGGCCGTTGGGCCTCCGCGCCGGGCCGGCTGGGGTCCCGCTACCGGACGGCGGCGGGCCCGTCAGGTGAGGTGGCCAGGGCGTGCACCGCGGCCAGGAGTCTGGTGAGGAGGTCGGCGGGGAGGTCGGTGCCGCAGCGGGTCACGTCGGCGGTGACGTGGAGGGTCAGACCGGAGCCGGCCGTTTCGTTGAGCGCCTCGATGCGGACGGGGAGGCTGGTGTGGTCGCGCATGTCCTCCTCGACGGCGAGCAGGCCGGAGGCGAGGAGTGCGTCGCGGGGGTGGAAGCGGACGTAGTTGAAGGTCACCTCGAAGGGGTTGTGGCCGAGCAGCCGGCGCACCTCGGAGTGCGGGAAGCGGCGGTGCGGGAGGAGGTCGTTCTCGGCGTCGAGGGCGAGCCGGCCGGCGGTGCGCCAGGTCGCGCCGGTGAGGTCGAGGCGGACCGGGAGCTGGTTGAGGAAGAGGCCGAGGGTGACGTCGGCGCCGGTGCGTTCGGGCCGGCCGTTGAGCAGCAGGCCGACGACCGGGGTCGCGGTCTCCCAGGCCGCGCCGACCGCGGCGCAGGCGGCGGCGAGCAGCAGGCTCTTGACGGGCAGCCCGGAGGCGGCGGCCAGGGCGTCCAGGCGGCGGGCGTCATCGGCCGGGACGGCGGCGCTGACCTTGTGGTGGTCCGGCGCCTCGACGCCCGCGGTGCGCTGCGCGGGCAGCAGCTCCTTGAGCCCCACGAAGTGGCGCGCGGAGGCGGGGTCGGCGGCGGACTCCCGCTCCAGGCGTACGAACTCGGCGTACGGGACGGGCTCGGGCAGGTCGAGGTGTTCGCCGGCGAGCGACGCGGCGTAGCAGCGGACGAGTTCGTTGAAGAAGACCGCCTCGCTCCAGCCGTCGAGGATGGCGTGGTGGAAGGAGTACGAGAGCCGGAAGGCGTCGGGGCCGAGGCGGGCCGCGTGCACCCGGAGGAGTGGGGCCCGCTCCGGATCGTAGGGGCGGCCGAGGTCCGCCATGGTCGCTTCGTAGCGGGCGGTGGCGGTCGCCTCGTCGAGGCCCTGGTGGTCGTCGGTGGTCAGCGGGATCGGGGCGTCGCGCAGGACGAGCTGCATCGGTTCGCTGAACGTGCCGAGGTCGAAGCGGGTGCGCAGGGCCGGGTGGCGGCGGGAGAGCCGGTCGAGGGCGGCGCGCAGCGCCTCGGGGTCCAGCGGGCGGTTGACGGTGCGGGAGATCACGTCGAGGTAGAAGGCGCCGTCGCTGACCAGGCTCTCGTAGATCAGGCCGAGTTGGAGGCGGGCGCAGGGGAAGGCGTCCTCGGCGTCGTCGGGGACGCGGGCCCGGTCGAGGGGGCCGAGCAGGTCGGCGGCGCGGCCCTCGGCGGCGGGCCCGGCGGCGGCGAGGGCCTGGCAGGCGCCGCGCGGGGTCGGGTTCCGGAACAGGTCGAGCAGCGAGAGCGCCAGGCCCTGTTCCTGGGCCGCGCCGATGACCTGGAGGGCGAGCAGGGAGTCGCCGCCGAGGGAGAAGAAGTCGTCGTCGGGGCCGACCTCGTCGGCGCCGAGGATGTCCTTCCAGATCGCGGCGAGCAGGTCCTCGGGGGCCGGTGTCGTGGTGCGGTCGTTCATCGCGGTGTGTCCCTCTCGGTGATGCGCGGGGTGGTCGGCGGGGTACGCGGTCACAGGGCGCCCAGGCCGGCGCCGGTGACCTCGCGGGGGCCCTGGTCGCCGAAGGCGAAGCGGTAGCGCAGGGTGGCGTCGATGTCCTTGACGATGGCGGCGAGTTCGGGGACGTCGTCGGCCTCGCCCATGACGATGTCCAGCTCCAGGGTCTGGACGCCGCCGGGCAGCGCGGTGCCCGGCCGGGCGTACGGGCGGTACAGCGTGACCCCGGGCAGCCGCTTGACCGCGTCGGCGCCGTCGATGCCCAGCAGGGTGCCGGGGGTGCGGGGCGCGGGGTGGAACAGCTGGAAGTAGGCGCGGCCCTGGTAGAAGGCGGGAAGGTCGGGGCGTTCGCCGAGGGCGACGCGGCCGGCCAGCTCGATGAGGTTGGTGTTCTGGGCGCGGACGGAGAGTTCGTTGATACCGCCGCCGAGCCGGCCGTTGACCTCGATGAGCCGGGGGCCTTGGGGGGTGAGTTTGATCTCGGTGTGGGTGAGTCCGTCGCGGACGCCGAGGGCCTCGACGGCGCGGCGGGCCAGGTCGCGGCAGGCGGCGTCCTCGGCGGCGCCGAGCGGTGAGGGCCAGAAGCGGCCGGTCTCCCGGAAGGGGGGCACCATCGGGAACTTGCCGGTGACGGCGAGGTCGGTGACGGTGCCGCCCTGGACGATGCTCTCGATGGAGACGTAGTCGCCGAACGGGCCGCAGTCCCGGCCCGGCAGGTACTCCTCCAGGACGAGGGTGCCGCCGGCGACCAGGCCGGGGCAGTCGTCGCCGAGCAGGGTGCGGGCCAGTTCGCGGCCGGCGGCGGCGTCGGTGATGTGGAAGGTGTTGCGGCTGCCGCCGCCGTGCGCGGGCTTGAGGACGGCGGGCAGCCCTGTGGCGGCGACCGCCGCGTCCCAGTCGGCGAGGGTGTCGATACGGCGGCAGCGCACGGCGTCGACACCGGCCGCCGACAGGGCGGCGCGCTGCTGCCACTTGTCGGTGAGCAGCCCGATGGTGCCCCGGTCGTGGAACGGCAGCGCGAGCTGCTCGGCGAGCGCGGCGGCCAGGTGCAGGGCGCGTTCGCTGTACGTGACGATGCCGTCCGCGGCGTGGGCCCGCAGCCGCCGGGCGGCCTCCGGGACCGAGTCGGTCAGCACGACGGGCCCGAACCGGTCGAGCAGCGGCTCCATGGCGCGGGTGTGCGCGTCGGGTTCGGCGACGAACACGCAGTCGGCCCAGGGGGCGAGGCCGACGGCGATGTCCCCGGGGTGCGCCGCGCCGTCCGCGTACACCACGACGAGGGTCTTGCGCATCAGAGGTCCCTTCCGGTCGTCCGGGCGTCGGCGGTCACCGGGTGGCGCAGCCGGGCCCGGATCAGCCCGCCGAACGCGGCGGTGGCGCCCCGGTAGTAGAAGTGGTCGCCGGGCAGGACGGCCGCGGCGAACGGGCCGGTGGTCCAGGACCGCCAGGCGTCCAGGTAGGGCCGTTCGACCCAGGGGTCAGCGGCGCCGCCGAGGGCGAGCAGGGGGCAGGTGAGGGGGCGGGGCGGGCCGGGGCGGTAGCGGGCCAGGAGGAGGTAGTCGGCGCGCAGGACCGGGATCGCCAGGTCGGCGATATCGGCCAGCGGGGACTCCCCCAGCTCGGCGTTGCCGCCGGTGGCCAGCTCCGCGATCCAGTCGTCGCGGGTCATGGCGAGCACCGCGGCCGGGTCGAGGCGCTGCAGGTCCGGGGGGCGGGCGGCGGAGACGGCCAGGAGTTCCACGTCCCGGGCCAGGTCGTGCAGGCGGTGCGCGATCTCGTAGCAGAGGACGGCGCCCAGGCTGTGGCCCACCAGGACGAGGGGGCCGTCGGTGGCGTCGGCGATCTCCTGGGCCGCGGCGGCCGCCAGTGCGGTCAGGTCGGTGGCGTGCGGTTCGGCGGAGCGGGGGCCGCGGCCCGGGTACTGGAGGGCGAGGGCCCGCTCGCCCGGGGCGCGCAGGTCGGGCAGCCACTCGGCGAGGGCATAGGCGCTGCCGCCCCCGAACGGGGCGAGGACGAAGGTGCGCGGCGGCGGCTCCGGGCGGGCCGGCTGCTCGGTGAACTCCCAGAGCAGGCGCGTGAGTTGGCGGCGTCTCACAGGTCGACCACCGTGGTCCGGTCGGGCGCGTCCCGGTCCGGGGTCTCGGTGCCGGTCAGCGCGGCGGCGAGTTCGGCGACGGTCGCGTGCGCGTACAGCTGGGCGATGACCAGCTGGGGGTGGTGGCGGCGCAGCCGGGCGAAGACGGTGAGCGCCTTGAAGGAGTCGCCGCCGATGTCCAGGAAGCGTTCGTCGCGGCCGATGCCCGTGCGGCCCAGCGCCTCCTCCCAGATGCCGGCGATGAGCCGCTCGGTGCCCGGGCGCGGTGCCCGGCCGGGGTCGGCGGCCGGGGTGGGGGCGGCGGTGGCCGCGGCGGCGCGCAGGGCGGCGAAGTCGGTCTTGCCGTTGAGGTTGACCGGGATCGCGGCGACGGTGTGCACGGCGCCGGGCACCAGGGCGGACGGCAGGGTGGCGCGCAGCTCGGGCAGCAGGGCGCGCGGGTCGGCGTCGCCGGTGATGTAGGCGACGAGCTCCAGCGGGGCGTCCGGTGTGGCGCGTTCGCCGGTGACGACGGCCTGGCGCACGCCGGGGCGGGCGAGCAGCGCCGCCTCGACCTCGCCGGGCTCGACGCGGTTGCCGCGGATCTTCAGCTGCCGGTCGGCGCGGCCGAGGTAGTCGAGCCGGCCGTCCGGCTCGCGGATGACCAGGTCGTCGGTGCAGTAGTGGACGCCGCCGCCGGGTCCGTCCAGTTCGACGAACTTGGCGCGGGTCAGGGCGGCTTCCCCGAGGTAACCGGCGGCGACGCAGGCACCGCCGAGGTAGAGGATGCCGGGGGTGCCGTCCGGCACCGGGCGCAGGCGCTCGTCCAGGACGCGGGCCTCGACCCCGGCCAGCGGGGTGCCTATGGCGACCCGCGGGCCCGCGGTGTCGGCGGGCCGCACCCGGTGCATGGTGGCCAGGATCGTCGCCTCGGAGGGGCCGTAGCCGTTGTGGACCTCCAGGTCGGGGCGGACCCGCAGGATCTCCTCGGCGAGCCGGGGCGGGAACGCCTCGCCGGCCACCACCAGCACCCGGCGCGGCAGCAGCGCGGCGAGGTCGCCCTCGGCGGCGAGCGCGGCCAGCTGCGAGGGGGTGTAGGTGAGGCAGTCGGCGGGGTGCGCGGCGAGGTCGGCGGCGAGCGCCTGGGGGTCGAGGGTGGTGTCGCGCGGGTAGACGTCGAGCCGGGCCCCGGACAGCAGGGCGCCGTACACCGACACCTTGCCGAGGTCGGCGGCGAACGTGGTGGCCAGGCCGTAGCTGTCCAGGCCGGTGGCGGCCACCCGGTCGTGGAACGCGGCGCAGTAGTTGAGCAGCGCCCGGTGCTGCACCTGGACCGCCTTGGGCGTGCCGGTGGAGCCGGAGGTGCACACCAGGTACGCGGTGTCGTCGGGGTGCAGACCGGGGTCGATGGTGTACGGGGCGCCGGGGCCGGCGGTGGTGACGGTGCGGACCGGTGCGGCGGTTTCGGCGAGCCGGGGGCGGTTGCGTGCGTCGGTGAGGACGGCGGCGGCCTTGGTGGTGCCCAGCAGGGTGGTGACGCGGTGGTCGGGGTCGGTGGCCTCGATGTGGACGTAGGCGGCGCCGACGGCCCAGGCGGCGAGGACGCCGATCATGCAGCGGTGCGAGCGGTCCATCAGGGTGGCGACGATGTCGCCGCGGCCCACGCCCCGTTCGCGCAGCCAGTCGGCGGTCTCGCCGGCGGCGGCCGCCAGCTCCTCGTACGTCAGGTGGGCATCGTCCTGGCGCAGGGCCGGGCGGTGCGCGGCGGTGCGCGCGGTGTCCGCGAAGACATGGGCCGCCGTGCGCGGGGACGGGGTGGTGCCGGTCATCGGGGGCTCCGTTCGGGGGGTCGGGGCGGCTCGGGGCGCTTCGGCCGGGGCGGTCATCGCCGCTGCCCGCCGGGCGCGGCGCCGATCAGGCCCGCGAGGCCGCCGACGGTCTCGGTGCCGAGGTAGGTGCGCAGGTCGAGCTTGATGCCGTAGTGCTCCTCGACGGCGGTGAGCAGGCGCAGCGCGGCGAAGCTGTTCCAGTGGCCGAGGGCGTCGAAGCGGGTGTCGCCGGTGAGCTGCCCGGCGGGAACGTCGGTGACGCGGGAGATCACCTCGGCCAGTGCCGTGGGGGCCGGGGCGGCGGTGTGGTCGCTCATGGGATGCGGTGTCCTTCACGGGAGTCGGCGAGGGCGGGGGCGGTGACGGTGGTGGTGATCCACGGGGCGGTGGTGCGGGGCCCGGGGTCCAGGGCCAGGCTCCGGCGTGCGGTGCCGCTGGCGCCGGGCGCGGCCGGGGCGAAACCGGCCTCGTCGAGGAAGCGGGCGGCGGGCCCGTTGCGCGGGGTGGCGCGGAAGTCGGCCTCCAGGCGGTGCGCGCCGGCGGCCCGGGCCGCGTCGGCGACCGCGCCGAGGACCGCGTGCTCCACGCCGCGCGCGAAGACCCGGCAGCTCATCACGGCGTTCTCCAGCACCCAGTGGTCCGGGTGGCGGGCGATCCACAGCGCGCCCACGATCCCCTCGTCGCCGAACCGGTCGGCGACCTCGAAGGCGAGCAGGGCGTGGTCGGGCGAGTGCGCCATGCGGCGTGTCGCGTCCTCCGGGTGGCAGCGGCCGGTCAGGTTGAACTGGTTGGTGCGGCCGCCGAGTTGGACGATCCGCGGCAGGGTGTAGTCGTCGGCGGCGCGGAGGGTGACGCGCAGGCCGAGGCCGTGCAGATAGTCCTCGGGCGAGGGCTGCTCGGCGGAGAAGCGGTGCCGCTGGGCGCGCGCCCGGTACAGGCCGGTGCGCTCCTTGTCGGTGTCCGTGGTGGTGAGCGCGTCGAAGCCGCCCTCGGCGAGCAGGGCCGCCGCGTGCCCGGCCGGGTCGCCCGCCAGGTGGATGACGGTGACCTCGGGGAGCGCGTGGCGTACGAGGTCGCATTCGAAGGCCGAGTCGTCGGCGAAGACCATCGCGTCCAGGCCGATGTTGAGCTGCTCGGCGATCCGCCGGATGCTGTCGTCCTTGGCGCCCCACCCGGCCTCGATGGCGACGAAGTCCGAGGCGCGCAGCAGGAGTTCGGGGTGTTCGTCGAGGACGCGGGCGACCAGGTCCGGGTCGTTCTTGCTGGCGACGGCGAGCAGGACGCCCTGCCGGCGCAGGGCCAGGGCGGTGCGCTGCACGGCGGCGTAGGCGTTGCCCGGGTACAGCGGGCCGATCTCGATGTTCTCCGGGCCGTCGTCGCCGAGGACGCCGCCCCACAGGGTGTTGTCGAGGTCGAGGACCAGGCACTTCCTGCCGCGGCCGGTGAGCGCCCGGGCGTAGCCGGCCACTTCGGCGGCGTAGCGGTGCTCGACGCCGGGGGCCCAGGCCATCTGCGCGAAGGCGTGCAGCCGGGCGTCGCGCAGCGGGCCGGGGTGTTCGGCGAGCAGGGTCTCCAGGTCGAGGACGTCCACGCGGTCGGTCCGCTCGGCGAGGTCGAGGATCCGCAGGTTCAGTTCGCGCCACAGCCGGGCGAGGGCGGCGCGGCCCCGGTGCGAGACGATCCGGCGCAGGGCGGCGGCGGGCAGCGGCACCGTGGCCAGCAGGACGGCGCCCGCGGTGCGCGCGGCGTACGCGGTGACGGCGGCGGCGAAGCGTTCCCAGCGCTCCTCGACCGCCGCGCGCAGCGCCGCCGCGTCGCCGGGGTCGACGTCGCGCGGCAGGAGCACCTCCTCGTGCGCCGGACACAGGGTCAGGTCGGCGCCGAACGCGTCGAGGCCGTCCACCGCCCCGCCCAGCAGCAGCAGTTGCCGGTCGGGGGCGGTGATGTGGAACTCGGGGGCGAAGCCGGCGGCGAGCAGCGCGATCCGCAGCGGCGCGGCCAGCTGGTCGGCGGTGAACGAGGGGACGAGCGCCACCCGCAGCGGGCGCGGCTCGTGGCCGGGCGGGAACAGCAGCCGGGGGTCGGCGGCGGCCAGGATCCGGCCGGCCTCCCGGACCGCGGGGAGGTCGGCGCGGCCGGCAAGGCGGGCCGCGAGGCCCGGGTCGGGGGCGGCGCCGGGTTCGGTCAGGCGCCGGGCCCGGGTCAGCAGGTCGTCGTCGTCAGCCATCGGTCCTCGGGTCCTTCCAGGGGGTCAGATGCGCAGCAGCGTGCAGGTCCAGTGCATGCCGGTGCCCATGCTCAGGAGGGCCACGGTGTCGCCCTCGACGAGTTCGCCGGCCGCCGACAGCCGTTCCAGGCTGAGGAGTTGGTCGGCCGGTCCGAAGTGGCCCATGGTCAGGGCGACTTCGGCGTTGGTGGCCTCCAGCGGAATGCCCAGCTCCTTGGCCAGGTCGCGGAAGGCGCCGATGTTGTCGTGCAGGTACAGCACCCGCTCCAGCGCGCCGGGGGTCAGCCCGGCCCGGGCGCAGGCTCGCTCCAGCACCTCGCGGTTGCGGGCGTGCATCAGGGTCATGAAGTCGTACGTGGCCCGGCCGTCGCCCGCGAAGAAGGTGTCCATCCGCTCGATCAGCGGGGCGATGGCGGCCGGTTCGGGGGCGTCGGCGCGGAACGGGCGGGCCGCGCCGCCGGTCTCCATCCGCATGAAGTCGGCGTACCGGCCGTCGCTGATCGTCTCGGTGGCGAGCCAGACGCCGGAGCCGTGGCCGCGGCGCAGTACCGCGGCGGCGGCGCCGTCCGAGGAGAGCGAGGTGCCGGTGGCGGTGCGGTCCCAGTACGCCTCGGTGATGCGGTTGGCGGCGACGAGCAGGGCCGTGTCGTGGTCGGGGTGGGTGGCCAGGCGTCCGGCGACGGTGTCGAAGGCGGTGACGCCGCCGCCGCACGCCTGGGCGATCAGGATGGCTTCCGCGCCGGTGGCGCCGAGGCGTCCTTGCAGGGCGGCGGCCGCGTCCCAGTACAGGTACTCGGGGACGTCCGGCAGCGCCAGGACAAGCAGGTCGAGGTCGGCCGCGGCCACCCCGGCCCGGCGCAGCGCGGATTCGGCGGCTCGCAGCGCCAGGTCGGTCAGGCCCTCGCCGTCGTCGGCGCGGTGCAGCCGCCGGTAGCCGAGCCCGGCCAGCTTGCGCGGGTCCGCGCCGTACCGCTCGGCGGCCTCCGCCACCGTGACGGGGCGGCCCAGCGCGTGTCCTTGGGCCACGATCCCGAATGGCATTCCGTGTCCTTCCCGGGGAGCCGGGGGCGGGGGTGCGCCCCCGGCTCGTGTGCGGTGTACGGGGCTCGGGTGCGGCTAGTTCGCCGCGGGCCCGATGTCGGAGGTGTCGACGGCGAACCGGCCGACGGCCCAGGCCATGGCGCGTGCGTTCTGGTCGAGGATGGTCTTGTTGACCCCGCTCAGGACGTCGCACGCCTGGTGGTAGCAGGGGTCGAGCATCTGGCCGGCGGTGCCGCCGAACAGGTCGGCCCACTCCTGGGACTTGACGGTGTCGGCGCCCGCGTTGACGCCGCCGGCCGGGATGCCCGCGTTGATGAACGCCGAGTGGTCGGAGCGCCCGTCGAGGATCAGGCCGGCGGTGGGCAGCTTCTGCTTGGCGAAGTAGCCGTTGACGAGGTCGCTGATCCGCGTGGACCCGGCGGGCGCCGGTCCGGCCGCGGTCTGGCCGTTGTAGACCAGGCGGGCGAAGTTGGGCGAGGCGATCATCTCCAGGTTGAGGTAGAGCGCGGTGTGCGCCTTCTCCTCGGCGGTGAGCTGGTCGACGTAGAACTGCGAGCCGGCCAGGCCCTTCTCCTCGGCGGCCCACCAGGCGAACCGCACCCGGTTCTTCAGCTCCGGGCGGTGCTTGGCGAGCTGGACGGCGGTCTCCAGGACGGCGGCGGCGGCCGCGCCGTTGTCGTTGGCGCCGGAGGTGGTGTCGACGGTGTCGAGGTGGGCGCCCATGACGACGGTGCGGTCCGCGCTGCCGGTCGGGGTGTCGGCGAGCAGGTTGTACGTCTTGGTCATGGTGTTGTTGCCGCGCAGGTCCAGGTCGAGGGTGACCGGGCCGTGCGCGGCGTCGGCGCGCAGCGCCTCGGACTCGGCCCGGGACAGGGTCGCGGTGGGGATGCGCGCGTCGCTCGGCGGGACCATGCGGTAGCGCAGGTTCAGGTCCGCGTTGGGCGAGTTGACGTTCATCAGCATCGCGGCGGCGCCGAGCTGGGAGAGGACCAGCTGCTTCTGGGTGATGAAGCAGTCGGTGCCGGCGTCGACGAGGACGATCTTGCCCTTGACGTCCTGGCCCGCGTAGTCGTCGGCGGTGCAGCCGGTGCTCTTGCCGGCCGGCTGGGCCAGGTCGGCCTTCAGGCCGCCATCGGGCGTGGAGACCGAGAAGCGGGCGATGACCGGGTGCAGATCGCGGGCGGTGGGGGCGGTCACCGAGCCCTTCTCGGACAGGATGTCGTAGTCGAGGAACTCGAACGGCTGCTTCTTGACCTGGTAGCCGGCCCGGGTGAGGACCCGGGTGAGGTAGTCGGCGGAGGCGTCGTAGCCGGCGGTGCCGGAGACGCGGGTACCGCCGTGGTCGAGGGTGGCCTGCTGGAGGGCCTGCAGACGCTCGTAGGTGTGGGCGCCGGTGACCTCGCGGGACATCGCCTGGGCCAGGATGTCGGCGGGCGTGCCGGTGGTCTCGGCGCCGGCCGGGGCCGAGGCGGCCAGCGGAAGGAGGACGGCGCCCGCCGCCAGGGCGGCCAGCGTCCGCAGACGGGACGGTGTACGCCGGGATCTCGCGTTCATGTGCTGTGGGCTCCTCGCTGCGTGCGGTGCACGGATCGGTTCGGGTGGTGGCCCGGGGGCGTCAGGTCCCCGGGTGGTCGGTGAGGGCGGTGGCGTAGGCGTCGGCGAGCCGGCCGACGCGTCCGGCGTCGAAGAGTTCGCCGCTGTAGCGCCACAGGACGGTCAGCCGGTCGCCGTCGACGCTGGGGTAGACCTCCAGCGGGCAGGGCCGCTCCATATCGGCCGGGCGGTCCCGGCCGACGCGTTCGGTGTCCACGTCGCGCAGCACCCCGTCGCTGGCCCGGAAGGCGGGCGCGCCCCAGAAGGAGAACAGCACCCCCGGCACCGGGATGTCGGCGAGCGCCCGGCGCACCCCGGGGTCGGGGTGGTGGTGGCGCAGCACCTCGAAGTCGAAGCCGCTGCGGGGCACCGCGCGCAGTTCGGCGGCGACGTGGGCGCGGTGCGCGGCGCGGTCGCGGCGGCCGGGCAGGGCCAGCGCGAACGGGTAGGTGGTGTTGAAGTAGCCGACCGTGCGGCCCAGGTCGAGGTCGTCGAAGAGGTCCTCGCGGCCGTGGGCGACGAGCTGCACGGCGACCTCGCCGCCGCGCACGCCCAGCCATTCCTGGAACGCGCCGCCGAGCCCGCTGAGCAGCACCTCGTAGAGGGTGTGGCCGCCGGTGGCGGGCAGCGGGTGGTGGGTGGTCAGCTCGCGGGTGTTGCCCTCGGTGCCGCGCGGCCCCTCGGGCACGGTGGCGCGCTGGGCGTCCTCGCCCCAGGCCCGGTCGAGCCAGTAGCCGCCGTCGAGGGCGTCGGGGCGGGTGCGGGCCCAGTGGCCGAGCCGGTCCGCCCACTGGAAGCAGGACGGCCCGGGGGCGCCCAGCGCGCGGTCGTCGCCGTCGCGCAGCAGCGCGTCCAGCTCTTCGGTGAGGACGTTCCACGAGTACAGGTCGACGGCAAGGTGGTGGACGACGAGCAGCAGCCGGTCGGCCCGCCCGTCCGGCAGCCGGACCAGCGCGGCCCGGGTCACCGGCCCCGCGTACAGGTCCAGCGCCTCGTGCAGCGCGCCGGCCCGTTCGTCCAGCGCGGCGAGCGCCTGCTCGGCGGTCAGCGCGCGCAGGTCGAACTCCACCACGTCCGGTGCCTCCGGCGCGGCGTACTGCCGCAGGACGCCGTCCTCCTCCGTCAGCCGGGTGCGCAGCGCGGGGTGGCGGGCGGCGAGCGCGGCGAGCGCCCGGCGGGCCTCGTCCAGGGTGACCGGGCGGCCGAGGCCGTAGCTGACGCCGTGGTTCCAGTGGTCGGGGCGCTTGGCGCCCCGGGCGAGGAACTCCCGCTGCGGCGGGGTGAGTTCGGCGGGCCCCTCGGCGCCGACCGGGTCGGGTACGGGCTCGGCGCCGGAGACCTCGGGCGGTCCGTCGGCGACGGGGGGCTCGGCGGCGGCCACGGCTTCGATCGTGCGGCCGTCCAGGATGGCGCGCGGGCGCACCGGGTGGCCGAGCCGCCCCGCCTGGGACGCGATGGCGATGGCGATCAGCGAGTCGCCGCCCAGGTCGAAGAAGTCGTCGGTGACGCCGACCGCCTCCCGCTTGAGGTGCCGGGCCCACAACTCGGCCAGTACGCCTTCGAGTTCGGTGCGCGGCGCGACCCGCGCGGGCCGCTCGGCGCACAGCGCGGCGGTCCGGGCGGCCGGGCCCTGCTCGGCGAGCCGGCCGAGCAGCGCGCGGTAGTCGTCGAGCCAGCCGCGCACACGGTCGCCCGCCGGGCCGCCGGGCGCGTACTGGGCGGTGGCCCGCAGCCGCGCCCCGTACTCCAGGACGGACAGCTGGACGGGGAAGGTGGCGGCGCCCTGGCCGACGTCGAGGAGTTCGACGCCGGGGCCGCCGGCGGCGAGCGCCCGCAGCGGTTCGACATCGCCGTTGAAGCCGAACATGGTGGCGGCCAGGGGGCGTGCGGACCCGGGGCGGGCCAGGCGCCGGAGGCGGTCGGTGGGCAGGCCCTGGTGGGCGAGGGTGGTCAGGGACGCCTCGCGCACGGCGGCGAGCAGCGCGGCGAACGGCTCGTCGGGGCGCACCTGGACGCGGACGACGAGCGTGGTGGCGTAGTTGCCGACGACCGGCTCATCGGCGGCGGTCCGCCCGGCCGCCGGGACGGCCACGGTGATATCGCGCTCCCCCGTGATCCGCCATTGCAGCGCGACCCAGGCGGCGAGCAGCACCATGTGCGGGGTGCACCGCTCGGCGGTCGCCAACTCCCGTATGCGCTCGGCCAGTTGGTCGTCGAGCGGCAGCTCGGCACGGCCGCCGGTCCCGGCCGGGCCGGGCAGCTCGGTCTGCGGCGCGCCCGCGAGATAGCGGGACCAGAACGCGGCCAGCTCCTCCCCCTTGGGCGAGTCCAGCAGCGCCCGCTGCTCGCCGACGTGATCAAGGAAGGTCCGGGTCCCGGTCGTCTCGCCGGACGTACCGGCCAGGTCCGCGAAGAGGATCCGCCACGACCAGCCGTCCACGAACAGGTGGTGGTGGGTGAGCATCAGCACGTCCCGCTCCGCGTCGGCGAACCGCACCCGGATCAGCTGGTGGCGGGCCGGCAGCTGCGCGTACGGGTCGAGCGGCCTGGCCACCTCGTCCCGCAGCCGGGCGAGCAGCGCCCCCTGCCCGTCGTCGGCGGTGTGCGCGGTGAGGTCCCAGTCGAGCCGTTCCAGCGGGATCTGCGCCCGCTCCGGCGGTACGACGTGCTGGCGCGGCCCGTCGTCGGTGTCGCGCAGGTGGGCGCGGAGCATCGGGTGCCGGCGCACCAGCGCGGCGAGCCGGGCGGCGAGGTCGCCGGGGTCGGCCGGGCGGTCGAGCAGGAAGGCGGCGGGCACGTTGTAGGCGCCGCTGTCGGGGTCGAGCCGGTCGGCGGCCCAGATGGCGGTCTGCTCGCCGGAGAGCGGGCCGCTGTCCGGCGCGGCGGGTTCCTCCGAGACGGCGACCGTCAACTCCGGTTCCTGCGGCGCCAGTTCGGCCACATGCGCGGCGAGGGCGGCCAGGCTCGGCAGGTCGAAGAGGTCCAGGACCTCGATCCCGGTGCCGTAGCGCTCGTTGAGGCGGGCCACCAGCTGGGTGCCGTTGAGCGAGTTGCCGCCCGCGTCGAAGAAGTCGTCGTCCGGGGCGAGCCCGGGCTCCTTCAGGACGTCGCGGGCGAGGGCGAGGACGGTCTCCTCGATACCGAGTTCCGCTTCCGCGACGTCGCGTTCCGGTACGGGTGCGGGTTCAGGGTCAGCGGCGGGCGCGGTCTCCGCCGTACGCGGCCAGCAGTGCTCCTCGGCCAGGGCCGGCACCGGGAGTTCGACGCGGCGGCGCGGGGCCCGGCCGAGCGCGGCGCGCCAGTCGAGGTCGCGGCCCCGCTCGTAGGCCAGGCACAGGGCGGCCGCCGGCGAGTCGGCCACCGCCACCGCCGCCGCGCGCCCGGCGAGCAGCGCCGACAGCGCGCTGCCCGGCGCGAGGTCGAGGACGAGCGGGTGGCCGCCCCGGGACGCGAGCGCCGCGTCGAGCGCCGCGGTGTCGGGCGGCGCCACCGCCGGGCCCGGCTCGGCCAGCGCGTCCAGCTCGGCCGCGAGGGACGCCCCGCCGGCCACCCGTACGGCGGCCTTGCCGAGGCCGTGCGCGAGCACCAGGTCCGGGACGAGTCCGGCCGCGGTCTGCACGGCCCGCGCGCCGACCAGCGCCACCAGGGCGCGCTGTGCGGCGTTCCCCTCGCCGGGGGCCAGGTGCGCCTCGGCGGCGGTGAGCACGTCCGCGAACGCGGGGTGGGCGTCGGCCTGTTCGCGCAGCTCGGCCGGGTCGGCGTCGGCCAGGTCGCCGACCGCGAGCACCAGCGGCCCGGCCGGCGGCAGCTGCGCGGGCTCGCCCCGGCCGTGCAGCGCCGCGTCGAGCCGGTCCAGCAGCTCGGCAGCGTCGCGCACCGCCACCGCGTACCGGTGCGCGAAGTGCTCGCGGCCCACGGTCAGTGTCTCGCTCGCGGCGGGCAGGTCGAAGCCGTCGAGGTCGGCGGCCACCACATCGCGCAGGGCCCGCAGCTGATCGCGCAGACCCTGCCCGGTGGGCGCGGACAGCACCACGGGCCGCCGCGACAGGGGCCGCTCCGCCGCGGGCCCGTCCCCGGCGCGGTCCGGGGCGCCGGGGCCCTGCTCGATGACCATGTGCGCGTTGGTGCCGCTCAGCCCGAAGCTGCTGAGGCCCGCGATCCGGGGGCCGCGCGGCGCGGGCCACGGCTCGGCGCGGTCGGCGATCCGCAGCGGGGTGCCGTCCAGGGCGAGCAGGTCGGAGGGGGCGGTGAAGTGGGCGGTGGGGAAGATCTCCCCGGCCCGGAACTGCGCGAGGACGCGGACGAGTCCGGCGAACGACGCCATGCAGCCCAGGTGCCCGAGGTTGCCCTTGACCGAGGACACCGGCCGGACACCGGTGAAGTCCGGTCCGAACGCGGCGGCCAGGCCCTGGATCTCGATCGGGTCGCCGATCCGGGTGCCGGTGCCGTGCGCCTCGACGTAGCCGATGTCGGCGGGGGCCACCTCGGCGTCCCGCCACGCCGCGGCGACCACCTCGCCTTGCGCGGCCGGGCTGGGCGCGGTCAGTCCGGTGCTGCGTCCGGCGTCCTGGTTGACGGCGCTGCCGCGGAGCACGGCGTGCACGGTGTCGCCGTCGCGCAGCGCGTCGGCGAGCCGCTTGACCAGGACGAACCCGCCGCCCTCGCCGTGCGTGGTGCCGTCCGCGGCGGTGTCGAAGGGGCGGCAGTGGCCGGTCCCGGAGAGCACGCCGAGCCCGTCGTCCGCGGTGTCGGCGTGCCGCGGCACCGGGCCGAGCACCAGCTCGTAGCCGCCGACGAGCGCGAGGTCGCTCTCGCCCCTGGCCAGCTTCCAGCGCGCCTCGTGCAGCGCCACCAGGAAGGAGGAGCAGGAGGTGTCGATGACCTGGGCGGGGCCGCGCAGGTCGAGGTGGTAGGAGATCCGTCCGGCGGCGTAGGCGTGCAGGCTGCCGGTGGTGGCGGGGCCGGCCCGGCGCTCCTCGGGCGGCAGGAGGTTGAACAGGCTGGGGTGCGGCGCGCCGTAACCGCCCACCAGGACGGCCGTGTCGGTGCCCGCCAGTTCACCCGGCGCGTAGCCGGCGGCGCCGATGGCGCGCACCGCGAGCCGCAGCATGCGCCGCTGGCGGGGGTCGATGAGCTGGGCCTCGGCGCGGGACAGGCCGAAGTAGCGGTGGTCGAAGCCGGTGATGTCCTCGATCCAGCCGCCGGTCCGGTCCTCGGGGGTGGGCGTGAGGCCGGTGCGCTCGGCGCGGTGCGCGGGCATCGGCCGCATGGTGTGGCCGCCGCCGCGCAGCAGCGCGGTCAGCGCGGCCCAGTCGGCGGCCTGGGGGAACTCGAACGCGACGCCGATCACGGCGAGGTGTGCGGGGTTGGCGGGGTGGGCCATGGGGGTGCCTGCCTCTTCAGCGAGGGTTGACGTCTTGAGGGGCGCGGCCGGTGATCGCCCGGGCGTCCGGCAGGGCGAGCACGCCGAGGTTGGCGACGAGCACCAGCACCGCGGCGGTCAGCAGCGGCGGCGCCTCGCCGGTCCAGGCCGCGATCGGCGCCGCGACGGCCAGGCCGAGCGGCCGGGCGGCGAACGACAGCAGCGCGTCGTAGGAGTCTGCGCGGGCCAGCGCGTCGGCCGGGAAGTGGCGTTGCACGGTGGTCTGCCACACCGTGTTGAGCACACCGATACCGGCCATGGCGATGCCGTACGCCACCGCGTCGGTCCAGGTCGGCCAGCGCACGGCGAAGGTGATCAGCGGCAGCGCGAACAGGGCACCGCACACCGAGGTCAGGACGAGTGGCCGCGGCACGCGCAGCCGGGGCGCGGTGACCGCGCCGAGCAGCATGCCGGCCATACCCGCCTGGTAGACCACCACCCAGGCGAACTCGCCGCCGAGCCGGTCCACGGCGATCAGCGGGCCCAGCGTCATCAGGACACCGGCGGCGAGGTTGGACACGCCGTGCCCGATGAGGTTGGACCAGAACCACGGGCGGCCGCGCACTTCCTGCCAGCCGTCGGCGAGCTGCCGGAAGAAGCTGCCGCGCGTATCGCGGCCGGGCGCGGTGGCGGGCAGTCCGCCCAGGGTGACGGCGGCGCAGCCGAACACCGCGGCGGTGGCGAGGAACGCCCAGCCCGCGCCGACCGCGACGACCAGCACACCGGCGACCCCGGGCCCGGCGACCAGGGCGATCCCGCGGGCCACCCCGAGGTGGCTGTTGGCCCGCAGTCTGGCCTCCGGCGGCACGGTGGCGGCGACCAGCGGCGACATCGTGGGCGTGCCGAAGGCGATGGCGGCGCCGGTGACCGCGGACAGCGCCGCGAGGTCGAGGACGCGTACCGAACCGAGCAGCAGCTCGGCGCCGATGGCGAGTTGGGCCAGGCCCCGGACCAGGTCGGCGAGGAAGGCGACCCGCTGGGCGGGGAACCGGTCGGCGGCGACCCCGCCGAGCGGCAGCAGGACCAGCTGCGGCACCAGTTCGGCGGCGAGCACCAGGCCGAGGTCGGTGGCGCTGCCGGTGGCCTTGATGACGGCGAGGGTGAGGGCGGTCGGTACGAGGGCGGTGGCCAGGAACGACAGGGACCGCCCGAGGAGCAGCCGCGGGAAGCCGGGGATCCGCAGGACGCGTACGGGGGCCTGGCCCGTCAGCTCGGTCACGGGCGGGCCGCCAGCGCGCCGCCCAGGGCGTCGAGGAGTGCGCCGGGCGCGGACAGGAAGGCGTAGTGCCCGCCGGGCAGCACCGGGAAGGTGACGTCGTCGGCGTAGTCCCGCCAGCCCTTGAGCTGGTCCTGGGTGACCTCCGGGTCGCCGTCCCAGTGCAGGACGCCGATCGGGAAGGGTACGGGGGCGGGGGCGTCCCGGCGGTAGACGCGGTTGGCGCCGAGGTCCTCCTTGAGGACGGCGAGCGCGAGGTCCAGCAGCTGGGGGTGGGCCAGGCCGCCGCGCAGCAGCGTCAACTCCTCCAGTTCCGCGCGGAGTTGGGCGTCGTCCATGGTGAGGAAGCGGTCGTGCGGGCAGTGGTGCGGGGCGACCTGCGCGGAGACGAAGACCCGTGCCGGCAGCGGCAGTCCGCGCTCGGCGAGCAGCCGCGCCGTCTCGAAGGCGGGCAGCGCGCCCGCGCAGTGCCCGAAGAAGGCGAACGGCCGGTCCAGGTGCGGGGCGAGCGCGTCGGCGAGCTGCTCGGCGAGGGCTTCGTAGGTGCCGTAGTGCGGTTCGCGCAGCCGGCCCTCGCGGCCGGGCAGCTGCACCGGGCACACCTCGATCGCGTCGCCGGGCCCGAACCGTCTGGGCCAGGCGTTGAACATGGACGCGCCGACGCCCGAGTAGGGGAAGCAGAAGACCCGGGCGGCGGCGTCGGCGGCGGGTTTTCTCAGCAGCCAGCGGGAGGCGGGCAGGGCGGTGCCGGCGGACATGGGTGATCCGTCTCGCAATCTGGTGGAGGGACGGGTGGGGCGGCGCGGCGCGGCGGGGTCAGCGCGGCGCGGTCACGACGGGCAGCTGGGTGAGCCCGGCGATGAACACCGACCGCAGATGGCGGGCGGGCCCGGCGGTCTCGACCGACCGGAAGAGGCGGAAGAACTCCTCGAACAGGATCCGGAAGGTGAGCCGGGCGAGCGGGGCGCCCAGGCAGTAGTGCGGTCCGTAGCCGAAGGCGATGTGCCGGTTGTCCTCGCGCAGCACGTCGAAGCGGTACGGGTCGGTGAAGACCCGCTCGTCGCGGTTGGCCGAGCCGATCCAGACCGCGACCGCGTCACCGGCGGCGACCCGGCCCCCGGCCAGTTCGGTGTCCGTGACGGCGTAGCGCAGGAAGCTGCTGGCGGGCGAGGTCCAGCGCAGGCCCTCCTCCACCAGGGTGGGGACGACCGCGGCGGGGTCGCCGGCCGCCTTGCGCAGCTGGTCCGGGTGCTCGCTCAGGGCGAGCAGGGTGCCGGAGACGGTGTGCGGGGTGGTGGCGTTGGCGCCCAGCAGGATGCTGTAGCAGTTGTAGATGACCTCTTCGTCGGTGAGCGGGGCGTCGCCCGCGGTCATGCTCATCAGATGCCCGATGAGGTCCGCGGCCGGTTCCGCTCCCCGGCGTTCGCGCACCCGCGCGGCGAAGTAGTCGAAGGTCTGGTGGTGGGCGACGGCGAGGGTGGCGGCGCCGCTGCCGACGCTGAACTCCGCGTCGTCGGGCGCGGCGGCCATCGCCGTCCAGCGCACCAGGTCGTCCCAGTCCTTCTCCGGTACGCCCAGCAGGGCGCCGGCGACGGTCATGGGCAGCCGGTAGGCGCGCCGGGCCACGTCCCAGACGCCGCCGCCGAGCGCGGGGGCGAGGAAGTCGGCGACCGCCTGCCGGATCCGGTCCTCCCAGTCGGCGAGGGCCTTGGCGGTGAGCCTGCGGTTGAGCGGGCGGCGCAGCTGGCCGTGGCGCGGCGGGTCGGTGGAGACCAGCATCTTGCCGGACGAGACGTCGTCGTGGCCGAGCTGGGTGAGGACCGAACCGCGTTCGGAGGTGAACTCCCGGTGGTCGCCGAGCACCCGGCACACGTCGTCGTAGCGGGTCACCGACCAGAACTTCCGCCCGTCGGGCAGCACTTGGAGGTGGAGCGGGGCGTGTGCCCGCAGCTGCGCCCAGACGGCGTGCGGGTCGCCGCTGGCGTGGAACTCCGGGTCGAACAGGTCGGCGGCGGCCGGGTCGGCGGCGGCGGGGGCGGGGGCGGCGGTGATCCTCACCGGGCGCCTCCGGCCTGGACGACGGCGGCGGCGAGCCCGGCCGGGGTGGGGGCGAGGTAGAAGGTGACCGGCGAGATCTGCACGCCGTACTCGCGCTCCAGGTCGGTGGTGATCCGCACCCCGACCAGCGAGTGGCCGCCGAGCTCGAAGAAGTCGTCGTCGGCGCCGATCCCGTCGATGCCGAGGTGGTCGCTCCACAGCTGGGCGACGGCGGCCTCGATACCGGGCGCCGGGGCGCGGTACGCGGCGTTCAGCTCGGGCCGGGCCGGTGAGCGGTCGGCGGCCAGGGCGGCCCGGTCGACCTTGCCGTTGGCGGTCAGCGGCAGCGCCTCCACGACCCGGATGTGCGACGGGACGGCGTACGAGGGCAGCACCTCGCCCAGTTCGCGGCGCACGGTCAGGGTGGCGGGCCGGGCGCCGCCGCGCCCGGTGACGAAGGCCACCAGGTGCTTGCCGCCGTCCGGTCCGGGCTGGGCGACGACGGCGGCCCCGTCGATGTCGCCGCGGGCGGCGAGCGCGGCCTCGATCTCGCCGGGCTCGATCCGGAAGCCCCGGATCTTGACCTGGCGGTCGGCGCGCCCGTGGTAGTCGAGGACGCCGTCGGCGCGGCGGCTCACCAGGTCGCCGGTGCGGTACATCCGGGCGCCGGGCCGGTCGTCGAACGGGTCGGGCAGGAAGGCGCGGGCGGTCTCCTCGGGGTTGCCGAGGTAGTCCAGGGCGAGGCCGTCGCCGGTGGCGTACAGCTCGCCGACCTCGCCGTCCGGCACGGGCCGCAGCCCGGCGTCGAGGACGCGTACGCCGGTGCCGCGGATCGGGCGGCCGATGGGCACGGGGCCCTCGACCGGCGCGGTGACCGTGTGGCAGCAGGTGAAGGTGGTGTTCTCGGTGGGCCCGTAGCCGTTGACGAGGGTGAGGCCGGGCAGCGCGGCGAGCGCCTGGTTGACGTGCGGCGGCGACAGCACGTCCCCGCCGGCCAGCAGCACCCGTACGCCGCCGAGGTCGTCCAGGCCGTACTCCACGACCTGCTGGAAGAGTCCGGCGGTGAGCCAGAGCACGGTGATCCCGGCGTGGCTGATGTGCTTGGTCAGCTCTCCGATGGCCAGCTCCCGCTCGGGCGCCACGTCGAGGCGGGCCCCGTTGAGCAGCGGCCCCCAGATCTCCAGCGTCGAGGCGTCGAAGGCGACCGGCGCGTAGTGGAGCACCACGTCATCGGGCCCGAGGGTGAGGAAGTCGGCGCCCACGACCAGCCGGAGGACCGCCCGGTGCGGCACCCGCACGCCCTTGGGGACGCCGGTCGATCCGGAGGTGTAGGCGATGTAGGCGACGTCGTCGGGCCCGGTGGCGACGGGTTCGGGTGCCGGGCCCTCGGGTATCGCGTCGAGGTCGTCGCGGGTCAGGACGGCGGCGGCGCCGCTGTCGGCCAGGATCAGCCGCCGGCGCTCGGCCGGATAGCGTCGTTCCAGGGCCAGGTAGGCGGCCCCGGCCTTGAGGATGCCGAGGAGGGCGACGACGGTCGCGGCGCGGCGGTCCGCGTCGAGCGCCACCACGTCACCGGGTGCGACCCCCCGGTCCTGCAACTGCCGGGCCAGGTGGTCCGAGCGGCGGTCGAGCTCCCGGTAGGTCAGCTCGGCGTCCTCGCCCCGCACGGCGATCCGCTCGGGTGAGCTGCGGACCTGCCGCGCGAAGTGCGCCGCGATCGAGGGGGGTTCCGTGCCGTACTGCGAGTCCAAGGTCGGCCTCCAGGTACTGGTCGGGCGCGGCCACCGGTTTTCGGTCACCGCCGCGGCTCATCATGGGGACGGCCCCTACCGACACGCTTTCGGCCACCCATAGGCCGGGGGTAGTGCGGTGATAGCGAAGCGATAGCGCGGCTGCCTAGCATCGCCCCACCGAGCGAACGAGTACCCGGCCGAACCAACGGCCACGGAAAGCGAGCAGACGTGCGGAAGATCCTCACCCTCGCGGCGACCTCCCTGGTCGCGGCGGCCGTCCTCCCGGTGGCCCTGTGCGGGCCGGCCGCCGCGGACACGCCCTGGCCTTCTCCCACCGGGAGCGTGAGCGGGGCGGCCCAGCTGGACACGCCGTGGCCCGGGGTCGGCACCGGCACCGGCGCCGGCACGCCCGCCGCCGCGGACGACACGCCGTGGCCGGTGCCCTGACCGGCGGCCCCAGCCGTACGAGGGACTTCAGCGGTACGGCGACCCGCCCCGCTTCCCCGAAGGCGAACCCGGCCCCTGCACCACACGGTCCTCCAGATCCACCTCCAACTGGGCCAGTTCCAGGCGCACTTCGGCCGCCCCCACCCGGTCCATGATGCGCTCCCGCGTCGCGATGGCCGCGCGCAGCAGCCGCTGGGCGTCATCGTTGCGCCCCAGGCGCGCGCTGACGCTGCCCAGCCGGTGCAGCACCCGCGACTCCCCCGCCACGTCCCGCCGCTCCCGCACCTGCCGCAGCAGATCGGTGAGCACCTCCTCGGCCTCCTCGTACCGCCCCTGGCGCTGCATCAGGTCGCTCAGCACATAGCGGACCTGCAACTCCACCCGGCGGCTGCCCGCGCCCTGGCAGATGTCCAGCGCCTCGTTCAGATAGCCGCCGGCGGTGCCCCAGTTGCCGCGGTCGCCCTCCAGCCGCGCCATGTGCACCAGCACACTGGCCGCGCCCACGTGGTCGCCCGCCTCCCAGAACTCGCCGAGCGCCACCCAGAAGTGGCCGAGCGCCGCCTCCACATCCTGCTGGCGCGCCTCCAGCAGGGCGAGATTGCGCCGGGCCAGGGCGCAGCCGTGCACATCGCCGAGCGCCGTGAACGCCTCCAGCGCCGGTACGAGGCGCTGGCGGGCCGCCTTGAGCTGCGAGCGGCTCAGGTGCAGCGAGCCGAGCGAGCACAGCAGCGCCGCCCGGCCGCGTTCGGCGCCGGCCACCCGGACGCTCTCCAGCGCCTGGAGATGGGTGGCCTCCCAGTCCTCGTAGTAGCAGCGCGCCTCGAACAGCGAGACCAGCCCGGTGGCCAGATCCCAGCAGGCTTCGGCCTGTCCGGTACGGGCCGCGAGGCCGACCGCGGCGCACACGTTGGCGCGTTCGGACTCCAGCCAGCCCAGCGGATCCGCCAGCGCCCGGTCCGGGTTGAGGCCGTCCGGGCGGCGGCGCGGCGCCGGGCCGTGCAGGACGGTGAAGTCGCCCCCGTAGATCCGCCGGTGCGCCTCGTCGACGAGGCTCAGCCAGCCGCCGATCACCCGGGCGAGGGCGGCGCCGGTGTCGTCGGCGTCGCGGTGCCGGGCCAGTTCCTCGCGGGCGAACAGCCGGATCAGGCCCGGCAGCCGGTAGCGCGGGCCGGCCGTCGGATCGCTGCCCACCACTTCGAGGAGCTGCGCCTCCACCAGCTGGTCGAGCAGGTCGACGGCCTGGAAGAGATCCACGTCCAGCAGGGCCGCGGCGACCCAGCCGCCGGTCGAGGGCCCGTCGAGCAGGCTCAGCAGGCGCAGCAGCCGGCGGGCGCTGTGATCAAGGGCCTCGTAGGACAGCGCGAGACCGGTACGGATCGCCAGATCGCCGTAGGCCAGTTCGTCCAGCCGCCGGTGTTCGTCGGAGAGCCGCTCGACCATCCACGCCAGCGACCAGTGCGGGCGGGCCGCGAGCCGGGCCGCGACGATCCGCAGCGCCAGCGGCAGCCGGCCCACGATGCGGCCCAGCGTCTCGGCGGCCCGCGCCTCGTTCGCCACCCGCCGTTCGCCGATGGCGCCGGCGAGCATCCGCAGGACCTCGTCGTCCTCCAGGACGTCCACGGTCAGCGTCCGCACACCGGGCAGACCGGCCGCCCGCGGGCTGCCGGTGACGAGGACCGCGCTGCCGCCGGTGCCGGGCAGCAGCGGGGCGAGCTGCTCCTCGGTCGCCACGTCGTCGAGCACCACGAGGATCCGCCGTCCGGCGAGGAACCGCCGGTACAGCGCGGCACGTTCCTCGCACGACGCGGGCAGCCCCTCCCCCGGAACGCCGAGCGCCCGCAGGAAGCGCCCGAGGACCTCCCCCGCCCCCATCCGGCGCCCGGGCGCCCGCCCCAGGTCGCAGTACAACTGCCCATCGGGAAAAGCCCCGGCGATCCGGTGCGCGGCATGCACCGCGAGCGCGCTCTTGCCCATACCGGGCGGCCCGGTGAGCGCCACGGCCCGTACGTCGCCGCCGCCCTCACCCCCCGTCAGCAACTCCTCGACGACCCTGAGCTGCTCCCCCCGCCCCACGAACCCGACCACATCCGGCGGCAACTGGCAGGGAACGACCGGCGTGTCGGCACCGTCCGCCACCACCACGGCCGCCTGCCCGGACACCTCACCGCCCACCGGGGGCTCGACCGCGGCGGGCGGCGAACCCGCCGCGGTGCCGGTCCCGGACACCCCCGCCTCCCCGGAGAGAATGGCCCGCTGCACCTCCCGCAACTCGTCGCCGGGCTCCAGCCCCAGCTCCTCCACCGCGAGCCGGCGGCCGTCCCGGTACGTCTCCAGCGCCTCGGCCGTCCGCCCCGAACGGTGCAGCGCGAGCATCAACTGCCCCCGGGTGCGCTCCCGCAGCGGATGCTCGGCCAGCAGAGCCCGCAGCTCCCCGACGAGTTCGGCGTGGCGGCCGGCGTCGAGCCGCAGCCCGGCGTACGTCTCCGACGCGGCGAGGCGCGCCTCTTCCACATGCTCGGCCCGCTGCATCAGCCGGTCACTTCCGACGCCACTCAGCGCCGGCCCCCGCCACAGCGAAAGAACCGACCGGAGGAGTTCCTGCGCCTCCCCGGCACAGCCCTTCCTGATCAGCCCGTCCGCCTCCGAAACCCCCGAAAGGAATACCTGGCTGTCAAGCTCCCCTTCCGCCACCTGAATAACGTATCCAGGCCCCCGCGTCGCAATGACCGAAGGGCGTCCACTCCGCGAAAGTAATGCCCGCAGACCCGATATGCACGTCTGTATCTGGGTACGCGCGGTGAGCGGCGGATTCTCCCCCCACACCGCTTCCATCAGGTACTCCGCGCTGACCACGCGGTTCGCGTCGAGCAGCAGCGCGATCAATACCGTCTGCGTCCGCCCGCGCGGCACCCGGCACTCCGGCGCCCCTTCGAAGACGACTTCGAGCGGGCCCAGAATGCGATACACCGGACCGTTCCGCATCACCATGCAACACCCTAGTGTCTTGTGAGCCTGTTCCTGCGCATTCGATTCCGACCTTGCCGACCGGCACGCGCGTACCCCTGGGGCCGCGCCACGCTGTCGCAGACCTACCGGCGCTTCACCCGCGAAGCCGCCGCTCTCCGCCTTGAAAGGACAGCTCCACCGGCCGACGCCTTGGGGAATCCCCTCGGGCCGTGGACACCCCCGAGGAGGCCGTGGAGGAAAACGCCTCCCCGGCGGCGACCCGATATAACCGGCGAAATAACTTCTCCGCCCTTTCCGGGCCCGGATCCCACGCGGCTTTTCGCTGCGCGCGTACGGGGCGAGCACGTCGAGCATACTGCGGACACCAAGCGCGTGAACGCACTCCCCTCCCCCACCGCTCGCGCTCCAACTCGCGCCGCCGGCAAGCCTGACCGCACGCGGCCGCAACGCTCACCGGCCCCCCGGAAACACCCGAACCCGCGAGGACGGAGAAGGCGGCGCTCAGAGCTGTCCGGGCTTGATCCATGGCGGGAGGCTAGCGGCGGGGTGAAGGGGGCACCAGTGCCTTTGACACCTCAAAACCTTTTCCGGGCAGGACGCGTGGTTATTGACAAGCTTTTTCACCTGGCCCGGACAAGACGGACCTCCGCAAGAGCCCCTCGGCGATCGCCCCCACGCCAAGGGCTTCACGTCGGTTCGCATATCGAAACGCAAAGCATTCCTTCCCGACCGCGTGACATAGCGCGGCAGGGCCGCACTCACCATCCCCCCATCCCCGACCGACCCACCGGCCCACCAACCCATCACCCCACCATCCCGCCATATCCGGAATGTCATACCTGCTGTTGCCGGGAGCGATGTCCGACTGATATCCGTTCCACACGCCGGGGCTGATCTCCGCGCCGGCTGCGTTCGCCCTCGGATGGATCGGCGGTCAGGTGGCACATGGCATACACAGCGGTGGATTACGGCGAGGTCAGCGTGCTGATCGGCGATCGGCTGGGCGCCTATCCGTACAGCAACTCCCTGCTCGTGCGCGGCGCGACGGCCTCGCTGGTCGTCGATCCGTCGTTGTCGCTCATCGCCTCCCCGCCACCCGCCGACCTGGTCCTCGTCAGCCATGCCCATGAGGACCACATCGCCGGTATCGGCGGCTACGACATACCGGTCCACGTCCACCGCGACGACCTCCCCGGGCTGCGGTCCCGCGCCGCCCTGGTCGCCGGGTACGGTCTGCCGCCCGAGGCCGAGGCCGAGCTCGACAGAATGCTGCGGGACGACTTCCACGTGCAGGAGCGTCCGGACGCGAACGGGTTCGAGGACGGCACCGTCTTCGACCTCGGCGGGCGCACCGTGACCGTCGTGCACCTCCCCGGCCACACGGCGGGCCACTGCGGTTTCCTGATCGAGCCGGACGGCTTCCTCTTCGTGGCGGACATCGACCTGACGTCGTTCGGCCCGTACTACGGCGGCGCCGACAGCGACCTCGCCGACTTCGAGGCGTCGATGCGCCGGTGCCGCGAGATCGACGCGCGCTGGTACGGCACCGCGCACCAGAAGGGCGTGATCGAGGGGGCGCCGGAGTTCCGGCGCCGGCTCGACGCCTTCGCCGGCGTGGTGGAGAAACGCGACGCGGCACTCCTGGCCTTCCTCACCGAACCGCGGACCATCGACCAGATCGCCGACCACCGGCTGGTCTACCGCCCCCACGTCGAAGGCTCCCACGTCCAACCGGTGGAGCGCAGAACAGCGGAGCAGCACCTGCACCGCCTGCTGCGCCAAGGCCGCATCACGGAGGTGGAAAAGGGAAAGTTCCGCGCGACGTAGGGCGATTGCCGCCTCGGGCCGCCCCTCCCGCGCGCCAGGCCGCCCCGCCCCGGTAAATCCGTTGACGCCCCTCCCGCCGCCCCTGTTGGCTGAAGTCCTCTGCTTCCTTCTCCTCGGGGGTGTTGATGGCCCGGCCCGCGCCGAGCGCGCCTCGCCGTACCGCGTAAAGTCCGTCCGCTCGGCCGCCGTTGCCGCGGCCGCCGGACGCGTTTCCGGTATTCCGCACCGCCCGCCGCCCCACGGCCCGTACGCCGTGCCGGTGCGCCTGGGCGCCCCGTCGAGGCCGCTCGGCCTGCTCTTGCTGTCCTGACCCACTTCTCAGCAAGGAGCACCCCGGGTGTCCCACCCCAACCTCCCCGGCCCCACCCCCGCGCCGGACACCTTCGCCTGCGCCTGGTGCGGCCTGACCGCCCCCGACGGCGCCGGGCGCGACCACTGCCCCTCGTGCCTGCACGCCCGGCACGTCCTGGACCGCGTGGCGGGCGGCCCGAGCGCCTGCCGCGGCCGGATGGCGCCGATCGCGATCGCGGTGGCGGGCAGCGGCGACTGGCGGCTCATCCACCGCTGCCTCGGCTGCGACGAGCTGACCGCCAGCCCGGTCCGCCCCGACGACAACCAGCTGGTCCTGATGCGTACGGCCGTCCGGCCGCTGGCCGAGCCGCCGTTCCCGCTCGAAGCGTTCGGCGCCCTCTGACCACTCCCGGAAGGAGGGAACGCACCATGCCGCGACGCACCACCCCGCGCGCCCCCGGCCACCCCCGGCGCCCGCAGCGCGCCAAAACCGTCCTGCACGGCCAGGGCGGCCACCGGGCGCACGCCTTCCGCTGCGCGGGCTGCCGCCTGGAAGTGCCCTCGGACGCGCCGGGCACCGCCCACCGCAACCACTGCCCGCACTGCCTGGCCAGCCGCCACCTCGACCACAGGGTCCCCGGTGACCGCGCCGCGGACTGCGGCGGCCGCATGGCGGCGCTGGGCCTGGCGGTCCGGCCGGACGGCGAATGGCAGCTCGTTCACGAATGCCTGGCGTGCGGTCAGCTCAGCGCCAACCGCATCGCGGGGGACGACAACCCGCTGGCGCTGGTGCGACTGGCCCTCGCACCGCTCAGGGACCGCACGCTTGCCGAGGGGGTGTTGCGCAGCCTGCATGCCCTCCATGCCCTGCACGGCAGCGGCGGCGCCAGCGGCGAGACCAACGGGACGACATTTCCCATAACGCCTGTTGCGTAAATTCCGGCGAGTCGATACGTTGCCGCTGTTCTCCGTACTCAGGGATGGAAGGCCGGGATCACCATGGACGACGTTGCAGCGAGCGGGGCCGGCTTCGCCGGTGTGACGTACTCGGCGTTCAGCGGCTGGGCCGACCGGCCCAGCCAGTTCGCGCCGATGCTGGAGGGGGAGCTCAGCTGCGATATCGCCGTCGTCGGGGGCGGCTACGCCGGTATGGCGGCGGCGCTGCGGCTGGCCGAGCGCGGCGCCGATGTGGTCCTGCTGGAGTCCGGGTTCTGCGGTTGGGGCGGCAGTTCGCGCAACGCCGGGTACCTCTCGAACGCGCTGGCCGGCGACCCTCAGCTCCTGCGCACGCTGTACGCGCGCCGGCTGCCGGCGCTCATCCGCTACGCGGACCGGGCGGCCCATTTCACCGAGGAGCTGATCGGACGGCTCGCCCTCGACTGCGACTACGAGGCGACGGGCAACGTCATCGCCGCCGTCTCCCCGGGACAGCTCCGGCGCACCAAGCGGAACGCCGAGATCCTCCGGGGCGCGGGGGCGGATGTGGAATTCGTCGAGGGCCGCGACTTCGGCCTGCCGGCGACGTTCCTCGGCGGCGTCTTCGAGCGGGCCGGCGGGTTGCTGAACCCCGGCAAGTTCGCGCTCGGGCTGCGCGACGCGCTTCTCGCCTCGGGCGTGCGGACGCACGAGCGGACCGCCGTGCGCGCGATCGAGCCCCAAGCGCCGGGAGCCGTCGTCAGCACCACCGGAGGCCGCGTCCGCGCCGAACGCGTGGTGCTGGCCACCAACGCCTACTCCCGCGACCTGGCGATCGCCCCGAGGTGGCTGGCGACGCCGGTCTGGACCAGCTTGGTCGAAACCGAACCCCTCGCGCCCGAGCGCCTGGCCGCGACCGGCTGGACCAGGCGCGTCGGCATCATCACCCCGCACACGATCCTGGAGAACTACCGGCCCACACCACGCGGCACGATCATGTTCGGAACCCGCCGGCTGCGGACGGCGCCCGGCGCACTGGGCGCCCGCGAACCGGACGACGCGGTCGTGGCGGACCTCGTCCGCGGCTTCCACGAGCGGTTCCCCTCGCTCGGCGACGTCGCACCGCGGCGTGCCTGGGGCGGCTGGATCGCGATGACGTCATCGCTGCTGCCGATCGCCGGAGAGGCGGCGAAGAACGTCTTCTACGCCATCGGCTGCAACGGCCACGGCCTCGCCCAGTCCCCTTACCTCGGCACCCTGCTCGCGGACCGGCTCGCCGGCGACCGGACGCACGAAGACCTCGCCGCCGTATGGCGTACCCGGCCGCGGTTCGCCCCGCCCGTCTTCAGCGCGCCGGCGCTGCACGCCGCCTGGACGATCGACCGCGTCTCGGACCGCTTCCAGCGCCGCAGGGGCTGACGACCGGGCGCGGTCCGGGACGGGCCGGGGCGCGCACGCCGGCGAACCGAGCCGGAGCCGCCGACGTGCCTGGGACAGCGGAGAAGGCGGGAGAAGCCTCTCGGTGCTGTTCTACGTACCGCTCCCGGCCACCGCGACCGCGCGGATCTCGACCAGCAGTCCCGGAAGAGCCAGCTGGGACACCCCGACCGCGGTCCACGACGGATACCGATCGGTGAGGTACTCGTCCTTGACCCGGGCGAAGGCCGGCATATCGCCCCGGAGATCGGTGTGGAACGTGGTCAGTTCCACGATGTCGCGCAGGCACGCTCCGGCGGCTTCGAGGACGTTCCGCACCCCGTCGAACGCGAGCCGGGCCTGGGCTTCCATCCCCGCGGCGGGCGTCAGGGTGGTGGCGTCGATCCCCGTCTGGCCCGAGACCCAGATCAGATCACCGGCGCGGGTCGCCTGCGAGAAGTGCAGCCTGTCGTACAGCGCCTGGGTGGCACCCGGATTGGCCAAATGGCGTTTCATCGCGCGGAGTTCCCCTCCCGGGCGGACGGTCAGAGCAGTTGGCGGAAGACGGGTGAGCGGAACGGGTCCCCCGGCTTCAGCTTCGCCATCTCCTCGGCGAAGAGGGTGCCGTTGCGGGCGAAGTGCTGGTTGGTCTCAGGGAGGGGGCGGAACGTGGCGTCGTCGCCGAAGAAGCGCAGGACCAGCGTGTGGCGGTCCGGGCAGCCGGCGTCGACCTGCGCGCCGCCGTGCAGTGAGCGGGGATGGAGCAGGACGACATCGCCGGGCTCGGTGGCCCAGGAGAGCACGTCGTAGGCGTCCGGGTCGCGGGCGAGTTCGGCGTCGATGTGCGGCAGGCGCGGCAGTGCGCCGCCGCCGTGGAGGGGTTCGGTCGGGTCGTCGGGGTCGGCGAAGGTGGTCCCGTCGTACTGGATGCCTTGGTGGGAACCGCGGATGATTTCCAGCGAGTTCGCTTTCGGGAGCGCCTGGAAGCTGATCCAGGCATTGGCCCAGTGCTCGCCGGCCCAGGGCAGGTAGGCGGTGTCCTGGTGCCAGGCGGTGCGGCCGCCTCGTCCGCCGGCCTTGAGGAAGATCTCCTCGGCGAAGTACCACACGTGCTCGGAGCCCCACACCTCGCTGAGCAGCTGGCCGAACGGCAGCGACGAGACCATCGCGTCCAGCCGGGGCTTGGCGAGCGGGTTGGCGTTGTCGACGTGCGACTGCTGCTCGGTGCCGTTGAACATCCGCGTCGCGTTGGGGCCGGGGTGGTCGACGGCCCAGTCGTACGCCTCCCGGCACCGCGCGAGCTGCGCCTGGTCCAGGCAGCCCTCCAGGAGGACCGCACCGTCGCCCCGCAACGCTTCCCCTGCCGAACCTGCGGAACCTGCCGAACCTTCCGAACGTCCGGAACCCGCCGAACCCCTTGACCCTGCTGACTCGTGCATCGGTTTGCCTCCCGTGCGTCAGGTGGTGGAAGCACCGTACGAGCCCGCCACCATTCACACAACACTCGTTACGTTAATCCTGTGGGAGAATCGGCGAATGTCCGAAAACCCGACCCGACGAGTGAGCGGCGACAGCGGAAGCGGACCGGCGGTGCGCCGCGGCCGGCCGACCGGCGACCACGAGGCGAAGCGGGCCGAACTGCTGAAGGCGGCGGCCTCCGTGATCGCGCAGGAGGGCTACGCCCACACCTCACTGCGCAAAGTGGCCCAGCGCGCGGGGTGCACGACCGGGGCGGTGACGTACTACTTCGCCAACAAGGAGGAACTGGTCACCGCGTTGGCCGAGACCCGGTTCGACAGCTTCGACGCGATGATCGCGAGCGGCCGGCGCCGGACAGACAAGCCAGACATCAGGGCGATCCTGGAACGGTGGCTGTCCCGGACCACCGACGATGCCGAGTTCTGGCCCGTGATGTCCCAACTCCTGCTCCACGCACGGTACGAACCAGGCTTCGCCGCCCTCATCGAACGGCGCTACGCCCGCCTCCGCGAGGTGCTCGCCTCACTCCTCGCCACGGGGCAGGCGCAGGGAACCGTCCGCGACGACATCCCCGCCGACCTGCTCGCCGACCAGCTGGGCGCCATCGGCGACGGCTGGATGGTGATGTTTCCCATCGAGCCCGAAAGGTTCACACCCACTCGCGTGCAGGCTCTCCTCGACGCCGCCGTCACGCTGATCTCACCGCCCGGGAGCGCGCGGCGGGGGTCCCAGGCGGAGCCCTCCGGAAGGTGACGTGACCGGCCAGGGGGCGGTCGCCGGCCACAGGGCCGTGAAGGCCGGGGCCAAGGACTGTCGAAGGCTCGGCGGTAGCCCGGCCTACCGGGAGCCCGCCACAGGCGGCTGCTTGTAGAAGGACTCCGCCAGGTAGGCGGTCTCGTGCGGCTGGTAGGGCTCCTCCAAGTAGGCGGCCTCGTCTTCGTCGAGTTCGACGTCCACCGCGGCGACCGCGTCGGCCAGCTGGGCCGGCTTGGTGACCCCGACGATGGGCGAGGTCACCACCGGGTTGCGCATGACCCAGGCCAGGGCGACCTGGGCCGGGGACAGACCCCGTTTGCCCGCGATCTCGTGGACGCGCTCGGCCACTGCCTGGTCCTCGTCGCGGTAGAGGATCTTGCCGCCCGGGTCGGTCTCGGCACGCGCCGTGGCGGTGTCCTGGGCCCGCGTCAGCCTGCCCCGCGCCAGCGGGCTCCACGGGATCACGCCGATGCCCTGGTCGGCGCAGAGCGGGAGCATCTCCCGCTCTGCTTCTCGGTGGATGAGGTTGTAGTGGTCCTGCATCGACACGAACCGGGTCCAGCCGTTCAGGTCAGCCAGGTACAGGGCCTTGGCGAACTGCCAGGCGTGCATGGAAGAGGCCCCGATGTAACGGACCTTCCCGGACTTGACCGCGTCGTGCAGCGCCTCGAGGGTTTCCTCGATCGGGGTGTCGTAGTCCCAGCGGTGGATCTGGTACAGGTCGATGTAGTCGGTCCCCAGTCGCTTCAGGGAGGCGTCGAGCTCGGCGAAGATCGCCTTGCGGGACAGCCCGGCGCCGTTCGGTTCGGGGCGCATCCGCATCCAGACCTTGGTGGAGAGAACGACCTCCTCGCGCCGGGTGAAGTCCTTGACCGCCTGGCCGACGATCTCCTCGCTGCTTCCGGCGCTGTACCCATTGGCCGTGTCGAGGAAATTGACGCCGCTCTCGAGGGCCTGCTTGATGATGTCCCGGCTGGCGTCCGCGCCCAGCGACCAGGGCTCGCCGCCCCGGTCCGGCTCGCCGAAGCTCATGCAGCCGAGGGTGATGGCGGAGACTTCCAGTCCGGTCGTCCCGAGTTTGATGTACCGCATGCGTCCGAACCTAGGGGTTGGAGTGCGCTCCAACGCAATACGTCTCGGTCCGGAATTCGCCAGGCGTGTGGCAGGTGCGCCCGGTCAGGTTCCGACCGTTTCGGCCAGACGTACCAGAGAACCCAGTGGTTGGTCCGGGCGGCGGTATCGCGGCGCTCGCGACGGCGCCCCTACCCCCGCCATCTCCTGGTTCGGAGAAGAGTTCAGTGGTGTTCGGTCGCTCGCCGGCCTGCCTGGCCCAGGGCAAGAAGGATGAGGAGGGCGAAGGCGGCCATGGCCGTGCAGGTACGGGCGTCGTTGAACAGTTCCCAGCGGCTGAGGATCTTCGCATAGCCGGCCGGTGGCGCGGTGGCGGCCCACTGCTTGATGCGGCCGTTGATCGGGACGTTCCCGAACCGGGTGATCAGGAAGGAGGTGATGGTGAGGAACGCTGCCGCGGCGGTGAGGACTCGGGCCCGTTCGCGCGTCAGGGCGGCCAGAGCGACGGCGCTGAGAGCCGAGACGGCCATCGCCCCCTGCATGGTGATCCTGTTCATCTTCATCAGCTCGGTGTGGAAGTCGAGTCTCATCTCGACCGGCACGGAGTTGAAGGTGGGGACGAGGTTCGCGGCGCCGTAGCCGAAGGCTCCGGCGAGCAGGCCGGTGGAGAGCAGGGACAGGGCCAGCAGGAGGCGGGTGCGCGGCTGGTTCATGCTTGCCCGGCGGGTTGGGTGAAGCGGTCGCCGGGTGCTCCTTGGAGTTTGCCGGCGGGAAGCCTGCGGCCGTAGGCCAGCAGCAGGAGGTCTTGGGCGGTGCCGGACACGGGCGCTCCGGAGCCGTAGGACCAGTCGAGGTCCTCGGCGCACAGCCGCACTCCGTCGAGGTCGGCACCGAAGAACTTAAGGCCGCTGGGCCGGATGCCGTCGAGCAGGATGCGCAGCCGGTCCTCGGGTACGCGCCGGTCGAGGCCGAGGGCGACGGTGATGTCCAGTCCGTGCACGACGTCGTGGCCGAGCGCCGCCGCGAGTCCGCCGACCGGTGGCGTCCAGGGATGGTGCGCGTTGTCCCGCAGGAAGGCCGCGAGTGCGGTGGTGGAATGGGCCGCCGCGTCCCGGCGCGCGACCCTGTCGGTCATCCGGTGAAGGCTGCCGCGTGCCTTGGCCAGCTCGCCGAGTGTCGCGGGCAAGGAGAGGCGGAAGCCCATCGTCATATGCGCCGCGACCTCGCGAACGCGCCAACCCGCGCAGAGGCTCCGCTCGTTCCACTGGTCGGTGCGCAACGTGTCGAAAAGGTCGGCCAGTTCCCGGCGCTCCGCCGCGATCGCCGCCCTGATCCCGGCCTTCTTCCCCTTGCGGGCTGTCGCGTTGTCCATGTGATCAAGTCTGCGACCGAGGGATCGATACGGCCAGTAGATAGTTCTGCTGCTCTCTAGAATCATCGCTTATGGAGCTTCGTCAGCTGCGCTACTTCGTCTGCATCGTCGAGGAGGGCGGTTTCACCAGGGCCGCCGAACGGCTGCACCTGGCCCAGCCCGGCCTCAGCGCCCAGATCCGCCAGCTGGAGAAGGAGCTGGGGCAGGCCCTGCTCGACCGCTCCGGCCGGTCGGTGACGCCGACCGAGGTGGGCCGGGCGGTCCTGCCGTACGCCCGCGCCGCGCTGGCGGCGGCGGAGTCCGTGCGGCAGACGGTCGACGCGTACACGGGGCTGCTGCGCGGCCGGGTCACGCTCGGAATGGTCTCCGGCGCCACCGGCCACCCCTTCGACATCGCCGCGTTGCTCGCGGACTTCCACGACGCCCACCCCTCGGTGGAGGTGGCCCTCACCGAAGACACCACGGAGCGGATGCGGGCCGCGCTCCTGGCCGGCGAACTCGACATCGCCGTCCTCGGAACGGCCGAGGAGGTGCCCCCGCCCGGAGTGGCTTTCCAGACCGTGATCGACGTCCCGCTGGTCGCCACTGCCGCGCACGGTGATCCGGTTCTCGACCACGTCCGCGGTACGAGCGTCCCCCTTGCCGATCTGCGCGATCGGCCGCTGATCTGCCTGCCGCGCGGCACCGGAGTGCGCGCGGCGCTGGAACACGGCTGCGCGCGGGCAGGATTCCGGCCCCGCGTCGCCTTCGAGGCGGCGGCCCCGCACGTACTCTCGCGCCTTGCCGCGCGGGGCCTGGGAATCGCCGTGCTACCTGCCGGTGAGGACGGCTCCCCCCTCGGCGGACAACTGCGCACCCTGCACATCGTCCGGCCCGAGATGCGGGCCCGCGTCGCGCTCGCCTGGCAGGCCGGCGGTCCGTCGAGTCCTGCGGCCCGGGCTCTCCTCGACCGCCTGCGCGCGGTCGTCCCCAAGCCGCCTGATTCCTGGACCACCGCTTAGTCGTCCGCAAGCCGCCTGATTCCTGGACCGCCGCCGTCCTTGGTCAGCGCCGCGCCCGGATTTCGCGCTCCGGCGCCGGGTCGGTGGCCGCGGATGGCGGTCGAGTCCGCCGACACCGTTCAGCCGATGTCGTTCGTCGGCGTCAGCTGCGGCGCGGACCGCGGCTAGGGTCTTGGAGCGACGCCCTTGTCGCCGCCAGGCAGGTCCTCCGGCGTCCGCTCGCACAGGAGTTGAACGAAGGCGCGGGCCGCGGGCGAGGCGGCGGAGGCGTGCCACAGTGCCTGGATCGCCCTGGGCGGTACTCCGGTCACGGGCACGCCGCGGACGGTGCACATACGGGCCGCGGTGGCGGCCGGCACCAGCGCGGTGCCGAGGCCGCGGGCGACGAGGGGTTCCAGCAGCGCCATGGCGTCGGCCTCGAAGGCGACGTTGCGGGTGACGCCGGCGGCGGCGAACGCGGCGTCGTTGTGCCGGCGTATGCCTGAGCCCGGTGGCATATCGACCATGTTCTCCTCGGCCAGCCGGTCCGGGGCGACCTGCGCCGCCCCCGCCAGCCGGTGGCCGGGCGGGACGATCGCGACCAGTTCCTCGTGCGCCAGGCACCGCGCGGCCAGACCCCGTGGCGGCTGCCGCGCGGCGGCGTCGACGAACACCAGGTCGCAGGTGCGGTCCCGGACCTGCTGCAGCAGATCGCTGACGACTCGGGTGCGGAGGGTGACGCGTACGGCCGGGTGCCGGTCCTGGTAGGTGGCCAGCAGATCGGGCAGGTCCACGGCGGTGAGCGGCGTGATCGTACCGATCTGCAGCGTGCCCCGGATCTCTCCCCCGTACGCGGCCACTTCGCCGCGGGCCCGCTCGACCGCGGCCAGGGCCTCGCGCGCCGGCCCGAGGAAGACCTCACCTGCCGCCGTGACCCGCACCCCGCGGCTGCTCCGCTCGAACAGTCGGGCCCCCAACTCCTCCTCCAACCGGGCTATTTGATGACTCAGCGCGGACTGCACGACGAAGCAGCGGTGCGCGGCCCGGGTGAAGCTGCCGGTCTCCGCGACCGCGACGGCGTAGGTGAGCTGACGGAGTTCCATCCAGACATCTTGGCATCGGGCCATCTCGATCCTCGATGGCCCGCATGACGACTATCTGTTGGACTCATCCCGGCCGGATGGACAGCATGAACGGGCCGGAGTCTTCGTCACCGTCACCACCCGTCCCTCATCCGCGATCTCCCCACACCCGCCGCGGTCCGAGCGCACGGCACAGCATTCGTACGCCTCGCACACCATGCGCACCTTTCGCATCGCAGTCGTACGTCTCGCACCGTGTTCGTACGCCTCGCGCCGCACCCGCACCCCCAACCATCCGCACACCCTGGAAGGAAGAACCCACCCCGTGGCATCCTCCGCAACCCCGCCCCCACCCGCCGCCAGCCCGTCCCCCGCCGGAACCGGCGCCGCGCGCACCGCCGAGGTCGGTACCGAACACGGTGCCCCGCGACGAGGCACCCTCCTGGTGATGTCCGTGGCCGTGGGGATGTGCGTCGCCGCCAACTACTACGCCCAGCCGCTGCTGGACACCATCGCCGACGATCTGCGCCTGTCACCGGCCGCCGCGTCCCTGGTGGTGACGTCAGCCCAGGTCGGATACGTCCTGGGGCTGGTCTTCCTGCTGCCGCTCGGAGACCTGTGGGAACGGCGCCGGCTGGTGTGCGGGCTGAGCCTGGCCACGGCGTTCTCGCTCGCACTGACCGCGCTGGCGCCCAACACCGCACTCCTGCTGGCCGGCACCGCGCTGACCGGTCTGCTGTCGGTGACCGCCCAGATCCTGGTGCCGTTCGCCGCGGACCTGGCCGCCCCGGAACACCGCGGCCGGACCGTGGGGACGGTGATGACGGGGCTGGTGCTGGGCATGCTGCTGGCCCGCACCGCCTCCGGCGCGCTGGCCTCGGCCGCCGGGTGGCGCACGGTGTACTGGGTCGCCGCCGCGGCGATGCTCGCGCTGACCGCGACCCTGCACCGCGTACTCCCCCGGTACCGGGGCGGCGCCGGTCTGCGGTACGGCCAACTGCTGCGTTCCACCGCCCGCCTGCTGGCGGAGGAACCGGCGCTGCGCGCCCGTTCGGCGATCGGCATGCTGGCCTTCGCCTGCTTCAGCGTGCTGTGGACCGCCCTGGCCTTTCTGCTGTCCGACCCCGAACACGGCTGGACGGACGCCCAGATCGGCCTCCTGGGCCTGGCGGGCGCCGCGGGCGCGGTCGCCGCACAGGCGGCCGGGCGCCTGGCCGACCGCGGCCGCACCACCCTGACCACGGCGGCCGGCGCGCTGCTCCTCCTCGCTTCCTGGTGGGCCCTGGCCGTGGGCGCCCACGTCCTGGCCGCGCTGATCCTCGGCATCGTGCTGCTCGACCTGGCCCACCAAGGCGTGCACATCACCAACCAGTCACTGATCTACGCCCTGCGCCCGGAGGCCCGCGGGCGCATCACCTCGGCGTACATGACGTGCTACTTCCTTGGCGGCGCGGCCGGTTCCGCACTGGCCGGCACGGCCCACGCCTACGCCGGCTGGAACGGCGTCTGCACCGCCGGCGCCGCCCTGGCCCTGCTGCTGTGCCTGGTCTGGGCCATCACGGTGCGGCAGGGGCGGCGATCGCCCGCAAAGCCGCCCTCAGCCTGCTGAACTCCTCCGGTCGCTGGACCCGGAACGCCGCCAGGACGGGCCCTGTCCGGTGACGACGCCGACATGCTCGACTGGCTGAAGACCAGGCGGGAAGCCGCCTCTTGGGAAGACGACCGCGAGACCGCCGTCGCTCTGGCCCGTGCGGGCAGGGTCAAGACTGCGGACAGCGCGATGAGTACCGGGTCCAGGCACTGCGGCTCATGGATGGTGCGGGCATCGCAGCCACGGCCACCGCCGATGCGGCCACCTCCGCCAAGGTCGCCAAGGATGCCGCCGCCGCGCGCCAGGCCGCCAACCAAGCACAGGCCACCGCCATCCACAAGCGGCAAAAGGAACAGCAGGCCGCGGTGGAAGCCGCACGGAAGAAGGCCGAGGACAACGCCAAGAATCACTACCGGCCCCAGGACGACCCCAAGAACGACAAGGCTGAACTGCCCGAAGAACACGGGATCGACGCAATTGCAAGGCCGGCCACCAAGACGCCTGCAAAGCCGCCGCCTTCCTGGGCGAAATCAGCACGGTCACCGGCTACGCGGCTTCAGCTCTTGCACTCACAGGAATCGAGCCCGGCGCGGCATTCTTCGGCGGCGTTTCCTTCATTACAGGCAGCGCCAGCGCAATCCTCACCGGCATTTTCTACGGGCCGAACAGCGAACAATTCGTCAATGCCGTGCTCTGCGTCAGCCTTGGGGCTGCCGGAATGCGCATGAACAAGGCGATATCCTGCGGGCCGCGCCGCGCGACAAGGAAGCCGCAACAGTGCACCGAGCAGTCGTTCACGAATGCCCATCCGTGGAGCGGCCGCCGGCGGAAGCCAACACCCCAGCCAGGCCCGAAGGAGCATATGTTGACCCCACCCGCGATCTCGACAGCCACCTGGTGGGTCATCACCGCCGTCACGACAGCGATGTACCTGGCCGTGCTCATTCCCGTCATGCCGACGCACCAATACAAGGTCCGCGCGGCCTGCGGGCCGCTACTCGGATTGATCTATCTCCCAGCTGCCGCACACCTGAGGCAGCACAGTCTGGAAACGGTATTGGCCATGCACTCCACGGTCATGATCGCTTTCTGTGCGGGATTCGCTGGCCGCAAGAAAGAAATGCGGAAAATAGCGGAAGAGGAGAGGCTGTTCGGGAAGAAAGGCAATCATCCCACGCTGGCCGCTCAGGTCGTGACGGCGTTCGTGGTCGCCCTGGTGCTGTTCATGTGGGTCACCGGAAAATTCGAGACGTACCCGTAGCCCCAGCCGCATGCTCGCCCCAAGAGGATCACCGGTTCGCGAAAACCGACATGGAGAAGGAGTGCCTCTTTTTCAGAGGCGTGTGATAGGTGGTGCCGGTGCGGCTCCGCCTTGACCGATGGCTCGAAGAGACCGTGGGGCAGGCCGGTGCTCCGAGCGCGGTGACGCGGTTGGCGTACTCGCGGCGGGCCTCGCTCCAGGCCGTCACACCAAGGAAGTCGGCGGCTTGCCGCGCATGTCGAGGGTGACCGGCGACTCCGGGGCCGAGACGTCCGCTTGCCCGATGACGGTGTGGTCGGGCATGAGGTCGGCGACGGCCGTGCGGATGACGCCCGGGCTGACGGCGTGGCCGCGCGCGAGGACGGCAACGGGCCAACCCTCCACGCCGGGGGACTCACGAGCCGAGAAGCCCGAACGGCGCCGGGAACGAGGCCCGTCTCTCCCAGCGCCGCGCACAGCCCGGCAGGTTGTGCGTAAGCGGGCTCTACGGTCCTTCCGTGGATGGTTGAGGGCCATTCGGCTGGTGCCAGGCTTCGGGGTGCCTCATGTACCAACGCGTGCGTCTCCAGTCGAGAATGACGCGCTGCACGAGTGCGGCGGCGATGCCCGCACCTGCCTCGACAACCAGCGTGATCCACATATCGACGGAGGCAATCGTCGCGAAGAGACCCGAGGCCACGACGAGGGCAGCGGGGACGACCGCACTCAGCTCGCCAGCCTCTGGTGGGTGTGTCTGGCCCATCGTCTTCATCCCCTCTCAGTCTCCAGTCCTGGCCCTGCCGGCCCCGGCGAGGGCTGCCACGGCTCCGTTGTTGACTTCGACGAGGCGGGCGCCGTCGGGCAGGCCGATGCCATAGCGCTGCCCTCGGGGAGCACCGGCGTCCTTGAGGACGGTGAGGGTTCGGACACCGCCCTCCGCCGTGGGCTGGACGGCGAGGTCGCTGGCGGGAGCGGCGCCGGGGCGATGCCGAACATGAGCGCCCTGGCGGTGACTGTTCCGATGGCAGCGCTGACGGTGCGCTGAGGGCCGATCACAAAGACCTCCCTTGGCGTGGAACCCAAGAGGCGCCCCGCACCGGCATCGCGAGCGAGCACCGCTACCGGGACTGCCTTACGGAGAACCCTGACAGACACCGAAAAGCCCACGAAAGGGACTTATGGCCATTCCTTTGATCCCCGCTTCTCAACGCCGCTGTGCCTGCGGACCCGGAGGACAGCGGGTGCCTGTCCACCCGCGGGCATTTCGTACCGCCTACGGGGGCCACGCCCGCCCGGCCCCCGACCAGCGCGGGCTCACCCGTTTGCATCCCCCTCACGCGGTCCACCTACGGCAACTCCGCGGCCGCCCGGCACCAAGACGACGAGCGTGCTGCGCGCTTCACGCCGCAGTGTGGGGCGCCGGGCAAAGGTCGCGGTCAGCGCGAGGATCGAGACCGTGCCCCCGTAGAGCACCGCAGCGACAGCGGAGAGGAGCCCGACCGTCATCGGGCACGCACCTTTCTTCCCCCGTCCGGCCCACCCGGCTCACAGCGCGGGGGGCGTTGATGCGTTCCCCTCCACCATAAACGTGCCGTCAACTCCCCCTGCATTCCCCCTCTTCACTGGAGAGAGCCACTACGCCCGCGGCCGCACGCCGATCGGCGCTGCCGGGTGCCCTGCCTGGGGGCAGTTGCCGTCCGGCCGTACGTGCGGCAGGACAGCGCGCCGCCGACCGGCGGTGGCCCGGTTCCCGGAGTCGGCCAAGGCGGAGATGCCGGCCGCCACGGTGGATGGAGTACATGGTCGGCAGGTCGCCAGGAGGCCGGCCCACCGCGGAGGATCCCGGCCTCACCGGCCGGGGCGCCCAGGGCGGCCGGGGCCCTCCCGCCTCGTCCCGGCGCCCTACGCCGAGGGGCCGCGGTAGGTGCCGAAGGTCCACAGGCTGCCCTCCGGATCCCGCGCCGTGCAGACGTACGCCGCGACGCCCGACCCGAACCGGGTCCCATGCGGCGCTTCGAGGACCTCGCCGCCGGCGTCGACCACCCGCCGGTGCACCGCGCCCACGTCGTCACTCACCACCTCGGGATGCGGGCTCGAACATCTCGCCGTGCTCGCTGGGCGGCGCCTCGCTGCCGTGGATCCCGGCCTGCATCTTCGTGCAGGTACTGCTTGTTCGGCTCCAAGGTGAGCACGTTCGGCAGCTTCAGGAGGAGGATGTCCGCCGGGTCGCGGCCGTCGTGGCGGCGCATCAGGTCGCAGGCCGTGTGCAGGTGCTCCAGCTCCATGTTCAGCCGGCAGACCGCTGCCCCACCTCCAGCAAGGCAGCACCACACGCCCGCGTCAGTGTCACGGAATCGGGGCGTGCCCCGCCCCCCCGGACCCGTTCGGACCGCCCCGCTGACTGACCACCTTCGACAACGACACGCCACGCCACGCCCTGACCGGCGCAAACGCTCCAGGACTGTCAGCGTCGCGTGCACCGCAAGCTTTCTGCAACCGCCCGGCAAGCCTTTCGCACACCCACCCGGGCACCTCCTCCATACCCCCGCGGAACGGCAGGGGGCAACGGGAGGCGGCCGTCAAGACGGCGGCGCCGGACAGCAGACATTGGGGGATGTCATGTCGGCAATCACCACGTCCTACGGACTGGGACGGGAGAGCCGGAAATCGGAGGACAAGCGCGAGTGGCTGACGCTGGTCGGCCGCAAACGCGTCCTGGTCATCGTGCACACCGTGCCCTACGGGAAGCGGCTGCAGGAGGTGTTCTCGCTCCTGGAGTCGGACTTCCGGGTCCAGGTGATGTTCACCGCGCCGCCGCATGAGTTCGGCGACGGGGTGGCGCAGTTGCTCGGCCGGCTGGGCGGTGCGCAGCTCACCTGGCAGGAAGCGGTGCGGATGGAGTTCGATCTCGTACTGGCCGCCGGTCCGCGCGGCGTGGAGGAGATCCGGGGGCCGCTGATCACACTGCCTCATGGCGCCAACTACCTCAAGCGGGTGGGGCGTTCGGGCGAGCAGTGGGTGGCGGGGCTGTCCCGGCGGGACATCGTCCCGGAGGGCAGGCCGCTGCCGGCCGCGGTCGTACTGCCCCACGAGGACGATGCGCGCGAACTGGCACGTCACTGCCCTGCGGCTCTTCCGGTGGCGGTCGTGGCCGGTGACCCGGCGCATGACCGGATGGCGATCAGCCTGCCGCAGCGCGATGCCTATCGCAGGGCGCTCGGCATCGGCGCCCGGGAGCGGCTGATCGGCGTGGTCTCCACCTGGGGTCCGCATTCGTCCTTCGGCTCGTTCGAGATGCTGTTGCCCCGGCTCCTGAGCGAGCTGAACGACGATTCGGTACGGGTGGCCATCCTCGTCCACCCCAATGTGTGGTCCGGCCACGGGGCCTGGCAGGTACGCGCCTGGCTCGCGCAATGCCGGACGCGGGGCGTCGCGGTGGTGCCGCCCGAGGCGGACTGGCGTACGGTCCTGATCGCAGCCGACGGCATCATCGGGGACCACGGCTCGGTCACCCTCTACGGCACGCTCACCCACGCGCCGATCCTGCTGGCGGCGTCACCGGAGCGGGAGATCAACCCCGCCTCGCCGGCCGCCGCGCTCGCCCTCACCGCACCGACGCTGTCGCCGGCCCATGGGCTGCTGGAGCAACTCGACTACGCGGCGGCCGAATACCGACGGCAGGACTACGCCGCCATTGCCGCGCGTATCACCTCCGAACCCGGCCGGTTCAGCCGGAATTTGCGGCGACTGATGTACCGCGTCCTGGGCCTCGGCCAGCCCGCGTTCCCAGCGCCCACCCGGCGCCTACCGCTTCCGTCGGCGCTGCGGACCTGGGTGGCGAGGGATGGCGGGGACACCTGGCACACGGGAGAGTCGGAGGTCCCGGCATGACGGCGGTCACATGCGATGCGCCCCGGTGGCTGCGGCGCGGCTGCCGGCTGGTGAGTGTCGAACCGGCCACGGCCGCGGGCGGCCGGTGGGCCCTGCCCGGCAGCGGGGCACCGACGCTGCGGATGGTCCTCGGTACGCCCGGGGACGCGTATGTGGTGGAGGTCGTGAGGGAAGGCGTGTACGCCGTCGATGCGCGGGGCGGCAGGACGGCCAAGTCCGCCGAGGAGCGCGTCGGCGCAGGCCGGCTTTCCTTCCTGCATGACCACTTCGCGGTCGATATCGACCTCTGTGCCGAGGAACGCTGGCTCGCGTGCGCCGACCTGCTGCACGGCAGCGTCCCCCGCCCACGTGACCACGCCCTGCGCTGGGTGGCGGACGTACTCGCCGAACGGGTCGGCTGCCGGCTCGCCACGCTGCCCCTGGACGACGGGCGCTGGGCGGTGGCGGAACGCCCGGGCGGCCGAGAGCAGGTGCGGCCGTGCCTGGTGCCCGCGCCGTCCTGGTGCGGAGGTTCCCCCACGGCCGCGGACCGGGCGTTGCTCCCCTCGTGCCTGTACGGCTGGGCCGCAGCGGGGCATTCATGGGGCAAGCTGGCGTCGTTGGCCGTGCTGACGCGCGCCGCGTCCCCGGCGTGAGAGCTCGGTACGTACCGAGGCCCTGATCGAGTCGGTCAGGCGCGAGCAGCGGAACACCACCGCTGCCCGTCGCGTTGTGGACCCGTAGGGGGTGCTCGCACCCCCTACGGGTTCTGTTCGAGCGCCCCTGGGAAGCGTCCCCCCTCGCAGCTTCACCCGCCCAGCTCGCCCAACCGCCCCGCCAGCCGCTCCGCCTCATCAGGGCTGTGCGGCAGGTGAGCCGCCCGGGCACGCTCGTAGAACTCCCGGGCGGCATCCCTGTCGCCATGGTGCTGGGCACTCCGGCCAAGCAGTTCCAAGGTCCTGGCCCGCCAGTGAGTCGCCCCCGACGACTCGAAAACGGCCAGCGCTTCCCGGAGTTCGCCGGTGCCTCGCTCGTAGGTATCGGCCCCGGCGTCCGCGGTCCGCTCCGGCGGGGGTGCGGTCAGTGTGTGCGCGTATCCGAGGAAGGCCAGCGCCCGCGCCGCGTCGTACGGGTCCCGTACCTCGGTCAGCACGGTGTGCGCCTGGGAGAAGCAGCCGAGGGCGCGGTCGATGGCGCCGCTCTCCAGGGCGATCTCACCGACAATGATCCGGGACAGCGCGGCACCGCGGTGATAGCCGCACCCCTCCCACGCCGTGATGGCCTGGGAGAGGTACGAGATGGCCTGCCCGGTGCGGCCCGCCTCGCGATGGCAGGTGCCCAGACCGTGCAGCGCCTGACCTTCGTCCCGCACATCTCCGGCCTCGCGCGCGGCGATCAGGGACCGGTGGTACCAGTCGATGGCGTCGTCGATGCGGTGCGCGCTGGTGAAGCCGATGGCGCCGGAGTTGAGTATCTGGCGCTCCGCGGCCCGGTCACCGGCGCGTTCCGCGGCGGCGAGTCCCAGTTCGTGGGCCTCGATCCACAGGCCGTAGTGTCTCAACCGCAGAAACAGCGGCCACATCGCGTCGACGATCTGCCAGCCCGTGTCATACCAGCCCTGTCCGATCGCGGTGCGGACGGCTTCCAGCAGGTCCAGACGGTTCACGGCGACGGTGGCACGCGGGCCGGATCGACCTCCGCTCCCCGCCCCAAAGGGCGGGGATGCCCACCACGGTCGGCTGATCGTCGCGGTGGGTTCCTGGTTCAACGCGCTGCGCCGGTACACGTACCGGTCTTGTGTGTGCTCCTACCGGTCTTGTGTGTGCTCCACGGGCTGACGCGGCCGGTCCGGCCGCCTTGGCGAGGTCGACCGCCGCGTTGACGTCCCGATCGAGGACGGCGCCGCAGGCTTCAGGCGTCCAGAGGCGGACGCGGAGGGGCTTGCGCCATCCCTCCCCCCTTCGGGTGAAAAGTCCCACAGGTTCGTTTTCTGCTTTTCCGGTCGGGCACTCCGTTCGGTAGGTCATCGACGGGAGTTCCGTTCCGCGGGACTCGGCGTCCGGTGCCAGGAGGCTCGCCAGGGGTGATCGGGGATGGGAATCGGGGACAGGCGCCGGTTGCGGCGGGACCAACTCGGTTACATCGAGAAGCTGCGGCGTCGCAGTACGACGGGGCTGATTCGCCTTCCCTGGGGTGCGTGGTGCGTCAGCGATACGGATCTGGCGCAGACACTGCTCCGCGACCCGGAATACAACACGGGGAAGTCCGGCTTCTTCGGCGAGCTGCTGCCCACCCGCGGCGCGCAGGTCGAGGTGGGCCACGCCGTACGCAACCTCGTACGGGCGGGCATGCCGCACTACCGCGCCGCTTTGGCCAAGTCGACGGCCGAGCTGCCGGCCGTCAGCCGCTGGCCGGCCGCCGGCACCCGCCTGGTCTACGGCGGTCTGGCAGACCTGTTGCTGCACCCCGGCGCCCCGGTCGCCACACGCAGGCTGATGCATCAAGCCGCAGTCGGGGGCGTGGCGTTGCGCGCGCCGCATGTGTGGCAGCGGGCCCGGGCGGAGGTGGTGCGCTCCAGGCTGGTCGCCGCCGTGACCGAGGAAGCGCGGCGCCGCCGGGAACACCGCATCGGCGAGCCGCGGGACGTGCTGGACGCCGTACTCGCCGTGTGCCCGCCTCACCAGGTGGCCGACCGGACCGCGGCCGAACTGCACCTGATGCTGTTCCGGGCGATCATGGCCCCCATCAGCTCCTCGCTCGCGTGGTGCGTGCTGCTGGCCTGCCTGTCCCACCCCGCGCCTTCACCCTGGCCCTGGTCCCCCGACCATGTCGTGCGCGAGGCGCTGCGGCACCGCCCGGTGGCCTGGATGCTCGGGCGCACCATCCCCCGCCCCGTCGCATTCGGCGGCATCGCCTTCCAGCCCGGTGAACTCCTGTCCGTCAGCCCCTACCTGCTGCACCACGACGAGCGCCACTGGCCCGCCCCCCACGCCTTCCGGCCCGAACGCTGGGCCGAGAAAGGCGACCACGGCCCCTATATCCCCTTCGGCATGGGGCCCTTCAGCTGCGCCGGCGCAGCGGTGGCGCACACACTGCTCACCGAGTCGCTGACCGCCCTCACCCACAACGCCCGCCTGACCGTCACCGGCGGGGACACCCGCGCCGCCATGTCCGAGGGCAACGTCCCCCGGCCGTTCATCCTCCACCGTGTCCACTGCCGACCGACCGCACACGACAGAGGAAGGGGGTGACCAACCATGGCCGCGATGCGACGCATCTTCACCAACAAGCCGGCGCGACGGTGGTACTGGTACTGACGACCAGTGCCTACCGGCCCGGACGCCTCCGGCGTCCGGGCCTCCCCGCGTACGGACCTCGCGGTCGACGACGAGTCCGCACGGCTCGCGATGGTCACGCGGCAGTCGCACCCGTTGCCGGCCGGGTCTGTGCCGGGGGTCAGCAGTGGTCACCGGCCACGGGCGGATATGTGACAGGCCAGGCCACGCCCGGCAGTTCATTGGATCAGGTCGGTGTGTGGATGTTCGGGGGAGGTCGGGCAGACGTAGATCTGCATGTTGTCCGCGCTGCCTACTTCTACCCTCGTCGGCTGGGAGGGATCCTGGCCCGCGTAGTAGGAGCCGGCGAGGGCAGCGGCCTGGTCTTCCCGCGGCGCCCAGGTGTGGCCTTCACCGCCGTCCCATTCCCAGGAAGCGATCGTCAGCAGCGGGGCCATCGGTGCCTGGCACACGGCGCAGTACCGGGGGGTCGGGTCGGTGCGGCCCCAAGGGGGCCAGCCGCCGACCTTCCAGCCGGGTGCGTTGCCCAGGTGAATTGAGTAGAAGTCGCGCGGGCACTCGGCGTAGGAGCTGTCCACGCCGGCGCCGGCTGCCTGCCATCTGTTCCAGTCCTCCAGCGTCCGCTGCAGCTCCGGGCTCAGGTCCAGGCTGTTGGGGTACTCGGTGATCGCTTCCGGCGCCAGCACGCACGGCTCCGGCACGTAACCGGGGTAGTCCGCCTCGTACGGTTCCGGCGGTGCGGCGAGGATGTCGCCGACCTCCGCGGCCGCCCGCCAGAACAGTGCGGTCGCCGGCTTGTAATCCGGTTCGTGCTCGTACGGGCACCAGAGGATCTGGAGCAGATCGGCCTGCCCGGGCGGCCGCAGCAGGGGTATGTCACGCAGGAACAGCTGGGCCACGGGCAGCATCGGGACCGGGCAGTCGGCGGGCCGTGGCGGGCCGGCGTCGAGCCGTTCGGCGAGCCACGCGGCGTTGCGCTCCTTGAGCGCTTCCTCCTCGGGCGTGAGCGCGGGAGGCCGGCCGTCAGGGCGCCACCGGGCCTGCAAGCGTCTCTGGAGCCGCACTTCGGTCGGTGACCGGCGGAATCCGGAGTCCACGTGCAGGTGCGCGTCGTCGCAGTGCGGCCACGGCTCCCCCGCCGGCCACAGCAGCGGGCCGCCGACCGAGCTGTCCCTGACCGAAGGCGCCCCCGGCCGTGGGTGCAGCCGGATGGCAGGCCGCGCCAGCGGAGCCAGCTCGGGGAAGACCGCGGTCACCTCGACAGGCCGCGGCGGAGTAGTGCGTACGGAACCCATGCCGGTGATCCTGTCACCACCCACTGACAGTCCCCTGCCGCCTCGACCCGCGTGAGCGCTCACCTGGTTGCGGCGCCCACCAACCGGTGGGTCGGCGCGGGGTTCACGGACGTACGGCCAGCGGGTTGGCGGCGGGGAGGTAGCGGGGGTCCGTGCCGTCCGCGTCGATCCAGCGGGACAGCAGGTTGGCCTTGCCCGGGACCGCCGGGGCGGTGAGGAGCGCCTCTGCCTCGGCCTCGGGGAGGCCGTGCTCCTTGACTTGTTGTTCCAGCTCGCGTCGCGCGGCGGACCACAGCGCCGGGGCGGCTCCCGGGAAGCGGTGGACGAGGGCTCCGGCGATCTCGGTGAGGTTGTTGACGACGAGGCAGTAGAGCAATCGCTGCCAGGCGGCCTCGCGCGATGTCCAGGGGATCACCTTGGCGCCCTCGGCGTCGCGGAAGACGGCCTGCACGGGGGTGCCGTCGGCGTCCACCGCGACCAGGGTGTTCTGGAGGTGGCATTCGACCGCGACGCCGTGCCGGGCGTACGCCTCCAGCACAGGCGGGACGACGCGGCCCAGATAGGCCGTCCACCAGGTCAGGGGGTCGGTGATCCGGTCGAGGGGGTTGCCGTCGAAGCCCTCGGGCAGGGCGGCGGCCAGGAGGGCGGTGGCGCCGGGGACCAAGTGGCCGTGCAGGCCGTCGCGGACGAGGACGGGGAACACCTCGTCAAGGCCGCGGACCGTGCGGTACCCGCGTTCGGACAGCCAGGCCGCGGGTCCGCCCAGCGCCCGGAAGGCGGCGGTGACCACCGGGTCGGTACGGCGCACCTGGCGCAGTTCGTGCCCTCGCAACCGCCGGACGTCGTTGGTTATCTGCACCTCCAGGCTGAACTTCAGGAACACGTCACCGGCCGCCCCGGCGCGTCCGGGCCCGCCGGGAATGTGGACCGTACGCACCGACGACGTGGCCCGGGCCTGCCAGGGGGTGGTGCCCAGCCGCACCAGGCGCCCCTCGGCGAACGCACCGCGTACGGCGGGCAGGCGGTGGACGAGGTCGAGCTGCCAGGGGTGGGCGGGCAGCAGGCGGTAGCCGGGTCGGGCCTCGCCCAAGGTGTCGAGGGCCGTGGTGTCGCCGTCGTCGAGCACTGCGTCCTCCCGCACGCCCAACAGGACGAGCGGGAAGCGGGCGTACGCCTCGGGGGCGTAGCGCAGCCAGGCCGCGGGTGGGCCGCCGCCGCTGCGGGCCTTGGGGGCCGGGTGGAAGGGGTGGCCCATGACCAGGGCCTGTTCGGAGCGCAGCCACGGGTCGTCGGGCGGGGTGGTGCGGGCCCGGGCGGCCAGGAGGGCCTCCACGGCCGTGCGGCTGGCGGTCATCTCGGCGACCAGCGCCGCGTTGGAGCGCCCGGTGGTGGCACGCATCTCCTGGGCGGCGAGGTCGACGAGCCCGGAGTGCCCCAAGGGCTGCCAGGCACCACCGGACCACAGTTCCGGCTCGGCGGGCCGGTGGCCGGTGCGCACGCGCAGCAGCCGGCCGCTGACGCGCAGGCGGTGGACGGCGCGGCCGGCGGCGGGTTCCCCGGCCGACGCGGCGGCTTCTCGAAGGAGGCAGTTGAGCAACGGCGTCACGGCCAGTGCCTCGGCCGCCCGGGTGAAGGTGTTCATCGCCCGCCAGTATGTGTGAACCGCGTCCGGGTGCGGTAGGACATGCGCGTGTGCCGAACCGTCGCCGAACGGGAGATCGCATCCGAACTGGACCGTGAGCGGAGGGAATTGCTCTCGTCCTACCTCGCGGCACTGCCCGGCGCGCGGACCGCGGTGCTGGCCCGGCTGTGGCGCGGGCTGGTCCACGAGCCGCTGCCCTGGGTCGCCACCCGTACCGCCGGGCCCGCAGGCGTCACACTGCGACTGGCCGACGGGCGGCGCCTGCACGGCCCGCCGTCCGACCCCTGGGCGACGGGGACATCGGTCCCCTCGCTGGAGCTGGACGGCGTCCGGTACGAGCATCCGGCGCGGCTGATGGCCGCCCTGGCGGTGCCGGGCGCGGAGCGGTTCGCCGCCGAACTCGACGGCAGCACGGCCTCGTTGGCGCTGTCCCGCACCGCGCCGCGCCCCACGGAGCCGCCCGCCCGGCCGTGGGAGTGGGAGCAGCGGTCACCGGACGGCCATCCGTACCACCCCGGCTGCCGGTCCCGCCCCGGCTTCTCGGCCGCCGAACAGCTGGCGTACGCCCCGGAGCACCGCCCGGTGGTGGGCCTGCGGCTGGCACCCGTTACGGGCGCCACGGTGCGCGGCCGGTGGCCGTCCGACCTCCGGGACGGCGGCGCGGTGCTGATCCCGGCGCATCCCTGGCAGGTGGCGCACGTCCTGGCCGGCCGTACGGTGCTGCCCGGTCCGCGGGCCCATCCGCTGCTGGCCCTGCGCACGCTCGACCTCGGCGGGAACGTCCACGTCAAGACGGCGCTGAGCGCTCAGCTGACATCCACCGTGCGGGACATCTCCGCCTACTCGGTGGGATACGCCCTGGCCACTTCCGACATCGCCGCGCGCGTCGCGGACCGCCTGGGCGGGCGGCTGCACATCGCCCGGACGCTGGCGGCGGCGGGGGCAGGCACGGCGGATCTGGCGGCGGTGTTGCGGGAGTCGCCGTACGCGTACGCCGGGGAGGGGGAACAGGTCGTCCCCGCGTCCGAATTACCTGCCCACTTCGCACGGCACGCCCCCCAGCCGCGGCTGGAGCGGATCACCGGCTTCGCGCGGCTGGCCCTCGGTGCCTGCCTGGACTTGCTCGGTCTGGGGATCGCGTTGGAGGCGCACGGGCAGAACCTCCTCGCGGTCGTGGACGCGGAGGGCCGGGCCCGCCGCCTCGTCTACCGCGACCTCGCCGACATCCGGATCAGCCCGGCCCGGCTGGTCCGGAACGGCTTCCCGGCACCGCCGCTGAGCGGCCGGCTGCTGAACGACGATCCGTCCGCCCTGCGCCGCAAAGTCCTCGGCTGCCTTGTCACGGGCGTGTTGGGCCCGCTGGCGGGGGACGCCGCGACGCTGGGTGCGGTCCTGGAGACCGCCACCCGTGACCTCGCCCCGACCGAGGACCTGCGGGCGCTGCGGACGGAGCCGCTGCCGACGAAGGCGCTGACGCTGATGCGCCTGACCGGCGGTGACCAGTGGGCGCGGTTGCCCAACCCGCTGGCACACCACCCCCACCAGCGCATCCGAGGCAATCACTGCGGAAAGGCGAGCGGATGACCCAGCCCTCCCCGGTCGAAGCGCCCACCGCGTGGAGCGGACACGCCCTCAAGGAGGCGGACTGGCTGCTTCCGCTGCCGCCCGCCTGCTCGCGCGCACTGGACGGCCGGCGAGGAGACCCGGGACCCAACGAGGCTCCTCCCGACCCCGCACTGGCGGATCTGGCCCTGCGTATCACCCATCGCCTGGGCAACGGCCTGGGATTCACCGTGCTCCGCGGCTATCCGGTGGCCGGCCGCACCGACCAGGAGTGCGCCGCGATGTGCCGGCGGCTCGCCGCCTTCCTGGGCACTCCCAGACCAGCGGACTCCGGAGGCTTCGTCACCGTGGCCGACAACGCGGGACTGGGCCGGACCGACCTCGCTCTCCCCCCGCACACCGACCGGACCCCGGCACCCCACCCTCCGAAGCTGCTGGGTCTGCTCTGTGTGCGACAAGCAGCACAAGGCGGGGAAACGCTGCTGGTCAGCGGCCATACCGTGCACAACAGGCTGCTCGCCGACACCCCCTGGGCCCTGCCCCGCCTCTACCAGGACTTCCACTTCGGCCGAGGGCCCGGCTTCGACCGGCTCCGCCCCGTCTTCCAGCGGCACGGAGCCGATCTGCGCGTGCATTACAACCGGCGCGGGATCGAACGCGCCCAGGACGAAGCCGGCGCGCCCCTGACCCCCGACGAGCAGGCAGCCCTCGACGCCGTCGACCGGATCCTCTCCGACGATGGCGCGGTCCTTCGCGTTCCCCTGCGCCCAGGAGACCTTCTCTGGCTGGACAACACCGTCGTGCTGCACGGCCGCACCGCCTTCACCGACCCGCCCGACGCGGACGCCCGCAGGTGCCTGGTCCGTGTGTGGGTGGACTGAAGCCCGTCCGCCTCCGGCTGAGCGAAGCCCCGGTGCTCCACTGAAGGGGCCGTCTAGCACCCGGCTCCGGCCGCGCGTACTTCGGCGAGCGCTTGGCGTGCCAGCGGGCCGAAGTCCTCGCTGTTGCCGGTGTCGATCCACTGTTCGTAGGCGATCTCCCAGACCAGCGTGCCCAGTTTCGCGGCCAGGCGCGCGGTCAGGCTCGGGACGCCGCGGCGGTTGAGGGCCTCGATCATCGCGGCGGTGAGGTCGATCCTTTTCAGGGCTTCGCGTTCACGCAGTTCCGTATGGGCGTTCAGCACGGCCTGGCGCCGGGCGCTGAACTCGCGGCGGTCGGCGGTGAAGAACGTCCGGCCGAGTGCGTCGAGAGCGTGCGCCACCGCGTCGAGCGGCCCGGCCGCCGGCGGCGCCGAGGCGATCCCTTCGACGAGCAGATCCGTCACCGTGCCCCTGCCGAAAAGCACTTCGCGCTTGTCCGGGAAGTACCGGAAGAACGTGCTCTTGGTGAGCCCCGCGCGCTCCGCGATCTCGATCACGGTCGTGTTCTCGTAGCCGTGCTCCTCGAAGAGGTCGAGGGCGGCGGCGGCGAGTCGTCCTGGTGCGTCGGGTTGCCAGCGAGCCATGGGAGCAGTGTACGGGACTTCGTCCCATCACTGGTGTACGGTCATGAGACGAAGTCCCATCACTGGCCAGGAGAGGTCACGATGAGCAGAGCTGTCCGGTACCGGCGATTCGGCGGTCCCGAAGTACTCGAACTGCAGGAGATACCCGAACCGCACGCCGCACCGGACGAGGTGCGCGTCCGGGTCACGGCCGCCGGGCTGAATCCGATGGATTGGCAGATCACCACCCAGCCCGACATGGCGGCGCGGTTCGGCATCACCTTGCCGGCCGGGTTCGGCAGCGACTTCGCCGGAGTGGTGGACGAGGTGGGCGCCGACGCCACGGGATTCGCGGCCGGCGACCGGGTGTACGGGGCGGCGATCGGCCGGTCCGTCGCCGATTTCGTGCTGGTCAGGACACCCGCGGCTCACCTGTGGCCCACCCCGGAGGGCATCGCCGACGAGGTGGCGTGCACGCTCCCGGTGTCCGGCCTGACGGCCTCCGCCGCGCTCGCCGCGATCGGGCTCCGCACCGGGGACACCGTCCTGATAGGTGGGGCGGCGGGTGGTGTGGGCGTCTTCGCCGTGCAGTTGGCGAAGCTCGCGGGTGCCCGGGTGCTCGGCACCGCCTCCGAGCGCACGTTTGGATTCCTGCGCGGGCTCGGCGCCGAACCCGTGGCGTACGGCCCTGGTCTGGCGGACCGGGTGCGGGCCCTGGCGCCCGAGGGGATCACCGCCGCAACCGACCTGTTCGGAAGGGAGGCGGCCGAGACCGCGCTCGAGCTGGGCGTGGCACCCGAGCGGATCTCCGTCGTGGCCGACGGTCCCGCCCCGCCGCCCGGTGTGCGCAAGGCGGGCGCCCTCGACGCGGGTCCGGGCGCCCTGGAACGGATCGCCGACGCGATCCATGCCGGCGAGATCACGGTGCCGATCGCGGCGGCCTTCCCGGTCGAGCGGATCCGCGAAGCCGTGAGGACGCAGGCCGAAAGGCACGTTCACGGCAAAATCGTGGTCGCGCTGTGAACCGGTGACGCGGTGGGGGCGGGCCCTTGGGCGGCCGGGCCCGCACCCGGGCCGGGACCGGCCCCGGTGAGCCAGGCTGCTCGCGCCCGAGCCTTGTGGGGTCCGGGCGTCAGCGGGTGGCCGGGCGGAGGGGGCGGCTGGGCTGGGCGGGGATGTGGTCTTGTGTGCTGTGGGCCCAGAGGGAGCGCACATGGCCCAGGTGGCGGGTCATGCAGTGTTCGGCGGCTTCGGCGTCGCCGGCCAGCATGAGGTTGAGGAGTTCGAGGTGTTCCTCGGCGGAGGGGAGCAGCTGGTCGCGTTCGTCCAGGGCGGTCAGGCCGTAGAGGCGGGAGCGTTTGCGCAGGTCGCCGACGGTCTCGACGAGTCGGTCGTTGCCGGCGAGGGCGAGGAGGGAGAGGTGGAACTGGCGGTCGGCGTCGAGGTAGCCGATGAGGTCGTGGTCCCGGGCGGCGCGCACGATCTCCTCGGCGACCGGGCGCAGCGCCTCCAGATCCTGGCGGGACGCGCTGCGGGTGATGCGGCCGATCATGGGGACTTCGATGAGGGTGCGGATCTCGGTGTACTGGTCGAGGTCGCGCTCGTTGACTTCGGTGACGCGGAATCCCTTGTTGCGGACGGGTTCGACGAGTCCTTCGCGGGCCAGGTCGAGCATGGCTTCGCGTACGGGTGTCGCGGAGATGCCGAAGTCCTCCGCGAGGCCGGGGGCGGAGTAGACCTGGCCGGGGCGGAGTTCGCCTGAGATCAGGGCTGCTCGCAGGTGGTGGGCGACTTGGTCGCGCAGGCGTTCCCTGGTGGTGTTGAGGTTGCGCTGCGTGAGGTGGCCCATGACGTGGTGTTTCCCTTCGTGCCTGTCCTCGTGGCGGAGCGGGTCACCAGCGTACAATGTCACGTTGTTTTCACAGGTGGCTATGGGTGTGCGGGCGTGAGGGTGTAGGTGCGGACCGAGGTGTAGAAGTCCAGGGCGGTGCGGCCTTGTTCGCGCGGTCCGTGGCTGGATGCCTTGGTGCCGCCGAACGGCAGGTGGAAGTCGACGCCGGTGGTGGGGGCGTTGATCCGGATCATGCCGGTGTCGAGCCGGTCGAGTCCGTGCAGGGCCGCGTCGAGGGATGCCGTGTGCACCGAGGTGACCAGGCCGTAGGGAACGGAGTTGGTCATCCGCACCGCCTGGTCCAGGGTGTCGGCGGGGAGCAGTGCGGCGAGGGGGCCGAAGGTCTCTTCGCGCAGCAGGTGGTGGTCGGCGGGGACGTTCTCCAGCAGGGCCGGCGCCGTGTACCAGCCGTTGCTCCGGGTGGGCGCGGAGGTGGTCACGAGGTCGGGCAGGCCGCGGCGGGCTTCGGTGACGCGGTCGCGGGCCTGCTCGTTGATCAGGGGGCCGCAGACGGTGGCCGGGTCGGTGGGGTCGCCCACCGGCAGGGTCCGCAGGTGGGTGGCCAGGGCCTCGCGCAGGGGTGCGAGGGCGGTGCCCACGGCGATCACGCGGCTGGTGGCGGTGCACTTCTGGCCGGCGTATCCGGCGATCGCGGCGGCGATGTGCGCGGCCGCGGTGTCCATGTCGGCGTCCGGCAGGACGATCGCCGCGTTGAGCCCGCCCATCTCCGCCTGTACGGGGATGCCCCGGGCGGTGGCGGCCGCCGCGACGGCCCGGCCGATGGTGGTGGAGCCGGTGAAGGAGACGGCGTCGGCACAGGAGACGAGGGCGTTCCCCTCGGTGGCGCCGCCGGGCAGGACCGTGTACACCCCGGGCGGCAGGGCTTGTTGGGCGATCTCGGCCAGGCGCAGTGCGCAGGCGGTGGCGTCGGGTGCGGGTTTGTGGACGACCGCGTTGCCGGCCGCGAGGGCGGGGGCCGCTTTCCAGGTGGGGATGGCGAACGGGAAGTTCCAGGGGGTGATCAGGCCGGCGACGCCGTGCGGGCGGCGGCGGGTCAGCAGCAGTCCCGGGCCGGCGGCCGTCTCGTGGACGGTACCGGCGGGGTCGTGGGGGGTTTGGGCGTAGTAGCGCCAGATCGCGGCGGTGCGGGCGATCTCGGCGCGGGCTTCGGTGACCGGTTTGCCCACCTCGCGTACGGTGAGCGCGGTCAGTTCGTCCGCGGCCGCCTCGACGGCGGTGGCGATCGCGGTGAGGGCGGCCGCGCGGGCGGCGGCGCCGGCGAGCAGCCAGGCGGGCTGGGCGGCGCGGGCGCGTTCGACGGCGTCGGCGGCGGCGAACGCGCCGGGCGCGGCGGTCTTGACGACCACGTCGGTGGGGTCGGCGGGGTTGCGGGAGACGATCGGGGTCGGTGCGGTGCTCACAGCAGGAATCCTTGGGGGAAGGGGTCGTGGGGGTCCAGGAAGTACTGAGCGGTGCCGGTGATCCAGGCCCGTCCGGTGATGCGGGGGACGACGGCGGGTACGCCCCCGATCTCCGTTTCCTGGACGAGTCGCCCGGTGAAGCGGGTGCCGATGAATGACTCGTTGACGAAGTCGCGGTGCAGGGGCAGGGCGCCGCGGGCGTGCAGTTGGGCCATCCGCGCGCTGGTGCCGGTGCCGCACGGTGAGCGGTCGAACCAGCCGGGGTGGATGGCCATGGCGTGCCGGGAGTGGTGGGCGTCCGCGTCCGGGGCGGCGAGGTAGACGTGTTTGAGGCCCGCGATCTCCGGCCGGGTCGGATGGACGGGCCGGTCGGGCGAGGCGTTGATCGCGTCCATGAGGGCGAGTCCGGCGGCGAGCAGATCGTCCTTGCGGGCGCGATCGAAGGGCAGGCCGAGGGCGTCGAGGCCGACGAAGGCGTAGAAGTTGCCGCCGAAGGCGAGGTCGTAGGTCACCGTGCCGTGGCCGGGCACCGTCGCCGTGAGGTCGAGGCCGGCGCAGAAGGCGGGCACGTTGGTGAGGGTGACGGCCGTGGCCCGTCCGTCCTCGACGTGGACATCGGCGCTGATCAGGCCGGCGGGGGTGTCGAGGCGGACGGTGGTGACGGGTTCGGTGGCCTGGACCATGCCGGTTTCGACGAGGACGGTGGCCACCCCGATGGTGCCGTGGCCGCACATCGGCAGGGCGCCGGAGACCTCGATGAACAGGACGCCGTAGTCGGCGTCGGGGTGGGTGGGGGGCTGGAGGATGGCGCCGCTCATGGAGGCGTGGCCCCGCGGTTCGTACATGAGCAGGGTGCGCAGGTGGTCCAGGTGCTCGATGAAGTGCAGCCGGCGTTCGGCCATGGTGGTGCCGGGGATCACGCCGATGCCGCCGGTGATCACGCGGGTGGGCATGCCTTCGGTGTGGGAGTCGACGGCGTGGAAGACGTGGCGGGTGCGCATGGTCTCCTCCTGGTCAGCGGTGGCCGGCGGCGAGCGCCTTCTCGGTGGCCGCGCGCACCTCGGCCTCGGTGGGGGCGGGCAGGGGCAGCCGCGGTGGCCGGGTGGGGCCGCCGGGGCGCCCGGCGATGTCCATGGAGAGTTTGATGGCCTGGACGAACTCTGTTCTGGAGTCCCAGCGCAGCAGGGGGTGCAGGGACCGGTACAGCGGTAGGGCGGTGTCGAGGTCCTGGGCCGTGGCGGCGCGGTAGAGCTGGGCGCAGGCGGCGGGGAAGGCGTTGGGGTATCCGGCGATCCAGCCCACGGCGCCGGCCAGGGCCAGTTCCAGGAGGACGTCGTCGGCGCCGATCAGCAGGTCCAGTCCGGGGGCGAGTTCGGCCAGTTCGTACGCCCGGCGCACCTCGCCGGTGAATTCCTTGACCGCGACGATGCTGCCTTCGTTGTGGAGGCGGGCCAGGAGCGCGGGGGTGAGGTCGGTCTTGGTGTCGATGGGGTTGTTGTAGGCCACGATGGGGAGGCCGGCCCGGGCGACCTCGGCGTAGTGGGCGCGGAGGGCGGGCTCGTCCGCGCGGTAGGCGTTGGGTGGCAGCAGCAGGACGCTGCCGCAGCCCTCTTCGGCGGCCTGCTCGGCCCAGCGGCGTGCCTCGGCGCTGCCGTAGGCGGACACTCCGGGCATCACACGGGCACCGTCGCCGGCGGCCGCGACCGCGGTGCGCACCACCTGGGCGCGTTCCTGGCCGGTCAGGGTCTGGTACTCGCCCAGGGAGCCGTTGGGTACGACGCCGTCGCAGCCGTTGTCGAGGAGCCAGCGGACGTGTGCGGCGTAGGCGTCGTGGTCGACGGAGTGGTCCGCGCGCAGGGGGAGGGCGGTGGCGACCATGATGCCGCGCCAGGGGCGTTCGGCGCTCCAGGCGGTGGCGGAGGGGGAGGGGGAGGCGGTGGTCATGGAGGAGCCCTTCTGGGGTGGGGTCGGTGGGGTCGGTCCGTTCAGTGGTTTTCGGCGGCGTTCTCCTGCGGATCGCCGGGGTCCGGCGCCGTCGTTCCGGTGCGGGCGGCGAGCACATCCAGCCGGACCGGCACCGCCAGCGGCCGGCGCTCGGCAGGCACCGGCGGCCTCTCCTCCCGGCCCTCGGCGGCCAGGCAGGCCACGGCCGCGCCGCAGATCCGGCCCTGGCACCAGCCCATACCGGCGCGGGTGAGGAGTTTGACGGTACGGGCGTCCCGGGCGCCGAGATCAGCGACCGCCTCGCGGATCCGGCCCGCGCTGACCTCCTCGCAGCGGCACACGTCCGTGGTGTCGTCGAGCCACCGGCTCCACCCGGCGCCGGGTGCGTGCACCGCGGCCATCACCGAGGCGAAGGCGCGCATCCGGTCACGCCGCCGGCGCAGGGCGCGGACCCGGCCGCTTCCGGCGGGCGCACGGTGCCCGGCCAGCCGGGCCGCGATCGCGATACCCGCCATCTCCCCTTCCGCGTGGGCGAGTTGGGCGCCGCCGATGCCGCCGGTCTCGCCCGCCGCCCAGATGCCCGGTACCGAGGTCTGCTGCTGTGCGTCGAGGACGAGGACGTGGCTGCCGTCCTGGGCGCGCCGGGTGGCGCAGCCCAGGCCGGTGGCGAGTTCCAGCTGCGGGACGAGGCCGAAGCCGACCGCCAGGGCGTCGCAGGCGATGCGGCGGCCGGACCCCCGTACGGGCCGCCAGTCGCGGTCGAGCCGGGAGACCGTGACGGCCGCCACCCGGTCGGAGCCGTGCACCTGGGTCACCGCGCTGCGGGTACGCAGCCGGACCCCGTGCCGCAGCAGCGCCGCGCCGTGCCTCGCCGCCTCCGCCGCCTTGTGCGCGTTGGCGGCGAGAGTGCGGGGGTGGCGGGCGTAGCCGAGGTAGCTGGATGCCTCGACCACCGCCGGGACGCGGGCGCCCGCCTTCGCGAGCGAGGCGGCGACGGCCAGCAGCAGCGGACCGCTGCCCGCCACCACCACCCTTGGCCCGGCTGCCGGCTTCGCCCCGGCGGGAGGGGCCGCGACCCCGGCTCGTGCGGAGGAGGTCCCGGCCCCGGGCAGCACCAGGCCGGACTTCAGCATCGCCTGCGCTCCCCCGGCGCCCACCACGCCCGGCAGCGTCCAGCCGGGGAACGGAAGGTGGCGTTCGTACGCGCCGGTCGCGAGCAGCACCGCGCGGGCCCGCACCCGGACCGGGCACTCCCCGTCGCCGTCCGCTCCGGTGACGGCGTGCACGTCCCACAGGCCGCTTGTCGGCGCGCGGACGACGGTCCAGACGTGGTGACCGGCCAGGAGAGTCACCCCGCTGTCGGCCAGTCGGCGGCGCAGGGCGGTGAAGGTGGACCAGTCGTGGTGCAGGGCCTGGGGGCGAGTGGCGCCGAGGGCCGGGGCGGGGTGCCGGTAGAACTGCCCGCCCGGCTGCGCGGAGGAGTCCAACAGGGCTACCGACAGGCCGAGTTCGGCGGCGGTGACGGCGCCGGTGAGGCCCGCGACGCCGGCCCCGATCACGGCGAGGTCGTACTCCGCGTCATCGGTCGCCGAGTTCGGCATGGCCGTGTCCCTCCTGGGTCGTGACGGCGTCGCCGGGCCGCGCGGGGACCAGGCAGGCCCGGCGGTTGGGTTTCCCGTTGACGGTGGCGAGGCAGTCGAAGCAGTGCCCGATACCGCAGAACGCGCCGCGCGGCCGGCCGCCGGCGCGGGTGGTGCGCCAGGCGAGGATGCCCGCGGCCCACAGCGCGGCGGCCAGTGTCTGGCCCGGCAGCGCGGTGATCGTGCGGCCGTCGAAGGTGATCTCGAACGCGGCGTCGGGCACCGCGCCGACGAGGTCGGCGGGGTTGCGGTCGCGCGCCATGCACGGCTCCTTTCGCGGGGGTCGGTGCGGGGCCCAGGCGGTCATCCCGCCTCTCCCCCGCCGAACCGGTCGGGTCTGAACGGCGTGATGTCCAGCGGGAGTTCGCCGCCCGTCAGGGCCTGGGCGATGATCCGTCCGGTGGCCGGGGCGAGGCCGATGCCCGCCCCTTCATGGCCGCAGGCGTGCAGCAGCCCCGGCCGTCGCGGGTCGGGCCCGATCGCGGGCAGGTGGTCGGGCAGATACGGGCGGAAGCCCGTATACGTCCGCACGGCCCGCACCGCGGCGAGGGCCGGGAAGAGCCGTACCGCCTGCCCGGCGAGGCGGCGCAGCACCTCCACGGACGGCGAGCGGTCGAATCCGACCCGCTCCCGGCTCGCGCCGATCAGCACCGGGCCCGCCGGGGTGCCCTCGACGACGGCGGAGGTCTGCAGGGCCGCCGAGTCGCTGGCGACGTCGGCGACGTAGTCCGCGGCGTACACCTTGTGCCGCACCAGGCGCGGCAGCGGCTCGGTGACCAGCACGAAGCCGCGCCGGGGCAGCACCGGCAGCTCCACGCCGGCCAGTCGGGCCAGCTCACCGCCCCAGGTCCCCGCCGCGTTGACGACGTAGGGGGCATGGAGGTCACCGGAGGGCGTCCGCACGCCCCGCACCTCGCCGTGGGCGCCGGTGAGGATCCCGGTGACCTCCTGGCCGAGCCGCAGGGTCACCCGGTCGCCGGCCGCACGCAGCAGGTGGGCGGCGGCCAGGGCGGGCTGCACCTGGGCGTCCTGCGGGTAGTGGACCCCGCCGGCCAGGCCGGGGGCGAGCCGCGGCTCCAGGTCACCCAGCCGCCCGCCCGGCACCGCTTCGCAAGCGACCCCGGCCTCCGACTGCCGTGCGGCGAATTCCCGCAGCGCGGCCAGGCTCGTGTCATCGGAGGCGACGACGAGGCCGCCCTTGGCCTCGTACTCGATCCGCGACGGCAGCACCTCGGCCAGTTCGCGCCACAACTGCGTGGAATAGCGGGCCAGTTGGAGCTCGGGGCCGGGTTCCTTGTCGGAGACCAGGAGGTTGCCTTCGCCGGCGCCGGTGGTACCGCCGGCTACGGAGCCGCGGTCGAGCACGGTGACCCGCAGGCCGCGCCGGGCCGCGTAGTAAGCGCAGGCGGCGCCGACCACGCCCGCGCCGATGACGAGGAGATCCGGAGAGTTTCTCGTGGGCACGTCAGTAATATTTCACATTGCACCCGCGTTGCCAAGACCTCCCGACCGGACGTCAACTCCCTTGCCGGCGGCCCGCGAACGCCCAGGCGGACGGGCAGGCTCACCCCTCCATCAACTCACCCCTCCATCAACGCACCCATCCACGCCTCCACCGCCTCCGGCGTCCGCGGCAGGGCGCCCGACAGCAGCCGCGCCCCGTCCGCCGTGATCACCAGGTCGTCCTCGATCCGTACGCCGATGCCCCGCAGGTCCGGCGGGAGCGTCGTGTCGTCCGGCTGGAGGTAGAGCCCCGGCTCGACCGTCAGCACCTGGCCTTCCGCCAGCACCCCGTCCAGATAGGCGTCGGCCCGCGCCTGGGCGCAGTCGTGCACGTCGAGCCCGAGCATGTGCCCGCTGCTGCAGAGGGTGTAGCGGCGGTGGAGGTCCCCTTCCGGGCTCTTCAGGACACCCCATGCGGTGAGCCCCTCCGCGATCACCCGCATCGCCGCGCGGTGGAAGTCGCGGAACCGCGCACCCGGCCTCAGCGCGGCGATGCCCGCATCCTGGGCCGCCAGCACCAGCTCGTACACCTGCCGCTGCACCGGGGAGAAACGTCCGGACAGCGGGAGGGTGCGGGTGATGTCGGCGGTGTAAAGGGTGTCGGTCTCCACACCGGCGTCCAGCAGGAGCAACTGGCCGGCGGGCAGCGGGCCGTCGTTGCGTATCCAGTGCAGGACGCAGGCGTGGGCGCCGGCGGCCGCGATGGTCTCGTAGCCCGTACCATTGCCCTCGGCACGGGCCCGCAGCCCGAAGACGCCCTCGACCCAGCGCTCACCGCGCGGATGGGCGAGAGCGCGCGGAAGCGCGCGGACGACATCCTCGAACCCGGCGGTCGTGTGATCGACGGCCAGCTGCAACTGCTCGACCTCCCAGGCGTCCTTGATCAGCCGCAACTCGCTGAGAACGGACGCGAGTTCAGCGTCGACGGCGGCGTTGCGGCCCGGGGGCAGGGCCTCCAGGCCGCCGAGGTGGACGCAGCGGATACCGGTCATGCGCTCGGCCTCGGCGAGGTCGGGGCGGCGGCCGACCCAGAACTCGCCGTACCGCCGGTCCCGGCAGAAGCCTGTGTCGGTGCGCGGCGAGCGGGGGCGGACGTACAGCACCGCTTCGTGCCGGTGCGGCCCGTCCGGTTCCAGGACCAGGACGTGCCCCGCCTGGTCCTCGCCGGTGAGGCCGGTCAGCCAGGCGTAGGCGCTGTGCGGCCGGAAGCGGTGGTCGCAGTCGTTGGAGCGGACGGTGAGTTCACCGGCGGGGACGATCAGCCGTTCGCCGGGGAAGCGGGCGGACAGGCGCTGCCGGCGGGCGGGGGTGACATCGGCGGCCGGCAGCCGGAGGGCGTCCGGCAGCGGCGTCGCCGCCCAGCCGCTCCCCAGGAACCGCTCCAACTCCGGGGACATGGGCAGATCGTGGCTGACGGTGCGCGGGGCGGCGGGAACAGCTTCCGTCATGGGTTCTCTCCTCCATGGGTTCTTCTGCTCGGTTGCGGTGCGGGTCGCGGCGCCCATGCGGTGGGCGGTGGGGCGCCCTCGCGGTGCGGCTCACGGAACGGCTTGCGTGCCCGGCCCGCGAGGCGGAGGGGCGGCAGCCGATCGAGAGCGTTCGCACCTGTCCGGCGGCGGGCCCCTGACCTGAACCAACGGGCAGCGCAAGGGATTTCGCTGAAACGTACCCTGACAAAGGGCTTGCCAGTGCAATTTCACATTATTACGTTACGCATCACATGGCGTGCACCTGCCCGTCAGTCGGCACGTGTACGGCAGCCAGGGCCCCGGACACCGCGGACCCGCCGCGCACGCTTCACCGCCCCCACACAGGAGAGCTTCGTGTTCCCTTCGAGAACCCTTCGCAGATCCCTGCTCACGGCCGCGACAGCGGTCACGCTCTGCGTGACCGCAGCCGGCACCGAATACCCGGCAAGCCCCACCCCCACCTCGCGTGAGGCCGCAGCGACCCCGCGCCCCGCCGCCTTCGCCGGCCCGGCAGCCGCCACGCCCACCCCGCACGACAGGGTCGACCGCCTGGCCAAGGCACCCACGTCGCCGGCCCTGCGCATACCGGGCCCGGGCGGGCTCGGCAGCAGCCGCGTCCCCGGCCCCCACACGCCCAAGGCCAAGGCCGGTGCGCACCCCACACCGCACGCCACCCTCGGCAAGGCCGCCGTCCCGTGCACCCTCGACGGCATCACCGGCCTCTCCCCCCAGCAGCTCACCGAGTTCCTCGCCGCCCCCGAGGTCACCGCCGACGGCTGTCTGGGCACCCTGCTCTGGAACTGGGACCAGCGCCTGGCTCCGGTCATGTCGAAGGCCCACATCCAGGCCGTCGCGCACCGCATCGGCCAACTCGCCGCCGCCCACGACGGCCGCAACGGCACCCACCTGCTGGAGATGTTCACCTATCTCCACGCGGTCGCCTACCTGGGCTTCTCCCACCACGAGGTCGATATCACCGACCCGGCGACCCTGGACGCCATGCGCCGGGCCGTCGACGCCTTCGGCTCGGCCGCCCGCAGCTTCGACGTGACCCGCAGCAACGCCGAGACGCTCCGCGAGGCCCTCAACGCGGCCAGCGCCCAGGGCCTGCGGCAGTACCAACTCCCGTTGATCAAGCGGGTCCTGGCCACCATGGGCCCGGACCACCCGGACACCGCCAAGGATCCCTCCTGGGGCGGCGCCGCCCTCGCCGCCCTCTCCGTGCAGTACCTCGGCGTCTACCCGGGCAACCAGGACACCGCCTTCCGCGACGCGGTCGTGGCCGACCCGTCCTACCGCGCCGTCTTCAAGGCATTCGCCGACTACACCCACCTCAAGGACACGGCCAACGCCTGGGTGGTACGCGACGCGGTCGGCGAATACGGCCGCACCGGGCAGATCGACCGGCTGCACGACGAAATCGTCGCCGGCCTCGGCCCGCTCCTGAACACCACCGCCCGCAACTTCGGCGCCTACAGCGCCCCGTGGGTCAAGATCGCCACCTGGCTGAACGAATACGACGCCTGCGCGCCGTACCAGGTCTGCCGTGCGGACATCGAGAAGCACCTCTTCCCCCGGACCTACACGTACGGCAAGGACGGCACCGACGGCATCACCGTCCGCACCGCCCTCGACCGCGGCACCGTCGACCAGCTCTACTACGCGAGCAAGCAGGTCAAGACGCAGTTCCACCGGGTGATCGGCACCGAGGAGCCGCTGGCGGGCGACACCAACTCGACCCTGCACATCGTCCTGTACGCCTCCCGCGCCGACTACGAGAACTTCCAGCCCCTGCTGACCGGCCTGAGCACCAGCAACGGCGGCATGTACATCGAGCAGGGCGCGACCTTCTACACCTACCAGCGCCGCGTGCCGCAGGACTCCACCCTCACCCTCGAGGAGCTCTTCCGGCACGAGTACACGCACTACCTCAACGGCCGCTGGGCGGTCCCCGGGACCTTCGGTGAAGGCCCGTGGTACCAGGGCGACCGGACCACGGCGATGGACGAGGGCACCGCCGAGTTCTTCGACGGCGGCACCCGCGACGACGGCATCAAGGTCCGCAAGTCACTGGTGAAAGGCATCATCGCCGACACCGCGAACGGCGGCCCGCGCATGACCGTCAACCAGCTCCTGCACGCCACGTACGACGGGGACGGCTTCCGCTTCTACAACTACGCGGGCACGTTCTTCGAGTTCCTGTGGGCCGAACACCCCACCCTGCTCAAGGAGATGTACCGCGACCTGCGGGCCGACGACCCGGCCGCCTTCGATGCCTGGCGCACCCGCCTCGGCAGCGATCAGGCCCTCCAGCGGGAGTACGACGCCTTCCTCGACACCAACATCGCCCACGTCGACGACCTCTTCGTCCCCGACACCAAGCATGTCCCGCTCGCCGACCTGGCCGACAGCACCCCCGACCAGATCCGCGCGTCCTTCGCCAAGAGCACCTCCACCACCCCCGACGAGTGCTCCGCCTCCGGCTCGCCGGACCGCCCGCGGTTCACCTGCAAGGGCCGCATCACCGCCAACCTCACCGACGCCGGCAACGCCGACCAGGTCTTCAAGGACATGTCCGAGACCGTCGACTACTTCCTGCTGGACCGAGCCACTCACGGCGACAACAACCTCGCCGATATGAACTGCTCCTTCGGCGAAGTCGACATCTGGACCAACCACCGCGCGGGAACGTCCCACTTCACCTGCGAGGGCCCCCTGCGCAGCTGAACCAGCTGATCAGCGGAACCGGCTGACGTATGCGCCGTGAGGCGCGGGTGACGGCGGGACGCCGTGTCCCGGTGAACCGCGCGGCCGCGGGCGGGGTCGTTCCCCGTCCACGGCCGCGCCGCCGACTCAGCGGACGGCCACCGTCACCACCTCAGAGGCGTGCAAACGCACCGGGTGCTGGTCATGCGCGCTGGTCAGGCCGTACAGCACCGCACGGAACTGCAGATTGCCGCGGCGCGCGGCCGTACCCTGTACGGACACCCGCGCATCGCCCTTGACGGCGACGCTGCAGCTCTCCTGGTGCCAGCCTTCCCCGAAGCCGTTCTCTTCCAGGCACAGCTGGTGGAGGAAACCGGCGCTGTCATCGCCGCCGTGCGCGCTGACCGCAATGGCTTCGCCGACGTGCGCCGTGCGCGGCGCCGCGATGTCCACAGCGCCCTTGGCGAACGCCGGCCCGGCGGCCAGCGTCACGGCGGCCAGCCCCAGCGCACCGACCACAGCCGCCCGGCCCCCGCGCGCGGTCATCGAGGTCTTCTTCGTCCTGGTCATGGACTTCCCCTCCCGTGGATCTCCCCGAGACCCACCCGTTCACCAAAGCGCCCTGCGCGCCTTGCTGATCATCCAGACGGGCGGTCCTCCCTGCTCGTTGCCCCGCGCCCCCGCCCGTTACAAATCCACGACAAACGCGCCATCCTCGCCCTGCGATCAGGGTGGGCCGGTCTGATGTGCGCGGCGGACGGTCAGCAGGCCGGAGCGATTGATGAGGGATGGGCCGGCGGGCTGCCCACGAAGCGCGTCTGGACGCATGACGCCGAGTCAGCGGTTTCCGCGGTCCGGCGCGAAGGGGATGCCGGAGGCTTTGCCGCGGCGGCCGACCAGAAGGGACTCGCCGAGGAAGCTGACGCCGATGGAGAGCTGGATGGGGCGCGCGTTCTCGCGCATACCCATCTTCACCGCGAGGACGCTGAAGCCCGCCATGACCGCCAAGGTGCCGAGCATGGCGAGGAAGGTGCGGCCGGTGTAGCGCTGCCACAAGACGCCGTGTCTGTCGGAGAGTTGGATGGTGGCGCCGCGGAGCGTACCGAGAGCGATGCCGAGGACGGTGCCCGCGATGACCCAGGCGAGGTCGGTTCCGGTGCTGTCCTTCGCCTTGACGAGGGACAGGACGCCGATACCGGTGAGGATCACCGGCGCTGCGAACAGGTCCCGCACATTGACCGGTTCACCGATCAGCCGCTTGATCACGACGGCGATCACAAGTATCGCGATGATCACCGCGAGCAGCCAGGGGTTCACTCACTTACCACCCAATCTTTATAGCACGGCCATGCCAAAACGATGTTAGCCCGACCGTGCTATAACGGCAACATGCCGAAGATCGTCGATCCAGTGGCCCGCCGCAGGGCCGTTGCCCAGGCAGTCCTGTCCGTCGTCGGCCGACACGGACTGGCGCACGCGTCGCTGCGCAACGTTGCCGACGAAGCCGGACTCGCCATCGGCTCGGTCCGCCACTACTTCGCCGACCACGACGAGTTGATGCTCTTCACGATGCGAGAGCTGAGCCATCGCATCGACGAGCGTGTCCGCGCGCATATCGAGCGGCTGCTCTCCCCAGGCAACGGCACCGACCGCCGCGCCACCACCGAGCAGCTTCTGACCGAATTCCTCCCCCTCGACGCCACCCGCCGGGAGGAGGCCGCGATCTGGCTCGCCTTCGCCGCCGCAGCGCACACCCGCCCCGAACTGCGGCCCTGCGCGGATGAGATGCACCAGGGCATGAACGCGCTGGTACGGCGCGTGCTGCACGAGGCACAGCGCTCCGGCGCGTTGCCGGACGACTTGGACACCGACCTGGAGAGCAAGCGCCTGACCGCCCTCCTCGACGGGCTCACACTCCAGTCAGCGCTACTTCCCGACCGCTTCCCGCCAGAGGCGATCCGGCAAGTGCTACGCCGGCACCTGGACGCACTCAGGTCCGGCGACTGACATCCTCACCCAAACCGCTTCGCGCCTCCGACTCCCTACCCGGACACCACACCGCGACGTGGTCTCGTCACTCCCTGCGCCAACTGGGTCGGCCGCCCTTCGCGTGAATGCCGCGCGTATGCGCAGCACCCACTTCGACGCGGCGCGCGCGGGCCGGCCACCGGCTCCAACGCAGACCTCCCACACTTCACAACTCACCGCCTCACGCCGCCGACACTGACCGCCCTCCCCCGCACGGAATTCCTTCAGGAGGTGAGGACGGATATACCGTCTCCGAGCAGTTTCAGACCGAGGACGAAGGACAGGACGGCCATCACGGCGGCATTGTGCTGAGCTGCCCAATCCTTCCAGACGCCGAGCGTGGTCCTGGCCCGTTCTCCCCCGAAGAGGAAAACTCCCAGCGGGGCCAGCAGACCGAGGGTGGCGATCACGACGAAAATCGCCAGTGATCCGATCTGCTGCCCGACCGGCAGTCCGGCTGAGCCGATGGCGGCGCCGGCGGCGATGGTCAGCGGGGCGTTCTTCGCATTGAGCGCGGCCAGGGCCGTTCCGAGTCCCAAGATCTTCACCGGCGTCAGACGGTCAATCGCACCCATCCACTTCGGCAGTTTCGCCTGCGAGGGATCCTTTGGGCGCCGCCGCCACCGTCGGGTACCGAGAAGGAGGAGGAGCACACCGAGGGCGAGCTTGAGAGCCCCCACCCAGATGGCCGGGCGCTTGTGGACGGAGGCTCCTGCGGGGGAGGCGATCGCCAGTATCACCGCGCCCAGTGCCGAGAGTCCGAGAATCCAGCCGACGGTGAAAAGGATTCCGTTGAGACGTCCCCGGGGCGTGGCGAGGATGAGGATGACGGCGAGGATCGGAAGCGGGCTGACCGCGACGCCGGCCGCAAGACCCAGTACGTCACCGAGGACTGCGCCCATGATTGCCTCCGTTGGGTTCGGGGTGGTGCGATCCGGTTGAGCAGAGGTCCGGTGGAGGCGGGTGCTCCGCCGCCGCCCGGACGGCGCGACGGTTCTTGTGCGAGTGCGATCGGTGGCACGGCTGTTTCCCGGCGATACGGAAATGGCCGGCCGAGAAGGGGACCGGGCCGCCTCAGCACGCACCGCCCCGGCCATCTTCCTGCGCCTGGCCCGGTCTGTCCTCGGGAGTATCGGAGTATCGGGGGGTGTCCCTCCCCCACACGGAACGTAATCGCGCCTAATGAGGCAATTGCGGAGTAGGCGGGTGGGCGGGCGGTGACGGACGAAGTTTCTCGTGAATCCCGTGCGTGCATCCAGTCGGGTGATCAGGTAGCGCAGGGGACAAGATGCGGCGCCGCGCTCCCGTGGTGAGGATTGACTCGTGAGGGCGAAGGCGCCCTGCGTTCGGGCGCTTGGTGCCCCTCACACCTATCCGTGGCAGGGGAATCCCACGATGACTTCATCGGCACAAGCAACTCCATCAGCTCACCCCGAGCGCCCGGGCAGGTCGGACGGAGTCTGCAGCGAGTTCACCGTTTTCACCAAGATCAAGCCGGGCGAGGCGGATGCGTTGCGTGAGGATCTCGCCACGCTCGCCGACGCGGCGGATGACGAGAAAGTCCACGCGGCGGTACGCCAGATCGGAACCCTGCACGACGCGCGGCATGTGATCTTCGATAACGACACCCGGTTCATGTTCGCCAGCGTCTTCGACGGCTCCTGGGACGCCTATATCGACGATTTCGCCAAGACGGTGGTCGGGTCCCGCTTCGACAAAGTCTTCTCGCACAGCGAGGGATTTCCCGGCATCACCGATCCGGGGGTGAAGGACTGGTTCATCGCCCACCAGGCGCCCGCGGGGGTCTTCGTCAGCGCCTATCCCGAGCTGACCGTCCAGCAGATCTACAAGGACCATCGCGTGGAGGAAGCGTTCGAAGAGGTGCTGGACACCCCTGAGTTCCGGGCGGCGCTGGAGAATCCGGCCAACGCGGAGTTGGTGTCCACCCCGGCCTTCCAGAAACTGCTGGAAGAAGCCTCGGCCTAGAAACCGACCCGAGCCGCCCCACAGAGCCGACCCCACGTCGGTGCATCGCGTCGGCGGACGCGCACCTCGCCGCGGGGCTGCCCCGACAGGACCGATGAACGCTGCCTCGGCAGAACCGATGGACAGGGACCGATGTGGAGGGCACCGAACGATCATGAGTACGGCAGGCAACGGCAGCGCGGCCGGTGTGCGCGTCGAGATCGAGGACATCCAGAGCGGGGCGCTGCGCCCGCGGCCCGTCCCGTACGAGGGAAAGTTCCTCTTCCTGCGCGTGGACGACCGCCACGCCGGACGGGCCCTGCTGCGGCGGCTGCTCCCGGTGACCTCGGGCGGTCTGCCGAGCGCGGACCGGAGCAGGGATGCCTGGGTGTCGGTGGCGTTCACCCACCAGGGGCTGAAAGCCCTGGGGGTTCCTCAGGAGTCACTGGACAGCTTCCCGCGGGCGTTCCGTGAGGGCATGGCCGCGCGGGCGGCGCTGATCGGCGATGTGGGCGAGAACGCCCCGGCCCACTGGGAGGCACCGTTCGGGACGGGCGATGTCCATATCGCGCTGAGCGCCCTCTCCTCGAACGCGGAGCAACTGCACCAGGAGTTGGAGCGAGCCCGGGTCGCCTACCAGGACACGCCCGGTGTCCGGGTGATCTGGCAGCAGGACGTCCAGCAGCTTCCGACCGGCCGCACCACCTTCGGCTTCCGGGACGGCATCAGCCACCCGAACATCGAGGGGGTGGGACTGCCCGGCTCCAACCCGCAGGAAGTCCCTCTCAAGGCAGGCGAGTTCATCCTCGGTTACCCCGACGAGACCGGCAATCTGCCGCCCATGCCCAGTCCGGATGTGCTGGGACGCAACGGCACCTACGTCGCCGTGCGCAAGATCCACACCAACGTGGCGGCCTGGCGCCGCTACCTGCGCGCCAACAGCTCCGACGCCGAGGAGGAAGCACGCCTGGCGGCGAAAATGGTCGGGCGCTGGCCGAGCGGGGCGCCGCTGGCCCTGGCGCCGGAGCACGACGACCCGGAGCTGGCGGCGGATCCGCGGCGCGTCAACAACTTCATGTACCGGGAGAACGACGACCGCGGCCTGCGGTGCCCCGCCGGCGCCCACATCCGCCGCACCAACCCCCGCGACGCCACCATCATCGGCGACGCGCGGATGCACCGGCTCATCCGCCGCGGCACCACCTACGGCCCGCCGCTGCCCGAGGGCGTACTGGAGGACGACGGCGCCGACCGCGGCCTGGTCGGGGTGTTCATCGGGGCCCACCTGGAGCGGCAGTTCGAGTTCATCAAGGCCGAGTGGATCAACGACGGCAACTTCATCGGCTACCCCGGCGAGCAGGACCCGGTAGCCGGACATCATGGCGGGACAGGCAGCGTCACCATCCCCGACAAGCCGGTCCGGCGCCGCCTGCGGAACCTCCCCAGCTTCGTGGCCACCCGCGGCGGCGAGTACTGCTTCGTACCGGGGCTCCGCGCCCTGCGCTGGCTCGCCGAACTGGAGGACTGAGCGGAATTCCCGCGCTGAGATCCGATCCCGCTCTCCGAGGAGAGGCCGAAGCCATGGCTGCACAGTTCGTCCGCTACACCCCTGACGTCGAAGCCGAGGACCCGGACTTCGACCAGCACGTGCGGACGGTGATCGAGAAGACCGAGCGCTACATCACCGAGTCGGTCCAGGCCGGCGGCACCGGACAGGCTCTCCGCGACGCCCACGCCAAGGGATACGGTCTCATCCGCGGCCAGGTCGAGATCCTGGGCGGGCTGCCCGCCGAGTACGCCCAGGGCATCTACGCGGCGCCAGGCACCCACGACGCGCTCATCCGCTTCTCCAACGGCTCCCCGCACGCCGGAGCCGACGCGCGATTGGGCGCCGCCACCGGACTGGCGCTGAAGATGTTCGGCATCCCCGGGCCGACCCTGCTGGAAGACGAACCGGACACAGGCACCTTCGACTACGCCAACATCAACGGCCCGGTCTTCTTCTGCAACACGGTCGAGCACTACCTCTTCATCCAGGAACTGTTCCTCAACGCGCCGGCCTACTTCTCCCAGGGCCGGCGCGGCGCACACCGCTTCTTCACCGAGTTCGTGACCGGAAAGGGCACGCTGGACCGGGAGGACTGGGCGTGGGACGAGTTCCTGGCCTTCGTCCGCCTGGCGAAGACCCCGCCGGCGAACCTGCTGCTGTCGAGCTACTGGACCATGGGCGCCGTCCGGCACGGGGACTGCATCGCCAAGGTCCGCATCACCCCCGATCCGTCCTGCGCCGCCGCGGTGGTCCGGCGCACCATCGACCCGGCTTCCGCACAGGAGGTCTTCCGACCGGCCCTGCAAGCCGAACTGCGGGAGCGGCCCTACGCGTTCGACATCCAGGTCCAGCTCTGCACCGACCTGGAACGCATGCCGGTGGAGGACCTCACCGTGGAATGGCCCGAGCGGCTCTCGCCGTACGTCACCGTGGCGAAGCTGCGCCTGCCGCAGCAGGACATCTCCGGCCCGCGGAACCTGGCGGCGATGGACTCGCTGTCCTTCACCCCCTGGCGGGTCACCGCCGAGCACGCCCCCCTCGGCAACATCATGCGAGCCCGCAAGGAGGTCTACCGGCACTCCTCCATCCAACGCCACAAGCTCAACCAGCAACCCCGCACAGAACCGCGCAGCGCCGACGAAGCCCTCGCCCCGTCCCACCATCACGCATAAGCCGACACGTCCGGCCCGCCCAGCCCGGCCCTGTGCCGGTGCCCCACTCACAAGCAAGCCCCAAGGGCAGCAGCCCAGTCCACAGCGTCGAGGTGGCCCCGGCCGATGCCGGTCAGCCCAGGAAGGTCAGACGGACCTGGCGGTGGGGGTTGTCGACGTTGGTGTCGACCAGGCAGATCGATTGCCAGGTGCCCAGGGACAGGCGGCCGGCGAGGACGGGGAGGGTGGCGTGTGGGGGGACGAGGGCGGGGAGGACGTGGTCGCGGCCGTGGCCGGGGGAGCCGTGGCGGTGGTGCCAGCGGTCGTCGGCGGGGAGGAGGTCGTGGAGGGCGGCGAGGAGGTCGTGGTCGCTGCCGGCGCCGGTTTCCAGGATCGCGATGCCGGCCGTGGCGTGCGGGGTGAAGACGTTGAGGAGGCCGTCGCGGCCCTGGGCGGCCTCATCGAGGAAGGCCGCGCAGTCGCGGGTGAGGTCGGCGACGGTTTCGGTGCTGCCGGTGGTCACGTCGAGGACCCGGGTGGTGAATGCGGTGCTCGTCATGGGGACATTGTGGTACGTGGGGAGGGCGGGCCGGGGCAGGTGCCGGGTGGGTGGGAGTGGCGGGGACTCGGCGGGGGGGGGGGGGGGGGGGGGGAGGGGGGGTTTTGGGGGGGGAAAGTGGGGGGAAAAAAAAAGGACCGGACCGGGG
>NZ_LLZI01000002.1 GCF_001509485.1 Streptomyces sp. NRRL F-4489
GGGCGGGCTCGGGGGGGGGTTCGGTGGGGGGGGGGGACTGGGCGTTTTTGGGGGAGAGGGTGGGGGTGAGGTCGGTGGGCCAGGGGATGGCGAGGTCGGGGTCCAGGGGGTGGATGCCGTGTTCGCGGTCGGGGGCGTAGCCCTCGGAGCAGAGGTAGACGACGGTGGCGTCGTCGGTGAGGGCGAGGAAGGCGTGGCCCAGGCCCTCGGAGAGGTAGATGGCGCGGTGGGTGGTGTCGTCCAGGCGGGCCATCTCCCACTGCCGGAAGGTGGGGGAGCCGGTCCGGACGTCGACGATGACGTCCAGGACGGCGCCGCGGACGCAGGTGAGGTACTTCGCCTGGCCCGGGGGGACGTCGGCGAAGTGGATGCCGCGGAGGGCGCCGCGGCGGGACACCGAGAGGTTGGCCTGGGCGAGCGGGAGGCCCTGGCCGGTGGCCGCGCGGAAGGCGTCGCCGCGGAACCACTCGTGGAAGCTGCCCCGGGTGTCGGTGAAGACCTCGGGCTCGTGGATCCAGGCGCCTTCTATGGACAGGGGTCGCATGCGGTCTGCTCGGCTTTCTGGTCAGGGATTTCGGGCAGGTGTGGTCGCGGGGGTCGGCGGCGGCTCCGGCGGCGGGAGGAGGGTGGGGAAGGCTTCGGTCAGGGCGGTGCGCCAGTGGCGGAGGGGAGGCAGGCCGGCGGCCTGCCAGCGGTCGTGGGCGAGGGCGCTGTACGCGGGGCGGGGGGCCGGGCGGACGTAGCGGTCGCTGGTGGTGGGGCGGACCCGGGCCGGGTCGGCGCCGAGCAGGCGGAAGACCTCCTGGCAGAGGGTGAACCAGGTGGTGGTGCCGGTGCTGGTGCCGTGGTAGGTGCCGGGTGGGGCCGCGCCGACCAGGGCGCGTACCCCCAACTCCACCAGTCGGTGCGCCAGATCGGCTGTCCAGGTTGGCTGGCCCAGCTGGTCGGTGACCACGTCGACGGTGGGGCGGGTGCGTTCCAGGTTGATGGCGGTGCGGATGAAGCTCGTTCCGCCGGCGCCGTAGAGCCAGGCGGTGCGGATGATGTAGCCGGTGTGAGGGAGGAGGGTGCGGACCGCCTGTTCGCCCGCCAGCTTCGTCCGGCCGTAGGCGCTGCGGGGGGCGGTGGGGGCGTCCTCGGCGTACGGGGTGCGGGCCTGGCCGTCGAAGACGTAGTCGGTGGAGAGGTGGAGGAGGAGGGCGCCGGATTCGCGGCAGGCCGCGGAGAGGAGGCGGGGGCCGGTGGCGTTGATGGCGTACGCCTCCGGTTCGTGCTCCTCAGCGGCGTCCACGGCCGTCCAGGCGGCGCAGTTGACGACGACGGCGGGGCGGTGGGCGGCGAACGCGGCGCGCACCGCGGCCGGGTCGGTGATGTCCAGGTCGCGGCGGGTGGCGGCGACCGCGGGCAGGCCGGCGGCGGCCAGTTCGGCGAGCAGGTCGCGGGCGAGCATGCCGCCGGCGCCGGTCACCAGCCAGGGGCGGGCCCGGTCGGCGGTCACAGCGCGGCTCGCGCCTTCAGCGGCTCCCACCAGGCGCGGTTCTCGCGGTACCAGCGGACGGTGTCGGCCAGGCCCTGGTCGAACGGGACGCGGGGGGCGTAGCCCAACTCCTCGCGGATCTTGGTGCAGTCGACGGAGTAGCGGCGGTCGTGGCCCTTGCGGTCGGGGACCTGCTCGACGCTGCTGTCCCAGTCGGCGCCGAACGCGGCCAGCAGCCGCTCGGTCAGCTCGCGGTTGGTCAGTTCGGTGCCGCCGCCGATGTTGTAGATCTCGCCCGCCCGGCCCCGGGTGCGGACCAGCTCGATGCCCTGGACGTGGTCGTTGATGTGCAGCCAGTCGCGGACGTTGCCGCCGTCCCCGTAGAGCGGGATCTTCCGGCCGTCCATGAGGTGGGTGATGAAGAGCGGGATGGCCTTCTCGGGGAAGTGGTGGTGGCCGTAGTTGTTGGAGCAGCGGGTGACGCGGACGTCCAGGCCGTGGGTGTGGTGGTACGACAGCGCGATCAGGTCGCCGGACGCCTTGGCGGAGGAGTACGGGGAGCTGGGGCGCAGGGGGTGGGTCTCGGGCCAGGAGCCCTCGTCGATCGAGCCGTAGACCTCGTCGGTGGAGATCTGGACGAAGGTCCGCACGCCGGCCCGGTGGGCGGCGGCGACGAGGGTGTGGGTGCCCAGGACGTTGGTGCGGACGAAGGTGTCGCCGCCGTCGATCGAGCGGTCCACGTGCGATTCGGCGGCGAAGTGCACCACCTCGTCGTGCTCGGCCATCAGGGGCTCGACGGTCTCCCGGTCGCAGATATCGCCCTGGACGAAGCGGAAGCCGGGGTGGGCGCGGACCGGGTCGAGGTTGGCGGGGTTGCCCGCGTAGGTCAGCTTGTCGAGGACGGTGACCGCCACGTCGCCGGGGCCGTCCGGGCCGAGCAGTGTGCGGACGTAGTGGGAGCCGATGAAGCCGGCTCCTCCGGTCACGAGGATGCGGGTCGTCGTCATGGGGTGTGCACCTTGGGGTGTGGGCGAGTACCGGTGGAGTTGATCGATGGTTGGTGGGCTGCTGGGTGGGTTTACGGGGGCGGGGCCGCGGCGGCCGGGACCACGAGGGCGGTGAGGAGGTGGTGGGGGGTGGCCAGCCAGGTGCCGTGGAGGACGGTGGGGATCGGCTCCGGGGCGGGGCCGGTCGGCGCGGGGACGTCCGCGCCCTCCGGTCCGCCCGGCGCCGCGCGGAGCACCCGCGCCCGGAACGTACCGGCCGGGTCGAAGGCGATGGCCGCCTCGTGGAAGCCGAGCCAGGCGCCGGTCAGCGGGGACCACACCTTGTAGACCGCCTCCTTGGCGCAGAACAGCAGGCGGTCCCAGCACACCGCGGGGTCCGCGGCCCGTAGCGCACGCTGGTCCTCCCGTTCCTCCGGCAGGGCGATCCCGGCCAGCATGCCGGACGGCAGCGGGCGGTGCGGTTCGGCGTCGATGCCGATCGCCCGGACGGCGGTGGTACGGGCCAGGGCGGCGGCGCGGTAGCCGTGGCAGTGGGTGAGGCTGCCGGCGACACCGGCCGGCCAGCGCGGGGCGCCCGCCGGGCCGGGCGGCAGCGGTCCGGGCGGTACGCCGAGGCGCAGGCCGGCCCGGCGGGCACAGTGCCGGGCGGTGGCGAACTCGCGGCGGCGGGCCGGGCGCATCGCGGCGGCCGGCTCCCGTTCGCCGGGGAACAGTACGGCCGCCGGGTCGTCGCCGTAGGACTCCGCGACCGCGACCTGCGGCGGGACGATCCGGGAGAGCACGGGTCAGTCCCGGCCCGGGGCGAGCGCCTCGACCTGGGCGGCGGGGTCGCCGTCGCCGGCCGGGAGCAGCGCGATCACGGGGGTGTCCAGACCGGCCTCGGTGTACTGGCGGATGCGGGCGCGGCAGGCGTCCGGGGGGCCGTGCACGATCAGTTCGTCGACGACCTCGTCGGGGACGGCCATCATCGCGCGCCAGCGGTCGCCGGCGTCCCAGGCGCGGTGCATCGCGGCGAGCGGTTCGGTGCGGCCGAGCCAGTCCTGGAACGCGCGGTAGGCGGGCACGGTCAGATAGCTGCTGATCATCATCCGGCCGAGCCGGCGGGCCTGCCGGGCGTCCTCGGTGACGCAGACGAAGACCGGGGCGACCAGCTCCGGGCCGGGGCCCAGTTCGGCGCGGACGGTCGGGATGTCGGCGGGGGCCAGCCAGTTGGTGATCGCGCCGTCCGCTTCCTCGGCGGCCAGTCGCAGCATCCGGGGGCGGAGGGCGGCCAGCAGGATCGGCGGGGGTGTGGCCGGGGGGCGCTCCAGGCGGAAGCCGCGGACGGCGAAGGTCGGGTACTCCTCGGTCACCGGCTTGCCGGTCAGGGCGGTGCGCAGGAAGCGGAGGGTGTCGCGGGTCCGGGCGTACGGGCGGGTGTGCTCCAGGCCGTTCCAGTCCTGGACGACGCCGGGGGAGGAGGCGCCGATGCCGAGGGCGAAGCGGCCGGGCGCGCAGTCGGCGACGGCCGCGGCGGTCATCGCCAGCAGGGCGGGCCCGCGGGTGAAGACCGGGGCGACCGCGGTGCCCAGCCGCAGCCGGGACGACCACTGCGAGGCCAGCACCAGCGGCGAGAAGGCGTCCGCGCCGGAGGTCTCGGCCGTCCAGACGCCGGTGTAGCCGAGGTCGGGGAGGCGTTCGACGAGGGCGCGGTGGGCCGGCAGGGGCATGCCGGTCAGCGGGAGGGTGATCCCCCAACCAGTCATCGCGGGGTGGTCTCCAGTCTCGGGGAAGGCGGCGGGGTCGGAGCGGCGGGCTCAGGTGCGGGTGCGGGACGGAAAGGGTGCGGGCGCCCGGCCGGGGCGGGCGCCCGCGGTCCGGGGCGTCAGGCGGCGCCGGTCAGCTGGCGCTCCGCGTGGTCGCGGAACAGCTCGGCGGCGGCGCGCACCTCGCCGGCCATCGGGCGGTCGGCGTCCAACGCGGGGGAGATCCGGGCGAGTTCGGCCCAGACGCCGGTGGCGGACTCCGCCTTGCCGGTCATCACGGCCAGCTGGGCGGCGGCCAGCGCGAGCGAGCCGACGGCGAGCCAGCCCAGCTCCAGGGCCTCGCCGACGCCGTTGGCGCCGTTGAGGGCCATCGGGACGTGGTCCTGATTCCAGCCGTTGGTCGGCAGGGTGGTCAGCGAGGCGGGGGTGACCAGCTGGCGGATCCGGGAGATGAACGAGGTCGCGCTGATCTGCACACCGGCCAGACCGCAGCCGCGGCCGGCCCGCGGGGTGAGCATGATCGGCAGGTCGCCGTTGGTGGTGGGGTTGACCACCAGCCCGAGCTGACGCTCCGCCAGATACGCGGCCATGTGCATGGCCAGACCGGTCTGCTCGGAGGCGAAACCGACCGGCATCGCGTGGAAGTTGCCGGCGTGCAGCACCCGGTCCTCGTAGGTGAGGGGGTTGTCGGTGCAGCCGTTGGCCTCGCGGAGCAGGATCTCGCCGGCGGTGGTGAGCTGGTCCAGGACGGCGCCGAGCACCTGCGGGGCGCAGCGCAGGCTGTACGGCTCCTGGAGCGGGCGGCGCTCGTCGCGGCGGTGGCCGGCGGGGATTTCGGCGCGGATCCAGCGGGCCACCTCCAGCTGGCCGAGCTGGTTGCGGGCCTGGCCGACGCCCTCGTCGTAGTGCTCCGCGTTGCCGCCGAGCAGGTCGGTCAGGCGGGCGGTGAGGGTGGCGACGGCGCGGACCAGGCGGACCGCGGAGCGCTGGTTGAGGATGGCGACGGCCAGGCCGACGCCGGTGCCGTTGACGAAGGCGAGCGCCTCGCGCACCGGCCAGACGAGCGGTTCGGCGCCGAGCCCGGCGAGGGCCTCGGCGGCCGGGCGGCGGGTCCAGCGGTCCTGCTCGTCGCGGACCCACGCCTCGCCGTGCCCGGCGCAGGCCAGCGCGACATGCGCCAGCGGCTGGAGGTCGCCGCTCGCGCTGACCGTGCCGTCGCGCGGGATGACCGGGGTGAAGCCGGCGTTCCACAGGTCGGCGAGGCGCTGCCAGAACTCCGTGGAGACCGCGGAGAAGCCCTTGCGCATGCTGTTCAGCCGCAGCCAGAACACCAGCCGGGAGGCGTCCGGGTCGATCGGGCGGCCCTGGGCGGTGCCGAGGTGGGAGATGAGCGAGGCGCCCTGCTCCATCTCGGAGGTGGCGGAGTACGTCACCAGCGGGCCGAAGCCCTGGGTGAGCCCGTAGACGGGCCGGCCCTCGGCGAGGTACGCGTCGACGGTGGCGCCGCTGCGGTCCATCCGCGCCACGTCGGCGTCGGTGAGCGGGCCGAGCTTGGCGGTCCAGGAGGCGGCCTCGACGATGCTGTCCAGACTCGGCATGTCCGTACGGTCGCCGCCGGCCGGCGCCGGGGCCGGCGTGGAGGTCTGTGTCACGTTGCTATCCCTGGTTCGGTGGGTGTGGCGGTCGCGGGGTGCTGGAGCTTGCCCAGCGCGGACCGCTTGAGGTCGGGCACGGTGTGCACGGCCCGCGGGCGGGCGCCCAGGACGGCGCGGACCGCGGACAGGTCGAGGGCGTCCGGGCCGCCGCCGGGCCGGGGGACGACGTACAGGTCGACGTGCTCGCCGATCATCGGGTCGCTGACCGGGACGAGCGCGAGGTCCGCGCAGTCGAGGCGGGCGCGCAGGGCGTGCTCGGCCTCGTCGAGGTTGATCCGCTGCCCGTTGACCTTCACCAGGCGGCCGACGCGGCCCAGGAGCCGGAACGACCGGTCGTCCAGCGGCTCGACGAGGTCGCCGGTGGGCCATGCGGCGGGGGCGGGGTGGCCGGGGCGGGTGGCCAGGCGGGGGCTGCGGATCACCAGCGGGACGGCGGTGCCGGGCCCGGTGCCGGGGTCGGTGCCGTCCTCGCCGGGGGCGAAGGCGACGTCCGGGAAGAGGGTCCAGGCGGGCGGTTCGCCCTCGCTCCAGCGGCGCATCGCGATACCGCCGGTCTCCGTCGAGCCGAGCAGCTCCACGATCGCCGCCCGCTCCGGCCCGGCCTCCTTGAGGAAGGCGCCGGCCTCGGCCGGCAGCATCGCGCTGCTGTAGAGGACGGTGACCCGCTCGAAGGAGCGGACCCAGTCCAGGTGGCGCAGCAGCAGGGAGAAGATCCACGGGGTGGCGACCACGGCGATCCGGCGCTGCCCGGTGTCCGGCAGGGCGCCGATGTAGCCGGGGCGGTACCACACCGGGACGCCGAGCCGGGCCGGGACCAGCAGCGTCGCCAGCGCGCCGTAGACGTGCACCGGCGGGGCGAAGGAGACCACCGCGCCGGGCGCGTCCGGGCGCAGGAAGCCGGCGAGCATACCGGCCTCCTGCCAGGCGGCGGCCCGGCCGCGCTGCCAGCGGCGGCTGGGGCCCGTGCTGCCGGAGGTGTGGAAGTCCAGGACCGGCGGCAGGAGGCCGTCGATCACCGCCGGGACGTCCGGGACCTCGTCCCAGCGCACGTGCCAGGCGCGGTCGGTGACATCCGGCGCGCCGAGCCCCGGCGTCAGCACGTCCTCCGGGGTCAGCTTCTGATAAGCCACTCCATCTCCCTGTGGTGGGCCCCTCCGCGGGCGGTCCGCGGCGCGGGCGGGTCCGCGGTCAGGCGGCGTACTGGGCGACCTGCATGAGGTACTGGCCGTAGCCGGAATTGCCCATCCGCTCGCCGAGGCGGTGGCAGTGCTCCGCGTCGATGTAGCCCATGCGCAGCGCGATCTCCTCGACGCAGGCCACCCGGACGCCCTGCCGGGTCTCGATGACGTGCACGTACTGGCTGGCGGCCAGCAGCGAGTCGTGGGTGCCCGCGTCCAGCCAGGTGAAGCCGCGGCCGAGGCGGATCAGGCGGGCCCGGCCCTGCTTCAGATAGGCGAGGTTGACGTCGGTGATCTCCAGCTCGCCGCGGGCCGACGGGGTCAGCTCGCGGGCGATCTCCACCGCGTCCGGGTCGTAGAAGTACAGGCCCGTGATCGCGTTGTTGGAGCGCGGGTTGAGGGGCTTCTCCTCCAGTGAGACGAGGTTGCCCTCGGCGTCGGTCTCGCCGATGCCGTAGCGCTCGGGGTCGGAGACCGGGTAGCCGAACAGCGTGCAGCCGTTGAGATCGGTGCGCGCGTTGCGCAGGATCCGGGGGAAGCCGGCGCCGTGGAAGACGTTGTCACCGAGGATCAGCGCGAACGGGTCGTTGCCGATGTGGTCCGCGCCGATGATGAGCGCCTCGGCGATACCGCGCGCTTCCTTCTGCTCGGCGTAGGTGATGGTCAGCCCGAGGTGCGAACCGTCGCCGAGCAGCGCCTTCAGCGGCGGAATGCTGGTCGGTGTGGAGATGACCAGGATCTCGCGGATTCCGGCCAGCATCAGCACCGAAAGCGGATGGTAAACGAGCGGCTTGTCGTAGACCGCGTGCAGCTGCTTGGACGTTGCCAGGGCCGAGGGGTACAGCCGGGTGCCGTTGCCGCCGGCCAGCAGAATTCCCTTCATCGCTCTCCCTGCTGGTCAAGGTGATTTCTGCCGGAGTGGCAGATCACACCACGTGTACGGTCGGGACGTAGAGAATCCACTTGCCGCCGGCCTCGCGGAATTCCTGTTCCTTCGCCATGATTTCCTCGGCGTGGTTCCAGGCGAAGAGCAGGGCGTAGTCCGGGTATTCCGAGGAGAACGCGTCCGGGGTCTTGACGGGAATGTGCGTTCCCGGGCTGAGCCGGCCCTGCTTGGCGGGCGTGGTGTCGCAGATGAACGGGACGAGGTCCGGGCCGATGCCGCAGAGGTTGGTGACCGTCGCGCTCTTGGCGGTCGCGCCGTAGCCGACGACGGTCTTGCCCTCGTCGCGCAGCTTCGTGAGCAGCGCGGTCAGGTCCTCGCGGATCTTGACGACGTTGGCGCCGAACGCCTTGAGGGTGGCCAGGTCGGAGAGCTTGCGCTCGGTTTCCTCGGCGACGAGGGCGGCCACCGCCTCGGACGGGGTGCGCTGCCCGGCGGGCGCGAGGAAGTAGCGGACCTCGCCGCCGTGCACCGTCAGCCGCTCGACGTGCACCAGCTCCAGGCCGTTGCGCCGGGCCATCTCCTGCACCGAGCGGGCGGTGAAGAAGTAGAAGTGCTCGTCGTAGATCTGGTCGAACGAGGTGCGCTCGACGATGTCGCCGAGGTAGGGGTCCTCGAAGACGAAGACGCCGGTGGGCTTCAGCAGGGCGTTCACGCCCGCCAGGATGGAGCCCATGTAGGGGATGTGGCAGAGGGTGTTGGCGGCGTAGATGACGTCGGCCGGGCCGTCCTCGGCGTGGATCTCCCGCGCCGTGGCCTCCTCGAAGAACGACGTGCGGACCCGGATGCCCTTGGACGCGGCGACGTCCGCGACGCTGGCGGACGGCTCGACGCCCAGGTGGCGGACGCCGTGGTCGGCGATCGCCTTGAGCATCACACCGTCGTTGCAGCCCAGTTCGACGATGAACGGGTCCTCGGCGGTGAGCTCGTCGGCCAGCAGCTGCTTGGCCAGGTTGGTGAAGTGCTCCCGCATGAAGGCCGAGCCGGACGAGAAGTACGGGTACTCCTCGTGGAACATCTTGTCCCGCGGGACCTCTTCCATCAGCTGCACCATGGTGCAGGACTCGCAGACGCCGACGGCCAGCCGGAAGAAGAACTCCTGGGAGAAGTCCGCGTCCGGGGCCGGGAAGGCGTCGGACAGGGGCTGGCGGCCGAAGTCAAAGAATTCCTGTACCGGAGCGGCACAGATACGGCATGGGGGCGTGCTCGACATACATGCTCCTGGAAGGCCGACCGGCGGCAAGGGAACGGAAATACCCGAACTCCGGCGGCACGCTGGTGCGCCGTCCGAAGCGGTTCTCGGTGAGTGTGCCCCAGAAACCGGCCGGGGTGGAAGGTCTGCATTGTGCGCTGTCTCGCTGGCGGGACAGGAAAACCGCCGCCGCGCGGCCGTTTCCGGTGGAACGGCGAACGCCCGCGCGCGGACGGCGAATTCACCTGTCCCGCCTGCTCGGTGACATTTATCCTGGCGAAGTCCCAGTGCGCCCGTGCGGTCCGCAAGAGGTGCCCGCGAAAAAACGCGGGCCCGGCCAGGAATCCCGTGAATGGCTCACGCCGGCCGCCGGCGGTCCCCGCGCACGGCCCCAGTGAGAAGGCATCCGAACCATGACTCAGACCAGCTCGTTTCCCGCACTGACCGAGAACGCGGTGGCCCTCACCGACACCCAGCGCGAAGAGGTCGCCCTCCTGGCCGAGGATCTCGCCCGGGCCGCGTCCGGCGTACTGGACAGCGCCGAGTGGCTGGCCGCGGCCCGCGCCGCCGCCGTCCGCCTGCCGGAGCAACTCCGCGCCGCCATACGGGAGTTCCGTTACGAGGCGGGCCCGGACGGCGTGCTGCTGATCCGCAATCTGCCCATCCAGGCCGACCTGCCCGCCACCCCCACCCGCCTTGGCTCGGTGCAGCGCACCGCGACCACCGCGGCCGGCGCGATCACCATGGTGCTGCTCCAGCTCGGCGAGGTGATCGCGTACCGCAGCGAGAAGTCCGGGGCGCTGGTGCAGGACGTGGTGCCGGTGCCGGGCCAGGAGGGCGAGCAGAGCAACGCCGGCTCGGTGCGCCTGCAGATGCACAGCGAGAACGCCTTCCACGCCAACCGCCCCGACTACCTCGGCCTGCTGTGCCTGCGCACCGACCCGACCGGCGACGCGCGGCTGTGCACCGCGTCGGTCCGCCGGGCGCTGCCGCTGCTGTCCGGCGAGGCCCGCCGGGTGCTGTCCGAGGAGCGGTTCATGACCGAGGCGCCGCCGTCGTTCGGCGGCTCCGGGAGCGTCCCGCCGCCGGTCCACGCGATCCTGCGCGGCGCCCCCGACGACCCGGACGTACTGGTGGACTTCAACGCCACCCACGCGCTGGACGACGGCGCCCGGCGCGCCATGGCGGAGCTGAGCGCCGCCTTCGAGCGGACCACCCACGCGCTCGCGCTGACCGCCGGCGATCTCGCGGTGGTCGACAACCGCCTGGTCGTGCACGGCCGGACGTCCTACACCCCGCGCTACGACGGCACCGACCGCTGGCTGCACCGGGTCTACGCGGTCGCGGACTACCGCCGCTCCCGGGCCGACCGGCAGGGCGCGGGGAGTGTGCTGGACTGACGGCCCCGGCGCGCTCCCCCGGGGCGCGGAACCGGAGCCGGGCGCGGGCCCCGCCGGACGGTCGTACCGCCGGCGGGGCCCACGCGTGTGTCCGGCCCGGGTCAGCCCTTGGCGGGGCCGGTCCCGCGGCACCACTCCAGGACCGCCATCGCGCTGTGCATCTTGTTCCCGGCCTGCTCGAACGCCAGGCTCCGCGGCCCGTCGAGGACCTCGGCGGTGACCTCCTCGCCCCGGTGGGCCGGCAGGTCGTGCAGGAACACCGCGTCCGGGCTGCCCGCCCACAGCTCCGCGCGGACCTGGAACGGCGCGAACACCGTGCGCCAGTCCGGGTCGGCCTTCGACGTGCCGGTGGTCTGCCAGCGCGCCGTGTAGACCGCGTCGAAGCCGCCGGGCAGATCGTCCATGGTGTGGTGCTCGCGCAGCACCGCCCCGGAGGCCGCGGCCTGGGCGGCCGCCTTCGCGGCGATCCCGGCGGGCAGGCCGTAGCCGGGCGGGGTGCGCAGCTCGAACTCCACGCCGGGGAAGCGGGTCAGGGCCAGTGCCAGGGCCGTGGCGGTGTTGTTGCCCTCGCCCAGGTAGAGGACGCGCAGGCCCTCGACGCGGCCGAAGTGGCGGTACAGCGTGGTCAGGTCGGTCAGGGCCTGGGTGGGGTGCTCCTCGGCGCTCATCGCGTTGATCACCGCCATCCGGTCCTGGCGGGCCCAGGCGCGCATCTCGGCCGGGTCGGCGGCGGTGCGGGCCACCAGCACGTCCAGCATCCGGGACAGCACCCGGCCGGTGTCCTCGCTGGTCTCGCCGGTGTTCAGCTGGAGGTCGCCCGGCCCGTAGGCGATCAGGGAGCCGCCGAGCCGGAGGGTGCCGGCCGAGAAGGCGGTGCGGGTGCGGGTGGAGGTCTTGGCGAAGTAGACGCCGGTGACCAGGCCGTCCAGCGGCCGGCCGGCGTCCGCGGTGCCGGCGGAGAACGCGGCGCCGCGCTCCACGAGGTGGCGCAGGTCCGCGTCGGACAGGTCGTCCAGGGATATCAGGTGGCGCACGGGACGGGCTTCCTGGGGCATCAGCGGTCTCCGGAGGGGGTGTTGAGGGCGTCGGCCAGCTCGGCGACGGTGGGGTGGCGCAGGGCGGTGGCCGGGTCCAGGTCGAGGCCGGCGGCCGCGGCCCCGGCCAGGACCCGCAGCACGAGCAGCGAATCCCCGCCGAGGTCGGCGAAGTCGTCGTGCACGCCGATCCGGTCGAGGCCGAGCACCTGCCGCCAGACCTCGGCCAGCCGCCGTTCGGTGTCCGTCCGGGGCGCGGTGTACGGCGCGCGGACGGCGGTGGCCTCCCGCGACGCGCCGGACGGGTCCGCCGCGGCGGTCCGGTCGTACTTCCCGTGCGCGGTCAGCGGCAGCGCGTCCACCAGCTCGTACGCGGCGGGGACGAACGCGGCCGGCAGCCGCGTCCGCAGCCGCTCGCGCAGCTCGGCCGGGCGCGGCGGACGGCCCGGGGCGGGCACGATCCAGGCCGTCAGCCGGGGCGCGCCGGCCGCGTCCGGCGGCGCGGCCACCCGCGCCGCGCGGACCCGCGGATCGGCGGTGAGCGCCGCCTCGATCTCGGCGGGCTCGACGCGGTGGCCGCGGACCTTCAGCTGCCGGCCTACCCGGCCGGTGAACTCCAGCGTGCCGTCCGGCAGCACCCGGGCCAGGTCGCCGGTGCGGTACAGGCGGGCGCCGGGCGGCCCGTAGGGGTCGGGCAGGAAGTGCGCGGCGGTCAGGCCGGGCTGCCCGGCGTAGCCGCGGGCGAGCCCGGGGCCGCCGAGGTAGATCTCGCCGGTGACGCCGTCCGGCACCGGCGCCAGGCGCTCGTCCAGCATCCGCACCACCGTGCCCGGCAGCGCCCGGCCCAGCGGGACCAGCGGACGGTCCGGCGGGGACGCCACGCGGTGCGCCGCGGCGGCCACGGTCGCCTCGGTCGGCCCGTACTCGGCCGCCAGCCGCGTCCGGCCGCCGGCCGCCGCGATCCGCTCCGCGACACGCGCGGCCTGCCCGGCCGGGTAGGCGTCGCCGGCGCAGACCAACTGGTCGGCCAGTCCGGCCAGTTCGCCGTCCGACAGCTGCTGTTCGAGCAGTGCGAGGTGGCCCGGCGTCATACCGGTGAAGGTGTACGGGCCGCCGGCCGCCAGCAGCCGGCCGAACTCCTCCGGCGCGAACCGCTGCGGCAGCAGGCGCACCGTCCCGCCGGTGAGCAGCGGGACGAACAGCGCCGGGACGCCGAGGTCGGCGCCGATGGAGGTGAAGAAGGGGGCGTTCGCCGGGCCGTCGGGGGCGTAGGCGCGGACCGCCCAGCGCAGGTAGTGGGCCAGCGCCCGGTGCTCGACCGCCACGCCCTTGGGGGCGCCGGTGGAGCCGGAGGTGTGGAGGACGTAGGCGAGGCGGGCGGGGGCGCGGTCGGCGGCCCGGGGCTCATCGGTGGTGCTCGGTGCGTCCGGCTCGTCGGCCAGGATTGTCGGGATCCCCGCCGTACGGCCGGCGTGGGCCGGTTCGGTGACGACCAGGCGGCAGTCCGCGCCCGTGAACAGCGTGGCCAGCCGGCCGTCCGGGGTGCACGGGTCGGCCGGGACGTACGCGGCACCGGCCTTCCAGACCGCGAGCAGGGCCGCGACGAGGTCCGGGCCGCGATCCAGCAGCACGCCCACGCGGTCCTCCGGGCCGCAGCCGCGGGCGCGCAGCCGCCGGGCCAGCGCCTCGGCGCGGGCGTCCAGCTCGGCGTAGGTCAGATGGGTATCGGCGGTGGCGACGGCGACCGCGTCGGGGGTACGGGCGGCCTGCGCCTCGAAGGCGGCGAGGACGTCGGCGGTGCCATCCCCCAACTGCCTTGTCGCGTCCGGCAGTTCGGTCAGCTCCCGCCCGTGCTCGCCCTCCTCCGGATAGCCGCGCCGCGCGTCGCCGTCCGGGCCCTGCGCGGCCATGTCCGCGAGGACCGCGAGGTAGAGCCGGGCCAGCCGGTCGGCGCGGTCGCGGCGCAGGGTGCGGGTGTCGGAGGCCACGGTGAGGTGGTCGCGCAGGGGGGTGCCGACGACGACCGGGAACTCGTTGGGGCTGTCGTCGCGGGTGGCGAGCGGATCGACCAGCTCGGTGTCCACCTGGTGGAAGTCCAGGTAGTGGAAGAGCACATCGACCAGGTGCGGATCGCCGGGGCGGCGCATCGCGGGCATCGGGAAGCGGCGGTGCGGCCACAGCTCCACCTCGGCGGCGAAGACCTGCTGGGCCAGCTCGCCCCAGGTGCGCGCGGTGCGCTCGTACGGGAACGGTACGGAGTTGAGGTACATGCCCGATACCCGCTCGGCGCCGCGCACCTCGGGGCGGGCGTCGGCGACCATACCGCCGCGGAACGTCCGCTGCCGGGTGAGCAGCCCCAGCACCTTGCTGTGCGCGGCGTGCAGCACGCTCTTGTACGGCACCCCGGCCGCCGACGCCAGCGCCCGCAGGCCGGGCACCAGGTCGTGCAGGGGGAGATCGATGCGGTAGCGCTCGGCGGGTGCGCCCGGGTCGCCGGACCAGCCGGCGGGGAGGGTGAACTTCTCGCAGCGGCCGAGGAGTTGGTGCCAGTAGGCGCGGTCGCCGGTGGGGGTGTCGTCGGCCAGGGATTGGAGTTCGGCGGCGATGAAGTCGGCGTAGCGGACGGCGGGCAGCGGCGGGGCCGGGTCGGGCTGCTGGCCGTCGCGCAGGCGGCGGTAGGCGCCGAGCAGCTCCATCAGCTGGTTGTGGTAGCTCCAGCCCTCGATGGCCGGGTGGCCCTCGGTGATCGACAGCCACCAGCCGCCGTCGTCCAGGACGTGGGTGGCCATCCGCATCAGCGGCGCGCGGGCCGGGTCCAGCAGCCGCATGCGGTCGGCGCGGGCGAACGCCACCAGCGCCGGCCAGCGCTCCTCCTCGGGCAGGTGGCGCAGGTCCTCGTGGGCGCAGTCCATCGTGGCGCGGGCGTGCACGATCTGGAGCGGGACGGTGTAGCCGGTCAGCGCGAACGACGTGCGCATCGCCTCGTGCCGCTCCACCACCAGCGCGGCGGCGGCGCGGAACGCCGCGGGGTCGAAGGGGTGCGGATCGCTGATCCGGAAGGAGGTGATGTTGTGGTAGCGGTGCTCGCCGTCCGCGCGGAACATCTCCACGAACATCCCGGCCTGGGTGCGGGAGAGCGGATAGGCGTCCACCGCGTCGGCGGGCAGCGCGGCCCGGTCGGCGGCGTCCAGCAGCGCGAAGCGGGCGACGGGCCGGAAGCCCGCCTCGCCGGCCACCGCGCCGTCCCGGACCGCGGCGCACAGCCGGGCCACCGTGCGGTGCTCGAAGAGGTCGCGCACCGCCACCGCCAGGCCGGTCTCGCGCAGCGCGCCGGCCAGCGCCACCGCGCGCAGCGAATCGCCGCCCAGGTCGAAGAAGTTGTCGTGCACCCCGACCCGGGTCAGGCCCAGCACCTCGCACCAGACGGCGGCCATCGCCCGCTCGTCGTCGTCGCGCGGCGCGATGTGCTCGCCGACCGCGGTGGCGGCGCGGTCCGGGGCGGGCAGCGCGGTGCGGTCGAGCTTGCCGTTGGCGGTCAGCGGCAGCGCGTCGAGGGTGACGAACGCGGCCGGGACCATGTACTCGGGCAGGTGGGCGCCGAGCAGACCGCGCAGCCGGGCCGGGGCGAGCGCGGCGGCGTCCGCCCCGGCGGCCGGGACGACGTAGGCGACCAGCCGCTTGTCGCCCGGGGCGTCCTCGCGGACGAGGGCGACGGCCTCGGCGACCGCGGCGTCGGCGGTGAGCACGGTCTCGATCTCGCCCGGCTCGATGCGGTAGCCGCGCAGTTTGACCTGGTGGTCGGCGCGGGAGACGAAGTCGAGGTTGCCGTCCGGCAGGACGCGGGCCAGGTCGCCGGTGCGGTAGAGCCGGGCGCCGGGCGGGCCGTAGGGGTCGGGCAGGAAGCGCTCGGCGGTCAGGCCGGGGCGGCCGGCGTAGCCGCGGGCCAGGCCGACGCCGCCGATGTAGACCTCGCCGACGCTGCCCAGCGGCACCGGGCGCAGCCGCCCGTCCAGCACCAGCATGGTGGTGTTGGGCAGCGCGCGGCCGATGGAGATCAGCTCGGCGTCCTCGCGGCCTTCGATGAAGTAGGCGGAGTTGCCGACGGTGATCTCGGTGGGGCCGTACTCGGCGGCGAGCCGGGTGCCGCCGGCCTCCGCGGCGCTCAGCCAGCGGTTGGCGAGCCGCCCGGTGAAGGCGTCGCCGGCCGCGATCACCAGCCCGGCCAGGCCGGTCCGCTCCTCCTCGGTCAACTGCTGGGTGAGCAGGTCGAGATGGCCGGGGGTGAGCTTCACGAACGCGTACGGGGCGTGCGCCATCAGCAGGCGGCCCAGCTCGGTGATCTCGAAGTCCTGGTCGAGCAGGTGGACCGGCTGGCCGGTCATCAGCGGGGTGAACAGGTCGGGTACGCCGAGGTCGAAGGCGACCGAGGAGAACAGCGGCGCGCCGCCGGTGCCCGCGCTCGCGTACGCGTCGGCGGTCCAGCCCAGGTAGTTGGCCAGCCCCCGGTGGGTGATCAGCACGCCCTTGGGGCGGCCGGTGGAGCCGGAGGTGTAGATGACGTAGGCGAGGTGGTCGGGGTCGTGGCCGCCGGGCGGCGGGGCGAGCGGGGTGGCCGGGCAGTCGGCCAGCGCGGCGCGCTCGGCGTCCTCGTCCAGCACCACGAGCCGGGCGCCGGTGGCGGCCAGGCGGGCGGCGTGCCGGCGCTCGGTGACCACGAGCCGGGAGCCGGTGTCGGCGAGCATGAACGCCAGCCGGTCGTCGGGGTATCCGGGGTCGAGCGGGACGTACGCGGCGCCGGCGCGCCAGATGCCGAGCAGCGTGGCGACCATCTCCGGGGAGCGGTCCAGCAGGACGCCCACGGTGTCCTCGGGGCCGGCGCCCAGCGCGCGCAGGCGGTGGCCCATGCGGTGGGCCAGCGCGTCCAGTTCGCCGTAGGTGGTGCGGTGGCCGCCGTGGAGGATCGCGGTCGCGTCCGGGGTCTCGGCGGCGCGGGCGGCGATGGCCTCGTGGACGGGGCGCAGCGCGGCCGGGTCCAGGGGCGTGCGGGTGCCGACCGGTTCGGCGGGGCCGGCCAGCAGCAGGGCGCGCTCGGCGGCGTCGAAGATCTCCAGCTCGGTGACGGGGGTGTCCGGGGACTCGGCGGCCGCCGCCAGCAGGCGGGTGTAGTGGCCGGCGATCCGGCGGGCGGTGGCGGTGTCGAAGAGCGCGGTGGCGTACTCCAGCGAGCCCGCGTACGAGCCGTCCGGGCGCTCCTGGAGGTGGACGGTCAGGTCGAAGCGGGCGATCCGGCCGGGCACCTCGACGGGCGCGGCGGCCACGCCGGGCAGGTCCAGCGGCTCGGTCTCGTCCGCCCGGGTCAGGTCGAACATCACCTGGAAGACCGGGGTGGTGGACAGGTCGCGCTCCGGCTCCAGCGCGTCGGCCAGCCGGTCGAACGGCACCGAGGGGTGCTCGAAGGCGGCCAGGACGGTCTCGCGGTTCCGCTCCAGCAGCTTGGCGAACGGCGGCTCGTCCGACCAGGCGGCGCGCAGCACGAGGCTGGTGTACGCGTAGCCGGCCATCCCGGCCAGCTCGGGGCGGGTGCGCGCCGAGACGGCGGTGCCGACCGCCACGTCCGGGGTGCCGGTGTAGCGGGCCAGCAGCGCCTGGAAAGCGGTGAGCAGCACCATGAACGGGGTCGCGCCGTGCCCGGCCGCGACGTCCCGCAGCCGGCCGGCGACCGGCGCCGGGACGGTGAAGTGCTCCTGCGCGCCGTGCCAGGACCGGACCGCGGGGCGCGGCCGGTCGGTGGGCAGGTCCAGCGCGGCCAGGCCCGCCAACTCCCGCTTCCACCAGTCGAGTTCGGCGCTTACCTCGGGGCCGTCCTGCCGCTCGGTGAGCCAGGCGGCGTAGTCGGCGTACTGCACCGGCTCGGGGGCCAGCTGCGGCGCTGCCGCGTTGCCGGCCCGCCGCGCGCGGTACAGCGCGGACAGCTCGGTGAGCAGCAGCGGGCGGGTGGCCGCGTCGCAGGCGATGTGGTGCAGGACGAGGACCAGCAGATGGTCGTCGGCGGCGAAGCGGAGCAGCCGGACCCGCAGCGGCGCCTGGGCCGCCAGGTCGAACGGGGTGAGCGCGGCCTCCTCGGCGAACTCCCGGGCCGCCGCCTCGCGGTCCGCCGCGGCCAGGCCCTCGCGGTCGGCCTCGGCGAAGTCCACCGGGCCCGGCGCGTCGATGACCTGGCGGGGCTCGGTGCCGTCGAGGACGTAGCGGGTGCGCAGGATCTCGTGGCGGGCGGCCAGCCCGTCGCAGGCGGCGCGCAGCGCGTCCGTGTCCAGCGGGCCGCGCAGGCGGTACGCGACCGGCAGCAGGTAGTCCGGGGCGGCCGGGTCGAGCTGGTGCAGGAACCACAGCTGGCGCTGGCCGGCCGAGAGCGGGAGCGGCCCGCCGCGCGGGACGCGGGGGAGCGACCGGCGGGCGCGGGGGGCGCCGCCGGACAGCCGCCGGCGCAGCAGCTCCGCGCGCAGCGCCGCGGCCGAGGCGTCCGCGGGGGTGGAGGCGGGTTCGGTCATCGGTCGTACTCCCTGTGTGCGGCGGCGAGTTCGGCCTCGCTCAGTGACGCGATCTCGGCGCGGACGGCGTCCTCGACGGCCTCCGCCAGCGCGGCGACGGTGGGCCGGTCGAAGAGGGTGCGCAGCGGCAGGGCGACGTCGTACGCCTCCTGGATCCGGGCGGTGACCCGGGCGGCGCGGACCGAGTCGCCGCCCAGCCGGAAGAAGTCGTTCCGGGCGCCGACGCGCGGGGCGCGGCCGTCCGGCCCGGTCAGCACCTCGGCCCAGATCCCGGCGAGCGCCTCCTCGAGCGGCCCCTCGGGCGCGGTGTACGGGGCGTCGTCGGCGACCGTGGCCAGGTCGGGCGCGGGCAGCGCGGCGAGGTCGATCTTGTGGTGGCGGGTCAGCGGCAGCGCGCCGAGCGGCACCAGGACGGTGGGCAGCATGTAGCCGGGCAGATGGCGGGCGCAGTGGTCCAGCAGCGCGTCGCGGTCCGGGAGCGGGCCGCCGGCGGCCGGGACGCAGTAGCCGACCAGCCGGGCGGCGTCGCCGGTGCCGTGGGCGGTGACCACCGCCTCGGCGACGCCCGGGTGGGCGGCCAGCACCGCCGCCACCTCGCCGGTCTCCACCCGCCGGCCGCGGATCTTCACCTGGCCGTCGGCGCGCCCGGCGAAGACCAGGGTGCCGTCCGGCAGCATCCGGGCCAGGTCGCCGGTGCGGTACAGCCGGGCGCCGGGCGGCCCGTACGGATCGGGCACGAAGCGTTCGGCGGTCAGCGCCGGGCGGCCCACGTAGCCCCGGGACAACCCCCGCCCGCCCAGGCACAGTTCACCGATCGTGCCGGGCGGCACCGGGCGCAGCAGCGGGTCCAGGACGCGGGCGCTGACGTGGGCGTACGGGCGGCCGATGGGGAGTTCGGCGGTGGTGTCCGTGGCGGTGACGGTCCAGCGGGTGGCGGCGATGGTGGCCTCGGTGGGGCCGTACTCGTTGACGAACCGCTTCAGGCCGCTCGCCAGTTCGCGGGCCAGCTCCGGCGGGCAGGGCTCGCCGCCGGTCTGGCCGACCAGCGGGCGGTCGCCCAGGCCGCTGTCGCGCAGCAGCCGCCACTGCGGGTGGACGGCCTGGAGGTGGGTGACGCCGGTCCGGTCGATCAGCTCCACCAGCGCCGGGTAGTCGGCGGTCTCGCTGTCCCGGGCGAGCACCACCCGGCCGCCGGCCAGCAGCGGCATGACCAGCTCGGTGAACGAGATGTCGAACGAGGCCGGGGCGAGCGCCAGCCAGGCGCTGTCCGGGCCGAACTCCAGGTGCTCCCGGGAGGCGTGCAGCAGCCGCAGCAGCGACCGGTGCTCGACGCCGACGCCCTTGGGGCGGCCGGTGGAGCCGGAGGTGTAGATGACGTACGCGAGCCGGGCCGGGTCGTGCGGGGCGGCCTCCGGCGGGGTGCCGGGAGCCGCCGGGTCCGGGGTGTCGCCGGTGGTGAGCCAGGCGCCGTCGTGGCGGGCGCCGAGCCGGGCGCGGCCCGCCGCGTCGGAGACCAGCGCCACGGCCCGGGAGTCGGCCAGGATGTGCGCCAGCCGCTCGTCGGGCGAGCCCGGGTCCAGCGGGACGTACGCGGCGCCCGCCTGCCAGATGCCCAGCAGGCAGGCCAGTAGATCGGGGGAGCGCGGCAGCAGTACGGCGACCGTGGTCTCCGGGCCGGCGCCCAGGGCGCGCAGCCGGTCCGCGAACCAGCCGGCCCGCTCCCGCAGCCGCGCGTAGCTCCACCGCTCGTCGCCGCAGACCAGCGCGGTGGCCTCCGGGGTGCGCGCGGCCGCGGCGGCGAAGGCGGTGGCCACGCAGCCGTCCGGGGCGTCGGCGGCGGCCGGGGCGGCGGCGCCGAGCGCGAGGAGCCGGGACCGTTCGGCGTCCGGCAGCAGTTCGGCGTCGGCCAGCCTGCCCCCGGGGGCGTCGGCGAACGACTCCAGCAGCCGGATCCAGCAGGCGGCCAGCCGCTCGACGGTGGCCGCGTCGAACAGCGCGGTGGCGTACTCGGCCAGGCCCAGCAGGCTCCCGTCCGCCTGCCGCTGGACGACGAAGGTGAGGTCGGTACGGGCGGACTGCCAGGCGGCGCGGAACGCGTCGAGGTCCGCGCCGCGCAGCGCGGTGCCGGTGCGGCCCTCCTCGTGGAAGTCGAACATGACCTGGTAGAGCGGGGTGCGCGCGGGGTCGCGCTCCGGCTGGAGGGCGCGCACGAGGCGGTCGAACGGCAGGTCCTGGTGGGCCAGCGCGTCCAGCACGGTCTCCCGTACCGCGGCGACGGCGTCCCGGACGGTCGCGTCACCGTCCGGGCGGCAGCGGATGACGAGGGTGTTGAGGAAGTAGCCGACCGTCTGGGCGACTTCGGGGCGGTGGCGGCCGGCGACCGGCATGCCCAGGGTGAGGTCGGCGCGGCCGGTGAGGCGCGCGAGCAGGGCGGCGAAGGCGGTCAGCAGCGTCTGGTGCAGGGTGGCGCCGGTCTCCCGGCCCAGGGCGGCCAGCCGGTCGGTGAGCGCGGCGGGCACGGTGAAGGTGTGCAGCGCGCCGCGGCCGTCGCGGTCGGCGGGGCGGGGGCGGTCGGCCGGCAGCTCCAGCGGTACGGCACCGGTCAACCGCTCGCGCCAGTAAGCGAGTTGGCGTTCCATGGCGGCGTCGTCGGACGCGGCGCGGCGGCGCTGCCACACCGCGTGGTCCGCGTACTGCGCCGCGACCTCGGGCAGCTCGGGCCGCCCGCCGGAGTGGACCGCCGCGCCCAGCGCCAGCAGATCGCGCTCCAGCAGCACCGACGACCAGCCGTCGCAGGCGATGTGGTGGATGCCCAGCAGCAGCGCCTGGCCGCCGCCGGCGGTGCGCAGCAGCAGGCCGCGCCACACCGGGCCGCGCGCCAGGTCGAAACCGCGGCCCAGCTCGGCGCGGGCCAGCGCGCGCACCGCGGCGGCGTCCGGCGCCTCGGCGGTGCGCAGCTCCACCGGGCCGCCGGGGGCGTCGACGATCTGGACGGGGTCGGTGCCGTGGACCTCGTAGCGGGTGCGCAGGATCTCGTGGCGCTCGGCGAGCCGGGCCAGGGCGGTGCGCACGGTGGCCTCGGTCCACTCGGCGGGGAGCCGGATCCAGATCAGGTCGGCCCACTCGGGGCTGCCGGGGCGCAGCTGCTCCAGCAGCCACAGGCCGCGCTGGCCGTTGGAGAGCGGCAGCCCGCCGTCCCGGGGGACGGGGACGACGGGGGCTTGGTCGGCGGCCGGGTCCGCCGTGTCCGCCGCCGCTTCCGGTGCCTCCGGCGCGCCGTCCAGCAGCGCGGCCTGGTCGGCGACGGTCAGGGCGGAGAAGAGGGCGCGCAGGTCGATCCGGCGGCCCGCGGCGGCGGAGAGCCGGCCGGCGAGTTGGCCGAGGTGGAGGGAGGAGCCGCCGGACTGGAAGAAGTCGTCGTGTGCGCCGACCGTTTCGGCCGGTACGTCCAGCAGCTCCGCCCAGGCCCGGGCCACCGCGCGCTCGGCGGCGGTGCGCGGCGGGACGTGCGGTGCGCCGCCGGTGTCCGGGCCGGGCGCGGGCAGCGCGGACCGGTCGGTCTTGCCGCTGGCCGTACGGGGGAAGGCCGCGACGGAGACGAAGACGGCCGGGATCAGCTGGTCCGGCAGGGTGCGGCGGAGGAAGGCGCGCAGCTCCGCCGGGGCGGGCGCGGCGCCGCGCGGCTGCACCCAGGCCACCAGCCGCTGCCCGCCCGCGCGGTCCGGGGCGGTGCCGACGACGGCGCCGGCGACCCGGGGGTGGCCGGCCAGGACGGCCTCCACCTCGCCGGGCTCGATCCGTACGCCGTTGACCTTGAGCTGCTGGTCCAGGCGGCCGAGGTACGCAAGGGTGCCGTCGGCGGCGCGGCGGACGCGGTCGCCGGTGCGGTACAGGCGGGCGCCGGGCGGGCCCTCGGGGTCGGGGACGAACCGCTCGGCGGTCAGGGCGGGGCGGCCGAGGTAGCCGGTGGCGACCCCGGCCCCGCCGGCGTACAACTCACCGGTGGCGCCGTCCGGCACCGGGCGGCCGTCCGGACCGAGGACCAGGGCGCGCAGGCCGCCGAGGGGGCGGCCGATGGGCACCGGGCCGGTGGTCTGCGCCGGGTCGAAGCGGTGCTCGGTGATGTCCACGGAGCACTCGGTGGGCCCGTAGGTGTTCCAGATCTCGATCTGCGGGGCGCGGGCCAGCAGGCGGTGGCACAGCTCGGCGTGGAGCGGTTCGCCGGCGCTGAACAGCAGCCGCAGGGCGCCGCAGCGCTCCCAGCCCGGCGCGTCCGCCAGCGCGCGCAGCACCGAGGGGACGGCCTGGAGGACGGTGGCCCGGCCGGCGGCCACCGCGTCGAGCAGCGCCGCCGGGTCGCGTTCGGCGCCGGGCGGGGCGAGCACCACCGTGCCGCCGCTGATCAGCGGCGCGAACAGCTCGAGTCCGGCCGCGTCGAAGCCGATCGTGGTCTTCTGCAGGATGCGGTCGGCGGGGCCGAGGCCGTGCCGGGACGCCAGCCAGCGGACCCGGTTGGCGATCCCGCCGTGCGGGACCACCACGCCCTTGGGGCGGCCGGTGGAGCCGGAGGTGTACAGGACGTAGGCCGGGCGCCGGGCGGCCTCGCCGGGGCCGCCGGGGAGCGGCGGGGCGGTGTCCGGGAAGGCCGCGGGGTCCTCGTCCGCCGCGGCGCCGTTCTCGGCGAGCGGCAGCACGCCAAGGGTGGCGGGCGCGCCGGCCGGCAGCGCGTCCAGGGCGCCGCGCTCGGTCAGCACCAGCGGGGCGCGGGTGTCGGCCAGCGTCCAGGCGAGGCGGTCGGCCGGGTGGTCCGGGTCCATCGGGACGTACGCGGCGCCCGCGCGCCACACCGCCAGCAGGGCGGTGACCAGGGCGGGCCCGCGCCGCAGGGACACCCCGACCAGGCTGCCCGGGCCGATGCCCAGCGCCCGCAGCCGGTGCGCGAGGCGGTTGGCCCGGCGGTCCAGCTCGCCGTAGGTCAGGCCGGGCCGGCCGGGCGGGAGGCTGTCGACCGCGAGCGCGCCGGGGGCGGCCGCGGCCCGCTCGGCGATCAGGTCCGGCAGCAGCGGCGCCGGTCCCGCCGCGTCCGGCGCGCCGGAGTGCCCGGACGGCTCCCCGGGGGTCGAAACGGCCGACAGCGTCCAGTCGTTCACAGATGCTCCTTCGACGGCATCGCCCCGCGCGGGCGGGAAAGGTGCGGCGGGCACCCCAGGGGCCCGGTCAGCCGGCGGCGGACCGCTCCATCCGGCGGCGCAGGCTCAGCGGCCGCATGTCGGTCCACACCGTGTCGATATGGCGCAGGCACTCCTCGCGGCTGCCTTCGGTGCCCTCGGCGTACCAGCCGTCCGGCAGCGGCCGGTCGGCCCACCAGATCGAGTACTGTTCCTCGTCGTTGCGGACCACGCGGTAGGTGTGGTCGCTGCTGCGGTCGTCCATGCGGGATCCCAGGGTCGGGGGCGGGCGGGCCGCCGGTTCAGCTCTCGATGATGCGGCGGACCTTCGCCTCGAACTCGGCGGTGGTGCCGTTGCGTTCGGCGATACCGGCGATGTGCTCGGCGATCTCCCGGAAGGTGCGGCCCTCGAAGCCCTCCAGCTCCTCCAGGACCTTCATCTCCAGCTCGTTCTCCAGGTCGAGCAGGACCTGGACCATGGAGAACGAATCCAGGTCGCGCAGCTCCTCCGGCTCCGGGACATCGGGCTGCTCGGCGCAAATGGTGGCGGCCGTCCTGCGAATGACCTCGGTGAATTCGTCGATGAAGGCCGGCGCGCTGCTGTCCTTGGCCGTCGCGTTGTCCAACATAATTTTCGCCTACGCTCCTTGACCGCTCGCGCGGTTGAATTCTTCCGCCATCGGGCGGGCATGTGCCGAAACCGAAGGGAAATCCGGCGGCTATCGGGCCCGACCGTAGTGCGGGCCGCGGCGGAGGGTCAACGAATCACTACCGGCTTTCCGCGCGGGCGTCCCGCCGGCGAGACAGCCGCCGCACGTCCTTCCTGGTCAGCCTTGACCCCCGGTCGCGGGCCTGCCTACCGTCCGGTGATTCCCCTGCCGTGCCCGGCGGCGCTACCGGCCGGAATATCCCCGGCCGCCGCATTGCCGCCCGCATTCCGGCCGGTATAGAAAGCGGTACGGGAAATCAAGGGATTTGCAGCGACGGGCCGGCGGGCCGGTTCATCCACCGTGAAAGAGGCGTAAAGGCCCATGTTGTTTCCGCACACCGAGACCCGGCAGGTCGCCCTGCGCCCGGCCGGCCCCGAGGACGCCCCCGCGGCCTACGACATCCTCTTCCGGCTCGGAACCCCCGGACTTCCCGTCCTGGACCGCTACGCCAAGGATTTCGGGGCCGGGCTCTCGGCGTGCTTCCTGGTGCACCGCAAGGACACCGGCGAGGCCGTCGGACTGAGCACGATCTCGGAGCCCACGCCCGCCGGGCACCTCCGCATCGAGGTGCGGCTGGCCGGCGCGGAAAACGCCGCGCTCGCCGGTGAAGTGCACGCGCTGACCGCCAACTTCGCGTTCGCCATGTGGCGGGTCCGCAAGGTGTACATTCACCGGACGTCGCCGGACGCCGGCGCCCTGGGTTTCGGGGCGGAGCACTCCGCGATGGTGCGCGCCGAGGCGGTCCTGCCCGACCACACGTATTTCCACGGCCAGTTGTGGGACGTCCACATCTTCGCCCTCCACCGTGACGACTGGAACGCGCACGGTGCGGCGCTGCTCAAGCAGTTCGTCTGAAACGGCCGGGCGGCGATCCGCCTCCCCACGGCCAACTCTTCAATCCTGACGGCAACCCTGTTGGAGGTGACGTGCCGCGATGACCCAGCATGTGTGGGGTTACCTGCCGGAGTACGACAAGGAACGCGCGGACATTCTCGACGCGGTGGACACGGTGTTCAGCTCCGGGCAGCTGGTGCTGGGGAAGAGCGTCAAGGGCTTCGAGCGGGAATTCGCCGACTACCACGGCCTCGCCCACTGCGTCGGTGTCGACAACGGAACGAACGCCATCGTCCTGGGCCTGCGCGCCCTGGGCATCGGCCCCGGCGACGAGGTGATCACGGTCTCGAACACCGCGGCGCCCACCGTCGTGGCGATCAACGCCGTCGGCGCCACCCCGGTGTTCGTCGACATCCACCCCGAGACGTATCTGATGGAGGTCGACCAGGTCGCCGCCGCCATCACCCCGCGCACCCGCTGCCTGCTGCCGGTGCACCTGTACGGGCAGTGCGTGGACATGGCGCCGCTCAAGGCGCTGGCCGTCAAGCACGGCCTGGCCGTACTGGAGGACTGCGCGCAGGCGCACGGCGCCCGCCACCACGGCACCCTCGCCGGCACCATGGGCGACGCCGCGGCGTTCTCCTTCTACCCGACCAAGGTGCTCGGCGCGTACGGCGACGCCGGCGCGACGGTCACCGACGACCCGGCGGTGGACGCCCGGCTGCGCCGGCTGCGCTTCTACGGCATGGAGGACCGCTACTACGTCGTCGAGACGCCCGGCCACAACGCCCGTCTGGACGAGGTCCAGGCCGAGATCCTGCGCCGCAAGCTCACCCGCCTCGACGCGTACATCGCCCGCCGCCGGGCGATCGCCGACCGGTACGCGGACGCCTTCAAGGGCACCGACCTGATCACCCCGCGCACGGCCCCGGGCAACGACCACGTCTACTACGTCTACGTCGTCCGCCACCCGCGGCGCGAGAAGATCATGGAGGGCCTCAAGGCCCACGACATCGCGCTGAACATCAGCTACCCGTGGCCGGTGCACACCCAGTCCGGTTTCGCGTACCTCGGCTACGGCAAGGACGCGCTGCCGGTCACCACCAAGGTCGCCGACGAGATCTTCTCGCTGCCGATGTACCCGTCGCTGACCGACGCGGAGCAGGAGCGGGTCATCGACGCGGTGTTCGACGTCATGGGAAGGCTCTGACCGAGGTGACCCTCATGTCCACCGCCGAGTTCCACGCCTGGTGGGCCGAGCGCCGCCGGGCGGGCGGATTCTCCGTGGAGCGCATCCCGTTCGCCGACCTGGACTCCTGGGGCTTCGACCCGGAGACCGGCAACCTCGGCCACACCAGCGGGCGGTTCTTCACCGTCGAGGGGCTCCAGGTCCGCGCCGGCGGCAGCGGCGGCGCGGAGATCTGGTCCCAGCCGGTGATCAACCAGCCGGAGATCGGCATCCTCGGCATCCTGGTCAAGGAGTTCGACGGCGTCCTGCACTGCCTGATGCAGGCCAAGATGGAGCCGGGGAACGCCAACACCATCCAGCTCTCGCCCACCGTGCAGGCCACCCGCAGCAACTACATGAAGGTGCACCGCGGCGCCGGCACCCGGTATCTGGAGCACTTCACCGGGCCGCAGCGCGGCCAGGTGCTGGTGGACGTGCTCCAGTCCGAGCAGGGCGCGTGGTTCTGGCGCAAGCGCAACCGCAACATGGTGGTGCTGGCCACCGGCGACGTGCCGCTGCACGAGGACTTCTGCTGGCTGACCATCGACCAGATCCGCGCGCTGATGGCGGTGGACAACCTCGTCAACATGGACGCCCGCACGGTCCTGTCGTGCATGCCGTTCATGCTCCCGGACGAGGCGGTGGCGCCGACCGGCGACGCCTTCCGGGACGCGCTGGTGCGCTCGTACCAGTACCAGGGCGCCGCCGAGAGCCGGTACGTACCGGACACCGCCGCCGGCATCCTGAGCTGGTTCACCGAGGCCAAGACCCGGTGCGACTGGACCGCCCGGCTGGTGCCGCTGGACGCGGTGGCCGGCTGGAAGCGCGACGACTGGGAGCTGACCGACGAGGGCGCGGAGAACTTCCGCGTCATCGCGGTCCGGGTCGCGGCCGGCACCCGGGAGGTCACCCGCTGGACGCAGCCGCTTTTGTATCCGCGCGGGGAGGGCCGGGCGGTGTTCGTCGCCCGCGCCATCGGCGGGGTGCTGCACCTGCTGGTGCGGGCCCGGCCGGAATACGGGCTGATGGACCAGGTGGAGATGGCGCCGACGGTGCATCTGCACCCCGGGCAGGGGCCGGAGGCCATCCAGGAGGACGCGCTGCGCGCCGCGCTCGCGCCGGGCGGCGGCACCATCCGCTACGACCAGGTGCTCTCCGAGGAGGGCGGCCGCTTCCACCACGCGCTGACGCGCTATCAGATCATCGAGGTGGGCGAGGACTTCCCGCTCGACGTGGAGCCGCACCTGTGCTGGATGACGGCCCGGCAGCTGACCGACCTGCTGCGCCACGGCCACTACCTCAACATCGAGGCCCGCTCCCTGCTGACCTGCCTGCTCAGCCTGTGCTGAGCGGGCCCGGCGGTGATCCCTGGCGTGCGACCGACTGCGAGCTTTCCGAGACTGGTGGGCCATGTTTGATGCGGCACGAGTAACCGAAATGTCAATCAAGGGGGCGTATCGCATCGTCCCCAACAAGATCCCGGATCTGCGCGGTTCGTTCTTCGAGGCGTTCCGGGCCGAGACGCTGACGGAGATCATCGGCTATCCGTTCACGGTCGGGCAGGCGAACTACTCCGTCAGCCGCCGCAACACCATGCGCGGCATCCACAGCACCTTCCTCCCGCCCGGCCAGGCCAAGCTCGTCACCTGTGTGCGCGGCGCGGTGCTGGACGTCGCGGTGGACCTGCGGGTGGGCTCGCCCACCTTCGGGACGTACGACATGACCCCGCAGGACGAGGAGTCCGGGACGGCGGTCTATCTGGCCGACGGGATCGGCCACGCCTTCCTGACCCTCACCGACAACGCCTGCATGAACTACCTGTGCTCGGAGGCGTACGTCCCCGGCACGATGATCGAGGTCAACCCCCTCGACCCGGACATCGGCATCCCCTGGGGGCTCACCGAACCGCCGGTGATGTCGGAGAAGGACGCCTCGGCGCCCACCCTGGCCGAGGCGGTGTCCCAGGGACTGCTGCCCACCTACGAGGAGTGCCTGGCCCACTACGCGGCGCTGGGAAAGGGCGCGGCCGGCGCCTGACGCCCCGCGCGCCGCAGGCGACCGCTCCCCTCTCCTTCCCACCCATGCTTCCCACGCTGAGCGGAGTTCTCCCACATGTTCAATAGCACGAGCGACCGACTGCGCATCGGGATCATGGGGTGTGCGGATATCGCCTGGCGCCGGACGCTCCCGGCCATGGAGGGCAACGCCGCCGTGGCGGTCACGGCGATCGCCAGCCGGGACGCGCGGTCCGCGACGCGGTTCACCGACCGCTTCGGCGGGGTGCCGCTGGAGGGCTACGGCGCCCTGCTGGAGCGCGCCGACGTCGACGCCGTCTACATCCCGCTGCCCGGTCTGCTGCACGCCGAATGGGTCTCGAGGGCCCTGGACGCGGGCAAGCACGTGCTGGTCGAGAAGCCGCTGACGGCCGGCTACGAGGACACCCGCCGGCTGGTCGCCCGGGCCCGCGAGCGGGGCCTGGTGCTGCTGGAGAACTACATGTTCCTCTACCACTCCCAGCACACCGCCGTGCACAAGGCGCTGGCCGAGGACGCCATCGGGGAACTCCGCGGCTTCTCCAGCGCGTTCACCATCCCGCCGAAGCCGGTGGGCGACATCCGCTACCAGCGCGAGGTGGGCGGCGGGGCGTTCCTGGACTTCGGCGGCTATCCGGTGCGGGCCGCGCAGTTCTTCCTGGGCAGTGAGCTGAAGGTGGCCGGCGCGGTCTTCCGGCACGACCGGGAGCGGGGCGTGGTGATGTCCGGCAGCGTGCTGCTGTACACCCCCACCGGCGTCCCGGCCCGGCTGACGTTCGGTATGGAGCACTCCTACCGCAACACCTACAGCCTCTACGGCTCCACCGGCCGGATCGTGCTGGACCGGGCGTTCACCCCGCCGGAGACGTACCAGCCGGTGATGCGGGTGGAGCGGCAGGACCACAGCGAGCAGTTCGTCCTGCCCGCCGACCACCAGTTCGCCAACGTCATCGACACGTTCGTGGAGGCGGTGCTCGGCGGCCAGGACGTCGCCGAGCAGCAGGAGGGCTCGCTGCGGCAGGCCGCGCTGATCGAGGACATCCGGCAGGCCGCGCTCGTGGTGGACATCTGAAAGCCCCCGACGCACCGACGCCGGCTGCCGTGCCTCCCGACCGAGAAGGTCGAGGGGGAGACGGCAGCCGGCGTTTTCGCGCGTACGAAGCGAGCCGGAGCGGGCCGGGGCGGTGGCTGCGGCCTACGGCAGGAAGCCCTCGACGCGGACACCCGTGCCGCGCGCCGCGGCCTCGTCGCGCACCCAGCGGGCCAGCGCGAGGTCCAGGATGCCCAGGCCGAACGGCGAGAAGACCGCGGTGCGCGCCGGGTCGCGGCGGAAGTCGGCGGTCCCGCGCAGCAGCGCGCCCAGCGACGCGTCGATGAACTCCCGCCCGCCGGTGGCGAGTTCGGCGAGGTGGAGGGTGGTCCGCTCGCGGCAGACGTGGTCGGCGTCGTCGACGACGTTCTGCGCGCCGAGCACCGCCTCGACGGTCAGGTCGCGGAGGGAGACGTGCAGCACCGTCGCCCCGGGCGCGCAGGCCGCGAGATCGAGATGCGGCTCCACGGCCGAGGTCGCCAGCGACACCAGCGGCTGGGCGGCGAGCGCCTCCTCGACCCGCTCCGCGACGGTGAACGTGACGCCCGGCGCCACCTCGCCGGCCCGGTCGGCGAAGGCCGCGGCCCGCGCCCGGTCCAGGTCGAAGACCACCGCCTCGCGCAGCGACGGCAGATGGGCGGCGGCGAACCGCAGCACCTCGTGGTTGATCGGGCCGGTGCCGATCAGGGCGATACCCCGCGGCGGCTCCGGGACCAGCTCGGCGGCGGCCAGCGCGGCGGAGGCCGCGGTGCGCTGCGCCGAGATCAGCGACGCCTCGATCAGCGCCTGCGGGGTGCCGTCCGCCATGGAGTTCAGCAGCATCGCGGCGCTGGCGCGGGCCTTCCCCTCGGCGACGTTCCCGGGGAAGCTGGCGATCCACTTCATCCCGGCGACCGCGTCGTCACCGCCCACGTAGGCGGGCAGGCCGATGATCCGGTCCCGGGCGCGGTCCGGGAAGCGCAGGAACACCGAGTGCGGCAGCGCGGTGCGGCCCTCGTCGTGCAGCCGGTAGGCGTCGGCCACCAGCGACAGGACCCGCTTCTCCTGGCCGTGCAGCAGGTCCCGGACCTCGGCATGGCGGATGATCAGCAAGAGACGGTCTCCTTCGGGTCGGGCGAGGCCGGTTTCGTCCACAGGTGCGCGACCTCGCCGAAGTGGTGCCGCACCCAGGCGTCGGAGTAGATGGTGTCGAGGTAGCGGTCGCCGCCGTCCGGCAGGACCAGCACGCAGGACGCCCCGGGCTCGATGTCCGGCGCGGCCTGCTCCAGCGCGGCCACCAGCGCGCCGGAGGAGCCCCCGGCGAGGATCGCCTCGTGGCGCACCAGCCGGCGGCAGCCGACCACCGCCTCCAGATCGCTGACGTGCAGCACGCGGTCGGCGGCGGCGGGGTCGAAGAGGGCCGGCACCACCGCGGCGCCGTGCCCGGGGATGAGCCGGGGGCAGACCGCCGGCGAGCCGAAGATCCGGCTGCCGACCGCGTCCACCGCGACCACCGTCGTCGGCAAGCCCTGCGCGCGGACGTACGCGGCGCAGCCGTTCAGCGTGCCGGTGGTGCCGGCCGCGCAGAAGAGGTAGTCCACCGCGCCGCCCAGCGCCTGGTCGATCTCCCGCATGGTCTCCAGGTGGGCGCGGGGGTTGAACGGGTTGCCGTACTGGCCGGGGACGTAGGAGTCGGGGATCGCCGCGGCCAGCTCCGCCACCCGGCGCAGCCGGCGCGGGAGGTACTCGCCGGACGCCGGGTCGGGCTCGGTGACCAGCTCGACCTCGGCGCCGTAGGCGCGCAGGATCGCGCGGTTCTGCTCGGTGGTGCGGGCGTCCACCACGCAGATGAACCGCAGGCCGTAGTAGCAGCAGATCTGGGCGATGCCGATGGCCAAGTTGCCCGAGCTGGACTCGATGACCGTCGTGCGGCCGGGGACCGCCTCGCCGGTGCGGATGGCCTCCCGGAGCATGCTGAGCGCCGAGCGGTCCTTGATGCTGCCACCGGGGTTGAAGCGCTCGACCTTGGCGAACACCCGGAACGGATAGCCGAACGCGGCGGTGAGCCGGTCGAGTTGGACCAGCGGGGTGTCCCCGACCGTGGCGAGGATGCCCTTGAGCGGTTGCGCGGCCACCGCGTCAGCCCCCGGTGGCCAGGCGCGGCAGGTCCTCCGGGCCGAACATGTCCGGCCGGGTCCAGCCGTCGAGGTCGTACTCGGACATGCACTGGTCCGCGAAGCCCTTCAGCGCGTCGGTGCGGCCGCGCGCCTGGTAGCTGAGCAGGGTCTGCACGCGGATGCCCTCGTGGTCGCCGCCGTAGTTCCGCTCGTACAGCTCGTGGCGGCCGGCGAACTCGGTGCCGACCGCGTCCCACAGCAGCTTCAGCAGCTTGACCCGGTCCACCGCCTCCACCCCGCGCGAACCGCGCAGATAGCGGTCGAGGTAGGGGCGTATCTCGGGGTTCTTCCAGTCGCTGGAGTGGGAGTTGAGGTAGATCAGGCCGCTGCCGACGGTCTGCTGGATGATCTCCCGGATGCGGGGGTAGCCGATGCCCATGAACGTGCGGTACGCCAGGCCGTAGTCGAGGTTGGGCTGGACCGCGCCGTTGTGCCACGGGGTGGGCGACTTCGCCATCGCGTCGGACATGCCCCAGAACATGTCGCGCCAGTTCAGCACCTCGCCGATCTGCGCCTGCACGCCCCGGAAGCCGGACGTGCCGGTGACCTCCACGGCCTTGAGCAGGCAGCCGGCGATGAAGTCCAGCTTGACCGCCAGGCGGGTGCAGCCGTGGAAGGTGAAGCGCTCCAGGAAGCCCGAGCGGGTGGCGAACGCGTTCGCCGACACCGCGTCGTACATGAAGACGTTCTCCCAGGGCACCAGCACCCGGTCCAGGACCATGATCGAGTCGTTCTCGTCCAGCCGGCTCGACAGCGGGTAGTCGAAGGGGCTGCCGAGCAGCGCGGCGTGCATCTCGTAGGAGGTGCGGCAGAACAGCTTCAGGCCGGGGGCGTTCATCGGCACGGTGAACATCGCGCCGAACCGCTTGTCGCGCAGCGGCAGGCCCATGTGCGCGATGAGGTTGGCGTTGGTCAGCGCCGAGGACGTCGCCACCACCTTCGCGCCGGAGACCACCAGCCCGGCGTCGGTCTCCTCCTCGACGTGCACGCAGACGTCGGCGGTGCGGTCGGCGGGGCGGTCGCGGTCCACCGGCGGGTGGACGATCGCGTGGTTGAAGTACAGGACCCGCTCCTGCGCCTCGCGGTACCAGCGCAGCGCGTTGTCGCGGAACGGGCCGTAGAAGTCGGCGTTGGCCTGGAGCGTGCCGAAGAACGCGGCCTTGTAGTCCGGGGTGCGGCCCATCCAGCCGTACACCAGCCGCTGCCAGGCCACGATCGCGTCGCGCGCGGCGACCAGATCGTCGGCGCTGCGGGCGGTCTTGAAGAACGGGTGGGTGAAGCCGCCGTTGCCGGTGTCCGTGGGCACGCTCAGCACCCCGCGGGACTCCGGTGCGTGCAGCACGTCGTAGAGCTGCGCGAGCGAGCGGGAGCTGTTGCGGAACGCGGGGTGCGCGGTGACGTCCTCGACCCGCTCGCCGTGGATATAGACCTCGCGCCCGTCCCGGAGGGATTCCAGGTATTCCGCACCGGTCATGGGAGCGACACCGTTCGGCGCGTCCATATTCGTACCTGACGCTTTCGTCAACTCGGTCTTCTCTCGCAGAAAGGGCGCCGGCCCGAAAATCGAGGCCGCGTCGGTGGCGGGGAAGGGAAAGCACAATCCGGGCCGCGGGAAAACCGGAGAGAATTCTCCGTCCCGCCGGCGAGACAGGGCCGGACGTGCACGATGCTGTCCCAGCGGCGCCGTTCGAGACGAAAGTCTCCAACCGTCCGACCAAGGTATCGTCCACCGTCCGTCCAGGCCGCGGGAAGAGATCAGGCCGGTAAAGTCCCGGCCGTGCCCGCCAACGTGACCGCTCCCGCGCCCGTCCGGCGGAGTCCCCGGGACTGGACCGTGGACACCGTCTTCTTCCTGCTCGCCGTGGCCTACGGCGTGTTCAGCGCGAAAAGCCGCGGCCGGGCCGGATTCGACCTCGGCGGGGTGAACTGGCTCTACGTCGAGCAGATAGCCGCGGTCGCCGGCTGCCTGCTGCTGTGGCTGCGGCGGCGCCGGCCGCTGGAGGTCGCGCTCGCGCTGATCGTGCTGTCCGTGCCGTTCGAAATGGCCTCCGGCGCCATGCTCGTGGCGCTGTTCTCGGTCGCCGTCCACCGCCCGCCGCGCACCACCGCGGCCGTCTACGCGGTGAGCCTGGTGACCGTGGTCTCGGATGCGGTCATCCGCCCGGCCGAGGCCCGGCCGGGCTGGCTGTTCTTCTTCCTCTTCGGCGCCCTCGCCCAGGGCAGCGCGGTCGGCTGGGGGCTGTTCGTCCGCCACCGCCGCCAGCTCCTCGAACGGGTCGCCGCCGAGGCCGAGTTGCGGGTCGAGCAGGCCCAGCTGCGGGCCCGGGAGGAGGTCGCCCGGGAGATGCACGATGTGCTCGGCCACCGGCTGTCGCTGCTGAGCCTGCACGCCGGGGCGCTGGAGTACCGCCCGGACGCCCCCAGCGAGGACATCGCGCGGGCGGCCGGGGTGATCCGGCAGAGCGCCCACCAGGCGCTCCAGGACCTGCGCGAGGTGCTGGCCGTGCTGCGCGCGCCGGCCGCCGCGCTGCCCCAGCCCACGCTGGCCGATCTGCACCGCCTGGTCGCCGAGTCGTGCGCGGCGGGGATGCGGGTACGGCTGGTCAAGGAGATCCCGGAGGCGGTGCCGGACCTGATCGGCCGGACGGTCTACCGGGTCGTCCAGGAGGCGCTGACCAACGTCCGCAAGCACGCCCCCGGGGCGGTGGCCCGCGTCGCGGTGACCGGCACGGCGGGGGAGGGGCTCCGGGTCGAGGTGGCCAACGGCCCGGCCGGCGCCCGGTCCGCCGGCCGGCCGGGCGGCCCCGGGGGGCACGGTCTGGCGGGGCTGGCCGAGCGGGTGGCGCTGGCCGGCGGGCAGCTGGAGTACGGCCCGGCCGCGGACGGCGGCTGGGAGGTCGCGGCGGTGCTGCCGTGGCCGCGGGAGGGGTAGGACCGCCGGAGCCGGACCGCCGGGCGGCGGGGCCGTGCGCCGCGTACGGACGGACTTATCGATGCAAGGGGCGCCCCCGCGCGGGGTTTTCCGATCAACGAGTGGGAGTGAGCTAGCTGTGCCGAAAGAGCTGAACCCGAAGACCGACCAGCCCACGGTCGTCGCCGAGCCGCTGCTCGGGCAAGTCCTCGTCTGTCTCGTCTTCGGACTGATCGGGGCCGGGCTCGGCTGGCTGATCAAGGTGGTCGCGAAATGGCTGGTGACGCTCCCCTGGGCGCCGATGCAGGGCCCGGCCAAACTCGTCGCCTCGATCCCGGAGCCCGGCCTGACCATCGGCGCGATCGCGGCCGGCGGCCTCATCGGGCTGATCGGCGGGGCGGTCATCAAGTTCAGCGAGCTGTCGGTCAGCGTCGACGACGACCGGGTGGTGCTGACCCGCAAGGGCGAGCCGCGGGAGTACCCCGCCCGCGAGGTGGCGATGGCGTGCCTGGACGGCAAGCAGCTCGTCCTGTTCGGCCACCGCACCGAGGAACTGGCCCGCGAGGACTGCGACCAGGACCGCCGCCGGCTGGCCGTGGCCTTCGCCGCGCACGGCTACAAGTGGGCCGAGGAGGACCCGTACAAGAAGGAGTTCCAGCTCTGGGTGCCCGGCGGCGGCAAGCTGTCGCCGCAGGCCAACACGCTGCTCAAGGCCCGGGAGGAGCTGCTGAAGAAGCCCGGGTCCGGCGACCAGCTCCGGGAGCTGCGCGGGGAGCTGACCGAGGCCGGGGTCGTCGTACGCGACAAGGACAAGCGGCAGTACTGGCGGGCGCTGAGCCGGTGACGCCGGCGGGGCGGCGGGGCAGCCGCTTTCCGGCCGCCCCGCCGCCCCGCCGCCCGCCCGGTCGCTCAGCCGCGCGCGGCCGCCGCCCGCTCCACCAGCTCCCGGGCCACCTCGTTGGCGGACGGGACGGCGTGCAGCTCGGACCGCAGGTCCGCCGCGCGGGTCCGGAAGGCCGGCTCCGCCAGCAGCCGCAGCAGGGCGGCCCGGACGGACTCCCCGGTGGCCCGGGTGGCGTGCGTGGTCAGGCCCGCGCCGTGCGCGGCCAGCCGCCCCGACAGCAGCGGCTGGTCCACGTCCCAGGGGAGCGCCAGTTGGGGCACGCCGTAGAACGCCGCGGTGGTGAGGGTGCCCACCCCGGCGTGGTGGATGACCGCCGCGCAGGTCGGCAGCAGCGCCTGCATCGGCACGTACGGCACCAGCCGGGCGTTGGCCGGGACCCGGGCCAGCCGCTGCCGGGCCGCGTCGCTGACCGTCGCCACCAGCTCGATGTCCAGGTCCGCGACGGCGTCGAGGATGTCCTGGATGTCGACCGGGTACGGCAGGCCGTGGTCGCTGACCGTCAGACCCAGCGTCAGCGCCACCCGCGGGCGGGCCGGCGGCTCCCACAGCCAGCGCGGGACGACCGCCGGGCCGCCGTACGGGGTGAAGCGCAGCGAGCGGTAGTCCAGTCCGGGCGCGTGCACCTGGAGCGACGGCGGCAGCAGATCGATGCTGAACTGCCCGGTGACCATCTCCTCGGAGAACTCCGCGCCGTAGCGGTGCGCGTAGCCGCCCAGCCACGCCGCCAACGGGTCCTCCCCGCCCGGAGCCGCGTCGGCCAGCCGCCGGAAGTGCTGCCGGGCGATGCCGTACACGTCCGCGCCGATCAGCATCCGGGCGTGCGCCGCGCCGGTCGCCGTGGCCGCGATGGCGCCCGCGAAGGTCAGCGGCTCCCAGACGACCAGATCGGGCCGCCAGTGCCGGGCGTACTCGGTGAGCGCGCCCGCCAGCGGCGCGTTGGTCATCTTGTGCGCGGCCTCGATCCGGACCCGGTACGCCTCGCGCAGCCACTCCAGGGTGATGTCGCCGGGGGCGCGCTCGGCGGCGTCGTACGGCTCGGCCAGGCCCGGCGCCAGCCGGGCGCCGGCGCCGGTGAGCCGCCCGGCGACCTGCCACAGGTCGCGGTCGCTGCCGACCGGTACGGCCGTCAGCCCGGCCTGGGTGATCGCCTCGGTCATCTTCGGCTGGCAGGCGACCCGCACGTCGTGGCCCGCGGTCCGCAGCGCCCAGGCCAGGGGCGCCATCAGCAGGAAGTGGGTGCGCTCGGGGTAGCAGGTGAACAGGATGCGCATGGTGGTCGGTTCCGTCTCTTGCGTCAGCGGGCGGCGCGCCGTCAGGGGCGGTGCGGGGCGCCGGTGCGGTGGCGGGCGGTGAGGTCTTCGAGGCGCGGCACGAGGTCGTTGGGCGCGGGCAGCGACCGCAGCTCGGCGCGCAGGTCCGCCGCGCGGGCGCGGAAGGACGGTTCGGTGAGCAGCCGCCGCAGCTGGTCGCGGATGGCCGCGCCGGTCGCCTCGGTGTGCGGGATGTGCAGTCCGGCGCCGTGCTCGGCCAGCTTCCGGGCCAGCAGCGGTTCGTCGAAGCTGTACGGGATGGACAGCTGCGGGACGCCGTAGCGGGCGACGGTGCCCAGGGTGCCGGGCCCGGCGTGGTGGATGACCGCGTCGCAGGTCGGGGCCAGCGCGTGCAGCGGTACGAACGGCAGCAGCCGGACGTTGTCCGGGACGGCGCGCAGGGCGGCCCGTTCGGAGTCGGCGAGGGTGGCGACGACCTCGATGTCCAGCTCGGCCAGGGCGGTCAGGACGTCCTGGGCGCTGATGGTGTAGCCGTCGAAGAGGTCGGTCGCGGTGAGCCCCATGGTCAGTGCCACCCGCGGCCGTTCGGGCCGGGCCCACAGCCAGCCCGGGACGGTCGCCGGGCCGTTGTAGGGGACGAACTGCATGCGCAGGTAGTCCAGGCCGGGCGCCTCGATCTGGAGGCTCGCGGGGAACTGGTCGATGGTGAAGTGCCCGGTGACCATGGCCTCGTCGAACTCCGCGCCGAACTTCCGGGCGTAGGAGCCCAGCCAGGCGGCGAGGTGGTCGGTCCGGTCGCCGGCCGGCCGCTGCTGCGCGAGGCGCAGGAAGTGGGCGCGGGCCACGCCGAAGACATCGGCGCCGAAGAGCAGCCGGGCGTGCGCGGCGCCCACGGCGGTGGCCGCGATCGGGGCGGCGTAGGTGAGCGGGTCCCACAGGACGAGGTCGGGCCGCCAGTGCCGGGCGAACTCCACCAGCCCGGCGATCATCGGGAAGTTCTCCGGTTTGTGGCCCTTCTCGACCGCGTCGTAGTAGCCGTCCCGCATCGGCTCCCAGCGGGCCTTGTCCGGGTCCTCGGCCGCGTCCCAGGGGGCGTGCAGACCGGCCCGCGCCGCCTCCAGCTCGGCGGGGTCCATCCGCGCCACCCGGAAGACGTCGCTGTCGCGGCCGACGGGGACGGCGGTCAGCCCGGCCTGGGTGACGACCGGCGCGAAGGAGGGCTGGCAGGCGAACCGGACCTCGTGGCCTGCGGTGCGCAGCGCCCAGGCCAGCGGCACCATGCTCAGGAAGATCGTCTTCTCCGGTATGACGGCGAACAGGACTCGCATGGGGCCTTCCAGGTCTCGGAATTCAGGCGGGGAGGGTGCCGCGGTGGCGGGCGGTGAGCTCTTCCAGCTGCGGGACGAGCTGGTTGGGGGTGGGCAGGGCCAGGGTCTCGTCACGCAGCGCGGCGGCGCGTTCGGTGAAGCGCGGTTCGGCCAGCAGGCGCTGGACCGCGTCGCGGACGGCCTGGCCGGTGGCCCGGCTGGTGTGCAGGTCCAGTCCGGCGCCGTGTTCGGTGAGCTTCCGGGCCAGGAACGGCTGGTCCCAGTGGTAGTGCAGGGACAGATGCGGCACCGGATGCCGGGCCACCGTCGCCAGGGTGGCGGCGCCGGCGTGGTGGATGAACGCCGAGCAGGTGGGGGCGAGGTGGTGCAGCGGGACGTACGGCACCAGGCGGGCGTTGTCCGGGATCCGCGCCAGCTTGGCCTTCTCGGCGTCGGAGATGGTGGCGACCAGCTCGATGTCCAGGTCGGCCAGCGCGTCCAGCACCTCCTGGGTGTTGACGGTGTAGCTGTCGTAGACATCGGTGGCGGTCAGCCCCATGGTGAGCGCCACCCGCGGCTTCTCCGGCCGCCGCCACAGCCATTCCGGGACGGTGGCGGGCCCGCCGTAGGGGATGAACTGGGTGCGCAGGTAGTGGAGTCCGGGCGCCTCGGCCTGGAGGCTGCGCGGGAACTGGTCGATGGTGAAATGCCCGGTCGCCATGGACTCGGTGAACTCGCCGCCGTACTTGCGGGCGTAGCCGCCCAGCCATTCGGCCAGCGGATCGCTCCGCCGCTCCGCGGGACGCTGCTCCGCCAGGCGCAGGAAGTGCGCGCGGGCCACGCCGAAGACGTCCACGCCGAAGAGCAGCCGGGCGTGCGCGGCGCCCACGGCGGTGGCCGCGATCGCGCCCGCGCAGGCGAACGGCTCCCACAGGACGAGGTCGGGCCGCCAGTGCCGGGCGAACTCCACCAGATCGGTGATCACCGGGAAGTTCTCCTCCCGCAGCGACCCCGTGGCCAGCTCGTACCCGCCGAGCAGATGCTCCCAGGTGGCCTTCGCCGGGTCCTCCGTGACGTCCCAGGGGGCGGGCAGCCCGACCCGGGACGCGGCGATCAGCTCCGGATCGACGAAGTCCAGCATCCGGAAGGGGTTCTGGCGGCGGCCCACGGGCACGGCGGTCAGCCCGGCCTGGGTGATGACCGGCGCGAAGCCGGGCGGCCCGGCGAACCGGACCTCGTGGCCGGCGGTGCGCAGCGCCCAGGCCAGCGGCGCGAGGTACTGGAAGACGCTCTTGTGCGGGCTGGTGGTGAACAGGACACGCATGGTTCGGGGTCTCCTCACGCGGACCGGCGGGCGGGGGAGCGGTGCGCGGCGGTGAGCCGTTCCAGCTCCGGCACCAGCGCGTTGGGGCTCGGCAGGGCGCGCAGCTCGTCCCGCAGCGCCGCCGCGCGCTCCCGGAAGCCGGGTTCGCCGAGCAGCCGCAGCACCGCCTCGCGGACCGCCGGCACGGTCGCCCGGTCCGCCTCGATCGCCAGGGAGCCGCCCTGCGCGGCGGCGCGGCGGCCGAGGACGGGCCCGTCGAAGTCCCACGGCAGCAGCAGCTGCGGCACCGGGTGCTGAGCCATCGTCAGAAAGGTGCCGAAACCGGCGTGGTGGATGGCCAGGCTGCACGTCGGCGCCAGCGCGTGCAGCGGCACGTACGGCACCAGGCGGGCGTTGGACGGCACCCGGGCGAGTTTGCGCTGCTCGTCCTCGGCGACGGTGGCGACCACCTCGACGTCCAGATCGGCCAGCGAGTCCAGGACGTCCTGCACGTCGATCTCGTAGCCGGCGCCGTGGTCGGTGGAGCTGACGCCCATGGTCAGCGCCACCCGGGGCCGCTCGGGCGGCGCCCACAGCCACTTGGGGAGCACCGCCGGGCCGCCGTACGGGACGAACCGCATCGGCAGGGACGGCAGGCCGCTCTCCAGGCGCAGGGACGCCGGGAGCTGGTCGATGGTGAAGTGGCCGGTGACCATGGACTCGGTGAACTCGCCGCCGTGCATCCGGGCGTAGCCGCCGAGCCAGTCGCCGAGCGGATCGGGGCGCGCGCCCTCCGGGCGCCGGTCGCGCAGCCGCAGGAAGTGCTCGCGGGTGGTGCCGAAGGCGTCCGCGCTCCACAGCAGCCGGCCGTGCGCGGCGCCCACCGCCTCGGCGGCGATCGGCGCCGCCATCGCCAGCGGCTCCCACAGCACCAGGTCCGGTTCCCACTGGCGGGCGAAGCGCACCAGGTCCGCGATGAGCGGGAAGCTGGCCGGCTTGTGCCACAGGTGGACGATCTCCTCGTACCCCTTGACGAGGTGGTCCCAGTCGGCCTTGGCCGGGTCCTGGGCGGCGTCGTAGGGCGCGGGCAGGCCGTACTCCGGGCGGTAGGACCAGTCCGGGAGGGTGTGCATCTGGCGGCGCAGCAGCTCCCACAGGTCGTAGTCGCGGCCCACGGGGACGGCGGTCAGCCCGGCCTGGGTGATCACGTCCGCGAACCACGGGGTGCAGGCGACCCGCACCTCGTGCCCGGCGGTGCGCAGCGCCCACGCCAGCGGCAGCATGGGCAGCACATGGGCCTTCTCGGGGTTGGCGACGAACAGCACGCGCATCGGTCAGCCCCCGCTCACCGTCGAGGCGGCGGCCGACGACCGGCCCCGGCGCTCGGCCGTGAACCGCTCCAGCGTCGCCACCATGGCGTTCGGGCTCGGCTGGGCGAGCATCGCGTCCCGCAGTCCGGCCGCGCCCTGCCGGATCCCCGGGTCGGACAGCAGCTTGACCAGCGCGTCCCGGACGTCCGCGCCGGTGGCCTCCTTGGGGTTGAGGACCAGGCCCGCGCCGGCCCGCGCGATCCCGTCGGCCAGCGCCGGGCCGTCGTTGTCCCAGGGCAGGGTCAGCTGCGGCAGGGCGCGCAGCGCGGTGGTGGCCAGGGTGCCGAACCCGGCGTGGTGGATCACCGCGTCGCAGGTGGCGGCGAGCGCGTCCAGCGGCAGGAAGGACGCCACGGTGGCGTTGTCCGGGACGCGCACCAGCTTGCGCTGCTCGGCCTCGGCGAGGGTGGCGACCAGCTCGATGTCCAGATCGCCGAGCGCGTCCAGCACGTCCTGCACCCCGACCGCGTACTCCCCGCCGTGCCCGGTCGTGCTCAGGCCCAGCGTGAGCGCCACCCGCGGCTTCTGCGGCGGGCGGCGCAGCCACGCCGGGACGACGGCCGGGCCGCCGTAGGGCACGTACCGCAGCGGGAGGTACTCCAGCCCGGCGGCCCGGCGCTGCAGGCACTCCGGTACGAGGTCCACGGTGGCCTGCCCGGTGATCAGCTGCTCGCCGAACGGGAAGCCGTACTTGCGGGCGTAGCCGCCCAGCCAGTCCGCCATCGGGTCGGTGCGTGCGCCCTCCGGCCGCTCGTCTCTCAGCCGCAGGAAGTGCTCGCGGGCCACGCCGTACATATCGATGCCGAACAGCAGCCGGACATGGGCGGCGCCGACCGCCTCGGCGGCGATCGCGCCGGCGTAGGTCAGCGGCTCCCAGATGACCAGGTCGGGCTGCCAGTGCCGGGCGAACTCCACCAGGTCGGCGACCATCGGCACATTGCTGGTCTTGTGCCAGCGCTCGACCTGCGCCGCGTAGCCCTGGCTCAGGTGCTCCCAGGTGATCTCCTCCGGCGCCATATCGGCCACGTCGTACGGCAGCGGCATGCCGCCCTTGTCGGCCTGGCCGAGCCAGGTGGGGTCCCGGGAGAGGATCTGCCACAGGTCGCGGTCCCGGCCCACGGGGACGGCGGTCAGCCCGGCCTGGGTGATCTCCGAGGTGAACTTCGGCTGGCTGGCGAAGCGGACCTCGTGGCCGGCGGTGCGCAGCGCCCACGCCAGCGGGGCCATGAGGAGGAAGTGCGTGCGCTCCGGATAGGCGGTGAACAGGACTCGCATGGGGCTGCCTTCCAGGGGTTCAGGCGGGCGTGGCGCGGTGGCGGGCGGTGAGCTCTTCCAGTTGCGGGACGAGCTGGTTGGGGGTGGGCAGGGCGAGGGTCTCGTCGCGCAGCGCGGCGGCCCGCTCGGTGAAGTGCGGTTCCTTCAGCAGGCGTTGGACCGCGTCGCGGACGGCCTGGCCGGTGGCCTGGCTGGTGTGCAGGTCCAGTCCGGCGCCGTGTTCGGTGAGCTTCCGGGCCAGGATCGGCTGGTCGTAGTGGTAGTGCAGGGACAGATGCGGGACCGGGTGGCGGGCGACGGTGGCCAGGGTGGCGGCGCCGGCGTGGTGGATGAACGCCGAGCAGGTCGGGGCCAGATGGTGCAGCGGGACGTACGGGACGAGCCGGGCGTTGTCCGGGATCCGCGCGAGCTTGGCCTTCTCGGCGTCGGCGATGGTGGCGACCAGTTCGATGTCCAGGTCGGCCAGCGCGTCGAGCAGGTCCTGGGTGCGCACGGTGTAGCCGTCGTAGACGTCGGTGGCGCTCAGCCCCATGGTGAGCGCGACGCGCGGCTTCTCCGGCTGCCGCCACAGCCACTTCGGGACGGTGGCCGGCCCGCCGTACGGGATGAACTGCGTGCGGACATAGGTGAGTCCGGGCGCCTCGATCTGGAGGCTGGCCGGGAACTGGTCGATGGTGAAGTGCCCGGTGACCATGGACTCGGTGAACTCGCCGCCGAACTTCCGGGCGTAGCCGCCCAGCCAGTCCGCGAACGGATCGCTCCGCTCCGCGGCCGGCCGCTGCTCCCGCAGCCGCAGGAACTGCCGCCGGACGCCGCCGTGCACATCGATGCCGAACAGCAGCCGGGCGTGTGCCGCGCCGCATGCCTGGGCGGCGATCGGCCCGGCGAACGTCAGCGGGTCCCAGACCACCAGGTCGGGCCGCCACTGCCGGGCGAACTCCACCAGCCCGGCGATCATCGGGAAGGCGGTCTGGCGGTGCCGGTCGGCCACCGCGCGGGCCAGCCCGGGCGCCAGATACTCCCAGGTGTCCTTCTCCGGGTCGGTGAACGCGTCGTAGGGCTCCTCGATGCCCGCCCGGCCCGCCTCGAAGCCGGACTTGGGCGCGCGGGCCGCCCACAGCTTGGCGTGGTCGCGGCCCACCGGTACGGCGGTCAGCCCGGCCTGGGTGATGACCGGCGCGAAGTCGGGCTGGCTGGCGAAGCGGACCTCGTGCCCCGCGGTGCGCAGCGCCCAGGCCAGCGGGGCCATGTACTGGAAGATGGACTTGTGCGGATTGGTGGCGAACAGGACGCGCATGGCGCGGGGCCTCCTCACGCGGATCGTCGGGCGGGGGAGCGGTACTCCTCGGTGAGCCGCTCCAGTTGGGGCACCAGCTCGTTGGGCGTGGGCAGCGCGCGGAACTGGTCGCGCAGGTCTGCTGCCGCCGCGGCGAACGCGGGCTCGTTCAGCACCCGCAGCAGGCTGTCCCGCACCGCCTCGCCGGTGGCCCGGTCGGCGCGCAGGGTCAGCACGGCGCCCTGGGCGGCGGCCCGCCGGGCCAGCTCCGGCTCGTCGAAGTCCCAGGGGACGGCGACCTGCGGGATCGGGTTGAGGGTGGTGGTCAGGAAGGTGCCCGGACCGGCGTGGTTGATCACCGCGCTGCACGTGGGCAGCAGGGCGTGCAGCGGGACGTACGACACCACCCGGGCGTTGTCCGGGACGCGCTTGAGCTTGCGCTGCTCGGACTCGGCGAGGGTGGCGACCACCTCGATGTCCAGGCCGTCCAGCGCCGCCAGGATGTCCCCGACGTCGGCGACGTGCCCGGCGAAGCGGCTGGTCGCGGCGATGCCCAGGGTCAGCGCCACCCGCGGCCGCTTGGGCTCCTCCCGCAGCCAGCCGGGGACCACCGCGGGCCCGCCGTAGGGCACGTAGCGCATCGGGACGTAGCGGATGCCGTCCGCCGCCATCCGCATCGAGGGCGGGAACTGGTCGAGCGAGAAGTGTCCGGTGGCCAGGTCCTCGGTGTACTCGCCGCCGTACTTGCGGGCGTAGGCGCCCAGCCAGTCGGCGAGCGGGTCGGCCTGCTCGGCGGGCGGCTGCTGGGCCTTCAGCCGCAGGAAGTGGCTGCGGGTCTGCCCCAGGACGTCGATGCTCCACAGCAGCCGGGCGTGCGCGGCGCCGGTGGCCTTGGCGGCGATCGCCCCGGCGTACGCCAGCGGCTCCCACAGGACGAGATCGGGCCGCCAGTGGCGGGCGAACTCGACCAGGTCGGCGGTCATCGGGAAGTTGTCGGTCTTGTGCCAGTGCCCGACGACCTGCGCGTAACCGTCCCGCAGCGTCGCCCAGTCGAGCTCCTCCGGCGCCTGCTCGGCGGCGCTGTAGGGCGCGGGCAGGCCCTTGCGCTCGGCCTCCATCCGCTCCGGGTCCAGCCGCGGCAGCCGCCAGATCGGGCGGTCGCTGCCGACCGGTACGGCGGTCAGCCCGGCCTGGGTGATGACCGGCGCGAACGCGGGCGGCGCGGCGACCCGGACCTCGTGCCCCGCCGTGCGCAGCGCCCACGCCAGCGGCACCATCTGCTGGAACAGGCTCTTGTCCGGGGTGGTGGTGAACAGTATTCGCATCGTGTCCCTCGGAGTCGGTCAGGCGGGGGTGCGGTGCTGGCGGGCGATGGCCGCGGCGATCCGGTCCAGCCCCTCGTGGAGCGGGACGCGCGGCGCCCAGCCGGTCACGTCCCGGAACGCCGCCGAGCGCAGGACGAAGTCGAGCTGGTCGGTGGGCATGGCGTACTCGGCGGGCGCGGTGTCCACGACCGGTACCGGCGGGCGGCCGGTCTGCCGGGCCACCGCCCGCGCGATCGCCGCGAACAGCTCGGCCACACTGGTCTGTTCACCGGTGCCGATCTCCCACGCCCGGCCCGCGACCGTGTCGAGGGCGTCCAGGGCCGCGGTGAAGGCGCGGGCCGCGTCGTCGATGCCGAGCAGATCGCGTTTGGCGGTGCCGCCGTGCCAGACGGTCAGCGGCTGCCCCGCGACGGCGCGCCGGGTCATCGACGCGACCACGCCCCGGTCCAGGTCGGCGGGGTCGGTGCCCAGGCTGTAGAGGGTGGACAGGCGCAGCGTGCTGCCGCGCACCAGGCCCTCGTCGGTGGCGTCCGCGATGGCCCGCTCGGCGGCCAGCTTGTGCCGGTCGTACGCGGTCAGCAGCGCCTCCGGCTCGACGCCGCGGGCGGCCAGCGCGGCCGGCACCCGGGCGGTCTGGGAGAGCGACCCGGAGAACAGCAGGGCCGGCGGCCGGGCCCGGCGCTGCGCCCGGACCGCCTCGATGACGTCGTGCACCAGGCCGAGGTTGACCCGCTCGGCGAGGGTGTCGCCGTCGGCCACCCGCCAGGTGCCCGAGCCGGAGATGTGCGCGACGAGGTGGATCACCACATCGGCGCCGGCCACCGCGTCGGCGACCGCGCCGGGCCGGGTCAGGTCGATCCGGCGCTCCTCGATCCGGGCGGCGGGGTGCGGCGGTACGGCCACCGGGCGGCGGCCGACGAGCCGCAGGCGGACCGGCCGGCTCGCCAGCTCCCGGCTGACGGCCGTGCCGAGCAGGCCCGAGGCCCCGAGGACGGTGATCAGCGGTCCCGTTCCCTGACCTGGCACTGGTTCTCCTCAAATTCCTGGTGGCGGTGGCGGTGGCGGTGGCGGTGGTGGCCGTGGCGGGTGGCGGCCGCGGGGCCCGGGGCGGCCGGGGTCAGGCGGCGGCCGGCGGGCGGTTGGGGTCGGCGCGCCAGCTCAGCCCCGGCCCCAGCACGTCGTCCAGCGCGCCGTCCACGTGCTGCTCCCAGTCGGCGCGGCGGAGCTCGTAGGTGTGCAGATCCCAGTGGCGGCCGCGGAAATAGAGATAGTCGCGGAGAATCGCGGTGGCGGTGCCGTCCTGGGAATTGAGGCCGACCGAACCGAACGTCGCCTCGGTGGTCTGGGCGATCACCCTATCGACCGGGAACATCGCGAAGGCATAGTTGATCGTCAGGTAAATCGCCTCGGAACCGACCCCGAGCCGGGCCCGTTCGGGATCCAGATACACACCGGACTTGATGTGCCCGGCGGCATCGAGCCCGTGCAGGGTGGCGAAACCGAGCAGATCTCCGCTGCCCTTGCGGGTGACGAGAAATGCCGCGTCACATTTCGACAGATCGCGATTGCCGGCCCGGCCGGTCGGGCTGACGTTCTCGATTCCGGTCCGCAGCATGGTGCGGATCAGATCCGCGTGGTGCGCGGTGGACGCCGGGCGGAATGCCAGCCGGCGGGACGTGGTGTGCGGGAAGAGCACGGCGGTCGTCCAATCTCTCCGGGAAGGGCCTTATGCGGACGGCCGGTCGCCGGCCGCCTCCGGGGCGTCCGCGAGGCCGGTACGGGCCTCCCGCAGCCGGTCCCAGTGCATCTCGCCGACCGCGGCCGGCAGGGTGTCGAGCCGGTGCAGGTCCTCGGCGGACAGCCGCAGGCCGGCCGCCGCGACGTTCTCCTCCAGCCAGTGCAGATGGCGGGTGCCGGGGATCGGGACGACGTCCGGGCCCTGCGCGAGCGCCCAGGCGATGGCCACCTGGGACGGGGTGGCGCCGCCGTGCCGGGCGGCGACCTGGCGCAGCCCGTCGAGGATCACCTCGTTGGCGCGCATCGCCTCGGCCCGGAACCGCGGGTCGCGGACCCGGGAGTCGCCGGCGCCCAGCCGGTCGGGGGAGACCCGGCCGGAGAGGAAGCCGCGCCCGATGGGGGCGAAGGCGAGGAAGCCGACGCCGTTGCGCCGGCACCACGGCAGGATCTCCCGCTTGCTCTGCGGCGCCCACACCGACAGCTCGTACTGCACCGTGGTGAGCGGGAAGATGGCGTGGATCTCGTCCAGTTCGGCGCAGGTGGCGTGCGAGATGCCCAGGGCGCGGACCTTGCCGGCGGTGACCAGCTCGGCGAGCGCGCCCCAGGTCTCGGCGAGCGGGACGGCGGGGTCCACGCGGTGCAGCTGGTACAGGTCGATGGTGTCGGTGCGCAGCCGGCGCAGCGAGGCGTCACAGGCCCGCCGCAGGTGCTCGGGGCGGCCGTCGCGCCGGAAGCGGCCGTCGGGGCCGGCGACCATTCCGCATTTGGTCGCCAGCACCGCCTCGGAACGGCGGTGTTCGAGCGCGCGGCCGATCAACTCCTCATTGGTGAACGGTCCGTAGACATCGGCCGTGTCGAAGAGATTGACGCCGAGATCCAGGGCCCGGTGGATGACCCGGATGGATTCCCGGTCGTCCCGCGGGCCGGTCTCGTAGCCATAGGACATGGAACTGCAGCCGAGGCCGAGCGCGCTCACGGAAAAACCTTCCGCCAGCTTGATCTCCCACATCTGGTGCGTACTCCAAAATATCCGGTGTCGACGATACGGGGCGGCCGGGAAACCCTGGGCTTTCCCGCGGCACACATCGATATATGTCCGGGGCTTCAGCGCCGTCCCGCATCTTTCCGTATCCGCCCGGCCGTTCGGGAGTTGCCGGTGCGCATTTACTGTCCGGGCCCGGCGGAATTCCGCTCGCCGGCCGGCCGGAGAATCTCCGCGAGGAGTTCGGGGGCGGCCTCGCCGGCGAAGGTGAGGAACTGCTCCACCGTCATGTCCGGGGCGTGGTAGAAGCGGTGGCCGGCCGCGGTGGGCACGCCGACGCTCACCAGCCCCAGCCACCGCTGCACCAGCGACTGGCGGAGCTTGAGCCCCAGCACCGCGTCCCGCCGCAGCACCGCGGTCTCCCGCCGGGACACCCCGTGCCGCATGACCAGATACCGCCCGGCGCAGGTGTGCCCCAGCGTGCGGTACGCGACCACGGCCAGCAGGACCGGCAGCGGCGCGCCCCACAGCGGGACCGTCCACAGCCACCCCGGGACCACGCCGGTGGCGCCCAGCCAGGCCAGCAGTCCCGCCGACGCGGCGCAGCACACCGCCGCCCACAGCAGCCGGCGGACCAGCGCGGTCAGCGGATGGCGGCGCAGCGGCGCCTCGAGTGGCCGCTCCGGCCCGGGCAGGACCAGGCCCGCCACCCGCCGGGCCTCCGCGGCCGGCCCGCGCGGCAGGATCACGGCGGCCGGTTCGCTGGTGAGCGACCAGGCGGCCAGGCCGGTGGAGATGACAGAGGTCTCGGTCAGCCCGATCCAGCGCCAGAACAGCGGCTGGCTGAGGTGGATCCCGCGCAGCCGCCTGTCGTCGCGGTGCACCTCCCGGGTGGACAGCAGGCCCTGCCGGGTGACCAGCGCGGTGCCGTCCTCCGTTGTCCGGCGGACGAGCCGGAAGTGCCAGTTGTCCTTCACGAAGCCGCTGGCCAGCGCGCAGAAGCCGAGGACGGCGACCACACCGGCCCACAGCGCCCAGGCGGCCGGGCGGCTGGGCGCGAGGTGGTCGATCAGCCGGTCCAGGGGGCCGATGAGGTCCAGATTGACCAGGTCCAGCAGCGAGTCCAGGCTCCACAGCAGCAGCCCGCCGACGAGCATGCCCCAGATGTTGATGACGTTGTAGAAGATCCAGAACCAGCGGGCCCGGGAGAGCACGGTCTCCTCCGCGGCGCTCTCCTGCCCGGCCTTGGCGGCCGCCTCCGCCTCGCCGGCAGCGTCCGGCGCCGCGCCGCGCAGCAGTTCGCGGCGCAGCGCCTCGGCCTTGTCCTTGGAGACGGCGTCCAGCCGCAGCGCGGGCCGGGACCGGCCGGAGCTGATGACCACCACCCGCAGCCCGGCCATCCGGTGGCGCAGCCTCGCCTTGTGGTCGACGGTCCGGATCCGCTCGCGCGGCACCTGGCGGTAGACCCGCAGGATCCGGCCGGTGTGGATCTCCACCAGCTCGTCGGTGACGCGGTAGCGCGTGCGCAGCCAGCGCAGGACGTCCAGGGCGCTGATGACCATGCCGATCGTGGTCGCGGTGATCGCCGGCCACAGGTCCGACAGCTGCCGCCCGGTGCCGAAGAAGACCATGGAGAGCACGGTCGGCAGGGTGGAGAGCACCAGCCGCGCCAAGTTCACCCAGACCAGGCGGCCGTTGAGCCGCTGCCAGGGCACCTCGTCGCCGGGCGGCTCCGGCGCCGGGGCGGTGTGCTCCGGGGCTTCCGCCGTCGTCACGTCGCGTCCCCCGGGGTGGCCTGGGTGATCGCGGTCAGTTCGGCGGCGGCCCGCGCCACCACGTCGGCGTCCAGCCCGACGATCTTGACGTGGCCCTCGTGCGCGGCGGTCACCACCCGGAGGGTGGCCAGCCCCAGCCACTGCTGCACGGGCCCGCGCGCCACGTCCACGCTCTGGATGCGGGAGATCGGGATGATCCGCCACTCCCGCACCAGCCAGCCCTTGAGTTCGTAGACGGCGAGGTCGGTGCACTCCCAGCGGTGGACGCGGTAGCGCACCGAGGGCATCACCGCGCCGGTCACCAGATGGGCGGCGGCGGTGGCGAGGAGGACCGGACCGATCCAGGTCCGGCCCCCCTCCCACAGCCAGTACGTGATCCCCAGCGCGCCGACCGAGACGACCAGCGACAGCGCGACCCGGATCGTCCACCACCACACCGCGCGGCGTTCCACGCGGTGGCGGGGCGGGCGTATTCGGGATTGCCGGTCGCCGGCCGAAAGTGCCAAAGGCGGCACCTCTTCTCCAGTCATGCCGCTATCGTGCACCGCCTTTCTCCCGGAACGCGATGATGCGTAACGGAATAAACGCGCGGTCAGCCGCTGATGGCCGGAGCGGAATTCGCCGCGTCGTCCAGCACCGTGGTGATCCAGGTGAGCAGGTCTTTCCCGGTGCGCACGGCGGCGGCCTGCCAGAGTTCGCGCTGACCGTCATCCGGTTTCATTTTCAACTGCACCGCGCGTTCGGCCGCGCCGGTGATTTCCTTGCGGACCCGCACCTGCCGCCGGAGTTCGTTCCGCGACCAGCGCTGCTCGGCGGCCCGGGCCAGCCACTGGCCCCGCTCCTCCTCCGGCAGCCCCGCGACCTCGGCGTGGTGCTGGAAGCTCAGGGCCTCGTGGCGCTGGTGCGGGGCGAACCGCCGGGCCACCCAGGCGTAGTTCCGCAGCGTCTGGTAGTCGAGCGAGGTCTGCGCGATCGCGTGCTTATAGCGGTTGGGGAATTCCGCCTGACCGTAGAGCAGCCAGTCGCCGAGCCACCAGGCGGACGAACTGGAAATCTCCTGGATCTGCCGGCCCAGGCTGCGCCAGGCATCGATGGACATCCCCCGGGGGATACAGAGAGCGGTTCTTCCGCGCACCGCCTGGCCCGGTGACGCCGACGGACCGGTTTGCGGGCCGCTTCTTCCGGCCGCGACGACCGGGTTCACCGATTTACGCAGAGCACCATCGAGCACTCCCCTCACCGCCTCTCGCTGCGTGGCATTTCGTCCATGGAACACCGGCCGCGGCGGTATCTCCTTGATGCGATCTGGACGGCCTCCAAACGCGCTGGTTGGAGTCGGCGGAAACGTTCCGCGGCGCCGACCGGACGGCTCGTTTCCGTCCCGCCGGCGGGACGCCGCCGGACCGCCCGCGGACCCCGGCACCCCCTCCCACCTGCACCGTTCGCACGTCTTGTGGGCAGTCGTGGCGGTAGATAAGGGCGTGCACCGGAGCGTGTTCTATTGCTGGGCTATGATCACGCCGGAGGGGAGTAGGAGGGGGAAACGCATGCCTGCCTCTCTGACCGCAACGCTTCTCGGACCGGTGCTGGCGGTACGGGAAGGACGCCAGCTCGAACTCGGGTCCCCGACACAGCGGACGATCTTCGCTGTGCTCGCCGCCCACGCGAACCGCACCGTCAGCCGCGACGACCTGGTCGAGGCCATCTGGGGCGACAACGCCCCGCCCACCGCCGTCAACAGCGTCTACACCTATGTCTCCAGGCTGCGGAACTCCCTGCGGCCCGAACGCCCCGACGGGCACGCCGAGTTACTGGTCTCCGACCGCTCCGGCTACATGCTGCGCGTCGCGCCCGAGGGCGTGGACACCGAGCAGTTCGCCACCGCCCTGACCACCGCCCGCCGGCTGCGGGCCGAGGGCGCGGCACCCCGGGCGGTCCGCGAACTGGAAGCGGGACTGGGGCTGTGGCGCGGAACCCCCTACGGGGGCGCCATCGGCCCCTTCGTGCACGCCGAGCGCGCCCGGCTCGCCGAGGCCCGCCTGCTGGCCCTGGAGGACTGCGCCGAGATGCTGCTGGACCTCGGCCGCCCGGTCGCCCTGGTCGGCGAACTCTCCGCGCTGGTCCGCCACCACCCGCTGCGGGAGCGCCTGCGCTACCTCCTCATGCGCTGCTACGTCGACCTCGGCTGGCACGCCGACGCCGTGCGGGAGTACCACTCGCTGCGCGAACAACTCGTCGAGGAGCAGGGCATGGAGCCCGGCAGCCACCTCCAGCAGCTCTACGAGCAGGTGCTGCGCGGTGAGCCCGGGGCCGCGTCAGCGCTCCGCCCGGCGCGCGAGCCCGGCCCCCCGCCGCCCGAAGGCACCGGCCGCCGGCCTGCCGCCCTGTCCCAACTCGTCCGCGACGTCCCGGGGTTCACCGGCCGGACGGCGGAGCTGGCGCGGCTTTCCGCGCTGGCGCAGGAGGCGGTCGCCGAGCCCACCCTGCTGCTGGTCACCGGCGGCCCCGGGGTCGGCAAGACGGCGCTGGCCACCCGCTTCGCGCACGCGATGGCCCACCGCTATCCGGACGGCCAGCTCCATGTCGACCTGCACGCCGCCGGCACACCGGACCGGCAGGCGCCCGAGGCCGCGATCCGCCATCTGGTGGCCGCCCTGGGCCAGCCCCCGCCGTCCGAGAGCATCGACGCCCGGGCCGCCTACCGCAGCCTGGTCGCCGGCCGCCGGCTGCTGATCGTCCTGGACGACGCGGCCGGCGCCCAGCAGGTCCGGGCGCTGCTCCCGGGCACCCCGTCCGCCCTGGTCGTCGTCACCAGCCGCAACGGTCTGGCCGGGCTGATCGCCCGGGACGGCGCGCGGCGGATCGTCCTGGACGGGATGGCCGAGGAGGACGGCGTCCGGCTCTTCGCCCGGATCGTCGGCGAGCCGTTCACCACCCGGCACCGCGCCGCCGTGCGGCGGCTGGTGGCCGCCTGCGACGGGATGCCGCTGGCGCTGCGGATCGCCGCCACCCGCGTCAAGGTCGCCCCCTCGCCCGAGGACGCGCTGGCCTGCTTCGAGAACGCCGACCCGGTCGACTTCCTGGAGCTGCCCGGCGACCGCGAGTCCTCGCTGCGCACCGTCATCGGCTGGTCCTACGACGCGCTGCCCCCCGAGGCCGCCCACGTCTTCATGGCGCTCGGCCTCCAGGAGTCGCGGGTGATCACGCTGCCCCTGGCCATGGGGCTGAGCGGGATGGACCGCCCGCAGTGCAAGCGCGCCCTGCAGACCCTGGCCGACGCGGGCCTGCTGCGCGAGGTGGCCCCGGACCGCTTCCGCCTGGACGCTCTGATTCTCGCGTACGCGCAGTGGCTGGGGAAGCCGCAGAGCCTCGTTCCCCGTCAACGCGACGTGTCCTGCACCCGATTAGCCACGATCACCACGATCGCGCCGAGCACGGAGAGCGAGAGATTGCAGATGACCTCGTAGCCCTGGAGCGGCGGGATGTGCGGGATGACGTAGCGGTTGACGACGTTGAGCACCGGGCCCAGGAACGGCTGGGACGCCAACTGGTCGATGGTGCCGCTGAGTCCGGCGACGACCAGGAAGAGTCCGAGGAGCTGCACCAGCTTTGCCATGCGGCCACGCTAGGCGGCGGCGCCGGGCGGCCGGATCGGCCATCGGTACCGCCCGCGCCGACCGAAGTCCCGCCGCTGGCGGCGCCGGGCCGGACCAAAGTACGTCCGCCGGCCGACTTCGGTACCGGCCGCCTGTCACAGCCACCCGTTACGCTGACCGCATGACCTCAGCCGAGTCCCCAACGGGGGTGTCCTCCACGGTCGATGTGCTGATCGTCGACGACGATCCGCTGGTCCGCGCGGGGCTGTCGGTGATGCTGGGCGGCGCCTCCGACCTGCGGGTGGTGGCCGAGGCGGGGGACGGCGCCGAGGCGATCGAGCTGGTCCGCCGCCACCGCCCGCACGTCGTCCTGATGGACATCCGGATGCCGGTGATGGACGGGCTCGCCGCCACCGAGGCGCTGCGCGCCGCGGACGGCGCCCCGGAGATCCTGGTGCTGACGACCTTCGACGCGGACGAGTACGTCCTGCGCGCGCTGCGGGCCGGCGCCGCCGGCTTCGCGCTCAAGGACACCCCGCCGCCGGAGATCGTCGCGGCGATCCGGCGGGTGGCCCGCGGCGAGCCGGTGCTCTCGCCGGTGGTCACCCACCGGCTGATCCGCCAGGTGGTCTCCGCCCAGGACACCTCGCGGCGCCGCCGGGAGGCCGCCGAGCGGCTGGCGGTGCTCAACGACCGCGAGCGCGCGGTGGCGCTCGGCGTGGGACAGGGGAAGTCCAACGCCGAGATCGGCGCGGCGCTCTACCTCGGCGTCTCCACCGTCAAAACGCATGTCTCCAGCATCCTGACCAAACTCGGCCTGAACAACCGCGTCCAGATCGCGCTGCTGGTGCAGGACGCCGGGGAGCCCGCGGACCGCTGAGCGGTATCCGCCGGGGCCGCCCGAGAAGTCACTCGGTGGCCTTTTCGGGGGAAGCGACGAAGTTAAAGAACGGGTATAGACACCCCCCGGCCGTGGCTGGCTAGAGTTGTCTGCAATCAGTCGTCAATGACCTAGCACGACAGAGGCAATGCATCATGGGGGAATGGAAAGTACGGGGATGTCCCCGTGCGGATCTGCCCGCGGTCGCCAAGCCCGCGGGGAAGCTGACCAAAGCCGCCGAGAAGGCCACCGCGCGACGTACGACGCTCGAATTGCCATCCGGCATCACGCTGAATGACTGGCAAAGGATTGGTAAACAACTCTATGTAGCCGCGGACTCCTCGGCCTGGTGGCTGGGGGACTGGCTCATTTACGGCCGCTCCGCCTATCCGGACCGCTATCAGCGGGCCGTGGAGGAAACGCAACTCGATTACCAGACACTGCGCAACTACGCCTGGGTCGCCCGGCGCTTTTCACCGCTGCGCCGCCGTTCCGCGCTGAGTTTCCAGCACCACGCCGAAGTCGCCAGCCTGCCCGAGAGCGAGCAGGACTACTGGCTCGACCGGGCCGAACGGCTCGGCTGGTCGCGGAACTTCCTCCGCGGCCGCCTCAAGGCCGCCCGGCAGGGCGCGCCGGAGGAGGCGGCCGGGCGGGACGGCGACGGCATCAGCATGCGCATCCAGGTCAACGTCTCGCGCGACCGGCGGCTGCGCTGGGCCCAGGCCGCCGCCGACGCCGACCAGGACCTCCAGGGCTGGGCGATGTCGATCCTCGACTACGCGGCGGCCGCGGTCCTCAAGGAGTAACGCCCCGCCGGACCGCCCCGGCTCCGGCGCACCGCCCCTGACCTGCCACGACGGCGGGCCGGGGGCGGCGGCGCGCGCCCGCGGGGGCGGCGTTCGCCTGGCGCGGGCGCCCGGACGGGGGCAGGGTCGGGAGGCAGGGCGGCCCGGGGGCGCCCCAGGGGGCGTACCGGCGCGGACGGCGGCGTCCGCGCCCGAGCGACCTGGAGGCCGGCGCATGCTTCGCAGACCCGCGCGGATACGGCACACGTCGCGGGCCGCCGCGGGCCTGGGCGCGTTCCTGGTGACCGCGACGGTCGCCTCGTCGGCCCTGGCCTCCGGTCCCGGCGGGCAGACCGCGCTGGCCACCCGGGGCGGCACGGTCGTCAGTATCCGGGCCGGCCACCGCACCCCGTTCGTCATCGCCCACCGCGGCGCCTCCCGCTACGCGCCGGAGAACACCCTCGCCGCGGTCGACGCCGCGCACGCCCGCGGACTGGTCTGGGTGGAGAACGACGTCCAGCGCACCAAGGACGGCCGCCTGATCGTGATGCACGACACCACCCTGAACCGCACCACCGACGCCGCGAAGGTCTTCCCGCACCGGGCGCCGTGGCGGGTGCGGGACTTCACCGCCGCCGAGATCGCCCGGCTCGACGCCGGCCGGTGGTTCGGCAAGCGCTTCGCCGGCACCCGCGTCCCCACCCTCGACGCCTACCTGCGCCGGCTCGACCGCAACCACCAGGGCCTGCTGCTGGAGCTGAAGGCGCCCGAGCAGTACCCCGGCATCGAGGCGCAGACCCTCCGCGAACTCCGCGCGCACGGCTGGCTGGACCGCGCCCACCTGCGCGGCCGGCTGGTGATCCAGAGCTTCTGCGTCCGCTGCGTCAGACGCGTGCACACCCTGATGCCGCGGGTGCGCACCGGAATCCTGGGCCGGCCCCCGCTGAGCCGGCTGCGCCGCTACGCGCGCTTCGCCGACCAGATCAACCCCCGGATGTCCGAGGTGAGTTCCCGCTGGGCCCGCGCCGTGCACCGGCTGCGCGGCGCGCACGGCCGGCGGCTGGAGATCTACGCCTGGGACGTGGGCACGGACGCGAGCGTACGGGCGGTCCGCGCCCGCGCCGTCGAGGGCGTCATCGACTGAGCCCGCCCGCTGACTCAACCCGCTGCTCTGCCCGCCCTTCCTGCCTGTTGGTCCCCTGCGCCCGCCCCGCGCGGGTGTATTCTCCGGCCCACCTTTTGCGGTATTTCGCCCGGCTCCGGTGAAGGTGCTGTGGAGGGTTGTGAGCGCCACGGGGGCGCGGCCGGGCGGGATTTACGGGATTCCGCCGGCGGGACTAAGGTGCCAGGGATGTTCGACGCCACGCTCCCCGTAAAAAGACTAAGACGGTGGATTTGCCATTCGGGTTCCGTTTCGGGGGCCGGTGCTGATCCGGGGTCCTGGCCCGCCGCGTACCGGGAGGGCCCTTGACGCACGACATTCCGGCGTACGGCGAGCGGCGGGTCCCGCTGCCCGCGCCGCGGCCGACCCCCGGCACCGCACCGGGCGCGCCCGACGGCGGACCGGCCGCCGCGACCGCCACCCTCCCCCCGGCCGCACCGCCCGGCCAGGACGCCCCGCACCCCGCCGCGCCGGCCGCCGGGAGCCGCCGGCACGCCCGGGCCCGTACGGGCGGGGCGGCCGCCGGCGGCCCGGCCAAGCCCCGGGACGCGTTCTTCGACAACGCCAAGTACCTGGCGATCGTCCTGGTGGCCATGGGCCACGCCTGGGAGCCGCTGCGCGGCTCCAGCCGGGCCGCGGCCGCGCTCTACCTCACCGTCTACGCCTTCCACATGCCGGCCTTCATCATCATCTCCGGCTACTTCTCGCGCGGTTTCGACCTGCGCCGGGACCGCCTCCAGCGGCTGATCACCGGCGTCGCCGTCCCCTACGTCCTCTTCGAGGTCGCGTACACCTTCTTCAAGCGCTGGGCGGACGACGACCCCGGCTACCCGATCAGCCTCCTGGAACCCTGGTACCTGACGTGGTTCCTGATCGCGCTGTTCATCTGGCGGCTGACCACCCCGCTGTGGCGGGCCGTCCGCTGGCCGCTGCCGCTCGCGCTGGCCATCGCGGTCCTGGCGTCGGTCTCCCCGGAGACCGGTGACGACCTCAGCCTCCAGCGGGTGCTGCAGTTCCTGCCGTTCTTCGTCCTGGGCCTGAACCTCCGCCCCGAGCACTTCCGGCTGGTCCGCCGCCGGCCGGTGCGGATCGCCGCGCCGCCGGTCGCCGCCGGCGCGCTGGCCTTCGCGTACTGGGCCGCGCCGCGGATGAACGCCGCGTGGTTCTACCACCGCGACAGCGCCCAGGAGCTGGGCGCCCCGTGGTGGTCCGGGGTGGTGATGACCCTGGCGATGTTCGGCTGCTCGCTGGTGCTGGTCGCGTGCTTCTTCGCCTGGGTGCCGGGCCGTACGACGTGGTTCACTGCCCTGGGCGGGGGCACCCTCTACGGCTATCTGCTGCACGGCTTCCTCGCCAAGGGGTCGCGGTTCTGGGGCTGGTACCACCACGCCTGGCTGCACACCCCGTGGGGCGAGGTGCTGCTGACGCTGCTCGCGGGCACCGTCGTCACGCTGCTGTGCACCGCGCCGGTGCGGCGGGTCTTCCGCTTCGCCATGGAGCCGTCGATGGCCTGGGCGTTCAAGCCGGAGCCGGTGGGCGCCGGACCCGGCACGCGGTGAACGGGCCGGCGGGGCGGCCTCCGGCCACGGCCCCGCCGCCCTCCCCGCCGTCCGCTGGCCTCGGCCCGCGGACCTAGGACCGGTCGCCGAGCCCCGGTCGTCCCGCCAGCCGATCCGCCCCGCCCCCGGCCTCACCTATGCTCCCTTCCGGCTCCCGCACCAGGGCGCCGGAACGAAGGGGGACGCACACCATGACCGGATCCATCTGGGGCGGCGACCGGCTCGACCTCGACGCCTACCTGGCCCGCATCGGCCACACCGGCGACCGCCGGCCGACCCTGGACACGCTCCGGGCCCTGCACCGCGCGCACAGCGCCGCCATCGGCTTCGAGAACCTCGAAGTCGTGCTGGGCCGCCCCGTCCTCCTCGACCTGGAGTCGCTCCAGGCCAAGCTGGTCCGGCAGCGCCGCGGCGGCTACTGCTACGAGCAGAACTCCCTCTACGCCGCCGCCCTGGAACGCCTCGGCTTCCGCGTCACCGGCCTCGGCGCCCGGGTCCGCAACGGCGAGGACAAGCTCCGCCCGGTGAGCCACGCCACGCTCAAGGTCACGCTGGACGGTACGGACTGGATCACCGACGTCGGCTTCGGCGGCGAGGCGCTGCTCGAACCGATCCCGCTGCGGGACGGCGCCGAGGCCCGGCAGGGCGCCTGGGACTTCGGCATCGTCCGGGAGCCGGACACCGGCATCTGGGTGCTGCGGTCGCGGCGCGCGGACGGCTGGGCCGACCTCTACGCCTTCACCGCCGAGGAGCGCTTCCCGGTCGACTACACCGTCTACAACCACTACACCTCGACCCACCCGCGCTCCCCGTTCATCCGCCGGGTCGCCGTCCAGAAGCCGGGGCCGGACGTGCGCCGCACCCTCATCGGCCGCGAACTGACCGAGACCCGCCCCGACTTCACCCGCGAGGTCCGCCAGGTCGCCCCCGAGGAGGTCCCCGCCCTCCTGGACACCGCCTTCGGCATCACCCTGACCGAACAGGACGCCAAGGAACTGGTGGCGCGCTACGAGGCGGACGGGGACGACGCGGAGTAGGCGGAGGACGGGGAGCAGGCCGGGGGAGCGGGGCGTACGGTCCGGGCCCCCTGCCGCCCGCCCCCGTACCCCCTACCGCACCACCGCGATCCCCTCGATCTCCACCAGCGCCGCCTCGTCCCACAGGCGGGTGGCGCCGATCACCGCCATGGCCGGGAAGTCTCCGCCGACCAGCCGCTTCCACACCCGGCCCAGCTCCTTGGCGTGCCGGCGGTAGTCCGCGACGTCCACCGCGAAGACCGTGAGCTTGGCCAGATCGCCCGGCCCCGCCCCGGCCGCGGCCGCCGCCGCGAGCAGATTGCCCAGCGCCCGCTCGAACTGCGCCACGATCCCCTCGCCGACGATCCGCCCGGCCGCGTCCAGCGCGGTCTGCCCGGCGAGGAAGACCAGCGTGCCGGGGGCGTCGACCCGTACGGCGTGGCTGAAACCGGTCGGCGGCGCGAGCCCCGCCGGATTCACCCGCTCCACCCCCGTCACCGGAACCCCCCGTACAGCCCCGCCCGCAGCTGGGCCCGCCAGTGCGCGGTCATCTCCCGCGCGAGCCGGGTCTCCGGGGCGTGCAGTTCGAAGCCGTGCCAGGCGCCGGGGACGTTCCGGACCGTGACCGGCACGCCCGCGTCCATCAGGCGCCGCGCGTACGCCAGCCCCGCGTCGCGCAGCGGATCGAGGTCGCAGACCAGGACGGACGCGGGCGGCAGCCCCGACAGATCCGCGGCCCGGGCCGGCGCGGCGTACGGCTCCGGCGCGGGGCGATCGTCCGTGAACGCGCCCTCGGGGAGGTAGTGCCGCCACGCCTGCCGGACCGTGCGCAGGGTGTCCGTCCGCGGGTCCGGCGGGCCGTCCGCCACCCGCGGCGGGACCGGCTCGTCGGCCACCCGGTCGTCCACGTCCGGGACGCACAGCGACTGGTGGGCTATGCGCGGGCCGCCGCGGTCGCGGGCCATCAGCGCGACCGCCGCGCCGAGCCCGCCGCCCGCCGACATACCGTGCACCGCGATCCGCCCCGGATCGATGCCCAGCTCGGCGGCGTGCGCCGCGGTCCACTCCAGCGCGCGGTAGCAGTCGTCCACCCCGGCCGGGTAGCGGTGCTCGGGCGCGAGGCGGTACTCCACCGCGACGGTGACGGCGGGGAGTTCGCGGCAGAGGGCTATCGCCGTCCGGTCCTGGCCGGGCAGCGCACGGCCGATGGCGTAGCCGCCGCCGTGGAAGTGCAGCACCGCGGGCAGCGCCGCCCCGGCACCGGCGTCCGGCCCGGCCTCGGGGCGGTACACCTCGACGGTCAGCGCGCTGCCGTCCGGCCGCGGCAGGTCGTACCGCTCGCTGCGCACCCCGGTGCGGTCCGCGGGCACCGCTCCCAGCAGCGCCGCGAACCGCGCCCGGGTGGCCGCGATATCCGCGTACGGATCGGCGTACGGCGGCAACTTCCGCAGATACGGGACGAGTTCGGGATGCACCGCCGGCGCGGACGACGCGGGCGCGTCAGGTGGTACGGACGGGACGGACGGGACGGTCATGGACGGGCAACCTCTCCTCGGCACACGCTTCACGGACAACGAACCACGGACAACGGACAACGAACCACGGACAACGGACAACGAACCACGGACAACGGACAACGAACCACGCATCCCCTCCCTACCCCCGCCCCACGGGCCCCTCCCCTCACTTCGCGTCCCCGTAGCACTCCACCACCGCCGTGGTGAACGGGAAGCGGACCGGCGTCGGGCCGAAGGCGATCCGGCCCGCGGTGGCCGCGGCGGTGGCGATCGCCTCGGCGACCGTCGCGGCCTCCTCGGCCGGGCAGTGCACGATCACCTCGTCGTGCTGGAAGAAGACCAGCTCGGCGCGGAGCCCGGCGCGGGACAGCGCGTGCCGCAGCGCGGCCAGCACCAGCAGCGCCCAGTCGGCGGCGCTGCCCTGCACGACGAAGTTGCGGGTGAAGCGGCCGCGGGCCCGGGCCGCCGAGGCGCCGCCGGCACCGCCCGGCGGCTCCTCGTCCTGCGGCAGCCCGGCCTCGTCGGGCGGCGCCATCGAGGCGGGCGGGCAGGTGCGGCCCATCCAGGTGCGCACCAGGCGGCCCTCCTCGCCGGCCCGCGCCGCCTCGTCGACGTACGCCACCGCCGCCGGATAGCGCCGGCGCAGATCGGCCAGGTGCTTGAGGGCGTCGCCGGAGGTCTGGCCGTAAATGGCGCCCAGCAGCGCGAGTTTGGCCCGGTCGCGGTCACCGGCGAAGGCCCGGGCGGCCAGGTCGGCGTAGAGGTCGGCGCCGCTGCCGGCCACCTCCATCAGGCCCCGGTCGCGGGAGACCGCGGCCAGCACCCGCGGCTCCATCTGGTCGGCGTCGGCGACCACCAGCCGCCACCCCGGATCGGCGCGCACCGCCCGCCGGATCACCTTGGGGATCTGCAGGGCGCCGCCGCCGTTGGTCGTCCAGCGCCCGGAGACGGTGCCGCCGGGGAGGTACTCGGGCCGGAACCGGCCGTCGTGCACCCACTGCTGGAGCCACGCCCAGCCGTGCGCGGTGTGCAGGCGGTAGAGCGATTTGTAGGCCAGCAGCGGCGCCACCGCCGGGTGGTCGACCGCCTGCAGCTCCCATTTGCGGGTCGAGGACAGCGCGATCCCGGCGCGGGCGAACGCGCGGATGATGTCCTGGGGCAGATCGGGCCGGACCCGTACGCCCGGCCCGAAGGCCCGCGAGACCTCGTCGGCCAGCTCCGCCATCCGGCGCGGCTCCAGCCCGCCCGGGATCCGCTCGCCGAGCAGCTCGTCCAGCACCGCCCGGTGCACATCGGCGCGCCAGGGGATGCCCGTACGGGACATCTCGGCGGCGACCAGCATGCCCGCCGACTCCGACGCCAGCAGCAGCCGCATCCGGTCCGGGTGCGCGGTCCGCTCCGTACGGGCGACCTGCCCGGCGTAGACCTCCAGCAGCGCGGTGAACTCGTCCGTACCGGGCGGGAGCGGCACCGGGCCCGGCGCGAACAGCGACGGCTGGGTCTCGGCGGCGCGCGGCGGCGGATCCGGCGGCACCGGCCGGCCGTGCAGCCGCGCCCAGGCGGCGGCCAGCGACCGCGGCTGGCCCGACTGGCCCTCCTCGTGGCCGATCAGCAGCGCCTCGGCGGCCTCGACGTCGTAGCAGCGCTCGACCCGCACCCCGGCGGCCAGCAGCGGGCCGTAGATCCCGGCCGTGGACCGCCACACCCACCGCTCGGCCTCGGGACGCGAGCGGACGGCGTCCACGAGCGAGGGCTCGCGCACCACCGGCCCGGCGGGCCGCCCGTCCGGCCCGAGCGGGCACAGCCGCGCACCGCCGTCGCCCGTCGCCGCCACCGCCCATCGCATGCCCCGAGTCTCGCACCGGGGTCTGACATCGCCCCTCCCCGCCGCCCGCGCCCGCCCGCCCCCTGCCCCCAAGGAGCGTGGAAACGGGCGGCAGTTGAGGGCCACCATCACCCATTCGGCCCGCTACTTCTGCCCGGCCCGCCGCGTTGGACCGCTTGTCGCTCCACGCGGCGCGTCCGTCTGAACGCTGCTCAGTGAAGAGGTTTTCCGTGAAGTTTGTCTCCAAGGCCGTCATCCTGTCCGCCGCCGCGGGCTTCGCCGTGGTGGGAGGAGCCGGCGTGGCCGCCGCCCACGGGGGCGCCACCGCCGCCGGCGGCGCGGTGGGCTCGCCCGGCGTGATCTCCGGCAACCTCATCCAGGTCCCGGTCGACGTGCCGATCAACCTGTGCGGCAACAGCGTCAACATCATCGGGCTGCTCAACCCGGCGTTCGGCAACACCTGCGTCAACGCCTGAGCCCCGCAGCGGCTTTCCGGCCCGCCCCCGCCCGGGGGCGGGCTTTTCATATGCCCAATTCCCCGAAAGGGTGGGGAATTCCTCCGGCGTGGCCCGTCACCGCTCTCCCGGATTACGTGTGTTGACGTCCGCGCGCGGTGATATGTGTCTATGGTTGCGCGGCATTCGGGTGAATCCGCGAAACCGCATCCCCTGAAGTGAGTTGTCCAGTGCGCTCCGGATACGGGCACTCCGCTTCCAGAAGGGTAAACAGTGATCAAGAAGGTCCTGGCCACGACGGCAGTAGCCGCTTCCATGGTCGGCATCTCGGCGACGGTCGCCCCCCAGGCGATGGCGGTCGGCAATCACCACGGCACCTCCACCGTCAACGGCAACGGTTCCGTGAGTGCGTTCGGCAACTCCACCACGCGCGGAAAGATGAGCCCGCAGCTGGAGCTGGTCCAGGGCTCGCTGAACAAGCTCTGCATCGGCCTGCCGCTGAAGGCGAACGTGCAGTCCCTGATCGCCCTGCTGAACATCGGCATCCAGGACATCAACGTCCTGTCCTCGCCGCAGAACCAGCAGTGCACCGAGAACTCCACGCAGGCCAAGGGCGACGAGGCGCTGTCGCACATCCTGGACGACATCCCGATCCTCTCGGCCAACGGCGTCGGCAACCACTGAGGCCGGCCGCCGGCCGCAGGTCCGGGCCATCGGCCCGCGCGCCGGGTCCCGGGCCTGCGGTACGTATGGCGCAGTGCCGGATCGGGCATTCTCGATCCTCCTATCGGTAGGAATTCGTATTCGGTGGGCACCTCGCCCGTTCGATTCCCGGTGTGTTTTCCGCGTTATCGGCGCGGGGATCTCCCGAAAAAGCCCGTGTGGCATTCGGGCGATTCCTCCGAAAACTTCCCGGCGGGAGTTTCGTAGGCGAGGGGAAATCGTTACCAATATCGGCAGCGGAGTTACGGGCGAGCAGATCCGCGCCCGTGCGGCACGAGGGTCGTGTGCGCTACGGACCCCGCTGCAGGAAGGGCTGAAAGTGAAGTACGCAAAGGTCGCAGCAGTCACTGCCGGAACCCTGATGGCAGTGGGCGCCGCTGCGCCGGCCTTCGCCGACGCGGGAGCCGCGGGCGGCACCAAGAACTCCCCGGGTGTCATTTCCGGCAACGCCATCCAGGTGCCGATCCACATCCCGATCAACCTGTGCGGCAACACCATCGACATCATCGGGCTGCTGAACCCCGCGTTCGGCAACAACTGCCTCAACCACTGACCGAAGACATTTCGAGCCGTGTCGTTGCGTCCGGCCCCGGCTCGCCTTCGCCGCGCGTCGGGGCCGGCGGCTTTCGGCCGGTCCGGAGATATGGCGGGGCGGCCCGGAATTTCCCGGGCGGTGCGGTCGGCACCGGAATCCCGCAGTTTCTCCGGGCGGCGGCACTCGTTGGTCAGGGGGAAGCGGTGATCCGGGCCGCGACGTGATGGCCCGCGCGGCGCGAGCCGCGATCCGATCGAAACACCGCACCAGAAGGGACAGTGGGACGTGAAGTACGCGAAGTCCGCCGCGGCTGTTGCCGGTTCCGTCATGGCGCTGGGCGCGGCCGTGCCCGCATGCGCCGCCGGCGCCGGCGCCCCGGCCACGAATTCGCCGAGCATGAGCCTCAACGGCGGGCTCACCGACGCGCTGAGCCACAAGCAGGTGGACAGCCGCCAGGTCACGCCGCTGGTCAACACCGTCCGGGGCGCGGTGAAGACCGCGCAGAACCCCAAGCAGCTTCTCGGTGGTGCCACGGGGGCCACCAAGGAGGTTCCGCTGCTCGGCGGTCTGCCGCTCGGCAAGTAAACGGGCCGGCGCGCCGGAAAGAATTCACTGTCCCGCGGGATCGCCCGGGGAAATCGCGGGGCCGGGTGCAGCCTCAGCCGCCGGATCGGCAAACGTGTGCGCCGACTGTCAGGTGGTCGGCGGCCGGTCCGGATGGTGAATCCCGGTTGCGCGATTTCCGGACGGGATACCTGATCGGCAATAGCGATCAGGATGCCAGCTCATTTGAGTGAATGAGCAGAACCGAATGCGCCCTTGTGGGTTGGTCAGATTGCCCGGCCCAAGGGCATCCCGAAACACGAAGGATCAAGAATGATCAAGAAGGCTCTGGCAACCGCAGCCGCGGCTGCGTCCATTGTCGGGGTATCCGCGGCTGCCGCCCCCCAGGCGATGGCCACGGGTAACCAGCACGGCACCTCGTCCGTCAACGGCAACGGGTCTCGGCAGATCTACGGGAACTCGACCACCTACGGCTACATGAGCCCGCAGATCGGTCTGATCCAGGGCTCGCTCAACAAGCCCTGCATCGGTCTGCCCGCCAAGCTCAACGTCCAGTCGATCCTGGCGCTGATCAACATCGGTATCCAGGACATCAACGTCCTGTCCTCGCCGCAGAACCAGCAGTGCACCGAGAACTCCACCCAGGCCAAGGGTGACGAGCCGCTGTCGCACATTCTGGACGACATCCCGATCCTCTCGGCGAACGGCGTCAAGAACCGCTGACCGGTCGAGCGCGGCCCGGTCCGCCCAGATTTTCCGTCTGGGCGGGCCGGGTTTTTCGTTTTTACCGTCCGATGTGCTGCCGCGGGCTTTGGGGATTGTTATTCCGTTGTGACCGTCCGGGGGCTCGCTGAATCGTTGGAAGAGTGTGTGGAGGGACGCATGCCAATGCCCTTGCGAGATTGATGGGGTTGCCAGGGCATTGGCATGCCGGCCGGAAATGAGCACAGGGCCCGGGAAATCTCCTTGGGGATTTCGCGGGCCCCGTGGCATGTCATGGGCCTTTCCGGGAAACGTATAGCCGTCTATTCGGGTGACGGTGCGGAACCCGGGCGCCCGTGGCCTGTTGTTCAAACAGGGCTCCCGTGCCCGGGAGTTCCTTCTCCTGAAGGGTTTAGCGCGATGAAGAAGATGATGGCGACCGCGGCGCTCGCGGCCTCGCTCGTCGGAATGTCGGCCGCGGTGGCTCCGGAAGCCCTGGCCACCGGCGACCAGGACGGCACCAACACCGTCAACGGCAACGGGTCGAAGTCCGTGTACGGCAACTCCACCACGCACGGGAAGCTCAGCACCCAGCTCGGACTCGTCCAGGGCTCGCTGAACGACCTCTGCATCGGTCTGCCCGCGAAGATCAACGTCCAGTCCCTGATCGCCCTGCTGAACATCGGCATCCAGGACATCAACGTGCTGTCCTCGCCGCAGAACCAGCAGTGCGCCGAGAACTCGACGCAGGCGAAGGGCGACGAGGCGCTGTCGCACATCCTGGACGACATCCCGATCCTCTCGGCCAACGGCGTCAAGAACCACTGACGGCCACCGGCCCGGGCCGGGGTGCCGCTCGCGATACCGGGCGGCCGGCGGGCGTACGCGCTCCCGGCCGCCCGGTTCGTGCGAGGACCCACGGGGGGCGCGGGCGGTGCGCCCGTGCGCGAGGACTGCGGAGTGAGGAGACATGCGACAGAGCCTGAAGACATGCGTGCTCGTTGCGGCGGCGGCGTCGGGTGCGCTGGGGGCGGGTGCCGGGCCGGTGTTCGCCGACACCGGGGCGCAGGGGGGCGCCGCGGACTCGCCCGGCGTGCTGTCCGGGAACACGGTCAAGGTGGAGCTGAACGCTCCGGTCAATGTGTGCGGCAACTCGGTCAACGGGGTGGGGCTGCTGAACCCGGCGATGGGCAACGGCTGCGGGAACGGTTCGGCGGCCCGGCCGCCCGCCGCGCCCCCGCCCCCGGTGGCCGCACCGCCGCAGGGGCCGCCCCCGGCCGCTCCCGCGCGGCAGGCCCCGGCGCCGGAGCCGCACCGGCGGGCCGAGGCGCCCCGGCCGGCCGCCGCGGAGCCCGGCGGGCGCGATGCGCGGGTGGGCGAGGTGGCCCGGGCCGGGAAGTCGGCGGGGGAGGCGCTGCTGGCGTCCAGCGGGGCGGAGCGGCTGGGCCTGGTGGCCGGTGCGGGCGGCGGGCTGCTGCTCGGCGGGGTGGTGCTGCTGCGCCGCTCCCGCAGGCGCCGGGGCTGAGCGCCGGCCGTAAGCGAGGCCCCCGGGCGCCGGCCCGTAAGCGAGGGGTCCGGGCGCCGTCCCGTATGCGGTGACCCCGGGCGCCGGCCCGTGAGGGCGCGGGGGTGCCGGGCGGCGCGGGGTGGGTAGCTCTCCCGGGCGGTGGTCCGTGCGCCGGGTGAGGCGTCCGGGGCGGGTGTGCGGGAACAATGTCCGTAAAGGCCGTGAAGGGTGCAAAAGCCGCGAGGGCGGTGGAGCCGTGAGGTGAGGGGGATGGGCATGCTCGTCGCGCTGGCGCAGACGGACTGCGTCCTGGGGGACGTACCGGAGAACCTCCGGGTCGCCCGGGAGCGGATCGAGCAGGCGGCGGCGCAGGGCGCGGACCTCGTCGTCTTCCCCGAACTCAGCCTGCACGGCTACCACTTGGGGGCGCTCAAGCGGGACGAGTCCGTCGAGGTGGACGATCCGCGGCTGCGGGAGCTGAGCACGCTGGGGCCGGATGTGCTGGTCGGCTTCCACGAGCACACCAGCCTGCGGGCGTACAACACCGCGGCGTACTACGCGGACGGGGCGCTGGCGCACGCCCACCGGAAGCTCTATCTGCCGAACTACCTGGCCTGGGAGGAGCGCAAGCACGTCAGCCCGGGGCAGTCGCTGCGTGCGTACCCGCTGGCGAAGTCGGCGAGCGGGGGCCGGGGCGCGACGCTGGTGTGCAACGACGCCTGGCAGCCGGTGCTGCCGTGGCTGGCGGTGCAGGACGGGGCCGAGGTGCTGTTCGTCCCGACCAACAGCGCGGCGAGCCTGGACCCGGAGGCGATGGACACCGGGCTGTACTGGGACACCCTGCTGTCCTACACGGCGCGGATGCTCCAGTGCTGGGTGGTGTTCGTCAACCGGGTCGGCAACGAGCACGGGGCGGCCTTCTGGGGCGGCTCGCGGGTGGTGGACCCCAGGGGCGCGGTGGTGGCCCAGGCGCCCAAGTGGGAGCCCGCGCTGGTCACCGTGGAGATCGACCCGTCCGAGGCGCGGCGGCAGCGGCGGGCGGTGCCGCTGGTCGCGGAGGCCCGGCTGGGGCTGATCGAGCGCGAGGTGCGGCGGCTGATCGACGAGGGCGGGGACAGCTGAGCGGCGGCGGGCCGGTCAGCGGCCGGCGGGCTGCTCCGCACGGACCGGCTCGGCGGGCTGCTCGTCCTTGAGGGCCTTGGCCTCCGACTTCAGGATGCGCATCGAGCGGCCGAGGCCGCGCGCCATGTCGGGGAGCTTCTTGGACCCGAAGACCAGTACGAGGACGGCCAGGATCAGGATCAGGTGCCAGGGCTCCAGGGCGTTGCGCAGCACGGCGCTCTCGCTTTCGTCGGGGGTGCCTGCGGGGGTCTGTCCAGTATGACCCGAACGGTCCGGCCGCCCGCCCCAGGGGTCGGCCCCCGGGGCGGGCGGCGGGTGCGCGGTCACCAGCTGGACTTGGTGACCCCCGGCAGATAGCCCTTGTGGGCCTGGTCGCGGAGGTTGACGCGGGACAGGCCGAAGGCCCGGAAGTAGCCGCGCGGGCGGCCGTCGGTGCTGTCGCGGTTGCGGACCCGGGTGGGGCTGGCGTCCCGGGGCTGGCGGGACAGCTCCCGGCGGGCGGCCTCGCGGTCCTCGTCGGAGGCGCGCGGATCGCGGATGACGGCCTTGAGGACGGCCCGGCGGGCGGCGTAGCGGGCGACCGTCGCGCGGCGCCGCTCGTTCTTGGCGATCTTGCTCTTCTTGGCCATCAGACCTTCCCCCCGCGGGCGCGGATGCGGGCGACGGCGGCCTCGACGCCGATCGCGTCGACGGTCTTGATGCCCTTGGCGCTGAGGGTCAGCCGGATGTGGCGGCCCTCACTGGCGAGCCAGTAGCGCTTGCGCTGGATGTTGGGGTCGAAGCGGCGGCTGGTGCGGCGGTGCGAGTGGGAGACGGTCTTGCCGAATCCGGGCGCGCGGCCGGTCAGCTGGCAGTGGGCGGACACGGTGCGGTTCCTCCGGTGGTCGGGCCCTCCGAGGGCTTATTGAAAATGGAAACCATTTACGTATACTACCCGGCATGGCCCGCAACGAACTCCGCCCGGTCATCAAGCTCCGGTCCACCGCCGGCACCGGGTTCACCTACGTCACCCGCAAGAACCGCCGCAACGACCCCGACCGCCTGGAACTGCGCAAGTACGACCCGGTCGCCGACCGCCACGTCACCTTCCGAGAGGAGCGCTGAGCCCGATGAAGCCCGGAATCCACCCCCCGTACGGGCCGGTCGTCTTCCGCGACCGGGCCGGGGGCCTCGCCTTCCTGACCCGCTCCACGATGACCAGCGACAAGACCGTCGAATGGGAGGACGGGAACACCTATCCCGTCGTGGACGTCGAGATCTCCTCGGCGAGCCACCCCTTCTACACCGGCACCGCCCGGGTGCTGGACACCGCCGGCCGGGTCGAGCGGTTCGAGCGCCGCTACGGCAGGCGCGGGGCCCGCTGATGGAGCCGCTGAGCGTCGTCCTGGTGGGCGGGCTGCACGCGGATGCCCGGCGGGCCGCCGTCGAGCGGCTGCTGCGCACCGTCCCCGGCAGCGTCGCCCTCCACCACGACCTGGCGTCCGCGCCCGGCGGCACCGTGCGGCGCACCGTCCGCGACGCCGGCGGGACGCTGGACACCGGCGAGACGCCGCTGGTCAACGACTGCGCCTGCTGCGCGCTCCGGGAAGACCTGGTGCCCGAGCTGGAGCGGCTGGCCGCGGGCCGGACCTGCCGGCTGGCGGTGGTCGAGCTGTGGGACTCGGTCGAGCCGAAGGCCATGGCCGAGGTGATCGCCTCGTCCGGCGGCGGCAGCCTGGCGCTGACCGGAGTGGTCACCGCGGTCGATCCGGCGCTGGTGCTGCCCTACCTGGGCTGCGGGGACGACCTCGCCGAGGCCGGGCTGGCGGCCGCCGCCACCGACCGGCGCACGGTCGCCGACACCTGGGCCCGCCAGCTGGAGTACGCGCCCGTCCTGGCGCTGGCCACCGGCGAGGAGGAGGCCGACGACGCCGACCGCGCGCTGCTCGCCCAGCTGCACCCCACCGCGCGCCAGGTGCCGGTGGACGCGGACGAGCTGGCCGCCGCGGTGCTCGCCGGTTTCGACGTGGACGCGGCCGCGGCCCGGCAGCACCCGGCGTGCGCGCTGCTGCCGCAGGAGGCCGAGGCGGCCGGGGTGAGCACGTACGTCTGGCGCGCCGCCCGGCCGTTCCACCCCGGGCGGCTCTACGCGGCCCTGGAGGACCTGACCTGTGCCGCGGCCCGCAGCCGGGGCCGGTTCTGGCTGGCCGACCGGCCGGACACCCTGCTGTCCTGGGACGCCGCGGGCGGCGCGCTGTGCGTGGAGAACGCCGGACCGTGGCTGGCCGCGCTGCCGGACGCCGCCTGGGAGCTGGTGTCCGCGCCGCGCCGGGCCGCCGCCGCGCTGGACTGGCACCCCGAGCACGGCGACCGCGGCCAGCACCTGGTCTTCGTCTCGCCGGGGCTGGACCGCGACGGGCTGCGCGCGCTGCTGGAGAGCTGCCTGCTCACCGACGCCGAGTACGCGGGCGGCCCGGCGGCCTGGAAGAGCCTGCCGCCCGCCTTCGACGAACTGCTCGACCCGGTGTCGTAGCGCCCCCGCGTACGGGCGGCCACCCGTACCGGAACACCCGCGATCCCCGTCCACAAGCCCGTCCAGGAAGCAGCCATGCCCCGCAAGAACGACCCCCGCCGCAAGCCCGCCACCCGCCCCAATCCGCTGGACGCGGCCGGCATCACGTACATCGACTACAAGGACACCGATCTGCTGCGGAAATTCATCTCCGACCGCGGGAAGATCCGCGGCCGCCGGGTCACCCGGGTCACCGCGCAGCAGCAGCGGCAGCTGGCCCGTGCGATCAAGAACGCCCGGGAGATGGCGCTGCTGCCGTACGCCTCGCGGTGAGGGGGGCGGACGCGGAACGCCCCGGCGGCCGGTGTCCGATTGCGGCCGGAGGAACGGGGAAGGCGGTCAACGAGGTGTGACCGGCTCGGCACCGGCTGTCGTGCACGTGCATCTGCGCATGCACCCGCATGTGAACGCAGCTATGATCCCGGGCAGTTGACACCGTTTATCACCGCGTTCACCACCGGGAGAGCCCTGTGCCCCACGCATACAACGGCATGGCCGCTACGGAGCTCCGCGATGTGAGGTGGCTCAAGAGCCGGCACAGCAATTCGCAGGGCTCGTGCGTGGAATTCGCCAAACTGCCCGGCGGCGACATAGCGGTCCGCAATTCCCGTTTCCCGGACGGCCCGGCGCTGGTCTACACGCCCGCCGAAGTGGCGGCGATGCTGCGGGGCGCCAAGGACGGTGAGTTCGACCACCTGGTGCGCGACTGAGCGTACGGGAACGGGCGCCCGAGCGGTGCGGGCGCCCGTTTTCGCCGTGGGCCGGCGGGTCAGGGCAGCCGGAAGAGCGCCCAGACGATCTTTCCGGGCCGGCCGCCGGACAGCCGGTGCCAGCCCCAGCTGTCGCTGAACGAGTCCACCAGATACAGCCCGCGCCCCGACTCGGCGGCGAAATCCGCCTCACCGGCCTCCGGGGAGGCGTCGCTGGGGTCCCGTACCGCGCAGACCAGGCGGGAGGACCAGCGCATCAGGTGCAGCCGGGCGGGCAGCCCGGCGTCGGGCAGGTCCGTGCCGAAGCCGGGGTGGTCCGGCGCGGCCAGGACCGCGTGCCGCAGGGCGTTGGTGACCAGTTCGGAGACCACCAGGGCGACGCCGTCGAACAGCTCCTCCAGGCCCCAGCCGGTGAGCGTCTCGCGGGTGAACTTCCGGGCTCCGCCGACGGATTCGTAGCGCGGCGGGAGCGGGCAGGAGGCGGAACCGGAGACGGCCAAGGGGTCGACGGGAGGGAAGCCCTGCCATAACGGCTCGAAATCGAGCATGGTCGAAACCTTGGTCCCCATGCGAGGCACTCCTGGCGTTCGCGGACGTCATGACCCAGGCCGGTCAGCCGGGGATCTGGCGGATCTTTCACGAGCGTGCATGCGTGCGACGCCTATGGTTCCCAATGCGTAGAGCAGATGCAAGGGCAGATGCACGTGCAGCTGACGTGATTGCGTAGGGCTGCCCGCATAACCGCCGTATTCTTCCTGGGGTTTGATGTGGAGGGCTTGAGGGAGCCGCACATATCCGTAACCACATGAGCACTGAACGAAGCCTGGACATGGCAGACTGCGGCCCACTGTTGGACGGGGTGGGGTCACAGGAGGGTCACAGAGGTGTCCGCAAGTGAGTCGGGGTCGGTGGTGCGGCGGATCCTGCTCGGGTCCCAGCTCCGCCGGCTGCGGGAATCGCGCGGGATAACCCGGGAAGCGGCCGGTTACTCGATCCGTGCGTCCGAATCGAAGATCAGCCGCATGGAGTTGGGCAGGGTGAGCTTCAAGGCACGCGATGTCGCAGATCTCCTCACGCTCTACGGCGTGAACGACGAGCAGGAGCGCGAGGCGCTGCTGTCCCTGGCCAAGGAGGCGAACGTCGCGGGCTGGTGGCACAGCTACAGCGATGTGCTCCCCGGCTGGTTCCAGACGTATGTCGGCCTGGAGGCCGCCGCGTCCGTCCTGCGGGTCTACGAGGTCCAGTTCGTCCACGGGCTGCTGCAGACCGAGGAGTACGCGCACGCGGTGGTCTCCCGGGGCATGCGGGGCGCGTCGGCGGCCGAGATCCAGCGCCGGGTCGCGCTGCGCCAGGAGCGGCAGAAGCTGCTGGTCTCCGAGCGGGCGCCGCAGCTGCACTGCGTCCTCGACGAGGCGGCGCTGCGCCGGCCGTACGGCGGACGCAAGGTGATGCAGGGGCAGTTGAGGCATCTGATCGACCTCTCCGAGCGGCCCAATGTGCGGCTCCAGGTGATGCCGTTCAGCTTCGGCGGCCACGCGGGCGAGAGCGGCGCGTTCACCATGCTGCGCTTCCCGGAGTCCGACCTCTCCGACGTCGTCTACCTGGAGCAGCTGACCAGCGCGCTCTACGTGGACAAGCCGGAGGACGTCGCGCAGTACGAGCGCGCGATGGAGAGCCTCCAGGCGGACAGCCCGGGGCCGTCGGAGACCCGGGATCTGCTGCGAGGACTCCTCCAACTGACGTGACCCGGCAGTAGGATGACGGCGGATCAGCCCCCCCCGCAGAGCAGTGCCGCACAGAGTAGGGATGCCATGTCCTTCTTCGCAGACCTGGCCTACCAGTTCATCGACGGTGAATGGCGGGCCGGCAGCGGCTCGTGGGACATCATCGATTTCAACCCCTACGACCAGGAGAAGCTGGCGTCGATCACGGTCGCCGGTGTGGACCAGGTCGACGCGGCCTACCGCGCCGCCGAACGGGCCCAGCGGGACTGGGCGCGGCGCAATCCCTACGAACGGCGGCAGGTCACCGAGCGGCTGCTGCGGCTGATCGAGGAGCGCGAGGAGGAGATCACCGAGGCGCTCGTCCTCGAACTGGGCGGCACCCGCGCCAAGGCGCAGTACGAGGTGCGGCTGGCCAAGGAGTTCGTCCGCGAGGCGATCCAGCTGGCGCTGCGGCCGCAGGGGCGGATACTGCCGTCCCCGGTGGACGGCAAGGAGAACCGCGTCTACTCCCTGCCCGCCGGCGTCATCGGCGTGATCAGCCCGTTCAACTTCCCGTTCCTGATCTCCATGAAGTCCGTGGCGCCGGCCCTGGCGCTGGGCAACGCCGTGGTGGTCAAGCCCAATCAGAACACCCCGATCACCGGCGGCGGGCTGATCGCCAAGCTGTTCCAGGACGCCGGGCTGCCGGACGGTCTGCTCAACGTCCTGATCACCGATATCGCGGAGATCGGGGACGCGCTGATCGAGCACCCGGTGCCCCGGGTGATCTCGTTCGCCGGGTCGGACAAGGTCGGCCGGCATGTCGCGGCGGTCAGCGCCGGGCACTTCAAGCGGGTGGTCCTGGAGCTGAGCGGCAACAGCGCGCTGATCGTGATGGACGACGCCGATGTGGACTACGCGGTGGACGCCGCGGTCTTCAGCCGCTTCGTCTACCAGGGGCAGGTCTGCATGGCCGCCAACAGGGTGCTGCTGGACCGCGCCGTCGAGGCGGAGTTCACCGAGAAGTTCGTGGCCCGGGTGGCGGCGCTGCGGACCGGCGACCCGCGGGACCCGCGGACCCAGATCGGCCCGCTGATCAACACCTTCCAGGCGGAGGCGCTGACCGGGCTGGTGGACCGGGCGATAGCCGAGGGCGCCACGGCGCTGCTGCGCGGCCGCACGGAGGGCAATCTCGTCGAGCCGAGCGTGCTGGCCGGGCTGCCGGCCGACTCCGCGCTGCACGGGCAGGAGCTGTTCGGGCCGGTGGCGCTGCTGGTGCCGTTCGCCGGTGAGGAGGAGGCGGTGCGGATCGCCAACGACACCCCGTACGGGCTCAGCGGGGCGGTGCACACCGCCGATGTGGAGCGCGGGGTGCGGATCGCCCGGCGGATCGAGACCGGCATGATCCACGTCAACGACGGGACGGTGCACGACGAGCCGCAGGTGGCGTTCGGCGGGGAGAAGTTCTCCGGCGTCGGGCGGCTGAACGGCGAGTCGACGGTGGAGGCGTTCACCACGCAGAAGTGGGTGTCGGTGCAGCACGGGCGGTCGTCGTTCCCGCTGTGAGGCGGGCGCTGCCGGGGCGGCGCGGCGACGCTTGGGGATATAGGACGCCAACTGTCCTACTGGCCGCCTAGGTTGGATCCCAGCGGCGGCCGGACAGTCGGGTTCCGGCCGATTCCGCCGGCGGTGGCCGCCGCCGGCGAGAGAAAGGTGATCGCATGCCCACGTATGTTCCGGCCGAGGACCACGGTGACGAGCGCGGCGCCCTGCTGGCCTTCCTGGAGGCGCAGCGCGGCGGTCTGCGGCGGGCCGTCCTGGGGCTGACCGACGAGCAGGCCCGGCAGCGGCCGAGCGCCGGTGAGCTGTCGCTGGGCGGGCTGATCAAGCATGTCGCGGAGGTCGAGCAGCGCTGGGTGGAGATGGCCCAGGAGCGGCCGCACTCCATCCCGCGCGACCAGAGCACCTGGCAGGAGGGGTTCGAACTGCTGCCGGACGAGACCGTCGCCGGGATGCTGGCGTACTGGGAGGGCGTCGCGGCCGAGACGGAGAAGTTCCTGCGCGCGGTGCCCAGCCTGGACGACACCTTCCCGCTGCCGCCGGCGCCGTGGGCCCCCAAGGACGCCCGGCAGTCGATGCGCTGGCTGATGCTGCACCTGATCGAGGAGACCGCCCGGCACGCCGGCCACGCCGATATCGTCCGGGAGTCGCTGGACGGGAAGACCGCCTTCGAGCTGGTGGACGAGGAGAAGCGGGCCCGGGAGGGCTGACCGGCCCGCCGCGGTGGCGCCCGGGGCGCGCGGGCGTCAGTGGTGGAAGGCGGTGGCGACCCGCTCCGGGACGTCCAACGGATGGGACTGGCGGCGGAGTTCGGGCAGCAGCTGCTCCAGGTCGGCCATGAAGAGGTCGGCGAGGTCCAGCGAGAAGCCGTTGCGGCACACCACGCGCAGGACGGAGAGGTCCTGGCGGTTCGGCGGGAAGGAGTACGCGGGGATCAGCCAGCCGCGCTCCTTCATCCTCCGGGAGACGTCGAAGACGTCGTAGGCGGTGACGTCGGGGGTGGTGGTGAAGGCGAAGACCGGCAGCTGGCCGCCGCGGGTCAGCAGCCGGAAGTCGCCCAGCGCGCCGATCCGTTCGGCCATCGAGCGGGCCACGTCGCGGGTGGCCTGCTGGACGGCGCGGAAGCCGGAGCGGCCCAGCCGCAGGAACGTGTAGTACTGGGCGGCGACCTGCGCCCCGGGGCGGGAGAAGTTCAGGGCGAAGGTCGGCATATCGCCGCCCAGGTAGTTGACGCGGAAGACCAGCTCCTCCGGGAGCGCTTCCTGGTCGCGCCAGAGGGCCCAGCCGACGCCCGGGTAGACCAGGCCGTACTTGTGGCCGGAGGTGTTGATCGAGGCCACCCGGGGAAGGCGGAAGTCCCAGACCAGGTCGGGGTCGAGGAACGGCGCGATCATGGCGCCGGACGCGCCGTCCACATGCACCGGGACGTCCAGGCCGGTGCGCTCCTGGAGGGCGTCCAGCGCCGCGCAGATATCGGCCACCGGCTCGTAGGAGCCGTCGAAGGTGGAGCCGAGGACGGCGACCACGCCGATGGTGTTCTCGTCGCAGAGCGCCGCCGCGGACTCCGGGTCGAGGTGGAAGCGGTCGCCCTCCATGGGGACCTGGCGGGCCTCCACCTCCCAGTAGGCGCAGAACTTGTCCCAGCAGACCTGGACGTTGGCGCCCATGACGAGGTTGGGCCGGGCGGTGGCGGGATAGCGGTCCTTGTTGCGGTGGGCCCAGCGGCGCTTGAGGGCCATCCCGGCGAGCATGCAGGCCTCGCTGGAGCCGGTGGTGGAGCAGCCGATGGCGGCGTCCGGGTCGGGGACGTGCCAGAGGTCGGCGAGCATCGCCACGCAGCGCCGCTCCAGCTCGGCGGTGCGCGGGTACTCGTCCTTGTCGATCATGTTCTTGTCGCGGCACTCCGACAGCAGGACGGCGGCCTGCGGCTCCATCCAGGTGGTGACGAAGGTGGCGAGGTTCAGCCGGGCGTTGCCGTCCAGCATCAGCTCGTCGTGGACGAACTGGTAGGCGGTGTGCGGGGGGACCGGGCCCTCGGGGAGGGTGTGGCGCGGGGGCGAGGTCTCCATGCCGCCGAGCGGGTCGGCCTCGCCGTAGAACGGGTTCACCGGGCGGGCGCGGCGCCGGCGGTCGTGGGCGGAGGCGCCTTTGTGGAGCGTCATCGGGGGACGGCCTCCCTCAACTCGCGGCCGCGAGACCGGCTTTGATGGCTTTGGTGAATTTCACGACCCGCTCGGCCTGGACGCGGGCGGCGGCGCGGGCGTCGGCGTCGACCGGGGTCTCCGGGCCGCCGACGTGCGAGGTGCCGTACGGATTGCCGTCGGTGTACTTCACCGGGTCGGTGTATCCCGGGGCGATGAGGATCCCGCCGAAGTGGTGGACGGTGTGGTACAGCGCCAGGAGGGTGGACTCCTGGCCGCCGTGCCGGGTGCCGGAGGCGGTGAAGCCGCTGTAGACCTTGTCGGCCAGCCGGCCCTGCTGCCAGAGGCCGCCCAGGGTGTCCAGGAACTGCTTCAGCTGGGACGTGACGTTGCCGAAGCGGGTCGGGGTGCCGAGGACCACCGCGTCCGCCCAGAGCATGTCGTCCGGGGCGGCCTCCAGGATGTCGGCGGTGGCGGCGGCGTTGGCCGCCCAGGCCGGGTTGGCGTCGATGGCGGCCTGCGGGGCGAGTTCGGCGACCCGGCGCAGCCGTACGTCGGCGCCGGCGTGCTCGGCGGCGTCGGCGATCAGCCGGGCCAGCTCGGCGATGGTGCCGGTCGACGAGTAGTAGATGACGGCGACGTTGACGTCGTGCGCGGGCATGCCCCACCTCCTGGAAGCCGACAATAGGGGCATAGGGGGTGGGGGGCCTGCGGGGTTCGGCCGGTGGGGTTCGGCCGGCCTGGCGGGGGCCGGCCCGTGTGGTCGGTTCGCGGCGGTCGGCCCGTCGCGGTCAGCCCGTGCCGGCGAGGGAGAGCTTGGCGGCGAAGCCGAGGAAGGCGGCGCCGGCGCCCGCGGTCAGGCCGGCCGTCAGCCGCTTGCGGCGGCGGAAGGTCGCCGCCAGATACGTACCGCTGAAGATCAGCACCGACAGGTACGTGATGCTGAACAGCTGGGCCAGGACGCCGAGGGCCACGAACGACAGGGCCGGGTGGGCGTACGACGGGTCGACGAACTGCACGAAGAAGGAGATGAAGAAGAGGATCGCCTTGGGGTTGAGGAGGCTGACGATGAGGGCGCGGCGGTAGGGGCGCTCGGGGGCGGTCCGGTTCGGTCCGGTGGCCTCGCTCGCCGCGTTTGCCGCGTTTGCTTCGTGCGCCCCGTCTGCCCGTTCCGCCGTCGTCCGCCGTGCGGCGCGGGAGGTGCGGCTGCCGCGCCACAGGGACCAGGCGCCGCGCAGCATTCCGGCGGCCAGCCAGGTCAGGTAGCCCGCGCCGGCGAACTTCACGATGCCGAAGAGGACCGGGCTGGCCTTCAGCAGCGAGGCCACGCCGCCCGCCGACAGTGTCATCAGCACCGCGTCGCCGCACAGCACGCCCGCGGCCGCCCGGTAGGCCACCCGGCGGCCGCGCCGTGCGGCGACCGAGACGACGTAGAGGGAATTCGGTCCCGGCAGCAGGATGATCAGGGCCAGGCCCGCCAGATACGTGGACAGATCCGTTATTCCGAGCATGGGCGGAGGATCTCACCCGGGGGTCCGGCTTCTCAGCGGCTTTTCAGTATCCGGACGTCCGGCGGCGGGGCGGGGTCGCCGGGGCGGTACGGCGGGGTGGCCGGGGGCCGGGGCCGGGCGGCGGCTGGAACCGCGGGGCGGGGTGGTCCGTTGATAGCTTTGGGCCGCACACCGCGCCTGCATCCTCGCTTCCGCTCGTCGCATCGCGCGAGCCGGGCGCCCTCGACCCAGGAGCTTTCACCCCGTGAATACTCTCGCGCTCGGCCCCCAGTGGCTGAACTCGGACTACTTGATCACGACATTCGGCCTGATCGGCGTCCTGCTCATCGTGTTCGCGGAGTCCGGGCTGCTGATCGGCTTCTTCCTGCCGGGCGACTCGCTGCTGTTCACCACCGGGCTGATGGTGACGACCGGCACGCTCGGCAAGCCGCTGTGGCTGGTGTGCGTGCTGGTGGTGCTGGCGGCCGCGCTCGGCGACCAGGCCGGCTACCTCTTCGGCCGGAAGGTCGGCCCCTCGCTCTTCAAGCGGCCCGACTCCCGGCTGTTCAAGCAGGAGAACGTCGAGAAGGCGCACGCGTTCTTCGAGAAGCACGGTCCGAAGTCGCTGATCCTCGCGCGGTTCGTCCCGATCGTCCGGACGTTCACGCCGATCATCGCCGGCGTCAGCGCGATGAACTACCGCTCGTTCCTCATCTTCAACGTCATCGGCGGGACGCTGTGGGGCGGCGGCGTGACGCTGCTGGGCGCGGCACTGGGCAATGTCGAGTTCGTGCACAAGAACATCGAGGCGATTCTGGTCGGGATTGTGCTGATTTCGGTGATTCCGGTGGGGATCGAGTTTCTGCGGGCTCGGGGCAAGAGCAAGGCGGCGGCCGCCGCCGGGGATGGCGATGTGGTCGCGGTGGCTGCGCGGGCGCAGGCGGGTAATGGGCGCCGGGGGCGCCACGCGAAGCGGTAGTTTTTCCCTCCCACGTTGGGGTTCGGGTGGGTGGGTTTTCCGCCGGACCCTGTTGGGTGGTGGTTGCTCGCCGTGGCGGCGGGGTGGTTGTTCGGGGCCGCCCCGCCGTTTTTTTGTGCCGCGCCGTGGTTGGTTGCGGCGCTTCGCCTACGCGGCGGTGGTGGGGGCGGAGGGGCTGCCCCGGACCCCGTCCTCGGTGCGGGCGCATCTGGTCCGTGGGATGAGGAATGCCCCGCGGTTCGCTCCAGATCCTGCGGGCGGGGTCCGGGGCAGCCCCTCCGCCCGGCGCCGTTGGCGGCTGCCTCGCCGTTTCGGCCGGGGTCCGCTGGTTTACGTGGTCTCGTCCCCTCGGGGGAGTGTGGGGTCTCGTCCCTGCGGGTGGGGTCTGGGCGCCGGGCCGGGGCGTGCGAGTGGGCGGATCGGGCAGGTGGGGGGTTGGGCCTCGGGTCGGTGCGGTGGGCCCCGGGCAAGCGGGGCGTTCCGGGATGGGGCATCGTGTGCATGACCGATCGGCAGGAGGCGTACGCACGAGGAGCGGAGTTACGTGGCGTCGGACCCAGGACGCGGCCAGCGCGGCAGCGGTAGCAGGAGCAGTGGGAACGCGGAGCAGGCCGGCCTGCCCGAGGACCGGAAACCGCAGTCGGACGAGGCGCACAGCGCGTTCACGCCGCCGCTGGGCGTACCGCTGCCGCCGGCGCCCGAGGAGGAGCACCCCACCTCCGAGTTCGCGCTGCCCGAGGGCCTGCGGCCGGAGGGGCCCGGCGAGCCCGAGGGGTCGGCGTTCGCGCCGCCGGGGAGCACCACCGGGCAGACGCCGCTGCCGGGGGCCGCGTTCACCCCGCCGCACGGGATACCGGCGCTCAGCCTGACCAAGGAAGCACCGTGGCAGGACCGGATGCGGACCATGCTGCGGATGCCGATCCACGAGCGTCCGGTGCCCGAGCGGGTGGAGCGCGCCGAGGAGGAGGGCGGCGGGCCCGCCGCGCCGCGCGTACTGGACCTGACGCTGCGGATCGGCGAGATCCTGCTGGCCGGCGGTGAGGGCGCGGAGGACGTCGAGGCCGCGATGTTCGGCGTGGCGCACGCGTACGGGCTGGAGCGGGTCGAGCCGACGGTCACGTTCACGCTGCTGTCGATCTCGTACCAGCCGTCGCTGGTGGAGGACCCGCTGACCGCGAGCCGGACGGTGCGGCGGCGGGGTGTGGACTACACCCGCCTGTCGGCGGTGTTCCGGCTGGTGGACGAGATCACCTCCGAGGGGATCACCCTGGAGGAGGCGTACCGCGGGCTGGCCGAGATCCGGCGCAACCGGCATCCGTACCCGAGCTGGGCGCTGACGGTGTCGTCCGGGCTGCTGTCCGGCGCGGCGAGCATGCTGGTCGGCGGCGGGACGCTGGTGTTCGTCGCGGCGGCGATCGGCTCGATGCTCGGCGACCGGATCGCCTGGCTGGCGTCCGCGCGCGGGCTGCCGGAGTTCTACCAGTTCGTGGTCGCGGCGATGCCGCCGGCCGGGATGGGGCTGCTCTTCGCGCTGGCCCACTCCAACGTCCAGTCCTCCGCGGTGATCACCGGTGGGCTGTTCGCGCTGATCCCCGGGCGGGCGCTGGTCGCCAGCGTCCAGGACGGCCTGACGGGCTACTACATCACCGCCTCCGCGCGGCTGCTGGAGGTCGGCTATCTGATCGTCGGCATCGTGGTCGGCGTGCTGTCGGTGCTCTACATCGGCTTGCAGTTCGATCCCGGGCTGCAGCGCCTCAATCCCGAGCAGGCGCTGCGGCTCTACAACGAGCCGGTGGTGCAGACCGTGGCCTCGATGCTGCTGGCGCTGGCGTTCTGCGTACTGCTCCAGCAGGAGCGGCACACGGTGGCGTTCGCGACGCTCAACGGCGGTGTCGCCTGGGTCGTCTACGGGGCGCTGACCGCGACCGCGCACTTCAACGCGGTGCCCTCGACGGCCATCGCGGCCGGGCTCGTCGGCCTCTTCGGGCAGCTGCTGTCCCGTTACCGCTACGCCTCCGCGCTGCCCTACGTGACGGCGGCGATCGGTCCGCTGCTGCCCGGTAGCGCGACCTACTTCGGGCTGCTCAACTTCGCGCAGGGCAATTTGCTGGAGGGATTCTCCTCGCTGATCAAGGCCGCCTCGCTGGCGCTGGCGATCGCGGTCGGGGTGAACCTCGGAAGCGAGATCGCCCGGCTCTTCCTGCGCGTCCCCGGCATCACCGAGCCCGGTGCGGGGCGGCGCGCGGCCAAGCGGACCCGCGGCTTCTGACGGACCGCGACACGGCGAACGGGCGGCCCCCCGGATGGGTGCCGCCCGTTCGCGTACGAAAATCGGAGTGGTCCGGCGGGCGCGCGGGGCCCCGGAGAGCCCCGCTGCGGTACCCCGTCCGCTCCGGATGGGTCAGTGCCCGCCCTGCGCCTCGAAGCGCTTGTACGAGCGCTCGATCTCGGCCTCGGCGTCGGTGCGGCCGACCCAGTTGGCGCCCTCGACGGACTTGCCGGGCTCCAGGTCCTTGTAGACCTCGAAGAAGTGCTGGATCTCCAGGCGGTCGAACTCCGAGACGTGGTGGATGTCGCGGAGGTGCTCGACGCGCGGGTCGGAAGCCGGCACGCACAGCAGCTTGTCGTCGCCGCCGGCCTCGTCCGTCATCCGGAACATCCCGATGGCGCGGCACTTGATGAGGCAGCCGGGGAAGGTCGGCTCGTCCAGGATGACCAGCGCGTCCAGCGGGTCGCCGTCCTCGCCGAGGGTGTTCTCGACGAAGCCGTAGTCGGCCGGGTAGCTGGTCGAGGTGAAGAGTCGACGGTCCAGGCGGATCCGACCGGTCTCGTGGTCCACCTCGTACTTGTTCCGCGAACCCTTCGGGATCTCGATGGTGACGTCGAACTCCACGGGTGGCTCCTCCATGATCAACACATACGTCTGGTGATTAAGTGTCCCCCACGCAGGTGTGTGGTGGCGAAAGGGGCTGGTCCGCGATGCCCGAGACCCGGAACTGGCAGGTCAGATGGCAGTCGGCGCAGCGTTCCGCGCGGGTGGCGGCACGCCTGGCCGGACGTACCGCGCGCACCGCGGCGGGGAACGCGCGGCGCTGCGCGCACTCCGCCTCGGACGCCGCCCGGCGGACCTGGCTGGCCGCACCGCCGCACACCCGGCAGACCTGGCGGCTGACCGCGGTGTCCGCCGCCACCGGCCTGGCGGTCGCGGTCGCCGCGGTCGCGGCGGCCGGCCCGTGGGACTCGGGTCAGCGTACGGCCGAGCGGGCCGCGGCGGCCCCCGCTCCGGCGACAGGTGGCGAGCATCACGACGACGGCCGGGCGCCCGCCCCGGCGCCCAGCGCCCCGGCGGTGCTGACCGCGCTCGGCGGACCGGCCCGCGGCGCGGCCCCGGCGCCGACCGCGGCCGGGCTGGCCGACGCGCTGGCGCCCCTGCTGGCCGACCCGGCGCTCGGCCCGCTACGGACCGCGTCCGTCCTGGACGTCGCGGCCGGCCGCCAGCTCTTCGCCGAGAAGCCGGACGAGGCCGCCACCCCCGCCTCCACGGTCAAACTGGCCACCGCGGTGGCCGCGCTCACCCGCCTCGGCGCCGACCACCGCATCGACACCTCCGCCGTCCTGGCCGACCGCGACCGGATCGTCCTGGTCGGCGGCGGCGACCCGACGCTCACCGCCCGCGCGACCGCCCCCGGCCCCGGCGAGCACCCGGCCAGCCTGCGCGATCTCGCCGCCGCCACCGCCCGCGCCCTCAAGCAGCGCAAGCTCACCACCGTCACGCTCAGCTACGACACCTCCGCGTACTCCGGCCCCGTCGAGCACCCCATCGGCCCGAACGAGAACATCGCGCCGGTCACCGCCCTGATGACCGACGAGGCCCGCCTGGACGACAGCGACCACGGCCCCGCCCCCCGCTCCACCGACCCCGCCGGCGACACCGCCCGCACCTTCACCGCCCTCCTGACCGCCCAGGGCATCACGGTCAAGGACGACCCCGCCGAGACCCACGCCCCCGCGACCGCCGACCGCCTCGCCACCGTCCACTCCACACCCCTCTCCGCCCTCGTCGAACGCATGCTGACCAACAGCGACAACGACATCGCCGAGGCCCTGGCCCGGCAGACCGCACGCGCCGCCCACCGCCCCGCGAGCTTCGACGGCGCGGCCGCCGCCGTCCGCGACACCCTCGCCGCCCAGCACCTCCCCCTGACCGGCGCGGTCTTCGAGGACGGCAGCGGCCTGGACCGCGACGACAAGGTCTCCGCGAACCTCCTCTCCCGCCTCCTGCTCCTCGCCGCCGCCCCCCACCGCCCCGAACTCCGCCCGGTCGTCACGGGCCTCCCGGTGGCCGCCTTCACCGGCACCCTCAGCGCCCGCTACACCAACGACCCCGCCGGCGCCGGCACCGTCCGCGCCAAAACCGGCACCCTCACCGGCGTCAACACCCTCGCCGGCACCGTCGTCGACGCCGACGGCCGCCTCCTGGCCTTCACCTTCATGACCACCGGCACCACCGACCCCCAAGCCGCCCAAAAGGCCCTCGACCGCCTGGCCTCCACCCTCGCCAACTGCGGCTGCCGCTAACCAGACGACAACCCGCACCGACCCACCAACAGCAGCCCCCACCCACCGAAAACCACCCACCCACGGGAGGTGACGGGCTGGTGGGGTGGGGGTGTCCGGACGTAAAGCGAAGCAGTCCGGACACCCCCACCCCACCAGCCCGTCACCGCACCCCGAAAGCCCCGCGCAGCGGCTCCGCGCCGCAGGCGCAAAAACAAACCGCGGCGGGAAAGCCGACAACGTGGGGGCCAGGCCAAGCGCAGCGGCCCAGCGCCGCAGGCGCAAAAACAAACCGCGGCGGGAAAGCCGACAACGTGGGGGCGAGCCCACCACCGTCGTCGGCTACCAGCCAACGCAGTGCCCCCGTACCGTGAACCCATGACGCGCATCGGTGGAACCGACATGGTCGACTGGAATCTCGCGGTCACGACCGCGACCCGCTTCGTACGTCCGGGCCCGGACGTCACCCGGGACGAGGCCCGCGCGATCGTCGCCGAACTGCGCCGGCACGCCAAGTCGTCCGAGGCGCACGTCCGCGGCTTCACCCGAATGGCCCCGCCCGGCGCCGAGGCCGAAGGCGCCGCGCCCGAAGGCGCACCCGAAGGCGGCCCGGCCGAAGCCGGCGCACCCGGCCGGGCCGGGACAGTCCCCCCGCACGACACCCCCGTCCTCGTCGTAGACCGCCCCGGCTGGATCCGCGCCAACGTCGCCGGCTTCCGGGCGGTGCTCAAACCGCTGCTGGCCAAGATGGAGGACCGGCGGTCCGCGATGCCCGGCGGCGCGGTGATCGGCGCGGTCGGCGGCAAGGTCACCGGCGCGGAGCTGGGCATGCTGCTGTCGTTCCTGGCGTCGCGGGTGCTGGGCCAGTACGAGACGTTCGCGCCGGCCTCGCGGGAGCTGCCGGCCGGTTCGCAGGGCGGCCGGCTGCTGCTGGTGGCGCCCAACATCGTCCACGTGGAGCGCGAGCTGGACGTGGATCCGCACGACTTCCGGCTGTGGGTGTGCCTGCACGAGGAGACCCACCGGACGCAGTTCAGCGCGGTGCCGTGGCTGCGGGACCACATCGAGGGCGAGGTGCAGTCGTTCCTCGCCGAGACCGACATCGACCCGGGCGCGCTGCTGGCGCGGCTGCGGGAGGCCGCGCAGTCGCTGGCCGGGGCGCGGCCGGAGGGCGAGGAGGGCGACGAGAGCCGGTCGCTGGTGGATCTGGTGCAGACGCCCGCGCAGCGGGAGATCCTGGGGCGGCTGACGGCGGTGATGTCGCTGCTGGAGGGGCACGCCGACTTCGTCATGGACGGGGTGGGGCCGGAGGTGGTGCCCTCGGTGGCGGAGATCCGGGAGAAGTTCCAGAAGCGGCGGGCCAGCGGCGCGGGCCGGCTGGACCAGGCGCTGCGCAAGCTGCTCGGCCTGGATGCGAAACTGCGGCAGTACCGTGACGGTGAGCGGTTCGTGCGCGCGGTCGTCGAGGAGGTCGGCATGGACGGCTTCAACAGGGTCTGGACGTCGCCGAACACCCTCCCCACCAAACAGGAGATCGCCAAACCGGCGGACTGGGTCGCGCGGGTGCACCGCTAGGGGGACGGGGCGCCGCGGGCGCGGGTTGCGAGCCGGGGCCGCCGCGCGGCAGTAGAGCGCCCCTTCAATCACCCGTCCGAGGGACCGTGACCGAGGGATAGGCGTGCAATGCTCGGGGAACTGCTCGCCTCTGTCACCATCTAGGCACTCTGTGTGACGAAGTGTCGTCCACGGCCCGAGGCTCGCCCCAGCTGAACGATTGGAAACGGACATGGGTCCCCATCCAGCGGTCGCCGCGATACGCCTGGCGGTCCGCCGCGTACTCCACGACGTGCTCACCCACCACAGCGCGCACGACCGGCCGGACGCGCCGCTCGTGCTCGTCGCATGCTCCGGCGGCGCCGATTCCATGGCGCTCGCCTCCGCCCTCGCCTTCGAAGCCCCGAAACTGGGCGTCCGCGCCGGGGGCGTGACCATCGACCACGGCCTCCAGGAAGGCTCCGACCTCCGCGCCGCCGAGGTCGCCCTGCGCCTGCGCGCCCTGGCCCTCGATCCCGTCGACCTCGTCCATGTCGAGGTGGGCCGGGCCGGCGGCCCCGAGGCGGCCGCCCGGGACGCCCGCTACGCCGCGCTGGACGCCACCGCCGAGCGCCGCGGCGCCACCGCCGTCCTCCTCGGCCACACCCGCGACGACCAGGCCGAGACGGTCCTGCTCGGACTGGCCCGCGGCTCCGGGATCCGCTCGCTCTCCGGGATGGCCGCCACCACCGGTACGGGCGGCCGCTACCGCCGCCCCTTCCTGGACGTCGACCGGCAGACGGCCCGTACGGCCTGCCTGGTCCAGGCGCTGCCGGTCTGGGACGACCCGCACAACACCGACCCCGCCTACACCCGCTCCCGGCTGCGCCACGAAGGGCTGCCCGCGCTGGAGAAGTGCCTGGGCAAGGGCGTCGTGGAGGCGCTGGCGCGGACCGCCCAGCTCTCCCGGGACGACGCCGACGCGCTGGACGCCTGGGCCGCCGAGGCCGCGGCCGCGGTGTGCGACGAGGCGGGCACCCTCGACGTCGCCGGGCTGTTCGCGCTGCCGCCCGCGGTGCGCCGCCGGGTGCTGCGCCGGGCGGTCATCGCGGCCGGTTCGCCGGCCGGTTCGCTCTTCGCCCGGCACATCGAGGAAGTGGACCGGCTGATCACCGCCTGGCGCGGGCAGGGGGCGCTGAACCTCCCCGGGCGGGTGGGTGTCCGCCGGCAGGGTGGCAGACTGGTCATTCGGCAGGGCTGAGCCGCGGACGACCGCGCCCTGCTTCGTGATCTCACGACGGTCTCGACGCTTCGTGAGCTCCACGACCGATCTGCACACACCGAACCGAGCGAAAGTGGCACGGGTGGACGAGAAGGACATGGGCGCCGATCTTCAGTCGGTGCTCATCACCAAGGAAGAGATCGACGCCAAGCTGGCCGAGCTGGCGGCGAAGATCGACGCGGAGTACGCGGGCAAGGACCTGCTCATCGTCGGCGTCCTCAAGGGCGCGGTGATGGTGATGGCGGATCTGGCGCGCGCGCTGTCCACCCCCGTCACGATGGACTGGATGGCCGTGTCGTCCTACGGCGCGGGCACCCAGTCCTCCGGTGTGGTCCGGATCCTCAAGGACCTGGACACCGACATCAAGGGCAAGCACGTCCTGATCGTCGAGGACATCATCGATTCGGGGCTGACCCTGTCGTGGCTGCTGTCCAACCTCGGCTCGCGCGAGCCCGCCTCGCTGGAGGTGTGCACGCTGCTGCGGAAGCCGGACGCGGCCAAGGTGGCGATCGACGTGAAGTGGATCGGCTTCGACATCCCCAACGAATTCGTCGTGGGCTATGGCCTGGACTTCGCGGAGAAGTACCGCAATCTGCCGTTCGTCGGTACCCTCTCGCCCCACGTCTACGGCGGCTGAGAGCCCACCCCGCGCTCGCCGGCCGCCGCGGCCGGCGAGGCCCGAAGGCCCCGTGCGGACCGGCGGGAACCCTTCGGGGTTTCCCGCCGTTGGAGCAGGAAGAGCGGAATCCCGGGCTTCATTGTTCCCCACCGGCACGGGCGCCGGGTGACAATGCTGGGGTACCGTCCGAAGGCAGTCTGCTTTCGGGCCAGTAATACACACCGTACGCACGACCAGCCCTCCCAAGGGCGTTGTGCCTCACTGTGGCAGGAGGGACGGGGCCTTAAGCGGCTCCGTATGGATGGACGTGAAGCGATACTTCCGTGGGCCGGTCATGTGGATCGTGCTGGCCGTCCTCGCCGTGGTCGTGTTGATGCAGGTCGTCGGCTCGTCCGGCGGCTATAAGACGGTGGACACCGGTCAGGTCGTCAAGGCGATCGCTGACAACAAGGTGAAGTCCGCCGAGCTGACCACCGGCGACGAGAACAAGATCAAGATCGAGCTGTCGGGCAACAACAAGATCGACGGCTCCAACAAGATCCAGGCCAGCTACATCGGCGACCAAGGCGTCGACCTGGCGAAGAATCTCCAGGCCAAGTACCAGACCGGCGAGATCAAGGACGGGTACACCGTCGCCCCGTCGAAGCAGAACCCGTTCGTCGGCGTGCTGCTCTCGCTGCTCCCCTTCGTCCTCATCGTGGTCGTCTTCCTGTTCCTGATGAACCAGATGCAGGGCGGCGGCTCCCGGGTGATGAACTTCGGCAAGTCGAAGGCGAAGCTGATCACCAAGGACACGCCCAAGACGACCTTCTCGGACGTCGCGGGCGCCGACGAGGCCGTCGAGGAGCTCCACGAGATCAAGGAGTTCCTCCAGGAGCCGGCGAAGTTCCAGGCCGTGGGCGCCAAGATCCCGAAGGGTGTGCTGCTCTACGGCCCGCCCGGTACGGGCAAGACGCTGCTGGCGCGCGCGGTCGCCGGTGAGGCGGGCGTCCCGTTCTACTCGATCTCCGGCTCCGACTTCGTCGAGATGTTCGTCGGTGTCGGCGCCTCCCGGGTGCGCGACCTGTTCGAGCAGGCCAAGGCGAACGCCCCGGCGATCGTCTTCGTCGACGAGATCGACGCCGTCGGCCGGCACCGCGGCGCGGGCCTCGGCGGCGGCCACGACGAGCGCGAGCAGACCCTGAACCAGCTGCTCGTCGAGATGGACGGCTTCGACGTGAAGGGCGGCGTCATCCTGATCGCCGCCACCAACCGGCCGGACATCCTCGACCCGGCGCTGCTGCGCCCGGGCCGCTTCGACCGCCAGATCGCCGTGGACCGCCCGGACCTCCAGGGCCGCCTGGAGATCCTCAAGGTCCACCAGAAGGGCAAGCCGGTCGCGCCGGACGTCGACCTCTCGGCCGTCGCCAAGCGCACCCCCGGCTTCACCGGTGCCGATCTGTCCAACGTCCTGAACGAGGCCGCCCTGCTGACGGCCCGCAGCGACAAGAAGCTGATCGACAACCACTTCCTGGACGAGGCGATCGACCGCGTGGTGGCCGGTCCGCAGAAGCGGACCCGGATCATGTCCGAGAAGGAGAAGAAGATCACCGCGTACCACGAGGGCGGACACGCCCTGGTCGCGGCGGCCTCCCCGAACTCCGACCCGGTGCACAAGATCACGATCCTGTCCCGGGGCCGGGCGCTGGGCTACACCATGGTCCTGCCCGACGAGGACAAGTACTCCACCACCCGCAACGAGATGCTCGACCAGCTCGCGTACATGCTGGGCGGGCGCGCGGCGGAGGAGCTGGTCTTCCACGACCCGACCACCGGCGCCGCCAACGACATCGAGAAGGCGACCGCCACCGCCCGGGCGATGGTCACCCAGTACGGCATGACCGAGCGGCTCGGCGCGATCAAGTTCGGCACGGACAACTCCGAGCCGTTCCTGGGCCGTGAGATGGCTCACCAGCGCGACTACTCCGAGGAGGTCGCCGCGCTGGTGGACGAGGAGGTCAAGAAGCTCATCGAGACCGCGCACAACGAAGCGTGGGAGATCCTCGTCGAGAACCGCGACGTCCTCGACAACCTCGTCCTGGAGCTGCTCGAGAAGGAGACGCTCAACAAGGAGGAGATCGCCGAGATCTTCAAGCACGTCGTGAAGCGCCCGGCCCGCCCGGCGTGGACGGGCTCCTCCCGGCGTACGCCCTCGACCCGCCCGCCGGTGCTCTCGCCGCGCGAGCTGGCGCCGGCCAACGGCTCGGCGGCGTCCCCGGCGGTCTCCATGGAGAAGGACGCCGACCCCGCCGAGGAGTCGCGCCCGGAGAGCTGACCGGCGGGACGGTCCGGAGCTCGCGCCCCGGCAGTCCCACCGGCCCCGGAATACCCGCCGCGCCCTCCAGGTTCTAGCCTGGGGGGCGCGGCATTTCCGCGTTTTCGAGCGGGCCCGGAAGGAACGAGGCACCAATGACGGACCCTGTGACGCTGGACGTCGAGGGCGCGATCGGCGAATTCGACGAGAAGCGAGCCGAGAACGCCGTACGCGAGCTGCTGATCGCGGTGGGCGAGGACCCGGACCGCGAGGGACTGCTGGAGACGCCGGCGCGGGTGGCCCGGGCGTACAGGGAGCTCTTCGCCGGCCTGTGGCAGAAGCCCGAGGACGTCCTGACCACCACCTTCGACCTCGGGCATGACGAGATGGTGCTGGTCAAGGACATCGAGGTGGTCTCGAACTGCGAGCACCACCTGGTGCCGTTCGTCGGCGTGGCGCACGTCGGCTACATCCCGTCCAGCGACGGGAAGATCACCGGGCTGTCGAAGCTGGCCCGGCTGGTGGACGTGTTCGCCCGGCGCCCGCAGGTCCAGGAGCGGCTGACCACCCAGATAGCCGACTCGCTGATGAACATCCTGGAGCCGCGCGGGGTGATCGTGGTCATCGAGTGCGAGCACATGTGCATGACGATGCGCGGGGTGCGCAAGCCGGGCGCCAAGACCACCACCTCGGCGGTGCGCGGCCAGCTGCGCGATGCGGCGACGCGGGCCGAGGCGATGAGCCTGATCCTGGCGCGCTGAGCGGAGCGCTGCCTTCCGGGCCCCGGCCCGGCTTGCGGAACGGCAGCGGCCCGGGGCCCCGTGGTGCAACCGGGGCCCCGGGCCGCTGCACCGGGACGTGCGGGTGGGCGCCGCGGGCGCCCGGTGGCGTGCTCAGACCTTCAGGTGGCCGCCGAGCCACTCCAGGGCGGCCGGGATCTCCCGGCGCCAGGTGTTGAAGTTGTGGCCGCCGCTGTCGAGGATGATCGACGCGACGGAGGCCGGCGACTTGGTCTGCTCGATGAAGCGCAGGGTGTTCTTGTAGTTGCCCTCGCCGTGCCGGCTGCTGGTGACCAGGAGGTTCACCGGCGCGGCGGGCAGGTGCTTCTGCCGCCACAGCAGATCGTTCTCCCGCTTGAGCTGGGCGCTGCCGCCGAAGAGGTCGCCGGTGGTGGCGTCGATCGGGGCCTTGTAGTCGCCGGAGAGGGAGACGGCGGTGGAGTACGAGCCGGGGTTGCGCATGGTCAGCTTCAGCGCGCAGTAGCCGCCGGTGGAGTCGCCCATGATGCCCCAGCTCTTGGCGTCCCGGCCGACGCGGTACTCACCGCTGATGTCATGGCGCAGGTCGTGCGCGAAGAACGTCTCGGTCTGCGGGCCGTTGGGTATGTCCACGCACTCCGTGTCGCGCGGCGGGGCGACCGTGGGGCGCATCATGACCAGCACGGTCGGCTGGATGCGGCGGTCCTGGAGCAGCGTGAACTGGGTCTGCGGGTAGTGCAGCTTCTTGTACAGCGCCTCGGCGGTGCCGGGGTAGCCGGTGAGGACCACGGCCGCCGGGAACTTCTTGTGCGCGTACCGCTTCTGGAAGTACTGCGGGGGCAGGTAGACGTACGCCGGGCTGGCGATCTTGGACTTCTCGCCGCGGATCAGGACCTTGTCCAGCCGGCCGGCCACCGCCGGCACCGAGGCGCCCTGGATGCTCAGGCGCTCGGTGCCCAGCATCTTGAGGTTGGTGCCGTTCGGACCGGTCTTGTAGTGCGTGACGACGCCCGGCTCCTGCTCCTGGCCGAAGAGGTCGGCCCAGGAGGCGTAGAAGCCGAAGGTGTTGTTGGCGAAGAGGCCGATCGCCGCGAAGAGCGAGAGCTGCGTGGCGAAGAGCAGTCCGATCCGGCCGAGCACCGCGCGCCAGTTGCCCTTGGACAGCCGCGGCCACAGCCAGATGGTGAGGACGAACAGCGCCACCGCGACGAGTACGGCAAGAAGCAGCACTTTCTTGCTGGTGAGACCCATGTCGTGCTTTCTTCCGGGCGGCCGGGCCATCCGGACCGCAAGTGGAACCCCGAGCCCTGCGACGCCGTCATACAGGGCGCAAAAGTCCAGATGCTGCGACTAGGCTCGCACGTTCTCTCGACCGGGGCGACGGGAAAGTGATGTCTGACAGGCTAGATGGCGAAAAGTCGGAGAAGGTTGCGTGGTCTGCGCCACGCTGGCTCCGCGGGCCGCGGCCCTCGTCGGTACCGGGGCTGGTGGGGACGGCCGGAGTCGTCGTCGGCCTGCTGAATCTGGTCGCCGGCCTCTTCCCGCGCTTCCGGCACAGCCGGGTGCACGCGGTGGCCGAGGTGCTGCCGGGCGCGGTGAGCCCGCTGGCGGCCTCCGCGTCCCTGGTGGTGGGGATCCTGCTGCTCCTGCTGGCCCACGGGCTCAAGCGGCGCAAGCGGCGGGCCTGGGTGGCGGCGGTGGCGCTGCTGCCGGTGGGCATCGCCGCGCAGCTGGTGTACCGGCACTCGGTGGTCGGGGCGGTGCTGTCGCTGGTGCTGCTGGCGTTCCTGCTGCGGCACCGCAAGGAGTTCGCGGCGCTGCCCGATCCGCGCAGCCGCTGGAAGGCGCTGGCCAACCTCGTCGTGCTGGGCGGGGTCAGTTTCGGCCTCGGCCTGGTGATCGTCAGCTCGCATCCGCACAAGACCATCGGCTCGCCGTCGTTCGGTGAGCGCGTCGAGCACGTGCTGTGGGGGCTCTTCGGCTTCGAGGGGCCGGTTTCGTACACCGGCGGTGTGGACTACACCGTCGGCTACTCGCTCGGCGCGCTGGGCCTGCTGACCGTGGCCACCACCGCGTACCTCGCCTTCCGGCCGGAGCACCCGGTGGCGCGGCTGACGGACGAGGACGAGCGGCGGCTGCGGGAGCTGCTGGACCGGCACGGCGCCCGGGACTCGCTGGGCTACTTCGCGCTGCGGCGGGACAAGAGCGCGGTGTTCTCGCCGACCGGCAAGGCCGCGGTCTGCTACCGCGTGATCTCCGGGGTGATGCTGGCCAGCGGCGACCCGATAGGGGATGTCGAGGCGTGGCCGGGCGCGATCGAGCGGTTCATGGAGGAGGCCAGGGCGCACTCCTGGACCCCGGCCGTCACCGGCTGCAGCGAGACCGGCGGCCAGGTCTGGACCCGGGAGACCGGGATGGACGCCCTGGAGCTGGGCGACGAGGCGATCGTGGACGTCGCGGACTTCACGCTGTCCGGGCGGGCGATGCGGAACGTCCGGCAGATGGTCAAGCGCATCGAGCGCAACGGCTACACCACGCGGGTGCGGCGGGTACGCGACCTCGACCCGGAGGAGCTGGACCGGATCCAGCGGGCGGCGAACGCCTGGCGGGACACCGACACCGAGCGCGGCTTCTCGATGGCGCTGGGCCGGATCGACGCCGGGGCGGACGGCGACGCGGTGATCGCCACCGCGCACCAGGCGCCCGCCGAGGGCGATGAGCCGGGCCCGTTCGGCGATCTGAAGGCGATGCAGCACTTCGTCCCCTGGGGCCGCGACGGCATCTCGCTGGAGCTGATGCGGCGCGACCGCGCCGCCGACCCGGGCATGAACGAGCTGCTGATCGTGGCGGCGCTGCAGGCCGCGCCGGAGCTGGACATCGCGCGGGTGTCGCTGAACTTCGCGGTCTTCCGCTCGTCCCTGGAGCGCGGCGAGAAGCTGGGCGCCGGGCCGGTGCTGCGGGTCTGGCGCGGGACGCTGATCTTCCTGTCCCGGTGGTACCAGATCGAGTCGCTGTACAAGTTCAACGACAAGTTCCAGCCGCGCTGGGAGCCGCGTTTCGTGGTCTTCCGCAACAGCCGAGACATCCCGCGGATCGGGCTGGCGACGCTCCAGGCCGAGGGCTATCTGGAGCTGCCGCGGGTGCTGCGCCGCCGGAAGGCCGCCTCGCGGCCGTGCGCGCACGTGGACGAGGCGGTGGAGGCCGCCGCCGGGTCCCTGGAGAAGGTGGCGTAACGGGCGGTGCGACGGGCCGCCGGGGTGCTGCGCCGGGGCGGCCCGGGCGGGGCGTCCGCCCAGTCGGCGGCGGCAATCCGGCCGGTCGGCACACGGCCTACGCTGGTGCCATGAGTACGTTGCGCGGCCGGGTGGCCGGACTGCCGGACTGGGACCGCTGCGCGGTGATGGGCGTGGTGAACGTCACGCCCGATTCGTTCTCCGACGGCGGTGAGTGGTTCGATCCGGAGCTGGCCGTCAAGCACGGTCTGGACCTGGTGGCCCAGGGGGCCGACATGGTCGACGTCGGCGGCGAGTCGACCCGCCCCGGCGCGGCCCGGGTGGACGAGGCCGAGGAGCTGCGCCGGGTCGTCCCCGTGGTGCGCGAACTGGCCGCGGCGGGCGTGGTGGTGTCCGTCGACACCATGCGGGCGTCGGTCGCCGAGCAGGCCGTGCAGGCCGGGGCGCGGCTGGTCAACGACGTCAGCGGGGGCCTGGCCGACCCGGCGATGGTGCCGGTGGTCGCCGCCCACCACGTCCCGCTGGTGGTGATGCACTGGCGCGGCCAGTCCATCGACATGAACAACCGCGCGGTCTACGCGGACGTGGTCGGCGAGGTGGTGGACGAGCTGGCGCGCAGTATGGAGCGCGCGGTGGCCGGCGGGGTGGACCCGGACCGGATCGTGATCGACCCGGGCCTGGGCTTCGCCAAGAACGCCGAGCACGACCTGGCGCTGATCGCCCAGCTGGGCCGGCTGCGGTCGCTGGGCCGGCCGCTGCTGGTGGCCGCTTCGAGGAAACGGTTCCTGGGCAGGGTGCTGGCAGGCGGCGAGGGTGCCGCTCCACCGCCGGCCCGGGAGCGGGATGCCGCCACGGCGGCGGTGTCGGCGATCGTGGCGCGAGAGGGGGCCTGGGCGGTGCGGGTACATGAGGTCAGGGCGAGCGCGGACGCGGTGCGGGTGGCCCGCGCCGTGGAGCAGGCGGCGCGGGCGGCCGGGGGCGCCGGGTCGCCCGGCGCGCGGCCGGCGGGCGCCGCGGCGGCGACGGCGACGGGGACGACGTGAGCGGCCTGGGCCCGCGGACGGACATCGAACTGGTCGAGGAGGCCAACACCGCGCTGTACGAGACCATCGAGCGCGGCGACCACGAGGCGCTGTCCGCGATGTGGCTGGACGGCCAGGTGAGCGTGGTGCACCCGGGGTGGCCGGTGCTGCGCGGGCGCGGTGAGGTGCTCCGGTCGTACGCGCTGATCATGGCGAACACCGAGTACATCCAGTTCTTCCTGACGGATGTGGAGATCGACGTCATCGGGGACACCGCGCTGGTGACGTGCACGGAGAACATCCTCAGCGGCGGCCCGGCGGAGGACGACGGCTCGGTGGGGCCGCTGATCGGCCAGCTGGTGGTGGCGACGAACGTCTTCCGGCGCACGGAGGACGGCTGGCGGGTCTGGTCGCACCACGGCTCGCCGGTGCTGGCGGACCGGGAGGACGAGGACGAGGAGGACGAGGGGGAGGAGGAGTAGGGCGGGGGCCGGTCGGCCGGGCCGCCCCTGGGGCGCGCGGCCTGCCTCGTGCGCGTTTCCGCGTGGCCCTCCGCTCCCTCTCGTCCCAGTCCTCGGACATGTGAGTGGATTCACAAGCGCCGCCGGCCGGGGCCGGGCCGGGTGGCGCCCGGCGTCAGCGGGCCGGCCGGAGCGCACCCGTTCGAGCCAAGTGCGGTACGGGTAGGGGTGGGGCGGGCGAGCGCGGGTAGGACGCCGCGCGGACGATCTCCCACGCTCTGCCGGGCTGCCCGCGCGACGCGGCCTAGCAGGGGAACGGGGCCTTGTCCATAGCCCCCATGGGCGAGTGCTGTCGGTGCTCGCAGGTAGATTCGAATGGGGCAGAGTCGCCGGCCGCGTCCGGCGGGCTGCCCGGAATCCGACGAAACAGTGGCGCCGCGGGTGCCGCCGGACCAGTGGGAGTGATTCGCGTGGATCGTGTCGCGCTGCGTGGGCTGAAGGCCAGAGGGCACCACGGGGTGTTCCCCCGGGAGCGCGAGGAAGGCCAGACCTTCATCGTCGACCTGGTGCTCGGCCTGGACACCCGCCCGGCGGCGGCCACCGACGATCTCGCGAAGACCGTCCACTACGGCATCGTCGCCGAGGAGGTGGTGGCCGTCGTCGAGGGCGAGCCCGTCGACCTCATCGAGACCCTGGCGGAGCGCATCGCCGACCAGTGCCTGAAGCACGAGGGGGTGCAGGAGGTCGAGGTGGTGGTCCACAAGCCGGACGCACCGATCACCGTCCCCTTCGATGACGTGACCATCACCATCACTCGGAGCCGAGTATGAAAACGACCCGCCATCCGGCCCCCGCCACCGCCCACGACCCGACCGTCCAGCCGGTGCCCGCCTCCGTGGTGGAGCAGGTGGACGCGGCCGATGTCACGCTCTCCAACCCCAAGCGCGCGGTGATCTCGCTGGGCAGCAACCTCGGCAACCGCCTGGAGACCCTCCAGGGCGCCGTGGACGCGCTGGAGGACACCCCCGGCGTACGGGTCAAGGCGGTCTCCCCGGTCTACGAGACCGAGCCGTGGGGCGTCGAGCCGGGCTCCCAGCCCTCGTACTTCAACGCCGTGGTGCTGATCAAGACGACCCTGCCGCCGGAGTCCCTGCTGGAGCGCGGGCACGCCATCGAGGAAGCCTTCAAGCGGGTCCGCGACGAGCGCTGGGGGCCGCGCACCATCGACGTCGACATCGTCGCCTATCAGGGCGTCGTCTCGGACGACCCGCTGCTGACGCTGCCCCACCCGCGCGCCCACGAGCGGGCGTTCGTCCTGGTGCCGTGGCACGACATCGACCCGGAGGCGGAGGTTCCGGGCCGCGGCGCGGTGGCCGCGCTGCTCGACTCCCTCGGCAGCACGGGCGTGGCGCCCCGCGCCGATCTGGAACTCCGGCTGCCCGAGTAGTCGTTAGGGTTGCGGGCCGGACGCGCACGGTGGCGGTGCGCCGGGGACGCCCGCGGCGCCGAAGTGCTGATGTACTGGCGCGTGGACGTCCGCGGTGACGCGCCCCAAGGGTGCGCGGCCGGACGGACACGGCGGCCGCGCGGACCGGTGCGGCCGGGAGCAGACACGGTCATCGCGGCGCCGGTGGCCGGGACGGCGCGAGGGGCGATCGCTCGGTGAAGCAGCTACGGATCAAGGTCCTGGCCGGACTCTTCGTGGTGGCCGGGATCCTGGCCTGGGCGGGCGCCCGGCTGTGGGACTCCTTCGGCACCCTGCCCGGTGTGCCGGTGGCGGCGCCGATCGTGCTGGCGGTGATCGCCGTGGTGCTGGCCGCCACCGCGCTCTCGCTGCGGGCCCGGCTGCGCGCCCAGCGCGAGCGGCGGCCCGGCGCGAAGGGCGTCGATCCGCTGGTGGCCGCCCGGGCGGTGGTCTTCGGCCAGGCGAGCGCGCTGGTGGCGTCGCTGGTCGCCGGGCTGTACGGCGGCGTCGGGGTCTTCCTGCTGACGTCCGGGGTGGACGACGCGCGCCGCGCGCAGGCGGTCTACGCCGGGCTGTCGGTGCTGGCCGGCGCGGGCGTGGTCGCCGCGGCGATCTTCCTGGAGCGGGTGTGCAAGCTGCCGGAGGACGACGAGGGGGAGGGGCCGGGGGCGGCGCGGGCTTAGGGGTTTCGGGGGCGGGTGCGGCGTCGCCGGCCCCGGGGCGCGCGGGGCTCGCCCCGGGGCCACGGCCCGGCGCCGTACCGCCCGTCAGGCGCCCGTGCTCGGGACGGAGTCGAGGGCGACCTCCTCGCGCGGGAGGTCGGTGGCGTCCGCGGCGGTGGCGCGGCGCAGGGCGCCGTGCAGGCCGGCCGGGGTGAGGACCCCCAGGTAGCGGTCGCCGTCGAGGACCGCGAGCCAGCCCGCGTCGTGCTGGAGCAGCGTGCTCAGGGCCTGCCGCAGCGGGGCGCCGAGCGGCAGCGCGGCGGTCATCGGGCGGGCCAGCGCGCGGACGGGCGCGGACCGGTCCGCGCCGGGGGCGGTGAGCGCGTCGGCCGCCACCCAGCCGTACGGCGCGCCGCCGGCGTCCAGGACGACGGCCCAGGGGGCGCCGGCGGTGTCCAGAGTGGCCGCGGCCCGTTCGGCCGGGTCGTCGGCGCGGACCACCGGCGGCTCCTCGAGGTCGGCGGCCTCGACGGGGGTGACCGCGAGCCGCTTCAGACCGCGGTCGGCGCCGACGAACTCCGCGGTGTACGGGGTCGCGGGGGCGCCCAGGACGGTCGCCGGGGTGTCCAACTGCTCTATGCGCCCGGCGCCGTAGACGGCGATGCGGTCGCCGAGCCGGACCGCCTCCTCGATGTCGTGGGTGACGAACAGCACCGTCTTGTGGAGCGTGGACTGCAGCCGCAGGAACTCGTTCTGGAGGTGCTCGCGGACCACCGGGTCGACCGCGCCGAACGGCTCGTCCATCAGCAGTACGGGCGGGTCGGCGGCGAGCGCGCGGGCCACGCCGACGCGCTGGCGCTGGCCGCCGGAGAGCTGGTCCGGATAGCGGTCGCCGTGGACGGCGGGGTCCAGGCCGACCAGGTCGAGGAGTTCGGCGGCGCGGGCGCGGGCCTGCTTGCGGGGGCGGCCGAGGAGGTGCGGGACGGTGGCGGTGTTGTCCAGCACGGTCTTGTGGGGGAAGAGCCCGACCTGCTGGATGACGTAGCCGATGCGGCGGCGGAGTTCGACCGGATCGGCGGCGGCTATGTCCTCGCCGTCGAGCAGGATCCGGCCGCTGGTGGGCTCGATGAGCCGGTTCACCATCTTCATCGTGGTCGTCTTGCCGCAGCCGGACGGGCCGACGAGGGTGATGAGTTCGCCCTCGGCGACCTCGAAGGAGAGGTCGTCGACGGCGGTGGTGCCGTCGGCGTAGCGCTTGGTGACGTGCTCGAAGCGGATCATGAATTCCCCCAGTGTGGACGGGCCCATTGTGTACGCGCCGTGCGCGGATGCCGTGAACGCGGTGTTGCGGCTGGAGGGCGGGCCGAGGTGATTGTCAGTGGTGGGGGTTAGGGTCGCAGACAGTCACCACGGTATCGGCGAGCGGGGGAGGTGACGGCGGTGGAGGCATCCGTGCGCGCGGCGGACGCGGCGCTGAGGGGGCTTCAGTCCCTGGCCCAGGGCTCCCTGGCCCAGGGCGGCGGTTCCGGCTGCCTGGAGCGGAACGACTGGATCTGCGGGGAGTATCTGCGCACCCGGAGCCAGGAGTTGCTGTCCGCCACGCTCCAGCACATCGGCATCACGGCGGTCTCGGTGCTCCTCGGGCTGCTGATCGCCTTCCCGCTGGCGCTGCTGGCGCGGCACCGGCGGGGTGTCGCCGGCCCGGTCCTGGGTCTGACGACGGTGCTGTACACCGTGCCGTCGCTGGCGATGTTCGCGCTGCTGACGCCGGTGTTCGGGGTCTCCCCGGCGGTGGTCGTCACGGGCCTGGTGCTGTATTCCCTGACGATCCTGGTGCGCAACGTCCTCGCCGGGCTGGACGCGGTGCCCGCCGAGGTGCGGGAGGCCGCCCGGGGGATGGGCTACGGCCCGGCCCGGCTGCTGCTGGAGGTGGAAGTCCCGCTGGCGCTGCCCGCGCTGGTGGCCGGTGTGCGGATCGCCACGGTCTCGACGGTGGCGATGACGACGATCGGCTCGGTGGTCGGCTACGGCGGCCTGGGCAACCTCATAGCCAGCGGCATGGAGGGCTTCTTCAAGGCGGAGGTGCTGACGGCGTCGGTGCTGTGCGTGCTGCTGGCGCTGGTGGCCGATCTGCTCCTGCTGGGCGTGCAGCGGCTGCTGACGCCGTGGGCGCGGGCCCGGTCCGGGGGCGGGCGGGGCCGCCGGGTGCGGCGTCCGGCCGCGGTGGCGAAGGCGGTGGGGTGAGCGTGGACGCGATCACGGGAGCCTGGCGGTGGCTGGCCGCGGCCGCCAACTGGTCCGGCGAGAAAGGCGTATGGCACCGCCTCGGGGAGCATCTGTGGCTCAGCGGGCTGACGCTGCTGATCTCCTGTCTGATAGCCCTGCCGGTGGCGGTGTGGCTGGGCCATATCGGCAAGGGCGGGGCGCTGGCGGTCAATATCTCCAACGTCGGGCGGGCGGTGCCCACGTTCGCGGTGCTGGTGCTGCTGACGCTGAGCCCGCTGGGGGCGCACGGCGACTGGCCGACGCTGATCGCGCTGGTGCTGTTCGCGGTGCCGCCGCTGCTGACCAACGTCCACCTCGGCATCCGGGAGGCGGACCGCGACGCGGTCGAGGCGGCCCGGGGGATGGGGATGTCCGGCCCGCAGCTGCTGTGGCGGGTGGAGATACCGCTCGCCTATCCGCTGATCATGACGGGGCTGCGCTCGGCCGCGGTCCAGGTGGTGGCCACCGCGACGCTGGCCGCCATGGCCGGCGGCGGGGGCCTGGGCCGCATCATCACCGCCGGCTTCGGGAACTACGACACCGCGCAGGTGGTCGCCGGGGCGGTCCTGGTGGCGCTGCTGGCCCTGCTGGTGGAGGGGGCGCTGGTGCTGCTGGACCGGGCCTGCGACCCGATGCGCGGGCGGCGCCGTGCCGCCCGGGGCAAGGCCCCGGCCCCGGCCCGGGCCGCCCAATCAGCCTGATCCGAACGGACGGAGTGGAATTTCCATGAGCAGCACAGCGCGCGCGGCGCGTACCGCGTTCGCCGCGGGCACAGTGGTGGCGCTGGCCGCCGGGCTGGCCGCGTGCGGCGGGCAGAGCCTGGAGGAGAAGGGCGGCCGGGGCGGCGGGAAGCGCGAGATCGTCATCGGCTCGGCCGGATTCACCGAGTCCAAGGTGCTCGCCGAGATCTATTCCCGGGTGCTGGCGGATGCCGGTTACCGCCCCCGGGTGCAGACGCTCACCAATCGCGAACTGTATGAACCGGCCCTGGAGAAGGGCCAGATCGATGTCGTTCCGGAATACGCCTCCACCCTCGCGGAATTCCTCAACGCCAAGCAGAACGGCGCGCAGGCGAAGCCGGTCGCGTCCAGCGACATCGGTACGACGGCGGCGGCGCTTGCGAAGCTCGCCGAAGGGCGCGGACTGAAGGTGCTGGCGGCCGGCCGGGCCACCGACCAGAACGCCTTCGCGGTCACCCGGGAATTCGCCGCCGCGCACAAGATCCGTACGCTCTCCGATCTGGGCCGTTCGCAGCAGAAGATCAAACTCGCGGCGGGCGAGGAGTGCGAGACGCGGGTGTTCTGCAAGCCCGGTCTGGAGAAGACCTACGGCATAGCCGTCGCGGGCATCGACCCCAAGGGCGTGGGCACACCGCAGGCCAAGCAGGCGGTCAAGGACGGCACCGACCAACTGGTGCTCACCACCACCACGGACGCCACTCTCGACAACTTCGGACTGGTCCTTCTCCAGGACGACAAGAAGCTCCAGAATGCCGACAACGTCCTCCCGGTGGTGAATGCCAAGAGCGCCGGGGACAAGGAGATCGAGACCGCGCTGAACAAGATCAACAAGGTGCTCACCACCGACGACTTGATCAACTTGAACCGCAAGGTCGATGCCGAGCGCTTGAAGCCCGCCGATGTCGCCCAGGCGTATGTGGAGTCCAAGGGACTGGTCAAGAAGTAACCAGCGGGAAACGGATGCGTATGCGGGGCCCCATAGGTCCCGCACGCACGGTAAGTTTCTGGCCATGTCACGAGGACGCCACCGTCATTCCCCACCCCTCCACCGGCTGCTTCCTCCCTCGACGGTCGCCGGTGCGTCCATTGCCTGCGCCACGGGCGCGTGGTTCGTCGGCGACGATCTCGTGCAGCGGGTGCTGGCCGCCGGGGCCGCGGCCGCCGCGGTCACCGGCGCCGTACTGCTGCGCACCTGGGACCGCAAGGCCGGCAAGCGGGTCGCCGAGCTGACCCGGGCCCGGGCCCGCGACGAGTGGCGCACCGAGGAGCGGATCGCGGAGCTGGAGACGGACGTCGAGGAGGCGCGCGAGATCCGCGCCGCCCTGGACGCCAAACTCCGCGCCAAGCGCGCCGAACTCGCCCGGCTCCGCAGCGAGCACGCCGCCCTGCTGCGCCGCTACGCCACCGCCGAGACCGAGCGCGCCAGCGCCCTGGAGGGCCGCCGGCTGCTCGCCATCGAGGCCGCCCAGCCGTCCCCCGGCACCGGCCTGCTCCCGGCCCGCCGCGAACCCGCCGCCGCCCGCCCCGCCGTGGGCCCGGCCCCGGCCGCGCGGACGGCCGCCACCTTCGCGGAGGCCGACCGGGCGCTGCGCGACCTGGTCCGCAATGCCGCCCGGCAGCGCGCCGGCGAGCGGGCCGAGGACCGGGACGGCGAACGGAACGGCGCGGGCCCGCGCGGGAAGTCCGAGGCCCCCGCCGAGGGGAAGTCCCCGGCGGCCGCCGCACACGGGGCGGGCGGGCCGGCGCTCCGCCCGGTGCCGGCCGCCGCCGCGATCGCCCCCGCCCGCCCGGCCGTCTCCCGCGCGCTCGGCGGCTTCGACTTCTTCGGCAACGCCGCGGTGCCCCGCCGCCAGCCGTCCGCGCCCCTGGAGGAGGACCTGGCGGACGTCGTGGGCGACGAGGCGGTCGCCGAGCAGTCGGCGCGCGCGGAGGCGCGTACGGGGGTCCGTACGGAGGCTCGTACGGCCGCCGGTGTCGCCGGGGCCGCGGAGGGCGCGGCGGACGGCGGCGCGGCGGACGGGGCACCGGCCGCGGCCGAGGGGGCGACCACCCACGGCGCGGGCGAGGTCATCGACCTGACCGCCCACGACGAGACCGAACAGCTCGACCTCGCGGAACTGCGCACCGCGATCTCCTGACCCGGGTACCGGGTACCGGGTGCCGCACGAGGCGTCCCGCACCCGGTGCCACGACGGCGGGCGCCGCCCACAGGCTGTGGACGGCGCCCGCTTCGGCGTCTTACCGCGGTGACTTACGGGGGCGTGGGCCGGGGGCGCGCCCTGCGCCCTCGTGCCGATCGCCGGTCATGCGCCGGTCACTTGTCGATGTCGCCGACCACGAAGAACATCGAGCCCAGGATGGCCACCATGTCGGCGACCAGGGTGCCCGGCAGCAGCTCCGTCAGCGCCTGGATGTTGTTGTACGACGCCGAGCGCAGCTTGAGGCGGTACGGGGTCTTCTCGCCCTTGGAGACGAGGTAGTAGCCGTTGATGCCGAGGGGGTTCTCGGTCCAGGCGTAGGTGGCGCCCTCCGGGGCCTTGAGGACCTTCGGCAGCCGCTGGTTGATCGGCCCGGGCGGCAGCTCCGCGATGCGGTCCAGGCAGGCGTCGGCGAGGTCGAGGGAGTTGTGGGTCTGCTCCAGCAGGCACTCGAAGCGCGCCAGGCAGTCGCCCTCCTCCCTGGTGACGACCTTGAGCACCGTCCCCAGTTCCCCGTACGCCAGATACGGCTCGTCGCGCCGCAGGTCGAAGTCCACCCCGGAGGCGCGGGCGATCGGCCCGGAGACGCCGTAGGCGTGCACCGCCTCCCGGGAGAGGACCCCGACGCCCCGGGTGCGGCCGCGGAAGATCTCGTTCCCGAGGACGAGGTTGTCGAAGACGTCCATACGGGAGCGGACGTCGGCGACCGCCTGCCGGGCCCGGCCGAGCCAGCCGGCCGGCAGGTCCTCCTTCAGCCCGCCGACCCGGTTGAACATGTAGTGCATCCGGCCGCCGGAGACCTCCTCCATGACCGTCTGCAACTCCTCCCGCTCCCGGAAGGCGTAGAAGACCGGGGTGATTCCGCCCAGTTCGAGCGGATACGAGCCGAGGAACATCAGGTGGTTCAGGACGCGGTTCAGCTCGGCGAGGAGCGTACGGGTCCACACCGCGCGCTCGGGGACCTCCATGCCGAGCATCCGCTCGACGCCGAGGACCACACCCAGCTCGTTGGAGAACGCCGACAGCCAGTCGTGGCGGTTGGCGAGCATGATGATCTGGCGGTAGTCGCGGGCCTCGAAGAGCTTCTCGGCGCCCCGGTGCATATAGCCGATCACCGGCTCGGCCTCCCGGATGCGCTCCCCGTCCAGGACCAGGCGCAGCCGCAGCACGCCGTGCGTCGAGGGGTGCTGGGGGCCGATGTTCAGCACCATGTCGGTGCTCTCCGCCGCGCCGCCGATGCCGACCGTCGTCTCCGTCATGGTCACAGTGTCGCAGGGTGGCGCGGGGTGGGGCGGGGTGGTCCGTGGTGTGGAACGTGCGGGACCGAAGGGCGGGCCGGGGGTCGGTGCGGGGCTCAGGCCACGGCTTCTTCCGCGGCTTGGACCGGGGCGCGCTCCACGGCTTGTTCCAGGGCTCGGGCCGGGGCGCTGAGCCGGGGTCGCTCAGCCGGGGCCGGTCGGCGCGGGCCGCTCAGGGGGCTCGTCAGTCGGAGCGGCCGGAGGTGAGCAGTCCGGCGCAGGCGGTGCCGCCGGCCGGCTCCAGCAGCCAGCCGAAGCCGCCCAGCCCGGCCGGATCGGTCAGCTCCGCGGCCTCCCCGGCCCGGCCGAGTGCCCGGAGGTACCCGGCCGGGTCGGTGGCGGCCAGGGAGAGCGGCGGGCGCCCGCCGGAGACGCCCAGGGCGTGCAGCGCGGCGCGCTGGGTCAGCAGCTCGGCGCCCGGCCCGGCGCAGGCGTCCAGCGCCACATGCGCGGTGATGTCGCAGCTGCCGTCCGGTACCGGGGGCACCTCGCGGCCCGCCCGGAAGCCGGTGAGGGTGCCGAACGGGGGGCGGTCGGCGCGCCGGTGGGCGTAGTCGGCGGTGACCGCCAGCCCGGCGCGCAGGGTGCGGACGGCGCGCGCCCAGGCGGCGTCCCGGGGGCGGCCGATCTCGGCGCGCGTACCGGGGGCGGGGCGGGGCCCCGCGGCGTCCGGGACGGCCTGCGGCCACCACCGGGCGAGCCAGTCGGCGTCCGGCCCGTCCACCGGGGCGCCGAGGCGTTCGGTGCCGTCGGCGCGGACCAGGACACGGCGCGGTACGCCGTCGGCGTCGGTCTCGGCGACGTCCAGCGGCACGTTGTCCAGCCACTCGTTGGCGAACAGCAGGCCGGTGAGCGAGTCCGGCGCGGGCAGCGCGGCGCGCCAGTCGATCCGGGGGTCGAGCCCCTGGGGGCGCGGGGCGCGTTCCACGGCGTACGGGCGGACGCGCGCGGCCACCTCCTCCGGGAGCGCGGCCAGCACACCGGTCAGCAGCTCGCCGCGGCCCGCGCCGACGTCGACCAGGGCCAGCTCGTCCGGGTGGCCGAGGGCGGCGTCGACGCGGCGGAGGAGGGTGGCGACGGCGCCCGCGTAGAGGGGGGAGGCGTGCACGGAGGTGCGGAAGTGGCCGGCGGGGCCGGGGCCGCCGGGGCGGGTGTAGAAGCCGTTGGGACCGTAGAGGGCTTGTTCGGCGGCGTCGCGCCAGGTGCGCCACGGGGTGTCGGCGGGGGCATCGGCGGCGGTATCGGACGGGCCGGCCGGCGGGGTGTCCGTGGCGCCGCCGGGCTCGTCCGCCGCCGTCGCGGGCGCCTCAGACGTCCCGCCTGCCTCTGCCGCCCCGTGTGGCCCTGCCGCCCTGCGTCCCTCTGCCGTCACACGCCCCACGGTACGGGCCCCCGGCCACGACCGGGCTCAGTCCCCAGTCAACCCGTAGGGTGACGGCGCCCGCCGGTATGAGCCGCACCGACGCGGAAAACCCCTGGTCAAGGCCCCGGCCGACCGCCCGGCGCCGGCCCCTCCGCATCCGGCGCCCACCGGTCAACCCCAGGCGCGACACAAATGGCGCAGGCGGCCTCCACCTTGGGGAGTAGAGGGCCTTGAAGAGGATCGCCCCTCCGGTTGACTCCGGCGCCCCTCCGCGCTGCCTACGCTGGGTTACGTGCAGCGCCTCTATGACTTCTTCCGCAGGCACCCGACGGGGGTGGACAGCTTCTGGGCTTTCCTCCTCTTCGGGTTCAACGGCCTGTGGGCCGTCAGCCAGACGGGCATGCGGGCCAAGATCGTCGCCCTGGTCCTCACGCTCGGCCTGTGCCTGGTCATCGCGCTGCGCCGCAAGTACCCGGTCAAGATGCTGCTGCTGGCCGCCGCCCTCGGCATCGGCCAGCTGGTGCTGAACATCCGGCCCCACCCCGGCGACTTCGCCCTCCTGGTGATCATCTACACCGTCGCCTCCGAGACCTCCGCCCGCCGCTGGGCCTCACGCTTCGCACTGGTCGGCGCCCTGCTCGGCCCCTCCCTCTCCCAGCTCCGCTTCCGGGAGAATCCCGTCGCCCTGCCGCTGTGGGCGACGCTGTTCTTCATGGGGCTGCTCACCGTCCCGTTCGTCCTGGCCTGGGTCCTCGGCGACTCGATACGCACCCGCCGCGCGTACTGGGCCCAGCTGGAGGAGAAGGCCACCCGGCTCGAGCGGGAGCGCGAGGCGCAGTCCCGGATAGCGGTCGCCGCCGAGCGCGCCCGTATCGCCCGCGAGCTGCACGACGTCGTCGCGCACAACGTCTCGGTGATGGTCGTCCAGGCCGACGGCGCCGCCTACGTCATGGACACCGCGCCCGACCAGGCCCGGCAGGCGCTGGAGACGATCTCCGGCACGGGTCGGCAGGCGCTCGCCGAGATGCGCCGGCTGCTGGGCGTGCTGCGCACCGGCGAGCAGGCCGAGGGCGGGGAGTACGTCCCGCAGCCCGGCGTCGAGCAGCTCGCCGACCTCATAGACCAGGTGCGGGGCGCCGGGCTGCCGGTGGACTTCCGGGTGACCGGCGAGCCGCGCGCGCTGCCCAGCAGCGTCGAGCTGACCGCGTACCGCATCGTGCAGGAGGCGCTGACCAACACCCGCAAGCACGGCGGCCCCGGCGTCAGCGCCACCGTCCGCCTCACCTACCGCGATGACGACCTCGATCTGCTGGTCGAGGACGACGGCCGCGGCGCGCAGCACAAGCTGTACGAATCGGGCGGCGAGGACGGCCTCGGCCACGGCCTGATCGGTATGCGCGAACGGGTCGGCATGGTCGGCGGCCTCCTGGACGCCGGCCCGCGTCCCGGCGGCGGCTTCCGCGTCAACGCCGTCCTGCCGCTGAAGGCGGACCGGTGAGGCACCGGCGGCCCCGCCCGTACGTTCCCGGGGTGGCCGCCCTCGGCCGAGCCCCGCGCCCCGGCCCCGTACGCCCACCTCACCCCCTCCGCCCACCCCGGCCGACCCCTGAAGGGATCCCCCTGCCATGACCATCCGCGTGATGCTCGTCGACGACCAGGCGCTGCTGCGCACCGGTTTCCGGATGGTGCTGGCCGCACAGCCCGATATGGAGGTCGTCGCCGAGGCCGGGGACGGGGCCGAGGCCCTGGAGGTGCTGCGGACCGCCCAGGTGGACGTGATCCTCATGGACGTCCGGATGCCGCAGATGGACGGCGTCGAGGCCACCCGCCGGATCTGCGGCGGCGGCCAGCCGGCGGGCGCCCCGAAGGTCCTCATCCTGACCACCTTCGACCTGGACGAGTACGCCTTCTCCGCGCTGAAGGCCGGGGCCAGCGGCTTCATGCTCAAGGACGTACCGCCGGGCGAACTCCTCGCCGCGATCCGCGCGGTGCACAGCGGCGACGCGGTCGTCGCGCCGTCCACCACCCGCCGGCTCCTGGACCGCTTCACGCCGATGCTGCCCGCCACCGGCGAGCCCGCGCGTCCCGAGCTGGGGCGGCTGACGGAGCGCGAGCGGGAGGTGCTGCTGCTGGTCGCCCAGGGCCTGTCGAACGGCGAGATCGCGGCGCGGCTCGTGCTCTCCGAGGCCACGGTCAAGACCCACGTGGGCCGCATCCTGACCAAGCTCAACCTCCGCGACCGCGTCCAGGCCGTGGTCCTGGCGTACGAGACGGGGCTGGTCAGGGCGGGCGGCGCGGGGGCGTAGGCGCGTAGGCACGTAGGCACGTAGGCACGTAGCGGTTGGGGGGACCTCCGGGCCTCCCCGGGCTGGCCGGAACGGGGCCTTGACGCGAACACGTAAACGAGCGCACATTGACGCACCGTAAGGAAACTTTCCTAACAGAGGAGTTTTCCTGTGCGCAGCAGAACGCTCGTCCTCGCCACCGCCTCCGGCGCCGCCCTCCTCGCCGCCGCGGCCCTCCCCGCCACCGCCCAGCCGGCCGCCCACCGCGCCGCGCCCGCCGCCCGGCACGCCCCGCTCCAGGAGGGCTCGGTATCGGCGTCCCAGCTGCTCGCCAAGCTCAAGGGCTGTTCGCAGCTGTCGCACGGCAAATACAGCACCGACGAGGGCACCCCCGCCACCGTCCCGGTCTGCGGCAAGAACGGCGCGGTCTTCTGGAAGGCCGATATGGACATCGACTGCGACGGCCAGATCACCGCGCAGTGCAACGCGAAAACGGACCCCTGGTTCCAGGACGACACCCGCTTCCACCAGTCCGACGGCAAACCGCTGAACGCCGCCCAGCTCCCCTACGTCGTGGTGCCCAGCGCCAGCGGCATCTGGAACTACGAGTCCGCCGGCATCAAGGGCGGCGGCGTGGTCGCGGTCATCTACAACAACCAGGTCGAGTACGCCGTCGTCGGCGACACCGGCCCCAACAAGATCATCGGCGAGGCGTCGTACGCGGCCGCCAAGGCCCTGGGCATCGACCCCGACCCGGAGAACGGCGGCGCCGATTCCGGCGTCACCTACCTGCTGTTCACCAACTCCCAGGCGTCGCCGATCGAGAACCACGCCGCCGCGGTCAGCCGCGGCGACGCCCTGGCCAAGAAGTTCCTCCAGGAGAACTGATCAGCCGGGTGGCGGGGGCGAGGGAATGGGGGAATCGGCCGCCGGGGCGGTCCGTACGCTCAGCGCCGTACGCCGTTGAGCCGACGCGGCCGCGGCACGGCCCCAACTCGTCGCTCAGGGCGCCGACACCGACGTAGCGCGCGATCGCCCGCAGCGGCGTGGCGCACGCCCGCCGATCACCGCAGCACCCCCTCCAGGAAGTCGCTGCCGAGCCGGGCCACCACCTGGAGGTCCAGCTGGTGCAGCACGTACCGGCCGCGGCGCCGGGTCTGGAGCAGCCCCGCCTTCTTCAGTACCGCGATGTGCCGCGACACCTCCGGCGAGGTGATGCCGAACGCCGTCGCCAGCTCGCCCGTCGTGTGCGGGCCGCGCGACAGCGTGCGGCACAGCTGCATCCGCATGGGGTGGCCGAGCGCCTCCAGCCGCTGCTGGACCAGTTCCAGCGCGGCGGGGGCGGGCAACTCCGGGCTGGCGACCGGGTATTGCAGCACCGGCCGCCAGCCCGGGGCGTGGCTGAACAGCAGGTGCGGCCAGCCGAACGAGGTCGGGATGAAGGTGACCCCCGGGTTCGCGGGGTCGGAGAACGCCGTCGTACGGCTGCTGGCCAGCTTGTCGACCAGGATCCGGGTGGGGCCGCCGGCGTCCTGCGGCGCGTCCAGCGTCAGCGCCCGCGAGGTGGCGGTCAGCGTGTCGGCGAGCCCGTTGCGGCGCAGCAGCTCGGTCTTGTGCCGGGCGTCGGCGGCGAGCTGGATGCTCACCCGCCGCCAGATGTCCCCGAAGAACGCCTGCTCGCAGTCCTCGAACAGCCGGCGCAGCCACACCCGCAGGCCGTCCGGGTCGGTCAGCATGCGGTCGGTGAACGCCGCCTGCCGCGGGCCGCGGGCGGCCGCCATCTCCCGTACGCGGGCCCGTTCGTCCGCGTCGACCAGCGGGGACGGTGTGGGGACGGTGTAACGGGGCGAGCAGGTGATCTCGAAGACGGCCGCCACGAACCGCTCGTCGTCGATGGTGTCCAGCTCGTCCAGTTCCTCGGCCAGCGACGCCCCGGGGCGGGTGGGCAGCAGGATGTCGGAACGGGAGGACCGCCACAGGAAGTCCGCCTCGCACAGCCGGTCGGCGAGGTCGGTCTTCAGCGCGGCGTTCGTCGCGGTGACCCAGCCGTGCAGCCCGGGGTGGTGCCCCGGCTCGGACAGCGCGTGCAGCGCGGCGCCCAGCTCGGCGAGCGGGGAGGGCGCGAACACGACGCGCTCCGGCGGCAGTCCGGTGATGTCGATGACGTTGGCCATGCCCCCATCATGCGTGAGGCCGTGACCTGCGCAGTCGTCGATTGACGGCTCTCGTCAATCGACGCGCCAGGGGCGGCCGGACCGTCCCACAGTGAGGGCATGGACATCACCCAGCAGCACCTCCTCGACAGCTACCGCGCCGCCCAGCAGGGCGAGGCCGCTCCGCCCGCCCCGGCCGACGCCACCGTCCGCGCCATCCGCGAGATCCGGCAGTGGTACCGCTTCCGCACCGTGATCACCGCCCCGCCGGACCGCTGGTGGGGCCGCGGCGGGCGCCTGGCCCGCGCCGCCGCCACCGTCCTCCCCTCCCCCCGCCCCCTCCCC
>NZ_LLZI01000003.1 GCF_001509485.1 Streptomyces sp. NRRL F-4489
GGGGGGGGCTGCCGGGGGGGGGGGGGGGGGCTGGCGCGCGGGGAGGGGACCCGGGGTCGCAAGCCGGGGCCTGAAAGCCGGGGGGGGGCGGCGGGCGGGGCCCGTAGGGGGCGTCCCGTAGGGGGCGCGTGGCCCCCTTGCGGGCCATCTCCCCGGGGAGGGGGCGGAGCTAACGCTTCCGGAACGGCCAGGAGGCCGGAGGCGCGGCCGGCCTCTCCCCGTGCGAGCGGACTCCCCCGCCCCTCACCCCTCACTCCTCCGGCGGGAAAACGATCCCCCCGCCCTCAACCTCCGTAATCAGGATCGCCTCCACCGGGCAGTTCTCGGCCGCCGCCAGCACCCCGTCCGCGGCCTCCGTCTCCGGCTCCACGGGGTGCGACTGCCGGGCGGCGTCCAGCCGGAAGCGGTCCGGCGCGGTCCCCGCGCACAGCCCCGACCCGATGCACACCCGCCGGTCCACCGCCACCCGCCAGCGCTCCGCCATCAGGCACCCGCCGGCAGGTGGATCATCTTGTGCTCCAGGTACTCGCCGAACCCCTCGGGCCCGAACTCCCGCCCCACGCCGGAGTTCTTGTAGCCGCCGAACGGCCCGAGCATGTCGATGCTGAAGGTGTTCACCGAGTACGTGCCGGTGCGCACCCGCCGCGCGATCTCGATACCGTGCTCGGTGTCGGCCGTCCACACCGACCCCGACAGCCCGTACTCGGAATCGTTGGCGATCCGCACCGCCTCCTCCTCGTCCCCGTAGGGCAGCAGGCAGATCACCGGCCCGAAGATCTCCTCCCGCGCGATCCGCATCCCGTTGTCCACGTCGCCGAAGAGCGTCGGCTCGACGTACCAGCCGGTCGGCTGCGCCGGCGGACGCCCGCCGCCGGCCAGCACCTTGGCGCCCTCCCGCTGCCCCAGCGCGATGTAGTCCAGCGAACGCTGCTGCTGCCGCCGGGCCACCAGCGGCCCGACCTCGGTGGCCGGATCCAGCGGGTCGCCGACCGCCAGCCCGGCCGCCGCCGCCGCGAACCGCTCGGCGATCTCGTCGTACCGGCTCCGCGGCGCGAGGATCCTCGTCTGCGCCACGCACGCCTGCCCGTTGATCATCCAGGCGAACGGCGCGATACCGGCCACCGCCGCGTCCAGATCGGCGTCCGGCAGGATCACCGCCGCGGACTTCCCGCCCAACTCCAGCGTCACCCGGCTCAGATGGCGCGCCGCGACCTCCATGACCCGCTTGCCGGCCGCCACCGACCCGGTGAACGACACCTTGTCCACGCCCGGGTGCCCGACGAGGTACTCGCTCACCTCCCGGTCGGCCGGCAGGATCGACAGCACCCCCTCCGGCAGCCCGGCCTCACTCACGATCTCGGCCAGCAGATACGCGTCCAGCGGCGTCTCCGGCGACACCTTCAGTACCACCGAGCAGCCGGCCAGCAGCGCCGGCGCGAGCTTGGCGGCGGCGGTGAACTGCGGGACGTTCCACGGCACGACGGCCGCGACCACGCCCACCGGCTCGCGCCGCACCAGCAGCGGCCCCAGCGCCCCGGCCCGCCGCTCCTCGAACGCGAAGTCCCGGGCCACCGTGATCGCCGCGTCCCAGACCATCATCGCGGCCAGCGACTGCACCATCACGCCGGAGGTCACCGGCGTCCCGTTCTGCGCGCCGATGACCCGCGCGAACTCCTCGCTCCGCGCCGCGAACGCGTCCTTGATCCGGGTCACCACCGCGATCCGGTCCGCCAGTGGGGCGTTCGCCCACACCCCCGACTCGAACGACGCCCGCGCCGCGGCCACCGCCCGGTCGACGTCGGCCCGCGCGGCGTGCGGGACGCGCCCGATGACCCGCTCGGAGTGCGGCGAAACCACCTCGATCGTGTCCGGGCCGGCCGGGTCGACCAGCTTGCCGCCTATGTAGAGCTTTCCGTGCTCGACGAGGTCGCTCATCGCTGCCCGCCTCCCGACGGTGTGGGTGGGATGGGACGACGGCCGCCGTGGTGCAGGAGTACCGGGCCGCCGCGCATACATTTCTGACGAGCCATCAGGAACCACTTGCAGCAGAACTGATACCAGTTCCACCCCGCGGAGTCCACGCCTCGCACCGCCACGCCAACTCCCGTACGCCGGGCGGCGATCACCCCCTACCACTGGAACGGGTTCTAGTTATAGTGGGTGCCCGGCACACGAGGGGACGGGACCGCATGGCGCCACAGGTGATCGACCACAAGGGCGGGGTGTGGAGCATCGCCGTCCCCATCCCCGACAACCCCCTCGGCCACACCCTCGTCCACCTCCTGGAGACCGACCGCGGCCCGGTCCTCATCGACACCGGCTGGGACGACCCGGACTCCTGGGACGCCCTCACCGCCGGCGTCACCGCCTGCGGCTTCTCCCCCGCCGACCTGCACGGCGTACTGCTCACCCACCACCACCCCGACCACCACGGGCTCTCCGCCCGGGTCCGGGAGACCTCCGGCGCCTGGATCGCGATGCACGACGCGGACGCCGCGGTGGTCCGGCGCACCCGGGAGGCCGAACCCGGGCAGTGGCTCGACTACGTGATCGCCAAGCTGGCGGCGGCCGGTGCGCCGGACGACCACCTGGAGCCGCTGCGGGCCGCCCGCGCCGCCGGCCGCGGCCGCAAGCCCCCCGGGCGGCGGGCCGCGCTCCCGGACCGCGGGATCGAGCCGGGCGCGCTGCTCGATCTGCCCGGGCGGCGGCTGCGGGCCGTCTGGACGCCCGGGCACACGCCGGGCCACGTCTGCCTCCACCTGGAGGAGGCGCATCCAGGGCGGCAGGGTGGCGGGGCCCCCGCCCACACCGGCTCCGGGCGGCTCTTCTCCGGCGACCACCTGCTGCCGGGGATCACCCCGCACATCGGCCTCTACGAGGAGCCGGCGGAGGCGGCGCTGGATCTCGCCGACCGGGGCGATCCGCTCGGCGACTACCTCGCCTCGCTGGAACGCGTAGCCCGGCTGGCGCCGGCCGAGGTCCTGCCGGCGCACCAGCACGCGTTCCCGGACGCGGTGGGCCGGGTCCGCGAGCTCCTCGCCCACCACGAGGAGCGGCTCGCGGGCCTGCGTACGCTGCTCGCCGAGCCGCTGACTCCGTGGGAGCTGGCGCGGTCCATGCGGTGGAACCGGCCGTGGGAGCAGATCCCCCACGGGTCCCGCACCATCGCCGTCTCGGAGGCGGAGGTGCATCTGCGGCATCTGGTGAAGCGGGGGCTTGTCGCCGGGGTCGGCGCGGACCCCTGGCGCTTCCAGGCCGTGTAGTTCCCGCCGTACCGGCGGAGGGGGTGTTTGTGGCCGCCCCACGTTGTCTTGTGCCGCGCCGTGGTTGGTTGCGGTGGCCTCGCCTACGCGGCGGTGGGTGGGGCCGGAGGGGATGTCCCGGGGTGCGCCCGCAGGATCTGGAGCGAACCGCGGGGCATTCCTCATCCCACGCACCAGATGCGCCCGCACCGAGGACGTACCCCGGGACAGCCCCTCCGGCCCCCACCCACCGAAGGGAACCCGAGGCCACCGCAACCCCGCACGGCGCCGCAGACAAAAACGTGGGGCGGCCACAAACAACACCCCCGGCGCGAAGCGACGACGACGTGGGGCGGCCCCAAACCCACCGGTTAAGGTGTCGGGGACAACTTCATCCGTACCCGATCGGGGGAAGCCGGTGTAAATCCGGCGCTGACCCGCAACCGTGAGCACGCGCCGCGCATCGCGGCCGGACGAGCCGGAGCACCCGGTGGGGAACGGCCAAGGCTCCCGCCACCGGGGCCGCCGCACACGCACGCGGCGGCCGGCCGGTGCGCGGCACCGTCGTGGTTTACGGAGCTGAGCCCGGCGCCACCGCGGAGCGCCCCGGTCGGGTGCGCGCCGCCGGTCGGCCGAGCGCGGCCTCGTAACGCCCGACCCGACCGAACCGAGAGGCACCCACCCCGATGGCCCCCACGCATTCCGCCGCATCCCGGGCGCGCCGTACCGCCGCCGCGCTGGCCGCCGCCGCGGCCGCCGCCGTGCTGGCCTCCGGCGCGGCGCCCGCCCAGCCGCAGCAGCCCCGGACGCAGGCACAGCAGACGCAGACGCAGACGCAGGCGCAGAAGCTGCCGGAGGGCCTGTACGGCACGAAGGACCCGCAGTACGACGGCGTCTGGCGGCAGTCGCTCGCGCTGCTGGCGCAGCACACGGTCGGGGTGCGCCCGGCCCCCTCGGCCGTCGACTGGCTGGCGAAGCAGCAGTGCGCCGACGGGGCATTCGCGGCGTACCGGGCCGATCCCGGCACGGCGTGCGACGCCAAGACGATGCGCGACACCAATCAGACCGCGGCCGCCGTGCAGGCGCTGGCCGCGCTCGGCGGGCACGGCGACGCCGTGCGGAAGGCCGTCGACTGGCTGAAGTCCGTACAGCAGGCGGACGGCGGCTGGAGCTCGATGGCGGGCGCGGAGAGCGACGCCAACTCCACGGCGGTGGTGATCGGGGCGCTGACCGCGGCCGGCGAGAAGCCGGAGGCGGTGCGCAAGGACGGCGCGTCGCCGTACCAGGCGCTGCTCGGCTTCCGGCTGGGGTGCGATGCGAAGGAGGGGGAGCGCGGGGCGTTCTCCTTCCAGCGGAAGAACCCGGCGGCGAACGCGGACGCGACTGCGGCCGCGGTCACGGCGGCGCTGGGCAAGGGCTTCGTGGTGCCGGCGGCGGGGCAGGACCGGCCGGTGGAGCCGCCGAAGTGCGGCGCGGGCGAGGCGCGCGACGGTGACGCCAAGGCGGCGGCGGACGGCGGCGCCGCCTACCTGGTGGCGCAGATGGACGCGGGCGGGCAGCATCTGCGGTCGGCGATGCCGGGGGCCGAGCAGCAGCCGGACGTGGGGAACACCGCGGACGCGGTGGTCGCGCTGGCGGCCGGCGGGCACAGCGAGGCCGCGCGGAAGCCGCTGGCGTGGCTGGAGAAGAACGCCGGGGCGTGGGCGAAGCAGAGCGGCCCGGCGGCGTACGCGCAGCTGGTGCTCGCGGCGCGGGCCACCGGGACGGACCCGCGGCACTTCGGCGGCACGGATCTGGTCGCCGCGCTCAACGCCACCGGGCCGGCACCGGTCTCGACGGACGAGGACACCAAGGACGCCAAGGATTCCAAGGACGACGGCGGCGGCATCAGCATCTGGTGGGTGATCGGGGTCGGACTCGCCCTCGGCGCGGGCGTCGGGTTCCTGCTGAGCGGCCGCAAGGGCAAGAACGCGCTGTGAGAGGGATAGGCAGGGCCCGGTGGGCGGTGGCGGTGCTGGTCGGCGCGGGGCTGGTGGCCGGTCCGGTCGCCGGGTCGGCGCAGGCGCAGGAGTACCGGTACTGGTCGTTCTGGGACGGCAAACCCGCGGCGGGCGGCAAGGCCGCGTCGTGGGCGTACGCCACGGAGGGGCCGGGGACCGCGCGGCCGGCGGACGGCGCCGTGGTGGGCTTCCGGTTCGCGGTGAGCGCGGACTCGGGGCGGGCCGCGGTGCCGCGCCCGGCGCCGGATGCCGCCGCGCTGTGCGGTACGGCGCCGGCGCCGGCCGGGCAGAAGCGGGTCGGTGTGGTGGTGGACTTCGGGACGGCGGCGGACGCGCCGTCCGGTGAGCGCCCGCCGGCCGCGCGGACGGGCTGTGCGCGGGTGCCGGCGGACGCCTCGGCCGGCGAGGCGCTGGCCGCCGCCGTCAAACCGCTGCGGTACGACGCCAACGGGCTGCTGTGCGGGATCGCGGGCTATCCGCGGTCGGGCTGCGCGGAGCAGGTGGCGGGTGGCGGCGCGGCGGGTGGCGGCGCGGAGCGCGAGCCGGGCGCCCCGGACCACAAAGCGACTGACGGAGACGGCGGCGGCCCGTCCGCCGGTCTGCTCGCCGGCATCGGCGCCGTCGTGGTGCTGGGCGCGGCCGGCGTATGGCAGGCGCGCCGGCGGCGCGGATGAGCGCGCCCCGGGCGGCCCGCGGTACGGCGCTGCACGCGGGCGCCTGGTGGGTGTGGGCGCTGGGCCTGGCGGCCGCCGCGTCGCGGACCACCAATCCGCTGCTGCTGGCGCTGCTGGCGGCGGTGGCCGGCTATGTGGTGGCGGTGCGCCGGACGGACGCGCCGTGGGCCCGGTCGTACGGGGCGTTCGTCAAGCTGGGGCTGGTGGTGCTGGGGATCCGGCTGGTGTTCGCGTTCGTGCTGGGGTCGCCGATCCCGGGGACGCACGTCCTGGTGACACTGCCCGAACTCCCGCTGCCCGCCTGGGCGCAGGGCGTCCGGGTCGGTGGCCGGGTGACGGCCGAGGGGATGCTCTTCGCGCTGTACGACGGGCTGAAGCTGGCCACCCTGCTGATCTGCGTGGGCGCCGCCAACGCGCTGGCGAGCCCGGCGCGGCTGCTGAAGTCGCTGCCCGGCGCGCTGTACGAGGCGGGCGTGGCGGTGGTGGTCGCGATGACGTTCGCGCCGAATCTGGTGGCGGATGTGCAGCGGCTGCGGGCGGCCCGGCGGCTGCGGGGCCGCCCGGACCGGGGGTTCAAGGCCCTGTTGCAGGTGGGTCTGCCGGTGCTGGAGGGGGCGCTGGAGCGGTCGGTGGCGCTGGCCGCGGCGATGGACGCCCGGGGCTACGGCCGGACGGCGCACGTCCCGGCCGCGGTGCGGCGGCTGACGTCGCTGCTGACGCTCGGCGGGCTGCTGGGCGTGTGCGCGGGGACGTACGGGCTGCTGGGTGACGCGGGCGGCGGCTACGGGCTGCCGGTGCTGCTGGCCGGGCTGGCGGCGGCGCTGGCCGGGCTGTGGCTGGGCGGCCGGCGGTCGGTGCGCACCCGCTACCGCCCCGAGCCGTGGGGCGCGCGGGCCTGGCTGGTGTCGGGCTCCGGGGTGGCCGTGGCGGCGCTGCTGGTCGCGGCGAACGGCTACGCCCCGGCCGCGCTGCACCCGCCGGCGGTGCCGCTGACCGCGCCGGTGCTGCCGCTGTGGCCGGCGCTGTCGCTGCTGGTGGGGCTGGTGCCGGCGGTGCCCGCCCCGGTGCCGGCGCGGGCCGGGCGCCCGGCGCCGGCCGGCCGGTCCCGGTCCGCCGCCGTGCCGTCCCGTTCCGCCGATTCCGGCCCGCCGACGAAGACGAAGGAGCCCGCCCAGTGATCCGCTTCGAGCAGGTCTCGGTCACCTACGGCGACGCGGCCGCGCCGGCCGTGCGCGGGGTCGATCTGACCGTTCCCGAGGGCGAGTTGTGCCTCCTCGTCGGCCCGTCCGGCGCCGGGAAGTCGACCCTGCTGAACGCCGTGTGCGGGCTGGTGCCGCATTTCACCGGCGGCACCCTGCGGGGCCGGGTGACGGTGGACGGGCGGGACACCCGCACCCATCCGCCGCGCGAACTGGCCGATGTGGTCGGCACGGTGGGCCAGGACCCGCTGGCGCACTGCGTCACCGACACCGTCGAGGACGAGCTGGCCTACGGCATGGAGTCGCTGGGGCTGGCCCCGGACGTGATGCGCCGCCGGGTCGAGGAGACGCTGGACCTGCTGGGCCTGGCCGAGCTGCGGGAGCGGGCGCTGCGCACGCTGTCCGGCGGCCAGTTGCAGCGGGTGGCGATCGGCTCGGTGCTCACCGCGCACCCGAAGGTGCTGGTGCTGGACGAGCCGACGTCGGCGCTGGACCCGGCCGCCGCGGAGGAGGTGCTGGCGGTCCTCCAGCGCCTGGTGCACGACCTGGGCACGACGGTGCTGATGGCCGAGCACCGGCTGGAGCGGGTGGTGCAGTACGCGGACCAGGTGATCGTGCTGCCCGGTCCGGGCGAAGCCCCGGTCATGGGCGAACCGGCCGCGATGATGGCCGCGTCGCCGGTGCGGCCGCCGGTGGTGGAGCTGGGCCGGCTGGCCGGCTGGTCGCCGCTGCCGCTGTCGGTGCGGGACGCCCGGCGCAGGGCGGCCCCGCTGCGGGAGCGGCTGGCGGCGGCCGGTACGCCGGCGGGCCGCACCCCGGCGGCGGACGGCGAACCGGTCGCGGCGGCCTCCGGGCTCGGCGTCCACCGGGACCGCGTGCCGGTGCTGCACGGCGTCGGCCTGGCCGTGCGGCCCGGGGAGGCGGTGGCGCTGATGGGCCGGAACGGCGCGGGCAAGTCCACGCTGCTGCGCACCCTGGTCGGGATGCACCGCCCGTCGTCCGGCACGGTCCGGGTCGGCGGCGCCGCCCCGCACACCCTGCGGCCGCGCGATCTGCTGCGCCGGGTGGGGCTCGTACCGCAGGATCCGCGCGATCTGCTGTCGGCGGACACCGTGGCGGCCGAGTGCGCGGCCGCCGACCGGGACGCGGACGCGCCGGCCGGCCGCTGCCGGGAGCTGGTGGCCCGCCTGCTGCCGGACGTTCCGCGGGACGCGCATCCGCGCGATCTGTCCGAGGGGCAGCGGCTGGCGCTGGCGCTGGCGGTGGTGCTGACCGCGGGGCCGCCGCTGCTCCTGCTGGACGAGCCGACCCGGGGCCTGGACTACGCGGCCAAGGCCCGGCTGGTGGACGTGCTGCGCGGGCTGGCCGCCGAGGGCCACGCGATCGTACTGGCCACCCATGACGTGGAGCTGGCCGCCGAACTGGCGCACCGGGTGGTGATCCTGGCCGACGGCGAGGTGGTCGCGGACGGCCCGGCGGAGGAGGTTGTGGTCTCCTCCCCGGCGTTCGCGCCGCAGGTCGCCAAGGTGCTGGCGCCGCTGCCGTGGCTGACCGTGTCGCAGGTGGCGCGCTCACTGGACGGGGCGCCGGCGTGACGGGCGCGGGGCGGCGGGTCCGGGCGGTGCGGCTGGGGCCGCGGTCGGTGGCCGCGCTGTGCCTGGTGTCGGCGGTCGGGGTGGTGGCGTTCGGCTGGCCGCTGCTGGCCGGTCCGGGCTCGGGCCTGGCGCACGCGCAGGACGCGCCGTGGCTGTTCGCGGCGCTGCTGCCGCTGCTGCTGGCGGTGGCGGTGGCGGCCATCGCGGACGGCGGGCTGGACGCCAAGGCGATCGCGATGCTCGGGGTGCTGGCGGCGGCCGGGGCGGCGCTGCGGCCGCTGGGCGCGGGCACCGCGGGGATCGAGCCGATGTTCTTCCTGATGGTGCTGTCGGGCCGGGTGCTGGGGCCGGGATTCGGTTTCGTACTGGGCTCGGTGGCGATGTTCGCGTCGGCGCTGCTGACCGGCGGGGTCGGGCCGTGGATGCCGTTCCAGATGCTGTCGATGGGCTGGGTGGCGATGGGCGCCGGGCTGCTGCCGGGCCCGGACCGGCTGCGCGGGCGGCGGGAGTTGGCGCTGCTGGCGGGGTACGGGGCGCTCGCGTCGGTGGCGTACGGGCTGGTGATGAACCTCCAGGGCTGGCCGTACATCGGCGGGCTGGCGTCGGGGGTGTCGTTCGTGCCGGGCGATCCGGTGTCCGCCAATCTGGCGCGCTATGTGGCGTACTGCCTGGCGACGTCGCTGGGGTGGGATCTGCCGCGGGCGGTGGTGACGGTGGTGCTCACGCTGGTGGTGGGCGGTCCGGTGCTGAAGGCGCTGCGGCGGGCGACGCGGCGGGCGGCGTTCGAGACGCCGGTGGCGTTCGAGGCGCCGGGCGGGACAACGGGCGGGAGCTGAGGGCCCCGGTCCGCGCGCCCGCCCGGCCCGGCCCCGTACGCCGTCCCGCCCGGCCCGGCCCCCGCCCGTCACAGCCGCTGGATGATCGTCCCCGTCGCCAGCGCCCCGCCCGCGCACATGGTGATCAGCGCGAACTCCTTGTCCCGCCGCTCCAGTTCGTGCAGCGCGGTGGTCAGCAGCCGGGCACCGGTGGCGCCCACCGGGTGGCCGAGCGCGATCGCGCCGCCGTTGACGTTGACCTTCTCCAGGTCCTGGTCGAAGACCTGCGCCCAGGACAGCACCACCGACGCGAACGCCTCGTTGATCTCCACCAGGTCGATGTCCTTCAGGGACATCCCGGCCTTGCCGAGGACCGCGCGGGTGGCGTCGATCGGCCCGTCGAGGTGGAAGTGCGGGTCGGAGCCGACCAGCGCCTGCGCGACGATCCGGGCTCTGGGCTTCAGCCGCAGCGCGCGGGCCATCTTCTTGGACGACCACAGCAGCGCGGCGGCGCCGTCGGAGATCTGCGAGGAGTTCCCGGCGGTGTGCACGGCGGTGGGCATGACCGGTTTGAGGCCGGCCAGCGCCGCCATATCGGTGTCGCGCAGGCCCTCGTCGCGGTCGACCAGCCGCCACATGCCCTGGCCGGCGGCCTGCTCCTCCTCGGTGGTGGGCACCTGGACGGCGAAGGTCTCGCGTTTGAAGCGCTCCTCGGCCCAGGCGGTGGCGGCCCGCTGCTGGGAGAGCAGGCCGAGCGCGTCGACGTTCTCGCGGGTCAGGCCGCGGCGGCGGGCGATCCGCTCGGCCGCCTCGAACTGGTTGGGCAGGTCCACGTTCCACTCGTCGGGCCAGGGCTTGCCCGGTCCGTGCTTGGAGCCGCTGCCGAGCGGGACGCGGGACATCGCCTCCACACCGCAGCCGATGCCGATGTCGATGACACCGCCGGCGATCATGTTGGCGACCATGTGGTTGGCCTGCTGGGAGGAGCCGCACTGGCAGTCCACGGTGGTGGCGGCGGTCTCGTAGGGCAGGCCCATGGTGAGCCAGGCGGTGCGCGCCGGGTTCATGGACTGCTCCCCGGCGTGGGTGACGGTGCCGCCGACGATCTGCTCCACGCAGTCGGGCTGGATGCCGGTGCGGGCGAGGAGTTCGCGGTACGTCTCGCCCAGGAGGTAGGCGGGGTGGAGGTTGGCGAGCGCGCCCTGGCGCTTGCCGATGGGGGTGCGTACGGCTTCGACGATGACGGGTTCGGCGGCCATGACTCAACTCGTCCTCTCCTCGCGTCCGCGGGCGTCCCGGCGCCCGCGGAGGGAAGAACTAGTACGCGTTCTAGTTCTTCGGACAGTCTCGTGAGCCCTTCCGCGCGGCGCAAGAGGGCGGTCGCGCCGTTGTGCGCAAGTGGCGCCGCCGTGACCCTTGCCACTTGCGGGGCACGTCACTACCGTCACCGCGACCTGCATCTGATGGACCGTCAGACACCCGTGCCGGGCGACCGCGGTGCCGTCAGGGCGTTGGACGCCGCCGGACCAGGAGCCGCCGATGCACTGCCCCGCGCTGCCCGAGGGGTTCGACTTCACCGACCCCGACGTCTACCAGTCCCGCGTCCCGCTGCCGGAGTTCGCCCGGCTGCGCGGGACCGCGCCGGTGTGCTGGATACCCCAGCCGCACAACATCGCCGGATTCGGCGACGACGGCTACTGGGCCGTCACCCGCCACCAGGACGTCAAGGAGGTCTCCACCCGGCCGGACATCTTCTCGGCCAATCTCAACACCTCCATCATCCGCTTCAATCCGGCCATCTCCCGCGACCAGATCGAGGTCCAGAAGCTCATCATGCTCAACATGGACCCGCCCGAGCACACCCGGGTCCGGCAGATCGTCCAGCGCGGCTTCACCCCCCGCGCCATCCGCGCCCTGGAGGACGCGCTGCGCCGCCGCGCCGAGCGGATCGTGGCGGAGGCGCGGGAGAAGGGCGCCGGCGATTTCGTCACCGATATCGCCTGCGAACTGCCGCTCCAGGCGATCGCCGAGCTGATCGGCATCCCGCAGGACGACCGGGCCCGGATCTTCGACTGGTCGAACAAGATGATCGCCTACGACGACCCGGAACTCGCCATCACCGAGGAGGTCGGCGCCAACGCCGCCGTCGAGCTGATCTCCTACGCGATGAACCTCGCCGCGGACCGCAAGAAGTGCCCGGCCCAGGACATCGTCAGCCGGCTGGTGGCGGCCGAGGACGAGGGCAACCTCGGCTCGGACGAGTTCGGGTTCTTCGTGCTGCTGCTGGCGGTGGCCGGCAACGAGACCACCCGCAACGCCATCACCCACGGCATGCACGCCTTCCTCACCCACCCCGAGCAGTGGGACCTCTACAAGCGCGAACGCCCGGCGACCGCCGCCGAGGAGATCGTGCGCTGGGCGACGCCGGTGGTCTCCTTCCAGCGCACCGCCACCCAGGACACCGAGCTGGGCGGCGCGCGCGTCAAGAAGGGCCAGCGGGTCGGGATCTTCTACTCCTCGGCCAACCACGACCCCGAGGTCTTCGACCGCCCCGAGGTCTTCGACATCACCCGCGACCCCAACCCGCACCTCGGCTTCGGCGGCGGCGGACCGCACTTCTGCCTCGGCAAGTCGCTGGCCGTGCTGGAGATCGACCTGATCTTCCACGCCATCGCCGACGCGATCCCGGACATCGCGCCGGACGGCGCCCCCCGGCGGCTGCGCTCCGCCTGGCTGAACGGCGTCAAGGAGCTGCGGGTGCGCTACCGGTGAGGGAGAGCACGGCCAGGACGAACAGCACCGGCACCGCGGCGCCCAGCACCGCCGCCACCGTCCGGCGCCGCAGCGCGCGGTAGGCGTCCTCGTAGGCGGTCCGCAGCTCCGCGCTGCGGGCCGCTACGCGTTCCAGATACGCCCGGGACTGCTCGCGCTGGTCCGCGCGGTAGTGGCGGACCACGTCCTCCCGCTGGGCGGTGGTCAGCCAGGGCAGCCGGGCGCAGAATTCCTCCGCCCGCACCCGGGCCCGTTCCTTCTCCGCCTCCCACAGCAGATAGCCCTCGATCTCATTGATCGCCTCGGCCATCCGCACCTCCGCCGCGCCGCCGGATTCCCCGGCCGCCGGCCGCCGCCCGGTCACCTCTCCACCCCCGCCGCGACGTCCGGGTGGTGCAGATCGAACGCCGGGGATTCCGAGCGAATCCGCGGCAGCGAAAGGAAGTTGTGGCGCGGCGGCGGACAGGAGGTGGCCCATTCCAGCGAACGGCCGTACCCCCACGGATCGTCCACCGTGATCCGCTCCCCGTACTTGGCGGTCTTCCAGACGTTGTAGAGGAACGGCAGGATCGACATCCCCAGCAGGAACGAGAACACGGTCGAGACGGTGTTGAGCGTGGTGAAGCCGTCGGCGGCGAGGTAATCCGGGATACGGCGCAGCATGCCTTCCGCGCCCAGCCAGTGCTGGACGAGGAACGTGCCGTGGAAGCCGATGAACAGCGTCCAGAAGGTGATCTTCCCCAGCCGCTCGTCGAGCATCTTGCCGGTGAACTTCGGCCACCAGAAGTGGAAGCCGGCGAACATCGCGAAGACGACCGTACCGAAGACCACGTAATGGAAGTGCGCCACCACGAAGTACGAATCCGAGATGTGGAAGTCCATCGGCGGGGAGGCGAGAATGACACCGGTCAGACCGCCGAAGACGAACGTGATCAGGAAGCCGATCGCCCAGAGCATCGGAGTCTCGAAGGACAGCGAGCCCTTCCACATCGTGCCGATCCAGTTGAAGAACTTCACGCCGGTGGGCACCGCGATCAGGAAGGTCATGAACGAGAAGAACGGCAGCAGCACACCACCGGTGACGTACATATGGTGCGCCCACACCGTCACGGACAGACCCGCGATGGAAATCGTCGCGGCGATCAGCCCCATGTAGCCGAACATCGGCTTGCGCGAGAAGACCGGAATGACCTCGGAGATGATGCCGAAGAACGGCAGCGCGATGATGTAGACCTCGGGGTGGCCGAAGAACCAGAAGAGGTGCTGCCACAGCAGCGCGCCGCCGTTGGCCGCGTCGAAGACATGGGCGCCGAATTTCCGGTCCGCCTCCAGGGCGAACAGCGCGGCGGCCAGCACCGGGAAGGCCAGCAGCACCAGCACGCCCGTGAGCAGCACGTTCCACGTGAAAATCGGCATCCGGAACATCGTCATGCCCGGCGCGCGCATGCAGATGATCGTGGTGATGAAATTGACCGAGCCCAGGATCGTACCGAATCCGGAGAACGCCAGCCCCATGATCCACAGATCGCCGCCGATACCCGGGGAATGCACGGCGTCCGACAGCGGCGCGTAAGCGAACCAGCCGAAATCCGCCGCCCCTTGCGGAGTGAGGAATCCGCCCACCGCGATCAGCGAACCGAAGAGGTACAGCCAGTAGGCGAGCATGTTCAGCCGGGGGAAGGCCACATCGGGCGCGCCGATCTGGAGCGGCATGATCCAGTTGGCGAATCCGGCGAACAGCGGCGTCGCGAACATCAGCAGCATGATCGTGCCGTGCATCGTGAACGCCTGGTTGAACTGCTCGTTCGAGAGCAACTGGTGGCCGGGCCGGGCGAGTTCGGCGCGCATCAGCAGCGCCAGCAGCCCGCCCACGCAGAAGAACGCGAAGGCGGTGACCAGATAGAGCGTGCCGATGGTCTTGTGGTCGGTGGTGGTCAGCCACCGCACCGGGTTCCGTTTCTCGGCGGTCGCCGGCGCGCCGGACCGCACGGCGGCGGACCCGGACACCGGGGACGGCATGGCGGGGAGCTTCATACCCCGTTGGTGTCCGCGACCCCGCCGGAGATCACCGCCGGCCGGCCCCCGGGGACGTGGGATGGCTCACGGCGGCCGGGTGTGAAGATCGCGGGGATGCCGGACACAGGGTTTTCATGAGCACGGACGACGCCTTCGCCGCGGCCTATCGCGCGCACTACTGGGCGGTCAGCCGCTTCGTGGCGCGGCGGCTGGACGCCCCGGCACACGAGGTCGAGGAGGTGGTGGCGGACGTCTTCGCCATAGCGTGGCGGCGGCGCGCCGAACTCCCCGACGCGCCGCTGCCCTGGCTGTACGGAGTGGCCCGGAACTGCCTGGCCAACGCGGTGCGCGGCAAGGGCCGCTACCGGCGGCTGCTGCACCGGCTGACCCACCACGAGGCGGCGCACGGCCGGCAGACGGTGACCGGCCCGGAGGCCGAGCGGCCCGGCTCCTGGGTGCTGGAGGCGCTGGACCGCCTCTCCCCGGCCGACCAGGAGGTGCTGCGGCTGACCGCCTGGGAGGACCTGACCGTCGAGGAGCTGGCGGTGGCGCTGGACTGCGGCCGGAGCGCGGCGGCCATGCGGCTGCACCGGGCCCGGCGGCGGCTGCGCGCGGAGATCGACCGGACCCGGACCGCGGTGTCCGTACCAGGAGGAGGCGACGGCCATGCGTGACGAACTGGAGCTGCTGCGGGCGGCCGATCCGGCGCCGGCCGGCGGGGGCCGCTGGCGGGACCGCCCGCTGGACGCCACCGCCGAACGGGCCCTGAACCGCCTGCTGCACAGCGCCCGCACCCGGCGCGCCCGGCGCCGGCTCGTATTGCGCGCCGAAGCGGCCGTCCTGGCACTCGTCGCGGTGCTCGCCTTCACCCTCACCGACGCGGGCAGCAGCCGGGCCGCCGCCGCGCCCGCCGCCCTCGTCCCGCACGCCGGGAGCGGCACCCTCTCCCTGGACGCGCTGGCCCGTATCGCGCAGGCCCGGGCGGCGGCGGCCGGGCCGGGCGACGGGCCGCGGCGCGGCAGCCACCTCCAGAGCTGGTCCCTCTCCCTGGGGGCCGGCCCGGACGCGCCGCCCCCGGTGACCGTCCCCGAGGAGCACCTCACCCACTGGAACGCCGACGGCAGCGGCTCCGAACTGGTCGTCGCCACCGACCCCCGCCATCCGGGCCGCCCGGTGATCCAGGACGACGACGGCCGCTGGCGCACGGTCGGCGACGGCAAGGTGCTGCACCGCGCCGCCTACCCGCCGGGCTACGGCACCCGCCACGGCGGCCTCGCCGCCCGCACCGCGCCGCCCACCGACCCGCGGGCCCTGCGCGCCCTCCTCACCTCCCTCTACGGCGCGCCGGGCGACGCCGACAGCGCCGGTGGCGGCAGCCGCGCCGGGGCCGGCGCCCCGGACCGCCTCCCCCAGCTCCTCCTCGCCCTGTCCTCCTACCGCCAGGAGTGGACCCCCGGCCCGCGCGAGACCGCGGCGATCGTCCGGCTGCTGGCCGACACCCCCGGCCTGCGCCCGGCCGGCGCGGTCACCGACCGGCTGGGCCGCCCCGGCCTGGCATTCGTCCACGACAGCCGGGAGGGCGGGGACCGGGAGGACGGCGGCCTGGAGAACGGTGGCCCGGAGAACGGCCCCGGCGGCACCGGCAGCCCCGCCGACGCGATGGACACCACCCGCCAGATGGTCATCCTCGACCCGCACACCGGCACCCTCCTCGGCACCGAGATCACCTTCACCGAGGACGTCCCCGACTTCCGCATCACCGCCGGCCAGGTCCTGTCGTACGAGGCGTGGCTGCCCTGACGCGGCCCGGCCGGGCGGGCGCCGCCCCGACTGGCGGCCGCCCAACCCCCGGCGCACCCTGAAGACACGCGGCGATCCCCGGCGCGGTGGTGCTGACAGACGCACCACCGCGCCGCTCCCGTATGCCACCCTCTTGCCGTACCGCGCCGCACCATTCCCGCACCGCGCCGCACCGCGCCGCGCCGCGCCGTTCCCATACGCGAACGAGGCCCCCCGGAGCCACCCACTCCCGCCGCCCCCCGCGTGACCCGGACCACAATCCCCGCCCCGGTTGCAGCCATTCCCCGCGATATGGATCACAACGCAACCCCTCGCAAAAAACTTCGCGGATGCACGTTTGCCCAGCGAGGACGGGGTAGGCGAGTCCGAGTGCGCTCGACCGCACACTGTCCGTTACGACCCGGTCTGCCCGTATGGTCGTCCTTTGCCCCGCCGCGCCATGGCGGGCGCAGGTCCTTGTTGTCGTCCCAGAGAGCGCAGGCGAGCGAACACGTGCCGACGCAGTCCCCCCTCGCAACCGGGTCCCGTACCGGCACCGGCAAACCGTCCGGCGCCCCGACCGGGCCGCGCCCGGCGGCCCCCCGCCGGCCGACACCGGACGAGGTCACCGTCGTCGACCCCGCGATGGTCAAGCGCGCGGTATCGGCGGCCGCTCTCGGCAACGCGATGGAGTGGTTCGACTTCGGCGTCTACAGCTACATCGCGGTCACCCTCGGCCATGTCTTCTTCCCCTCCGGGAACCCGACCGCGCAGCTGCTGTCGACCTTCGGCGCGTTCGCCGCGGCGTTCCTGGTGCGCCCGCTCGGCGGGATGGTCTTCGGACCGCTCGGCGACCGCATCGGCCGCCAGAAGGTGCTGGCCATCACCATGATCATGATGGCCGCGGGCACCTTCGCCATCGGCCTGATCCCGTCGTACGCCACCCTCGGCGTCGGCGCGCCGATCCTGCTGCTGCTCGCCCGCCTGGTGCAGGGCTTCTCCACCGGCGGTGAGTACGGCGGCGCGTCCACCTTCATCGCCGAGTACGCGCCCGACAAGAAGCGCGGATTCCTCGGCAGCTGGCTGGAGTTCGGCACCCTCGCCGGCTACGTCGGCGGCGCCGGCCTGGTCACCCTGATGACCGCGCTGCTGTCCACCGAGGACCTCCAGTCCTGGGGCTGGCGGATCCCGTTCCTGATCGCCGGCCCGATGGGCATCATCGGCCTGTACCTGCGGCTGCGCCTGGAGGAGACCCCGGCCTTCGCCCAACTGGAGCGCGAGGCGCGGACGAAGGAGAAGGAGCGCCGCGAGGCCGAGAAGCGGGTCGGCCTGCGCGAGATGGTGTTCGGCCAGTGGCGGGCGATGCTGCTGTGCATCGGCCTGGTCCTGGTCTTCAACGTCACCGACTACATGCTGCTGTCGTACATGCCCAGCTACCTCACCTCGGAGCTGAAGTACGACGAGACGCACGGGCTGCTGGTCGTGCTCGCGGTGATGGTCGTGATGATGTGCGTCCAGCCGTTCGCCGGCCGCCTCTCCGACCGCTTCGGCCGCCGCCCGGTCATCGCCGCCGGCTGCCTGGGCTTCCTGGTCCTCTCGGTCCCCGCGCTGCTGCTGATCCGCCAGGGCTCGCTGGCCGCGATCGCGGTGGGCATGGGCGCGCTGGGCCTGCTGCTGGTGTGCTTCACCGCCACCATGCCGGGCACCCTCCCCGCCCTCTTCCCGACGAAGGTCCGCTACGGCTCCCTCTCCATCGGCTTCAACATCTCGGTGTCGCTGTTCGGCGGCACGACCCCGCTGATGGTCACCGCCCTGATCGGCGCCACCGGCAACAAGATGATGCCCGCCTACTACATGATGGGCGCCGCCGTCATCGGCGCCATCGCCGTCCTCCTCATGTCCGAAACGGCCCGCAAGCCCCTCCCCGGCTCTCCCCCGTCGGTCGAAACGGAAGCGGAAGCCCGCCGCCTGGTGGCAGCTACGGCAAGCTGACCCGCCCCTGACCACACCAACGACGGCCGGTCACCGCGCCCCCTCCCCCGGGGCCGGGTGACCGGCCGTTGTCGTCCCCCCGCCCCAGCGCCACCCCTCACACCGGTACCGACAGGGGCCAGGCCCGGGACGGGTCATCCAGCCACGCCCAGTGCCCGCCATCATCGACCGTCAGCCCGAACCGGTCGTGCCCGGGCCGCCCGTTCTCCTGCCACCAGACATGAGCGGCCTCCACCTCGTCCCACAGCCTGCGGCGCCCGTGCTGCCACACCCTGGTCCGTTCACCGTCACGGAACTGGGCGCAGGCCCACGACCGGTCCGAGAGGCTGTACAGCCACACCGGCCGCGCGCCGTCCTCCTTCCAGGCCACGACCTGCCGGCAGTCAGGCACCAGCAGCCCGAGCGCGAAGCCGTGCGCGCTGAACCGCTCGCCGTCGAGGAACGCCTCCTCCACCAGCGGCGTGGTGCGCGTATCGCCGTCCGCGACGCTCCCGGACACGTACTCCCGGTGCACGACCGGGGGCAGACGCTGAGCCCGCAGTTTCATGAACTCCACGGGCCCCGTGAACGGCCCTGACGCGCTCCGGCCGTCCTCCGCGACGGTCAGCCGCGCCACGGCGTCACCGTTGCCGAAGTGCGTCCCCCACGGAACGACGATCAGCCCGCCGGGCCGGCACTGCCGCATCCAGGCGACGGGTACGGCCCGCAGTCCGCAGGTGGCGACAACCCGGTCGTACGGGGCGCCCCGATCCCACCCATCGAACCCATCCCCCTGCACCACTTCGACCGGCACACCGAATCGCTCCAGGGCCTTCCGCGCCGCGTCGGCCACACCGCCATCCACTTCCACACTGACGACGTTGCCGGCACCGAGCCGGTGCGCGAGCAGCGCCGCGTTCCAGCCCGTCCCCGTACCCACCTCCAACACCCGGTCCCCCGGCCTCACGTCGAGATCCCGGAGCATGCGGAAGACCACGGACGGCATCGACGCGGAACTGGTGGCGACCGCTCCGGGTTCCGTACCGGTGTGCTCGCCGTCGTCCCACTGCGTGACGATCGGGCAGTCCGACTCCGCGTACGCCTGCCATGCCTCCGGATCCTCCACCCGGGAAACGGCCACGCTCCGGCCCGCCCCCACGTCCCACGGCCACATGAGCTCCGGCAGAAACGCGCCCCGGGGCACGGCCGCGTAGGCGGGCGCCCAGTCGGAGGACAGCACCCCGGCGGCCATCAGGGCCTGCCCCAGCCCGGCATGTCCAGGCCGCTCCTGACGCGTAGCGGTCATGTTCAGGCCGCCTTGGGCGGGTTGGGCACGCCGGGCCCGCCATCCGGGGTCGGCGGCTGGTGGGGCCCGGGGTACGGCTCACCGGGCAGCTTGTCCCCACCACCACTGTTGCTGTTGCTGTACTCGCTGATCCCCATCGTCAATTCCCCTTCATTTCCACTCAGTTATGGATCGCTCGTCGCCTATTTGCGCCCGTGAGGGTGGCGCCGCATCTCGACGTTGCAGTCGACCACCTTCGACAGGTCACCGGCGGACCGCGCGTGCGTACGCTGCCGGGCCAACGCCCCGCACACATCGCACCCGGCGGCCGGCTCGGGCTCGGGCGCCGGGAACAGTCCCGGCAGATGAACCGGGCGGCACTCACCGGACATCAACTCACCACCTCGGCGCACGTTCGCTCCTCTCCGTATCGAGAGCGCTACCGAGGGTTCAGCGTGGCCCACGTCTGGGAAGCCTTCAACTGGGCGACAGAGAACGAAGGGTTGGTCAACCACCGATGAACCGAAAAGAGTTGAACCCAGACGCCTCTCCGCAGGCGGCCTACGGAGCACGTTTACGCAGCATGCGAGACTCGCGCGGCTGGACCCAAGACGACCTCGCCGATCGCATGGGCTATTCCAGCGTGCACGTTTCGGCAGTTGAGACCGGCCGGAAGCCTCCAACTCTTCGCTTCTCGCGTAGCGCGGACAGGGCATTCGGACTCGTAGGCACCGCCGACGCGTTTGAGCGCGAGTACCGCGAAATCAAGCACGGCAGCCTGCTGGAGGGGTTTCCGGAGTACGTGAGCTTCGAGGGCCGCGCGGTGGAGATCAGGCTCTACGAAGTGGGCGTCATCCCTGGCCTGCTCCAGACGCCGGAATATGCGGCGACCCTGGAGGCAGACGCGGTCCGGCGGCAGGCCATCACGTCCGAACAGGCGGAAGAGCGGGTGGAGCTGGTGTCGCAACGGCAAGCGACACTCGCCCGAACCCCACCCCCCTTGATTCACGCCGTCCTCGACGAGAGCTGCGTCCGCCGGCCCATGGGGTCTCCCTCCGTCATGGACGCCCAGTTCGGGCGCCTGCTCAAGTTCGCCGAGATGCCCAACACCGTCCTTCAAATCGCCCCGTTCGCCATGGGTGCGCGGCGGCCGTTCACCTTGCCTGTGACCGTGCTGACCATGCCGGATCGCTCGATCATGTCCTACGCCGAGTCGGCGCAGCGGGGGCACCTGGAGCGGGAAAGCGGTTCCGTTGTACCCATACTGACGGCCTACCATCAGCTGCAGGCCGAGGCGCTCTCCCAAGCGGCATCCGTGGCTTTGATCGAACAGCTTCGAAAGGGAACCCAGTGACGACCGAATCCCTCCGCTGGTACAAGTCTTCCTACAGCGGCAACGGTGGCCAGTGCATCGAGGTCGCAACCAACGTCGTTGCCACGCGCGGCGTGGTTCCAGTCCGGGACTCCAAAGATCCGGGCGGCCCCCACCTCAACCTGACCGCCCGCGCGTTCGCCGACCTCGTGGCGTTCGCCAAGTCGCACGACTGACAACGCGTTTGCGCCGAACGAGCAACGACGAGTCGAAAGGGCACCCCGTGACGACCGAATCCCTCCACTGGTCCAAGTCCTCCTACAGCAACAACGGGGGCAACTGCCTTGAGTGGGCACGGGAGCACACCCGCAGCACCGGCGAGGTTCTGATCCGGGACAGCAAGACCCCGGGCGGCCCGGTACTCACCCTGACCCCGCAGTCGTTCAACGACCTCGT
>NZ_LLZI01000004.1 GCF_001509485.1 Streptomyces sp. NRRL F-4489
GGTTGCCGGTGTTCAGCTTGAGGATGCGGTGACCCGCCGCCTCCAGCCGCATGGCCTCCTCGAGGACCGGGCCGCGGATTTCGTAGCAGACGTTGGCGAGCTTCGTTGACTGGATCACCTGCATGACGGCCACTCTACGGGCGCGGTCCAGTACCCGCCGGGTGGTTTTCGCCACGCGAGGGGCGGACCGTGCCGGGTTGTGCACGGAATGTGATGGATGGGGCGGTGCGGATTCGGTGGTGGACGGCCGGATTCAGCCGTGCCGCCCCGGGGTGCGGCGGACCGCGCGGCCCGCCAGGACGGTGGTGCGGCGGCCGTCCTCGATGACGAAGCGGCCGTCTATCAGGACGTAGGGGATACCGGTGGGCAGGGTGCGGGGCGCGTCGAAGGTGGCGCCCGGGGCGACCGTCTCCGGGTCGAAGAGGACCAGGTCGGCGCGGTAGCCCTCGCGGACCAGACCGCGGTCGGGCAGCCGCAGCCGGGCCGCGGGCCGGGAGGTCAGGTGCGCCACGCACTCCTCCAGGGAGAGCACGCCCAGCTCGCGCGCATAGGTGCCCAGGTACGCGGGGAACGTCCCGTAGGCGCGGGGGTGGGGCTTGGCCCCCTGGAGGATGCCGTCGCTGCCGCCGGTGTGTACGGGGTGGCGCATGATGGCCCGGACGTTCTCCTCGTGGCCGACGTGCTGGAGGACCGTCGGGCCCAGCCGGTCGGCGAGCAGCAGGCCGCGGGCGGTCTCCCAGGGTGTCTCGCCGCGCTCGGCGGCGCTGCGGGCGACGGTCTTGCCGACCAGGGCGGCCAGCGCCGGGTCGGTGACGCCGGAGATCTCGACGGTGTACCAGTCGACGGGGACACCGTGGCAGCCGTCCGAACCCTCGGTCTCCAGGGCGTGCCGGATCGCCTCGGCCGCGGTGTCGTCGGCCAGCCGGGCGAGGATCACCTCCGGGCCGCCCTCGCTCGCCCAGCTGGGCAGCAGCGCCACCAGGGTGGTGCAGCCGGGGGTGTACGGATAGGTGTCCAGGCTGATGTCGGCGCCCTCGGCCAGGGCCGCGTCCAGCAGGGCCAGCAGTTCGGGGGCGCGGCCCTTGTTGACGCCGAAGTTCAACGTGGCGTGGGCGAGGTGCAGGGCGCAGCCCGCCGCGCGGGCCACGTCGATCATCTCCTGGTACGCGGTGAGCGCGCCGGCCCCGTAGGAGCGGTGGTGCGGGCAGTAGTAGCCCTCGTAGCGGGCCACCACCCGGCAGAGTTCGGTGAGTTCGGCGTCCGGGGCGTACATGCCGGGGGTGTAGGTGAGGCCGGAGGACAGGCCCATCGCACCCTGCTGGAGGCCCTCGGCGACCAGCTGCCGCATCCGGTCCAGTTCGGGGCCGGTGGCCGGGCGGTCCTCCCAGCCGGTGGCCAGCACGCGGACGGTGCCCTGGGGGACGAGGTAGGCGGCGTTGACCGCTATGCCCGCGCCGCCGAAGCCGTGGTCGAGGCGGTCGAGGTATTCGCCGACGGTGCGCCAGGTGAAGGCGACGGAGGTGTCGCCGGGGCCGCCGCCGTTCCAGCCGGCGATCTGGGCGCGGACCGCGGCCAGGGTGCGGTCGTCCACCGGGGCGTAGGACAGGCCGTCCTGGCCGAGGACTTCGAGGGTGACGCCCTGGGCGGCCTTGGCGGTGTGCTCGGGGTCGCGCAGCAGCGCCAGGTCGCTGTGCGCGTGCATGTCGATGAAGCCGGGGGCCAGGGCGAGGCCGGCGGCGTCCACTGTCCGGGCGGCGGACGGGCGCGGGCCGCCGTCGGACGGCCGGTGGATGCGGGCGATGCGGCCGCCGGACAGGGCCACGTCGGCGCGGTAGGACGGGCCGCCGGAGCCGTCGATGACGCGGACGTCGCGGATGACGGTGTCCCTCTCCCTGTCCTTTTCCCTGTCCATGTCCGTAGGCGGCCTTTCTCGGGTGTGTGGCGAGTGGGGCGGTTGTGGCGCGGGTATCAGAAGAACGTGCGGAGGAAGTCCACGACCGTCCCGTCCTCCTCCACCAGCGGAATCAACTGCCATTTGTCGAAGGAGGTGCAGGGATGCGACAGCCCCAGGGCGACCCAGTCGCCGACCTCGACGTCGCCGGCGTGCTCGGTGCGCAGCCAGGCGTGCTGGTCGGAGAGGCCGGTCACGGTGAGGCCGGACGCCGGGCGCACCGTGCCGTCCCGGCCGGAGCGTACGGCCAGCGCCTGCGGCAGGCCGAGGTCGTAGGCGGCGTCCCGCTTGCCCGCGTTGAGGAACGCCTGGGCGGGCGTGGGCCGGGAGACGACCTGCGCCCACAGCCGGAAGGCGGGCCGCAACTCCCCTTCCCCGGGGAGGCGGTTGAAGGGTGTGCGGTGGCGGTAGTGCCCGTCGTCGTGCGAGACGTACGCGCCCGAGCGCAGCAGTTTCAGCACCGGCGCGGAGAGCGCGGGGATCTCCGCGAAGACCTCGGCGACGGCGTCGAACCACGCGCTGCCGCCGGCGCTGACCACGATCTCGTCCAGGTCGGCGAAGCGGCCGGCGGCGTCCAGGCCGGTGGCGAGCGCGACCAGCCGGCGCAGCCAGGCGGTGACCTTCGCGTGGTCGGCGTCGGGCACCTCGCCCTCGTAGCCGGCGACGCCCACCAGCCGCAGGGTGTCCACGCCCGCGATCGCGTCGGCGAGTTCGCGGCACTCGGCCTCGGTGCGGGCGCCGGTGCGGGCCTCCTCGCCGGCGGCCAGTTCGATGACGACGTCCACGGGGCGGACGGCCTCGGCGGCGCGCAGCGCGGTGTCCATCAGCTCGATACCGCGCAGCGAGTCGACGTAGAGGACGCAGCGGAAGTCCGGGTCGGCGGCGAGTTCGCCGGCCAGCCAGCGCAGCGCGGCGGCGTCCACCACCTCGTTGGCCAGGAAGATCCGCTGGATGCCGAAGTCCCGGTAGACGCGGGCCTGGTGGGGGACGGCCGCGGTGATGCCCCAGGCGCCGTGCGCGAGTTGGCGGGCGAAGAGCTGAGGGGCCATCGAGGTCTTGCCGTGCGGGGCGAAGGCCAGGCCGTGCCGGGTGGTGTAGGTCTCCAGCAGGGCGAGGTTGTGCTCGACCGACTCGGCGGAGAGGGCCAGGACGGGGGTGGTGAAGCCGCCGGTGAAGAGATTGCGGCGCTCGGCGGCCAGTTCGCCGAGGGTGCGGCCGGCGGCGTCCGGAGGGAGCCCCTTGAAGCGGTGATCGACTGTGTCGTCCGCGAGTGTGGTGAGTTCCCGCGTGAGCCGGTCGCCGGCCATGGAGCCTCCTCGAAGAGCGCGTTGCAGCATCTGCAACGCTCGTTGCGCATATCGCTGGCAGCTGTCTAACATCCGGGCCATCGCCCGGTCAATGGTGGGAATCGGCGTGCTGGGGAGGGGTTCACCGGCCCCGCCCCGGTCACCAGCCGTCAGCCGTACGGCCATCCGGACGGCCATCCGTACGGCCCCCGTCCGGCGGCACAGCGAAGGAGCGCACCCGATCGTGACCACGACCTCGAACGTCAGCGACACCCCCGTCCCGGCGGCCGCCGCCCCGGACGTCGATGTCGTCTGCCTCGGCGAGTCCATGGTCACCTTCCTGCCCACCGTCCCCGGGCCGCTCGCCGACGTGCCCGCCTTCGAACGGGCCATCGGCGGCGCGGAGTCCAACGTCGCCTGCGCGCTCGCCCGGGCCGGGCACACCGCCCGCTGGGTCTCCCGGGTCGGCGCCGACGGGTTCGGCGACCATCTCGTCCGGGAGATCGCCGGGTACGGCGTGGACACCCGTGCCGTACGCCGCGATCCCGTCCGCCCCACCGGTATCTACTTCCGCACCGCCGGCGACCGTGCCACCGCCGCCCATGAAGTGGCCTACTACCGCACCGGTTCCGCCGCCTCCGCGATGGCCGCCGGCACCGTGGACCTCGCCGCGCTGCGCACCGGCCGGATCCTCCACCTCTCCGGCATCACCGCCGCGTTGTCGGAGGACTGCCACGGCCTGCTGCGCGCGGCCATGGCCAGGCCCGGGCCCGCCGGTGGCGACGGCAGCGCCGCTGGGGTCGGCAGTGCGGTCGGCGCCGTGACTGCCGCCGGGCCTGGGGCCGGTAGCGCCACCGACACCCCGCAGGGGCTTGGCACCCACCCCCACCGCCCCCTCATCTCCTTCGACGTCAACTACCGCCCGCACCTGTGGACCGGCGCCGCCCGCGATCCCCGCGTGCTGCTCGATCTGGCCCGGGGCGCCGATCTGGTGTTCGTCGGGGCCGATGAGGCGCGGGCCGCGTGGGGGCTGGCCGACGCCCGCGCCATCAGGGCGGCGCTGCCCGAGCCGGAGGTGCTGGTGGTCAAGCTCGGGCGGGCCGGTGCGCGGGTGTTCCGGCACGCCCCCGGCGGGCCCGGCAGCCCCGGCAGCCCCGGCAGCCCCGGCAGGCCCGGCCCCGGGTGGGACGAGGAGCCGGGCGGGGTGCTCGTCCCGGCTCCGGCCGTCGAGGTGGTGGCCGAGGTCGGGGCCGGGGACGCGTTCGCGGCCGGGTTCCTCTCCGGCACGCTGCGCGGCCTGCCGCTGCGGGCCCGGGTGCGGTACGGCCACCTGTGGGCCGCCGCCGCGCTCACCGTCCCGGGCGACCTCGCCGCCCCGCCCGCCCGGGCCCTGGCCGACCGGCTGGCCGCGCTCGACGAGGCCGCCTGGGGGACACTGCACCTCGGCCCCGGCTGGACGGACGCCCAGGAGGCCGCGGACCAGGAGGTATCCCCGTCATGAGCCAGACCGTCGACCGCGCGCTGAGCATCCTCCCGCTGCTCGCCGAGGGACCCGCCGACCTCGCACGGGTCGCCGACCGGCTCGGTGTGCACAAGTCCACCGCGCTGCGCCTGCTGCGCACCCTGCACGAGCACGGCCTGGTCTACCGCCAGCCCGACCAGCGCTACCGCCTCGGCGCCCGGCTCTTCGCCCTCGCCCAGGAGGCCGTCGAGAATCTCGACATCCGCGGTATCGCCCACCCCCACCTCGCCGAACTCAACGAGCAGTGCGGCCACACCGTCCACCTCGCCGTCCACGAGGACAACGAGGTCCTCTACATCGACAAGGTCGACAGCCGCTATCCGGTCCGGATGTACTCCCGGATCGGCAAACCGGTGGCGATCACCGTCGCCGCCGTCGCCAAGCTGCTGCTGGCCGACCTCCCCGAGCCCGAGCGCCGCGCCCTGGCCGCCAAGCTCGACTACCCCCGCTACACGCCCCGTTCGACGCCCGACGCCGCGGCCTTCCTGGCCGAGCTGGCCACCGTGCGCGAACAGGGCTGGGCCGCCGACCTCGGCGGCCACGAGGAGTCCATCAACTGCGTCGCCGCCCCCATCCGGGGCGCGGACGGCCGGGTGGCGGCCGCGATGTCGCTCTCCGCGCCCAACGTCGTCGTCACCGCCGAGGAACTCCTCACCCTGCTCCCGCTGGTGCGCCGCACCGCCGACGCCATCAGCCGGGAGCTGTCCGGCACCGCGAGCCCCGGCCACCGGCCGGCCCCGTCCCACCCGTCCGAAGGACAGACATGAGCGAGAAGACCGCCCTCACCCCGGCCACCCACACCACTCCGCCCGCGCAGTTCTCGCACGGCGTCAAGAAGGGCAACATCCTCCAGGTCGCCGGCCAGGTCGGCTTCCTGCCCGCGCTGGCAGGCCAGCCGCCGACGCCCGCCGGCCCCACCCTGCGCGAGCAGACCCTCCAGACGCTCGCCAACGTCAAAGCCATCCTCGAAGAGGGCGGTGCGACCTGGGACGACGTGATGATGCTGCGCGTCTACCTCACCGACACCGACCACTTCGCCGAGATGAACGAGATCTACAACCAGTACTTCGACGAGCAGCGCCTCACCCAGCCGCCCGCCGCCCGGACCACGGTCTACGTCGGCCTGCCCAAGGGCCTGCTCATCGAGATCGACGCGCTCGCCGTCCTGAGCTGAGGCAGCAACCCCCCTTGTTCCACCCGCCGTTGGTGCACCGCACCGCGCACCGCCCGCCGCACGGCACGGCGCCCCGTACGCCCGGGGCGCCGTGCCGCGGTCCCCCCTTGCCCGGACCCCCTGACAACGGAGTCACCGCATGGTCCCCGCCACCGCGCTCACCGCCGCGCCACCACCGCCCCCGCACACCGGCGGGCTGCTCGCCCTGATCCCCGGCACCCCCGGCCTGCTGACCGTCGCCGCCCTCGGCATCGCCCTGCTGCTCTTCCTGATCATGAAGGTCAGGCTCCAGCCGTTCGTCGCGCTGCTCGGCGTCTCGGTCGCGGTCGGCCTGGCCGCCGGTCTCTCGGTCACCGAACTCTTCGGCACGGTCCAGAAGTCCGACGCGGTCTCACTCATCGAGAGCGGGATGGGCGGCATCCTCGGCCATGTCGCGGTCATCATCGGGCTGGGCACCATGCTCGGCGCGATCCTGGAGGTCTCCGGCGGTGCCGAGGTGCTCAGCGCCCGGCTGCTGGCCCTCTTCGGCGAGCGCCGCGCCCCGCTGGCGATGGGCCTGACCGGCCTGATCTTCGGCATCCCGGTCTTCTTCGACGTCGGCATCTTCGTACTGGCGCCGCTGGTCTACGCCGCCGCGCGCAGGAGCGGACGCTCGATCCTGCTCTACGCGATGCCGCTGCTGGCCGGGCTGTCCATGACCCACGCCTTCCTGCCGCCGCACCCCGGGCCGGTGGCCGCGGCCGGGCTGTTCAAGGTCGATCTGGGGTGGATCATCCTGATGGGCGCGGTGTGCGGGATACCGGCGGTGCTGGCCGCGTGGGCGTACGCCGCCTGGATCGGCAAGCGCCTGTTCGTGCCCGTGCCGCAGGACATGGCCGAGGCCGCGGAGGAGGCCCGGGCGGCCGTTGCCGCCGAGCGGACCGCGGCCGGGGGCACGTCCACGGAGAGGCCGGTCGCCCTGGGCACCGTCCTCGTCGTCATCGGGACCCCGCTGGTGCTGATCCTGCTGGCCACGTTCTCGTCGATCGCGCTGGCGCCCTCCGCCGGGCGCTCGGTCATCGAGTTCTTCGGCCACCCCTTCACGGCCCTGACCCTCGCGCTGCTGCTGGCGTACTACCTCCTGGGCGTCCGCCGCGGCTGGTCCCGCGCCTCCCTGGAGCGGGTCTCCACCGCTTCCCTCAAGCCGGTCGGCAACATCCTGCTGGTGGTCGGCGCGGGCGGCGTCTTCGGCGCGGTCCTCAAGGGCAGCGGGGTGGCCACCGCGCTGTCGCAGACCTTCCACCACGTCGGCCTGCCGGTGCTCGTCCTGGCCTATCTGCTGTCGCTGGTGCTGCGGGTGGCGCAGGGTTCGGCGACGGTGGCGATCGTCACCACCGCCGGGATCGTGCTGCCGCTGGTGGAGGCGCAGGGGCTCTCCCAGGCGCAGCTGGCGCTGGTCATCATGGCGATATCGGCCGGTTCCATCTTCGCCTCGCATGTGAACGACGGCGGATTCTGGATGGTGAGCAAGTATTTCGGCATATCCGAGCGGGACACGCTGAAGTCCTGGACGGTCCTGGAATCGGTCCTCTCGCTGGCCGGATTCGCGGTGGCGGGAGTGGTGAGCCTGGTGGTGTAGCGGGACCGGCATGCCCCGGAACCCGCGGATTCCGGGGCACGGCCGGCCGGCCGCACCATTCACCAACGGCCGGAAAACAACGCTTCGTTCAGCGAAGGGGCACCTGCCCGATCCTCACTTCCCCTTGCAGTACGTCCCTTCCTTCCCGATCGAGCGGTACATGCAGTCGGCGTTCTCCAGCAGGCGCAGCACGGCCTCCCGATTGCGCGCGGTCTCCCGTGGTATCACCGTGTCCTTCGGATAGAAGCCGCCCGCGCCGGAGGACGACGGATACATCTCGAAGGTGTAGGCGAAGATCTTCTGGTCGCCCCACAGCCAGTCGTCGATCGACCCGTCGGTGATGTACAGCTCGCTGGACTGCTCGGGGGTGTAGCCGTTGCTCTCGGCCATGGACCGGCCGACCGCGGCGAACGCGTCGTGGTCGTCCTGCGTCATGCCCGGCGCGGTCGGGTTATTGGTGAAGCCGTACGGCCACATCACCAGTTCGCTGTAGGTGTGGAAGTCGATGGCGGCCGTGATCTGCTGCTTTCCGCCGACGACCCGGGAGCGGACGAATTTCTCGACCGCCCGGACCTCCGGAGAGGAGGCCGCCGCCGGGCCGCGGTAGGTCTCGGCGGACGGCGAGCCGGACGAGCCGCCGCAGCATCCCCACTTGTATTCCCAGTTGCGGTTGAGGTCGGTGCCGACGGCGGTCGAACCGGTGTTGGGCTGGCGGTTCTTGCGCCAGTTGCGGAACGAGCCGGTGGCGATGTCGTACGTACCGCCGTCCGGATTCAGGTCGGGGACGATCCAGATCTCGCGGGAGTCCAGGAGTTTGGTGACGCGCGGGTCGGAGCCGTATTTCCCGGTGAATTCGGTGAGGAGGTAGAGCGCCATCTCGACCGTGAGGTGTTCCCGGGCGTGCTGGTGCGCGGTGAAGAGGACTTCCGGTTCGGCCTCGTCCTTGGCCGCGTTCCGGCTGAGTTTGAGGGCGATGATGTCCCTGCCCTCGTGCGATTTCCCGATGACGGTCTTGGTGAGCAGGGACGGGTATTTCGCGATCAGGGCGTCGATCGCTTGGTTCGCCTGCTCGTAGGTGTGGTACTTGGTGTAGCCGGACGGGAATCCCTTGACCCCGGGCGTGACGCCGGTCCCCGCCGCGAACCCCGGCGGGTCGGGCAGCCGCCTGACCGAGTGGCCGAGCGCGCGGACGAGGGCGAGCTGCCGGCGGTCGGCGGTGACGACCGCGGCGCGGCCGTGCACCTCGTCGATCGCGGCGCCGGTCGCGGCCAGCGCGGTGCGGGCGGCGGCGGTGGTGACGCCGGACACCTCGTACTGGTGCGGGAGTTCGGCGGTGTCCGCGGCCCCGGCCGGCGGGTTCTGCGCCTGGGCGGCGGCTAACGGGGCGGCGAGGGCCAGGGTGAGGGCCGCGGCGAGGACGGTGGTGCGGACGCCGCGCGGTCGTGGTCGCATGCGGTCTCCTGGGGTGGGGTGTGAGGCGAAGCGACCCGGCCAGTCTTCGGGTGTTGGCATGAGCCGGTCAAGGCGAGGTCAAGTCAAGGTGCGCGGCGGGACGGTAAGGGGTAGGGATCACCGGAGCGGGCCGCGTCGCCGTCCGCCCGGCACGTGCCCCAACTTCTCACCGTTTCCCGCAACTTCATTGCCTCCGGGCGCGTTCCCGGCGAACAATGCGACGACCGATCCGGAGCCCCGGCGGCGGCCCGACGCCCCGCCGGCCCCGGACCCGTAGCGGAGAGGAACCCCCACATGCCCCGACCTCTCGTCGGCACCCTGGCCACCGCCGTTCTGGGCGCCGCCGCCCTGGTGACCGCCGCCACCCCGGCGGGCGCCGCGCCGGCCGGACCCGCCGCGCACACCACCAAGGCGCCGCGGACCAAGGCCGTCGACTTCGCCGGCACCGTCGCGCTGAGCAACTGCTCCGGCTCGATCGTCAAGATGCCCACCTCGCAGCCGAACGACCCGGCGCTGGTGATGACCAACGGCCACTGCCTGGAGAGCGGGATGCCCTCGCCGGGCGAGGTGATAGTCGGCCAGCCCTCCAGCCGCTCGTTCACCGTCCTGAGCAAGACGGCCGGCAACCTCGGGCAGATCCGCGCCAGCAAGGTCGTCTACGCCACGATGACCGACACCGATGTGACGCTGTACCAGTCGAGTTCGACGTACGCGCAGATCCAGCAGAAGTACGGGATCAAGCCGCTGGAGCTGTCCACCGACCACCCGGTCAAGGGCGCCGGGATCACCGTCGTGTCCGGCTACTGGAAGAAGACCTACAGCTGCTCCATCGACGGGTTCGTGCCCACCCTGAAGGAGGGCGACTGGACCTGGAAGGACTCGGTCCGCTACACCCCGGAGTGCAAGACGATCGGCGGCACCTCCGGCTCGCCCGTGGTCGACAACGCCACCGGCAAGGTCACCGCGATCAACAACACCGGCAACGAGGACGGTGAGCGCTGCACCGTCAACAACCCGTGCGAGGTGGACGAGAGCGGCAACGTCACCGTCCACCAGGGCACCAACTACGCCGAGGAGACCTACACCATCCCCAAGTGCTTCGGCACCGGCAACAAGCTCGATCTGAACGCCGCCGGCTGCACCCTGCCCAAGCCGTCCGGCATCCGCCGCTGAGCACCCGCCGCCGGGCGCCGATCACCCCGCCCCTGAGCGGGCGGCCGGGCCCCGCGCACGTACGCGCGGGGCCCGGCCCTTGGGGGGTGGCGTCCTGTGAAGGGGCCCGGCGGCTACGGCAGCTGGTGCACGTGCCCGCCCACCTGGCGGGCGAACTCCCCGCCGTTCGAGGCGTCCCAGTTCGTGGACCACGTCATCGCGCCGCGCAGCCCCGGATACGTCCGCGGTGGCTTGAACGAACCGCAGTTGCGTCCCGCGGTCAGGCAGTCCAGCGCCGCGTTGACCACCGACGGGGAGACGTAGCCGCCGCCCGCCGCGCTGGGCGAGGCCGGCACGCCCAGCCCGACCTGCGACGGATCGAGCCCGCCCTCCAACTGGGTGCAGGCCAGCGCGGTGAGGAAGTCCACCGAGCCCTGCGCGTAGACCTGGCCGTCGCAGCCGTTCATCGAACCGCTGTTGTAGAACTGCGTGTTGACGGCGGTCAGGAAGTCCTTGATGGCCAGCGCGGTCTTGAAGTACGCGTTCTGCGGCGACAGCATGTCGATGGTCTGCGGCGCCATGGTCACCACCACATCGGGGTGCGCGGCGTGCAGCGCCTTGAGCGCCTGCGTCATGTACGTGGCGTCCAGCCCGTTTTCGAGGTCGATGTCCACGCCGTCGAAGCCGTACGCGTCCATCAGGGCGCCGACCGAATCGGCGAAGTTCGCGGCGGAGGCGGCGTCGCCGACCGAGACCGCGCCGCGCTCGCCGCCGACCGAGAGGATGACCGACTTCCCGGCCGCCTGCTTGGCCTTGATATCGGCCTTGAAGTCGTCCACCGAGGCGTAGCCCAGGGCCGGGTCGAGGGTGAAGGTGACCGCGCCCGGCTTGCCGGCGGCGTCGGCGAAGGCCACCGCGATGATGTCGTAGGCGTCGTCGACGTCCTTGAGTTTCTGCACCGTCGCGCCGTTGGCGAAGTTCTGCCAGTAGCCGGTCAGGGCGTGGCGGGGGACGGCCGCGGGGCGGGCCGCCGCGGCGGGCGCGCGGTCCGGGCCGGCCGCGGCGGCGGGGCCGGCCGGACCGGCGGCGGTCAGCGCGGCCGAGGTCAGCAGGGCGGCGGCCAGACCGGCCAGCAGCGGTCTGCGGCCGGATCGTTCTCCTCGTGACAGGTGTGCGCGAACCACGACTGCCTCCGTGTGGGGGGGTGAGTGGGGGAGTGGTGCCGTGTGCGCTCAGGGGCCCCTGCGCTCGCCGTCCACGGTGGTCCAGACCAATAAACGGTGTCAAGGGGCCGGACGGGAGCGGGTGTTCGCCGGGGAGCGGCCCGGACGGCCGGCCGGGTTTCCCGTGCGGGTGGCGGTCGAGACCAGTAGCCCAGAACGTGTTCTCCGGGACGTATCTCTGTGGATAAAGTGCTGAGCGTATGGCGCCGATGGCGCAGAGCTGTGCCGATCCGCGGTCCCCGGGAGCCCCGGAGGCCGGAAGGAGTGGGGGAGCGACGTGCCGACCGCGATTGCAGTCACCAGCCCGGACCTCGCGCTGCCCGCGACCGACCGGCAGACCCCCGCCGCGGTCGTCCTCGCGGCCCCCGGGCGGGCGCCGCTGGACGAGGCGCTGGCGGAGACCAGCGCCGTCCTGGAGCACCACGGCCACCTCGTCGTCCTGTACTCCTCCGCCTGCCCGCCCGAGCACGTCCGGCGGCTGCACACCCTGCGCGCCGTCCTGGAGAGCGACCGGATCGCCATCCTGCCCAGCCCCCTTCCGCCGCTCGGCGTCGCCGTACTCGCCCGCCAGCTGCGGCAGTTGTCGCTGTGCGGCTTCAGCCCCGGCGTACTGGCCTGCGCCGCCCGGCTGCTGACGCACTACGTGCACGCCGGCGCCCTGCTGGGCAGCGTCAGCGGGCTGGACCGCGTCCAGGTGGACCTGCGCTCGCATCTGAAGTCGTGGCTGCCCGGCGTCCACTTCGCGGTACTCGCCGCCCCGCAGCCGCAGTTGCTCCGCCTCGACCGGCACACCGCCCACACCGGCCTCCGCCCGCCCGGCTACGCCACCCGGCTCGCGGTCGCCCGGGGCCAGCTCACCGCCGACTGGGTCACCTCCGCGCTCGCCCCCGCCTGGCAGGTGCAGGGCGTCCACGAGGCGCGGCTGCCCGCCGAGTCGGCCCGCTGGTGGGGTACCCAGAAGCTGATCGAATTCGCCGCCGCCATCCCCGATCCGGCGCTGCTGAGCCGCCTGGTGGCCTCCGTCCGGCGCGAGCCGTGCGGCTGGTGCGGCGCGGACGTGCTCGGCGACCGCTGCGCGTTCTGCGCCGCGCCGCTGGCCAGGGACCGGGCGGGCGGCGGCTCGGCCGGGCGGGAACCGGCCGCGATAGCCGGGGCGCCGGCCGCGGTGCCGGCGCCCGCCATCCCTGGAGCCCTGCCCCCGGCGCCCGCCCCGGCGCCGCCGCCCCCACCCGCCGCCGGCCCGGCCGGTTCGCCGCTGCGGCAGCGCGGCCTGTCGCCCGTGGCGCCGGCCGGCGTCCCCGGGGTCGTCGGCATCGCCGGCGTACCGGGCCGGCCGGGCGGCCAGCGGCCCGTACGCGGCGGGCCCGGCCCGATCGACGTGCGCGGGCCGGACTTCCGGGCCGGGGCGGTGCCGTACGTGGCGGGGCCGGTGCCGTACGGGGCCGGAACGCAGCCGCCCGCCGGGCGCGGACTGGCCGGGCGGCCGGACCACCCCGGCCTCCGTACCGCCCCCGGCGGCGCGCGGACGGTGGCGCACGTGCGCTGACGCCGCCCGACCGTCCCGGACCGCCCCGCTCCGTACCGCGCCGCCGACCCGCCCCGACCGCCCCGCCCCCGTCCCGATCGAGGTCCCCCGCACATGAACTCACGCCAGCGCCGCGGAGTGATCCTGCTGGTCCTGTCCGTCCTCTGCGCGGTCGGCGCGTTCCTCGGCGTGCTGTCGGTGATCCGGAACGTCGAATCGCAGGTCGGCCCGGAACGGACCGCGTACCGCCTCAAGACGGATGTCACCGCCTATAAAGCGCTGGATCCGGGGCAGTTCGAAGAGGTGAGGATTCCGCAGCGGTGGCTGCCGCCCACCGCCGTCACCGACCTCGACAAGGTCAGCGGCAAGATCGCGGTGACCCCGCTGAAGAAGGGCTCGCTGCTCCAGGACGACATGATCGTCGACCGGCCGGCGCTCAAGCCCGGCCAGCAGGAGATCGCCATCATGATCGACGCCGCCACCGGCGTGGCCGGCAAGATCACCCCCGGCTCGCGGGTGAACATCTACGCCACCTTCGACGGCCGCCGCCCCGAGGACAAGCCGGTCTCCAAGGTCATCGTGGCCGGCGCCCAGGTCATCGACGTCGGCAAGCTCACCCCCCTGGAGGCCAAGGACCCCGGCGGCGCCACCGCCACCAGCCGCCAGCCCGGCCAGGCCGTCCCGATCACCTTCGCGCTGGACACCCAGGACGCCCAGCGCGTCGCCTACGCCGAGTCCTTCGCCTCCCATGTGCGGCTCGCCCTGCTCGCCCCCGGCACCGAGGCCACCGTGCCGCCCGGCGAGCGCACGTACACCCTCGACGGCGACAAATGACCCGGAGGCCCTGGTGACCATCCGCATCCTGCCCGCGGTCGGCGACCCGGAGGCCGCCCGGGCGCTGGCCGCGCTCCTCGGCCGGCTGCCGGACGCCGAGGCGGCGCCCGCCGCCGCCGACTCCACCGCCCTGCTGGCCGCCCTGGCCGGGGCCGCCGGACCGCCCGGCGCCGCGCCGCCCGGCGGGACCGCGCCCGGCGGACCGGCCGCCGCCGTCGCCGCGCTCCCCGAAGTCGTCCTCGTCCACGAGGGGATCGGCCCGCTGCCGGCCCTGGAGCTGATCCGCGAGGTGGCGCTCCGCTTTCCCGCTGTCGGTGTCGTCCTGATCACCGCCGACGGCGGGCCCGCGCTCTTCTCCGCCGCGATGGACGCCGGCGCCCGCGGCATCGTCGGACTGCCGCTCGCCTCCGACGAGTTGGCCGCCCGGGTGCAGGCCGCGGCCCAGTGGGCCACCGGCGTCCGCGTCCACCTAGGGGGAAACCCCCAGGCGCGGCCCGCGCCCACCGGCACCCTCGTCACCGTCACCGGCGCCAAGGGCGGCGTCGGCACCACCGTCACCGCCGTCCAGCTCGCGCTCGCCGCCCGGGCCGCCGGGCGCCGGGTGGCGCTGGCCGACCTCGACCTCCAGTCCGGCGACATCGGCTCGTATCTGGACGTGCAGTTCCGCCGCTCGGTGGTGGACCTCGCCGGCATCCAGGACATCTCCCCCCGGGTCCTCCAGGACGCGGTGCACGCCCACCACACCGGCCTCGGGCTGCTGCTCGCGCCCGAGGAGGGCGAACGGGGCGAGGAGGTGGACGACCGGGCGGCCCGCCAGATCGTCACCGCGCTGCGCGCCCACTACGACGTGGTGATCGCCGACTGCGGCTCCCAGATGCAGTCCGCCAACGCCGCCGCCGTCGAACTCGCCGATCTCGCCCTGCTGGTGACCACCCCGGACGTGGTCTGCGTCCGCGCCGCCAAACGGCAGGTGCGGCTGTGGGACCGGCTGCGGATCCGCAAGGCCGAGGACACCACCACCGTCGTCAACCGCCTCACCCGGCACACCGAGATCCAGCCCGCGCTGGTCGCCAAGGCCACCGGCACGCACGTCGCCCGGACGCCGGTCCCGGCCGCGTTCAAGGAGCTCCAGCCCTGTGTGGACGCGGGCCGGATGCAGGACCTCGACGCGCGTTCGACGGTCCGCCAGGCGCTGTGGGCGCTGGCCGGCGAGCTGGGCCTGGCCGGCGCCCCGGCCGTCCGCCCCGGGCGGGCCGGCCACCGGGCGCGCCCGTCGCTGACCGGGCGCAAGCGCAAGGCCCTCACCACGGGGGCGGCTCCCGATTCCGGGACGGTTCAGGGGTCGGGTCAGGGACCGGCTCAGGGTCCCGCGCCCGGCCCGGCCGCCGGCGGCCCGTTCGCCGCCCCGCCAGGACCCCGCGGCCCGGTCCCGTACGACCCGGCCCCGTACGATCCGGCCGGCGGCCCCTACGAGGAGGGCTGAGCGATGCGGCGACCCGCCGGACCCGGCCGCCGACCCCCGCGCGGCCCGCACCGCCGCCCGCACCGCGGCCGCGACCGCGGCCAGGTCACCGTCGAATTCCTCGGCCTGCTCCCGCTGATCCTCGGTGTGCTCGCCCTGCTCTGGCAGTTCGCCCTGGTCGGCTACACCTACTCACTGGCCGCGCACGCCGCCGACCGGGGCGCGCGAGCCGCCGCGGCGCTCGACGGCGGCGGCGCCGGCGCCTGCCGCGCCGCCGCCGAACACCAGCTCCCGCGCGCCTGGCACCCCGGCTCCAGCACCGACTGCGGCACCGAGGCCGGCCTGTGGAAGGCGACGGTCCGGATCCGCGTCCCGGTGCTCTTCCCCGGCGCCGGGGCGTTCCCGTGGACGGTCACCGGCAGCGCCGGCGCCGCCAAGGAGGCAGCCGACCGATGACCCCCCGCACCCCTGCCCCCAAGCCCCGCCCGCGCCCCCGGCACCGCGACCGCGGCTCGGCATCCCTGGAATTCCTCGGCGTCCTCCCGCTCCTGCTGCTCGTCGCCCTCGCCGCCGTCCAGCTCGGCCTGGCCGCCTACGCCGCCCAGCAGGCCGGCACCGCCGCCCGCGCCGCGGCCCGTACCGCCGCGATGGACGACGCCGACCGGGAGACCGACCCGGGCAGCGCCGGCCGGGCCGCGCTCAGCGGCTGGACCGCCGACCGCGCCACCATCACCGTCAGCGCCTCCGGCACCGCCGCCACGGCCACCGCCACCGTCACGATCCCCTCGATCGTCCCCGGCGCCGACTTCGGCTCCGCGCGCCGCAGCGCCACCATGCCCCGCCCCGCGACACCCCCCGGAGCCCAGCGATGAGCCTCAAAGCCCGCATCGTCGCGCCCGAACCGGCCGGTGAGGACCGCCAGGACGGCCACCTCGTCGCCGTCTACCGCGCCAAGCTGCTGGAGGAGATCGACCTCGCCGAGATGTCCGCGCTGACCGCCGCCGAGCGCCGCTCCCGGCTGGAGCGCGTCCTGGGCCACATCATCAGCCGCGAGGGCCCGGTCCTGTCCACCGCCGAACGCGGCCAGCTCATCCGCCGGGTGGTGGACGAAGCCCTCGGCCTCGGCGTGCTGGAACCCCTCCTGGAGGACGCCTCCATCACCGAGATCATGGTCAACGGCCCGGACCAGGTCTACGTCGAACGGCACGGCCGGGTCGAGCTCGTACCCGTCCGCTTCGCCTCCCACGAGCAGCTGATGCAGACCATCGAACGGATCGTCTCCACCGTCAACCGCCGCGTGGACGAGTCGAATCCGATGGTCGACGCCCGGCTGCCGACCGGCGAGCGCGTCAACGTCATCATCCCTCCGCTCGCCCTCAACGGCGCCACCCTCACCATCCGCCGCTTCCCCCGCGCCTACACCCTCGCCGAACTCATCGGCATCGGCACCCTGGACGAGCAGATGCTGATGCTGCTGGCGGGGCTGGTGCGGGCCAAGTTCAACGTGGTGGTCTCCGGCGCCACCGGCGCGGGCAAGACCACGCTGCTCAACGCCCTGTCCGGGCTCATCCCGGACGGCGAGCGGATCATCACCGTCGAGGACGCCGCCGAACTCCAGCTCCAGCAGACCCACGTCATCCGGCTGGAGTCCCGCCCGCCCAACGTCGAGGGCAAGGGCCGGATCACCATCCGCGACCTGGTCCGCAACTCCCTGCGGATGCGCCCGGACCGGATCATCGTCGGCGAGGTCCGCGGCGGCGAGACCCTCGACATGCTCCAGGCGATGTCCACCGGCCACGACGGCTCACTGGCCACCGTCCACGCCAACAGCGCCGAGGACGCCCTGATGCGCCTCCAGACGCTCGCCTCCATGGCGGACGTCACCGTTCCGTTCGAGGCCCTGCGCGACCAGATCAACAGCGCCGTGGACTGCCTCGTCCAGCTCACCCGGCACGCCGACGGCTCCCGCCGGATCAGCGAGATCGCGCTGCTGGACTCCCGCGGCCACGAGGACTACCGCCTGGTGACGGTCTGCCGCTTCGCCGCCGAACCGATGGGCGCCGACCGCGTGGTGCACGGCGCGTTCCAGTATTTCCCGCTGCCCCGCCGGGTCGCCGAACGCCTCTTCATGGCCGGCGAGCCCACCCCGCCGGCCTTCGGCGTGGCGGCCACCGACGACCAACTCGCCACCCGGAAGGCCACCTGATGACCGGCGGGAACGCCACCCTGCCCGTACTCGCCCTGACCGCCACCGTGCTCTCCGGCGCGCTCGCCGTCGCCGGGGTCCGGGCCTACGCCGCCGGGCGCGCCCAGCGGCAGGCCATCGCCGAGCGGCTGGACGACGACCGGGGCCTGCCGGCGGCCGGCCGGCGCCGCCGCTTCCCGTCCGTGGACCGCACCCTGCGCGCCACCCGCTTCGGCCGCCGGCTCGCGCTGCGGCTGGCCGCCACCGGTCTGGACACCACCCCGGGCGAGTTCTTCGTCGGCATGGTCGCCGCGGTGGTGGTGCTCTGGGTGGCCGCGCAGGCGGTGCTGGCCCCCTTCTTCGGGCCGATCGCCGCGGTGATCGCCGTCTGGGCCGCGTTCGCCTTCCTGAACTGGCAGCGGCAGAAGCGGATCGAGAAGTTCATCAACCAGCTCCCGGAGCTGTCCCGCATCCTCGCCAACGCCACCCAGGCCGGCCTCGCCCTGCGCACCGCGCTCGCCATGGCCGCCGAGGAGCTGGAGGCGCCGGCCGGCGAGGAGCTGGCGAAGGTCTCCGACAAACTCGCCGTCGGCCACTCCGTCGACGACGCCCTGGGCGAACTGGCCGAACGGCTCCCCTCCCGCGAACTGGTCGTCCTGGTCACCACCCTGGTCCTGGCCAACCGCGCCGGCGGCACCGTCGTCGGCTCGCTGCGCAACCTCACCAAGACCCTGGAGGAGCGCAAGGAGACCCGCCGCGAGGTCCGCACCCAGCTCTCCCAGGTCACCGTCACCGCCTACGTCGTCCCGCTGCTCGGCGTCGGCACCCTGCTGCTGATGAACCGCATCGCGCCCGGCGCCATCGACCGGATGACCTCGTCGTTCCTCGGCCAGCTCGCGGTGGTGGCGGCCTTCGTCCTGTACGCGCTCGGCTTCTTCCTCATCCGCCGGCTCTCCAAGATCGACGTCTAGCGCCGGCCGGCGCCGAAAGAAGGTCCGCCCTGATGGCACTCGGAATCCTGCTGGCCCTCGCGCTCGCCCTGTCGGTCGCCGGCATCTGCGCCGGGATCGCGCTCTACCGCCGCGAGGCCCGCCTCCCGCCCGACCTCGCGCTGTCCCTGGAGGTCGGCGCGACCCGCACCACCGCGGTCGGCTCCGCCATCGACCGCACCGGCATGCGCTACGCCCCGCTGGTGCTGCGGCTGATGGGCGAGAAGCGGGTGGCCCGGATCCGCCGCCGGATCGACCTGGCCGGCAACCCCGGCGGCCTCACCGTCGACCGCTACGCCGCCCGCCGCGCCGTCTACGGCGGCCTGGGCTTCTTCGGCGCGCTGGTGATGTTCCTCAAGGGCCAGCCGCTGCTCGGCGTCCTCATGGTGCTCTTCGGCCTCTTCTGGACCGAGGTCGGCATCCGGGCCGCCATCCGGCAGCGCAAGGACACCATCGAGCGCACTCTTCCGGACTTTCTCGATGTGCTGGCCGTCGTGGTCAGCGCCGGCCTCGGCTTCCGGCAGGCGCTGGACCGGGTCGCCGAGAAGTACGAGGGCCCCTGGGCCGACGAACTCCGCATCACCCTGCGCCAGATGGACATGGGCGTCAGCCGCCGCGCCGCCTTCGAGGAGCTGCGCAAACGCAATGACTCCGAACAGGTAGCGCAGTTCGTCACCGCCCTCCAGCAGGGCGAGGAGCTGGGCTCGCCGATCGTCGAGACGCTGATCCAGATCGCCAACGACATGCGCCGCACCGACGCCCAGAACGCCCGCCGGCGCGCCGCCCGCGCCGTCCCCAAGGCCACCATGGTCGTCACCACCTTCATGGTCCCGGCCACGATGATCCTGCTCATCGCCGGTTTCTTCCTGGGCTCCGGCACCGACTTCGGCTCCCTGACGGGTGACTGACACGCCGCCCCGGGCTTGCGCCCGCACACCCCGCGCCCGCCCGCGCCGCCCCGACCGACCGCCGTACGCCCGCGGCCGGATGACGGCGCCCCGGGCCGGTCATCGCCCGCAACACCTTCGCAAGCGCAACGAGTTGTGCCACAGTGGAGGCGCCGGCCGCCCGCCGCGCACCCCGGTGCGGGCCGCGGCCGGACCGCACGCCCGGGGACGCCGCGGCGGCGGACGGCACACCGGGGGACGCCGAAGGGGGAGCGGGGGTGGCTGAGGTGGCGCGCGATGGCCAAAACCCTTCGGCCGATCCGTCGTTGGTGGTTTCGGAGCGGGACGAGGTTCGGAATGCCTGTTCCGGGAAGGCCGTTCCGGCGTACGTTTCTCGTGCCCTGCGCGCCGGCGCGCGCATCACGGGGGCACACCGGCCGGACCAGAGCGGGACGGCGTCCCACGGAGGGGAAGACGATGGCGAAGCGGATCGTACGGAGCGACCGGGGCCAGACCTCGATCGAGTACCTCGGCATCATCGCGGTGGTCGTGGCCATCGTCCTGGTCCTGTCCACCACCGACTTCGGCAGCCAGATCGCCAACGCCATCGCCAACAAGATCTCCGACGTCGTCGGGATCTAGCCCCCGCCGCTCCGCCCGTGCCGGCCCTCCCCGCCCCGCGCCGCCGCCGGCGCGACGCCGGGCAGACCCTGCCGATCTACGTCGTCGCGATCGGGGGCCTGCTCTTCCTCGCGCTGGCCTTCTTCGCCGTCGGCCAGGCCGCGGCCGTGCGCAACGGCGCCCAGACCGCCGCCGACGCCGCCGCGCTCGCCGCCGGCCAGCGCTACCGCGACGACCTCACCGAGAACCTCCTCGCCGGGCTCCGCGCCGGCCCCGCCGACCCGGCGGCCTGGGAGGAGCTGCTCAACGGCCGCGGCGCCCCCTCCGCCGCGGCCTGCGCGAGCGCCGGCTGGTACGCCGGGCGCAACGGCGCCGCGCTGACCTCCTGCACCCCCGACTCCTGGCCCACGTCGTTCGCCGTCACCGTGAAGTCCCGTTCCGCGGTGGGCAGTTCGGTCATCCCCGGCACCGGAAGCGCCCACGCCGAGGCCGCCGCGAAGGCGATCGTCGTCCCCCGCTGCACCCTCGGCCCGCCCAGCGACCGGCCCGGCGACCGCCCCACCCCCGGCGACGGCGGCCCCGACGGCCCGCCCGCCCCCCGCCCCCTCACCTGCCACGGCAAGGGCTGGACCCTCGACCCCGGCCGCCCCGGCGC
>NZ_LLZI01000005.1 GCF_001509485.1 Streptomyces sp. NRRL F-4489
GAGGCGGGTGGGGGTGCCGTCCGGGTACGCGCAGGGGGCGTCGGGGGCGCGGTCGCCGGCGGTGAGGGCGCCCTCGGGGAGGTCGGGGCGGAGTTCGCGGGTGAGTGGGCTGTCCCCGTAGGCGATATCGAGTTGGTGCAGGTCGCGGCCGCGGTGGAGATTGCCGGAGCGGTGCAGGCGGGTGCTCGTCTCGAGGATGCGGGCGGCGAGTGGGCGGCGTTCGGTTTCGTAGGTGTCCAGGAGGGCGTCGGGGGCGCCGTGGCGGAGGACGAGGCCGAGCTTCCAGCCGAGGTTGTAGGCGTCCTGGACGCTGGTGTTGAGGCCCTGGCCGCCGGCCGGGGAGTGGATGTGCGCGGCGTCGCCGGCGAGGAAGACCCGGCCGTGGCGGTAGCGGTCGGCCATACCGGCCTTGGGGCGGTAGAGGGAGGTCCAGCGGACCTCGCGGACCTGCTCGGGCGCGAGGTGGGTGTGGGTGGTGATCAGCGCGCGGACCGCCTCGGGTGAGGTGTCCGGCTCGGCGGTGGCCGCGGCGGCCATCATCTGGAAGTCGTCGGTGCCGGCCAGCGGGAGCAGGGTGAGGAAACCGCCGGTCGGCAGGATCCAGCGGTGCCAGTGGTCGCGGTCCAGACCGGACAGCCGGACGTCGGCGAGGACGGCGTGGCCGGGGGCCAGCTCCGGGCCGGACATGGCGGCGCCGAGCTGCTTGCGGACGGTGCTGCCGCCGCCGTCGCAGGCGACGAGGTAGCGGGCGCGGACGGTGGTGGTGCGGCCGTCGGGGCCGGTGAGGTGGGCGGTGACGCCGTCGGGGTCCTGGGTGAAGGCGGTCAGCTCGGTGCCGAAGGTGACGCTGCCGCCCAGCTCGCGGAGGCGGTCGTGGAGCAGCTGGACGTTGCGCCACTGGGGGAGCATCAGGGCGTCGGAGTACGGGGTGGACGGGGTCGGGGCGACCCGCTCGACCATCTGGTGGGTGCGGGTGATGCGGCCGTCCTCCCACAGGCCCATGGGCGGGTAGGGGCCGCCGGCGGCCTGGGCGGCGGGCAGGACGCCGAGGTCGTCGTAGACCTCCTGGGTGCGGGGCTGGATGCCGGTGCCGCGGGCGCCGGGGGAGAGGGTGGGCTGCCGTTCGGCGATCAGGGTGGTGACGCCGCGGCGGGCGAGGTCGATGCCGAGTGCGAGGCCGGTCGGGCCGGCGCCGGCGATGAGGACGTCCACGGTGGGGTGGGCGGCATCGGTTCCGGGCCGGGTGGTCGCCCCGGCGGGGAGCGCGGCAGGCCGGGTCACGGTTTCCTTAACGCTGTTAAGTGCCATGTCTGTGAGGCTGCCCTTAACAGTGTTAAGTTGTCAACATGGTTTCGCGTATTGACCGGGAACGCGTGGTGGAGACCGCGCTGCGGCTGCTCAACGAGGGCGGCCTGAACGGGATCACCCTCCGGCGGATCTCCAAGGAGCTGGACGTCCAGGCACCGGCGCTCTACTGGCACTTCAAGAACAAGCAGGAGCTGCTGGACGAGATGGCCACCGAGATCTACCGGCGGCTGTTCCGGTCGGCGGGCGCGGCCGGCGGGCCGGGGCCGGACGGCCGCTGGCCCTCCTGGCAGGAGATGCTGGCCCGCACCTGCGCCGCCCTGCGCGCGGAGCTGCTGACGTACCGCGACGGCGGCAGGGTCGTCAGCGGTACGCGGATGACGGACGACACCTTCGCCGCCCCGCTGGAGCTCTTCCTCAGCCACTTCACCGAGGCCGGCTTCCCGCCCGCCGACGCGGCCCGCGCCTGGTGGACCGCGTACAACTACACCGTCGGGCTGGTCATCGAGGAGCAGTCGGTGCACCCCGACCCCGCCCACCCGGAGGTCCGCGACCCGGCGTACGACCAGGAGGCCCGCGAGCACCGGCTGGGCACCGAGTACCCGCTCGCCGCGCAGGCGGGGCGGCATATCTTCGGCGACACCGAGGAGGCGTTCCACGCCGGGCTGCGCATCATCGTGGCCGGGATCGAGGCGGAGTTCGTGCGGGGGGAGCGGGAGCGCCGGAAGGGGAGTTGACGCGTCGTGCCCCCGCCCTCCCGTTCCCGGCTATCGACGCGGGTCGAGCGCCCGCCGCAGTCGTGGCGTCAGCGGCCGTTCGACGTAGCGGTGGAGGAGCCAGGCCAGGGCGAGCATGAGGGCGACGGTCAGGGGGAGGGTGGCGTAGGCGGGGAGGGCGGCGGTGCGGTGCAGGGCGCTGATCACCACCCAGCCGAGGTGCTCGTGGACGAGGTAGAACGGGTAGGTCAGGGCGCCGGCGACGGTCAGCCACGGCCAGTTGGCGCGGCGGAGGGCGCCGAGGGCGACGGCGGCGACGAGGGCGAAACCGGCCGTGACGACGGCGATGATGACGGCCGCCGAGCGGTAGGAGAAGGCGTGCGCGGAGGGCGCGTGCCAGAGGCCGGTGACCGCGTAGTGCTGGCCGATCAGCCAGCTGGCCAGCACGATTCCCCATGCGGCCGGGTCCCGGGGGCCGAAGCGGTGCAGCAGGTACAGGCCGATCCCGCCGATGAAGAACGGGGCGTACTGCGGCATGAGGACGGTGGTGAGGAAGGCGTCGTGGGAGGACTGGGCGAGGGCGGCGGCAAGCGTCCAGCCCGCGCAGAAGAGGAGGACGCGGGCGCGGGTGGCGCCCGGCAGGACGACGCAGAGGGCGAAGAGCGCGTAGAAGCGCATCTCCGCCCAGAGGGTCCAGCAGACGCCGAGGACGCGGGGGACGCCGAGCGGGTACTGCAGCATGGTGAGGTTCGCCAGTACGTCACTGGGGGCGAGCGCCTTGAACGCGACCCAGGGGAGCGCGAAGACGGCCGTGACCAGGAGGACCGCGACCCAGTACGCGGGGTAGAGGCGGGACACGCGGCTGGCGGCGAAGGCGCGCAGGCGGCGCAGTCCGAGCGGTCCGGGCAGGCCGGGCGCGGACCGGCCCGGTGCGCTGCGGTCGCCGGCGGCCCCGGGCGGGAACCACCCGCTCAGGCAGATGACGAAGCCGCTGATGAGGAAGAAGATCTGGACGCCGAGGCAGCCGTACGCGAACGCGCCGGAGAGCGACGGGAATTCGCGGGCCGGGGAGGCGCCCCAGGCGCGGGAGATGTCGCCGTTCCGGCCGCCGTAGTGGTACGCGGCGACCATCAGCGCGGCGAGCAGGCGGAGGCCGTCCAGGGCGCGCAGGCGGGTGGCGCCACCGGGGCGGGCGGTGCGGCCCGGTGGCGATGCGGCGGCGGCTTCCCGGGCGGTGGCCGGGCCCGTCCCCGGGGAAGAGGCGTGCTCCGGCACCGCCGCGGGCGCCCCGGACGCCGCCGCCGGCGAGGTCGTGGCCATCAGGCGGCGATCCGTTTCCGCAGCCGGCGCTGCACGGCGCGGGCCCGGCGCGCCACCCGCCGCACCGCCGCGTTGCGCGGGAGGAACGCCAGCTGGGACGGGAGCGCGCCGGGCAGCGCCAGCGCGGTCAGCCGGCGCCGTTTGAAGTACCGCCGGGTGTACGGGCCGAGGTGCGCGGCGAGGTACCGCTCGGCGGCCGGGCGCAGGGCGGGGTAGATCTGGGGCTGCATCGCGTACCCGACGGCGGAGACGAGCGGGCCCACGGTCTCCGGGGTGGCGAGCGTCCGGGGGCGTTCGGAGCGGTCGGCGAGGTCGGGGAGCAGGGCGTCCACCAGCGTTACGGGGACGCGGTTGCTGTTCTGGTACGGCGTCAGGCGGTCCAGGAGCAGCCCGGTGCCGGTGCGGGCGACCGGCAGGCCGAAGAGGGCGGACGCGGTCAGCAGCGCGGTGGAGAAGCAGCCGGCCACCAGCGCGGGCCGGGCCCGCTGGTAGAGCACCTCGGCGATCACCGGCCGGTCCAGGACCGTCAGCGCGACGCCCAGCGCGGCGGCCTCCCGCTCCAGCAGGCGCGACCAGCGGGCCGGTGCCGAGGGGTGCGGTTTGAAGACGATCTCGCGGTGGCCGCGCGCGACCGCCCCGCGCATCATCGCCACGTGCAGCTCCTCTTCCTCCTGCGGGGTGAGGATGGAGAGCGCGGAGAGGTACTGGCCGAGGAGGAGGGCGGCGCCTTCCGGTACGTCCGAAGCGTCCGCCAACTCCGCGTCTGCTTCGGCGAGTTCGGCGAGGACGGCGGTGAAGGCGCCGGTCGGCACCAGGTGCGGTACGACGCCGAACTCGGTGAGCAGCAGCGGTGTCAGGCCCGGTACGAGGTCCAGGTGGAGCAATCGGCCGATCCGGGTGCCGATCAGCGGGTCGAGCTTGTCGCGGGTCGGGCCGTAGCTCATCAGGCCGTCCGCGTAGACGTCGATCGGCGCGTCCGGGAAGAGCTGGGCCAGCGCCTGCGCCGGGCTGACCTGGATCGACTCCAGGACGAGCGTCACCTCGTCATCGCCCAGCCCCCACAGCAGCCGCAACTGGCGCTCCCACAGCGGGACATCGCCGGCGCGCGGGGACCAGCCGGCGGGGTGGAACGGGCGGATGGTGTCGTTCCAGGACAGTACGCCGTCGAAGCGGCCGCGCAGCCGCGCGAAGCCGGGCATGGCGTCCAGCGCCGGGCTGGTCTCCGGGACCGCCGCGTTGTTGGCGATCAGCAGCAGCCGGCGGTCGGCCGGGGCGAACAGGCCGGCGTCCAGGGCGGCGGCCAGGGTCGCCGCGCCGTAGAGGGTGGACGCCAGGAAGATCTGGGTACGGGGCCGGCCGGGCATCAGGCGGCCACCTCCAGTGGGACGGGGCGGCGGCGCACCCGCCGCAGCCGGGACGCGCGCTGGGCGTCCATGGAATCGAGGGCGTCGTTCAGAATGTCCTGCGGCATACGCTTCATGGCCGCGGCGCTCAGTATCCGCAATTGCCGGGCGACCGGCGGCTCGAATCGTTCGATGGTGCCGAGATGGTGGGAAATGATCGCGCAATAGGTGCGTACGGCTTTCGGCAGCAGGAGTTCCGCGTCGCGGTCCCGCGCCGTTTCCTCGATGACCTGGTCGAAAGCGCGGATGAAGTGCAATTGCCGGACATCGCCGATCTGGGTCAGTGAGGACGCCACCCCGCGCCGGTAGAAAACACCCAGCAGACCGGCCACCGCCATGGATTTCGCCTCGCGGTGCAGCCGCCATATCCACGGCCGGTCCTCCGCGGTGCGCAGCCCGTCGGTGAAGTGCAGCAGCCCGTCGTCCAGCAGCCGGCGGTGGTAGATACCGGCCCAGGCATACGCGTAATCGACCGAGGTGGAGCGGTCGGCGGGCAGGATCACACTGCGCGGATCCAGCACCACCCCGCGCCGGCCGTGCGGCACCCGATGCACGGTGCGGCGGCGCCCGGTGCACTGGACGTGGTCGGTGCGGACGAAGTCGCAGCCCAACTCCTCGATGACGGCGAGGAGTTCGAAGAGGTAGCCGGGGGCCAGCCAGTCGTCGCCGTCCAGGAAGGTGAGGTACTCGCCGCGCGCCGCGTCCAGGCCGGTGTTGCGCGCGGTGGCCAGACCGCCGTTCTTCTCGTGCCGCAGCAGCCGGGCGCCGGGCAGCTCGGCCGCGGCCCGGGTGAGGATGTCCGGGGTCTCGTCGTGCGAGCAGTCCTCGACGAGCAGGAATTCGACATCCTCGCGGGCATTCGCCGCCAGGCTTTTCAGGGTATCGGGCGCATATGTCTGCACGTTGTAGAACGGCACGACGACGGAGAGCTTGACCACCCGCCCGACGGTAAGGGCCGCGCCCGGCACGCGTCTTGACGCACCGCGTACCGGTCGGTGAACGACGCGTGGCGGGATGGTTAACCGGTGCGGGGGAGAGGGATCAACTGGCCCTTCGGCGGCGGGAATTCGACCTCATCAGGCGCGCCATTGGGTCATTTCCGGGCGCGCCCCCGGACCGGTTCGGAAAGCGTCGGGCGGCTGTTAACCCTTTGTTGCTCCCCAGTTGGCCCGCCAACCGTCGCGCCTTCCTAGCGTCTTCGGCGTGCCCTCACCTACCCATTCCGCACCGCGGGTCGCGGTGCTCGCCGATTCCGACACCCGGTGGAAGTGGGGCGCGCTGACCGCGCGCCGGCTGCGGCCGGACGCCCGGATCGACGGCTACCTGCTGCGCGGCCGCGCCACCCCCACCGTCCGCCAGCTCGGCGAGGTCGGCGCCCGCGCGGACTCGCTCCGGGAGATCAGCGCGGCCGGCTTCCTCGCCCTGATGGCGCGCGGTGCGCGGGACCGCGAGCGCGCCGGGTGCGAGGTGCTGGTGCTGGCCTGCGTCGGCGGTGCCGTCCAGGCGATGCTGCACGGACTCGCGCACGTCTGGCGCACCCCGGGCACCCGCCGCCCGGTCGTCGTCACCGGCTACGTCGGCGTGGTCTACGAGAAGCTGGCGGACGGGCTGCTGCTGCGGCACGGCGCGGATGTGGTGCTGGCCAACTCCCGGCACGACGCGGAACGGTTCCGGGCCGTCTACCGGGGCGTCGGGGCGGCGGACGGGAGCGTGGTGGAGTGCGCGCTGCCGTTCCTGGGCGGTGCGCCGTACGAGGCGCGGGGCGAGTCCGCCGCCCCGTCCCCGCGCGCCCCGTACACCGTCGTCTTCGCCGCCCAGCCCTCCGTCCCCGACAGCCGCGAGGCGCGCACGTACCTGCTGCGCCGGGCCGTCGAGCACGCGCGCCGCAACCCCGCCCGCGAGGTGCTGGTCAAACTCCGCAGCCGCCCCGGCGAGCACACCACCCACATCGAGGAACTGCCGTACCAGAAGCTCGCCGCCCGGCTCCCCGGTGGCCTGCCCGCCAACTGCCGCCTGGTGTACGGGAACATGGGCGAGGTCCTGGACCGTACCGACCTGCTGGTCACGGCCAGTTCCACCGCCGCGCTGGAGTCGCTGCACCGCGGTATCCCCACCGCCGTCCTCACCGACCTCGGCATCCGCGAGGCGCTCGGCAACCACCACTTCCTCGGCTCCGGCTGCCTGGCCTCCTGGGACCAGCTCGACGCCGGGCACCGGCCCGAACCCGACCCGGAGTGGCTGGCCCGCCAGGGCGTCGCCCCCGCGGCGGGCGCGTCCGGCGGGTACGAGCGGGCCTTCGACGCCGCCCGGGAGCGGGTCGCCGCGCTCGCCGCCGCCGACCGGCTGCCGCCGCTCACCCCGTACTACACCCCGCGCACCGCCCCCGGTTACCTGCCCGGCGTGCTCGCCCGCTACGGCCTGGACGAGCGGGGCGCGCCGCTCGCCGGGTACGCGGACGGGCCCGAAGAGGCGGGCGGGATAAGGAAGTTGGCGCGGAACACCGTCCGGGAAGCCGCGCGCGGCGCGTACCGGCACGGCGTCCAGCGCGTCGCGCCCGCCATCCGCCGCTGGGGGCAGCTGTGACCGCCCCGGCCCCCCGCCCGACCAAGGAGACCCCCATGCCCCCCACCGTTGTGGCCGTCATCCCCGCGCGCGGCGGCTCCAAGGGCGTACCGGCCAAGAACCTCGCCGCCGTCGGGGGCGTGCCCCTGGTGGCCCGGGCGGTGCGGGCCTGCCGGGCCGCCCGGCTGGTCACCGACGTGGTCGTCTCCACCGACGACGCCGGGATAGCCGAGGCCGCCCGGGGCGCCGGCGCGGCCGTCGTCCGCCGCCCCGCCGAGCTGTCCGGCGACACCGCCAGCAGCGAGACCGCCGTCCTGCACGCGCTGGACGCCTACGAGGCCGGGCGGGGCCGCCGGGCGGACGCGGTGCTGCTCGTCCAGTGCACCAGCCCGTTCCTGCTCAGCGAGGAGATCGACGCGGTGGCCGCGGCGGTCGTCGAGGGCGGCGCGGACAGCGCGCTGACCGTCGCGCCGTTCCACGGCTTCGTCTGGCGGGACGGCGGGCCGGGCACCGGGGACGGAGGGTCCGGCACCGGGGACGAGGGGTCCGGCACCAGGGGCGAGGGGCCCGGCGCGTACGGCGTCAACCACGACAAGACCGTCCGGCCGCGCCGCCAGGACCGCCCGCAGGACCTGCTGGAGACCGGCGCCGCCTACGCCATGGACGCGGCCGGCTTCCGCCGCACCGGCCACCGCTTCTTCGGCCGTACCGAACCGGTCCGCACCGACCCGGCCCGCGTCCTGGAGATCGACGACCCGCACGACCTGGCCCGCGCCCGCGCGCTCGCCCCGCTCCTGGACGCCCCGCGCCCCGGCGCCCTGCCGTCCCGGGGCGACATCGACGCGGTCGTCCTCGACTTCGACGGCACCCAGACCGACGACCGGGTGCTGATCGACGCGGACGGGCGGGAGACCGTCGCGGTGCACCGCGGCGACGGCCTGGGCATCGCCGCGCTGCGCCGGGCCGGTCTGCGCCTGCTGATCCTCTCCACCGAGCGGAACCCGGTCGTCGCCGCCCGCGCCCGCAAGCTCCAGGTGCCCGTCCGGCACGGCGTCGACCGCAAGGACCTCGCCCTCAAGCAGTGGTGCGAGGAGACCGGCGTCGCCCCCGACCGGGTGCTCTACGCCGGCAACGACGCCAACGACCTGCCCTGCTTCGACCTCGTCGGCTGGCCGGTCGCGGTCGCCTCCGCGCAGGACGCGGTGCGCGGCGCGGCCCGCGCGGTCACCGCCGCGCCCGGCGGCGCCGGCGCCGTCCGCGAGATCGCCGGCTGGCTGCTGGGCCCCGCCCTCTGACCCCACCCCCCGAACCCCCTGTTGTCCCACCCCCGCACACCACCGAAGGAACCTCCCATGACCAGCACCACCCGCCTCCGCGCCCTCGGCGACCGCCTCGTCGGCCCCGGCCGCCCCGTCTACGTCACCGGCGAGATCGGCATCAACCACAACGGCGACCTGGAGAACGCGTTCCGGCTGATCGACGCCGCCGCGGACGCCGGCTGCGACGCGGTGAAGTTCCAGAAGCGCACCCCGGAGGTCTGCACCCCGCGCGACCAGTGGGACATCGAACGCGACACCCCCTGGGGCCGGATGACCTACATCGAGTACCGCCACCGCGTGGAGTTCGATGAGGACGGCTACCGCGCCATCGACGCGTACTGCGCCAAGCGCGGTATCGCGTGGTTCGCCTCCCCCTGGGACATCGAGTCGGTCGCGTTCCTGGAGAAGTTCGACGTCCCCTGCTACAAGGTCGCCTCCGCCTCGCTCACCGACGACGAGCTGCTGCGCGCCCTGCGCGCCACCGGCCGCACCGTCGTGCTGTCCACCGGGATGTCCACCCCGCGCCAGATCCGGCACGCCGTCGAGGTCCTGGGCAGCGCCAACATCGTGCTGTGCCACGCCACCAGCACCTACCCGGCCAAGGCGGCGGAGCTGAACCTCCGCATGATCCACACCCTCCAGGCCGAGTACCCCAACGTCCCGATCGGCTACAGCGGCCACGAGACCGGCCTGCAGACCACCCTCGCCGCGGTCGCCCTGGGCGCCGCCTTCGTCGAGCGCCACATCACCCTGGACCGCGCCATGTGGGGCTCCGACCAGGCCGCCTCCGTCGAACCGCAGGGCCTGACCCGCCTCGTCCGCGATATCCGCACCATCGAGGAGTCCCTCGGCGACGGCGTCAAGAAGGTCTACGAGAGCGAGCTGGGCCCGATGCGGAAGCTGCGCCGGGTCGCCGGTGTGGTCGCCGAGGCGGAGGCGGCCGGGACCGCCGCCGACCGCGAACCGGCCGCCGTCTGACCGGCCGGCCGGAGACCGCGAGGTGACCCCTCCCGAAGGGACCCCCGGCGGCGGCCGCGGGGTCCCGCCCGAGGAGGCGGCGGGGACTCCCGCCCGCCGCCTCCTCGGCATACCCCGGCAGCGCACCGGCGGCGGCCCGGACCCCGCGCCCGCCGACCGCGCCACGCTCGCCTTCGTCGAGAGCCCGGTGCAGCTGCTGAACGTCCTCGAATGGGCGCACACCCGGCCCGCCGCGCCGCCGCCCGCCCCGCTCACCGTCGCCGTGCTCGCCCCGCACGACCCGATGACCCGCGGCCAGCTGCGCCGGATGGCCGAACTGGCCCGCGCGGAGGGCCACACCATCCGCTGGGAGGAGGCCAGGGCCGGCGCCACCGCCCCGCTGCGCACCATAGGCGGCCTGGCCCCGCTGCTGCGCACCGCCCGCCGCCTCGTCCTCGGCGACCCGTTCTCCCGCTACGTCCAGCTGCTGCTGGGCCTGGCCCGGGCCCGGGAGATCGTGGTGGTGGACGACGGCACCGCCACCATGGAGTTCACCGGCCAACTCGCCCGCGGCGAACGGCTGGTGCGCTGGCACCGGCACGGCACCGGCCGCGGCCCCCGCGAGCTGCTGCTCGCCCCGTTCGCCGCCACCGCCCGCCGCCGCCTGACCCCCCGCCCCGAGGGCGCCCGGCGCCGCCGCACCGTCGCCCTGTTCACCGCGATGCCGGTCGCCGCGCCCGAGGGGATGGCGGTGCTCGCCAACGACTTCGCCTGGACCCGCGCCCGCTTCGGCCCGCCCCGGCTCACCCGCACCGCGGACCTCGTCGGCACCTCCCTGGTCGAGACCGGTGTCGTCGACACCGACCGCTATCTGGCCGCGGTCGCCGCACTGGCCCGTACGCACGGCGCCACCCGCTACTTCGCGCACCGCCGGGAGAGCACCGGCAAGCTCCACCGGCTGGCCACCGAGACCGGTCTGGAGGTCGTCCGCCCCGACCTCCCGCTGGAGCTGATCGCCCGCCGCGGCCCGGTCGGCCGGACCGTCCTCAGCTTCCCGTCCACCGTCGTCCACACCCTGCCGCTGGCCCTCCGGGGCACCGGTGTGCAGGTCGCGGTCTGCGATATCGACCCGGACTGGCTCACCGCGCACGCCTCACCGCGCGCCCGCGGCTTCCTGGACGGCGTCACCGGCACCGCCCGCGCCGTCCGCCGCCTGCCGGGCACCGGGCCGGGCGAACGGACGGGCACCGGGCCGGGCGAACGGACGGACGGCGGCCGGACGGGCGGCGGTCCGAAGCTCACCGCCGAGCCTGACTCGGAGCGATAAAGCCCAGGTTCATACCCCTTCGGACATCCGTCCATGCACCCGGCTGCCTAAAAATCTTCGCCTGACGGGCTGAACTTTTGTTGATCTAGGGCGAGTTGCGGCCCTCGGGCCCGTACCCTTCACAAGGTGAACCAACTGATGTCCCCCGCAGCCGCCGACCCGCACGCCCCCGCCCTGCCCGGTACGCTCCCCGAGCCGCTACGCGCCGAACTCATCGCGTTCCGCCGCGACTTGCACCGCCACCCCGAGCTGGGCAACCAGGAGTTCCGGACCACCGCCGCGATCAAGGACCGCCTGGAGCGGGCCGGTCTGCGCCCGCGGGTCCTGCCCACCGGCACCGGCCTGCTCTGCGACATCGGCACGGACGGACCGGACGGCGCGGCGGGCGCGGACGGCGCCGCCTACGGCGCGGACGGTACGGCGGACGGCGCGGGCCTGCTCGCGCTGCGCGCGGACATCGACGCCCTCCCCATCCCCGACACCAAGACCGTCGAGTACGCCTCCACGGTCCCCGGCCGCGCCCACGCCTGCGGCCACGACGTGCACACCACCGTAGTGCTCGGCGCCGGCCTGGTGCTGGCGGAGCTGGCTCGCGAGGGGCGGCTGCCGCGCCCGGTGCGGCTGCTGTTCCAGCCCGCCGAGGAGGTGCTGCCCGGCGGCGCCGCCGAGGTCGTCGCCTGCGGGGCGCTGGAGGGCGTCGCCCGGATCCTCGCGGTGCACTGCGACCCGCGGGTGGACGCCGGCCGGATCGGGCTGCGCACCGGCCCGATCACCTCCGCCTGCGACCGCCTGGAGGTGACCCTCGAAGGCCCCGGCGGCCACACCGCCCGCCCGCACCTGACCACCGACATGGTCACCGCCGCGGCCCGGGTCGCGCTGGACGTCCCGGCCGTGCTGGCCCGCCGGGTGGACGCCCGGTCCGGTCTCGCCGTCACCTGGGGCCACCTGGAGACCGGCCACGCCTGCAACGTCATCCCGCAGCGCGCCGTGCTCGCCGGCACCCTGCGCTGCCTGGAGCTGGACGCCTGGCGGCAGGCGCCCGACCTCGTCCACGCCGCGATCGACGAGGTGGCCGCGCTGCACGGCGCGAAGTCGCAGATCGAGTACGTCCGCGGTGTCCCGCCGGTCGTCAACGAGGCCGGCAGCGTCCAGCTGCTGCGCGACGCGATGGCCGCCCGGCGCGGCGCGGACGCCGTGGAGGGCACCGAGCAGTCCCTCGGCGGCGAGGACTTCTCGTGGTATCTCGAACACGTCCCCGGCGCGATGGCCCGGCTCGGCGTCCGCCCGCCCGGCGACCACTCCGGCCTCGATCTGCACCGCGGCGACTTCGACGTGGACGAGTACGCGATCACGGTCGGGGTGGAGCTGTTCACCGCCGCGGCGCTGCTCTGACGCGCCCGCGCCCGTACATATCACGCCACATCCCGCCACACGGGCGGCCGGTCCCGCACCGGCCGCCCGCCGTGTTTCCGGGCCGGGCGCTGAGAGACAAATCGATAACGGCGGCGCCATGGAGGGTTTTGCGCCAGGTCTACGCGCGTTAATCTCCCGACAAGCCGGCGCCAGTGGGGGCGCTGACAGCGAAGGGAAGGCCCCGTGCGTCGGGTCATCAGGGTTGTCGCCGCGGCCACCGCCACCGCGTGCCTCGCGCTCACCGCCACCGCCTGCGGACAGAGCTTCGCCGAGGCCAACCGCGCCAAGCACGCGGGCGTGGGCCTGGCCTTCGACATCGGCGGCCGGGACGACCACTCGTTCAACGAGGCGGCCGCCCGCGGCACCGAGGACGCCCGCAAGCGGCTGGGCGTCAACGTCAAGATGCTCACCGCCAAGAACGGCGAGACCGAGGCCGACCGCGAGCAGCGGCTGACCTCCTTCGCCGAGGCCGGCTACAACCCGGTGATCGGCGTCGGCTTCGCCTACAGCCAGTCCGTGCAGAACGTCGCCAAGGACTTCCCCGACACCACCTTCGGTGTCGTGGACGCCGTCCCGACCGGCAAGAACGTCGACGCGATGGTCTTCGCCGAGCATGAGGGCTCCTACCTCGCCGGGGTCGCGGCCGCGCTGAAGAGCCGCACCCACAAGGTCGGCTTCATCGGCGGGGTGAACAACGCGCTGATCCAGAAGTTCCAGGCCGGTTTCGAGCAGGGCGTACGGGACACCGACCCCCGGGCCAAGATCGTCTCGCAGTACCTCTACCCCAACAACGACAAGGGCTTCAACGACCCGGCCGCCGCCAAGGCCAAGGCCCAGGGCATGCTCGACGGCGGCATCGACGTGATCTACTCGGCGGCCGGGCAGTCCGGCGCCGGCTCCATCGAGGCGGTCAGCAAGGTCAAGGGCGCCTGGGCGATCGGGGTGGACTCCGACCAGTACCGCCAGCCGGGCCTGGCCCGCTACAAGGACCACATCCTGACCTCGGTGGTGAAGAACGTCGACGTCGCGGTCTTCGACCTGATCAAGAGCTGCGAGCAGCACAAGCCGCTGACCGGGATCCACACCTACGACCTGAAGCACGGCGGCGTCTCGCTCGCCACCTCGGGCGGCTTCATCAAGGACATCCAGCCGCAGATCGACGCGGCCCGGAAGAAGATCATCGAGGGTGTGGTGAAGGTCAAGGAGACGCCGAAGCCGTAGCCTCCCGGAGCCGCCCGCCGGCCCCGCGAACCCCCCGAGCCCCGTCCTTCTTCCGCTCCTTCGTCCCTTCTGAGGGGAGTGCGCCATCAACGCAGCACCCGCCACCAGCAGCCCGCCCGGCCCGGACGCCCCTGCTGTGGAACTCCGCGGGATCACCAAAAGGTTCCCCGGCGTCGTGGCCAACCACGACATCCACCTCACCGTCCGCCGCGGCACCGTCCACGCCCTGTGCGGCGAGAACGGCGCCGGCAAATCGACGCTGATGAAGATCCTCTACGGCATGCAGAAGCCGGACGAGGGCACCATCGCGCTCGACGGCGAACAGGTCTTTCTGCACTCCCCGGGCGACGCCATCGCCCGCGGCATCGGCATGGTCCACCAGCACTTCATGCTCGCCGACAACCTCAGCGTCCTGGAGAACACCGTCCTGGGCGCCGAGAAGCTGCACGGCATCGGCGCCGGCGCCCGCGCCCGGATACGCGAGCTCTCCGACGCGTACGGCCTGGGCATCCGGCCGGACGTGCTGGTCGAGGACCTCGGCGTCGCCGACCGGCAGCGGGTGGAGATCCTCAAGGTCCTCTACCGCGGCGCCCGGACGCTGATCCTCGACGAGCCGACCGCGGTCCTCGTCCCCCAGGAGGTCGACGCGCTCTTCGCCAACCTCCGGGAGCTGAAGTCCGAGGGCCTGACCGTCATCTTCATCTCCCACAAGCTGGGCGAGGTGCTCTCGGTCGCCGACGACATCACCGTCATCCGCCGCGGCACCACCGTCGCCTCCGTCGAACCGGCGAAGACCACCCCCAAGCAGCTCGCCGAGCTGATGGTCGGCAGCGAACTCCCCTCGCCGGAGACCCGCGAGTCCACCGTCACCGACGAGGAGATGCTCACCGTCCGCGATGTGCACCTGACCGCCACCGACTCCGACGGCGTGGTCCGCACGGTGCTGGACGGCATCTCGTTCACCATCCGCAAGGGCGAGGTGCTCGGCGTCGCCGGCGTCGAGGGCAACGGGCAGGCCGAACTGGTCGAGGCCGTCATGGGCACCCGCACCCCCGACCGCGGCACGATCACCCTGGACGGCACCGACCTGTCCCGGTCCTCCACCCGCGCCCGCCGCGAGGGCGGCATCGGCTACATCCCCGAGGACCGCCACCGCCACGGCCTGCTGCTGGACGCCCCGCTGTGGGAGAACCGCATCCTCGGCCACGTCACCGAGCGCCCCAACAGCAAGGGCCGCCTCCTCGACCTCGCCGGCGCCCGCAAGGACACCGAGCGGATCGTCGCCGAGTACGACGTGCGCACCCCCGGCATCGAGGTCACCGCGGCCTCGCTCTCCGGCGGCAACCAGCAGAAGCTGATCGTCGGCCGCGAGATGAGCCACCACCCCAAGCTGCTGATCGCCGCCCACCCCACCCGCGGGGTCGACGTCGGCGCCCAGGCGCAGATCTGGGAGCAGATCCGCGCCGCGCGCCGCGAGGGGCTGGCGGTCCTGCTGATCTCTGCCGACCTGGACGAGCTGATCGGCCTGTCCGACACCCTGCGGGTGATGTACCGGGGCCGGCTGGTCGCGGACGCGGATCCCGCCGTGATCACCCCGGAGGAGTTGGGCTCCGCCATGACCGGTGCCGCCAGCGGCCACCTCAGCGCGGCGGACGCCACCGCCGCCGCCCCGGAAGGTGGCGAGAAGTGAGCACGTCCACCACCGCCCCAACGGGCAAGAAGAACCCGGCCGTTGACGCCGTCGCGCGCAGCGCCGCCCGGGACCGCGTGCTGCTCGGCATCGCCGCGCCGGTCCTCGCCATCGCCGCCGCGATCGTCATCAGCTCGCTGGTCTTCCTGGCGTCCGGCGAGAACCCGTTCCGCGCGTACGGGATCATGGCCGACTACGGCCACTACAGCGACAGCCAGGTCTGGATCATCAACAAGGCGGTGCCGTACTACCTTTCGGCGCTCGCGGTGGCCGTCGGCTTCCGGATGAACCTCTTCAACATCGGCGTCGACGGGCAGTACCGGCTGGCCGCCTTCGCCGCCGCCGCGGTCGGCGGGGCCATCGCACTGCCCGGCGCGCTCCAGATCATCCTGCTCATCGTGATCGCGATGCTGGTGGGCGCGATCTGGTCCGGTATCGCGGGGCTGCTGCGGACCACCCGCGGGGTCAGCGAGGTGATCACCACGATCATGCTGAACTCCATCGCGGCCTCGGTCATCGGCTACTTCCTCCAGGACGGCCGGCTCGCCGTCAAGGACGGCAACCTCCTGCACACCAAGTTCCTGCCGGAGTCCAGCCACTTCTTCTCGTTCGCGACCCACCCCAAGCCGGTCGAGGGCTTCGTGGTCGTCGCGGTGGTGGCCGGCGCGCTGTACTGGTTCCTGATCAACCGCACCCGCTTCGGCTTCGACCTGCGCGCGGTGGGCGCCTCCGAACCGGCCGCCGAGGCCAGCGGTGTCAGCGTCAAGCGCATGGTGGTCATCTCCATGCTGCTCTCCGGCGCCGCGGCCGGCCTGGTCGGCATGCCGACCCTGCTCGGCGAGTCGTTCCAGTACGGCACCGACTTCCCGGCCGGTATCGGCTTCACCGGTATCGCCATCGCCCTGCTCGGCCGCAACCACCCCATCGGCATGGGCTTCGGCGCCCTGCTGTGGGCGTTCCTGGACCGCACCGGCTCCCGGCTGGAGTTCGAGGGCTACGCCCAGGAGATCGTCGGCGTCATCCAGGGCGTGATCGTGCTCTGCGTCGTCATCGCCTACGAGGTCGTCCGCCGCTACGGGCTGCGCCTCCAGCAGCGCAAGGTCGGCGAGGAGCTGGCCGTACTGGCCCGCACCGGCACCGCCGACAACAGTGACAAGCCGGAGGTGACGGCGTGAGTACGGAACTCAAGTCCGCGGCGCGGCCCGCGGCCCCGGGCACGGGCGGCCGGAAGCGGAAGCTGACCTACCCCTGGGTGCTGCTGATCCTGGCCGGCGCGCTGGTCGCGGTCTCCGCCCTGCGGGCCATAAGCGGCGCCACCGACCTGACCTCGGCCGGGCAGTTCGGGGCCGCGCTCAGCGCCGCCGTCCCGATCGGCCTGGCCGGCCTCGGCGGCCTGTGGGCCGAGCGGTCCGGTGTGGTCAACATCGGCCTCGAAGGCATGATGATGCTCGGCTCGTTCGCGGCCGGCTGGGCCGGCTGGCAGCACGGCCCCTGGGCGGCGGCCGCGGCCGGCGTCATCGGCGGCGCGCTCGGCGGCCTGGTGCACGCGATCGCCACCGTCACCTTCGGCGTCGACCACATCGTCTCCGGTGTCGCGATCAACATCCTCGCGCTGGGCGCCACGCAATATCTGGCCACGATCCTCTTCGGCCACGAGGGCAGCGCCGCGATGGCGGCCGGCGGAAACGACAAGCAGTCGCCGCCGATGTCCGATATGCCGACCTTCACCGTCCCCGGCCTCGCCGACTGGCTGAACGGCATCGAGAGCCACCACTGGTTCCTGGTCTCCGACCTCGCCGGGGTGCTCGGCGGCGCGGTCACCGGCGTCTCCTGGCTCACCCTGCTGACCGCCGGCCTCTTCGCCGGCACGTTCTACCTGCTGTGGCGCTCCGCGTTCGGCCTGCGGCTGCGCTCCTGCGGCGAGGCCCCGCTCTCCGCCGAGACCCTGGGCGTCAACGTCTACGCGTACAAGTACGCGGCGGTGCTGGTCTCCGGCGCGCTGGCCGGCCTCGGCGGCGCCTTCCTGGCGATCAGCGTGCACTTCTACCAGGACGGGCAGACCGGCGGCCGCGGCTACATCGGCCTGGCCACGATGATCTTCGGCAACTGGCGGCCGGGCGGCGTCGCGCTCGGCGCGGGCCTGTTCGGCTTCATGGACGCCATGCAGCTGCGCAGCGGCGGCCCGACCGTGCACGCCCTGCTGCTGGGCCTGGCCGCACTGCTCGCCGGCCTGGCGGTGGTCCGGCTGCGGGCCGCCAAGCGGGCCCAGGCCGCGGTCGCCGGGGTGGCCGCCGCCGTCCTGGTGGTCTGGTACGCGCTGTCCGACAACGTCCCGCTGGAACTGGTCGAGGCCAGCCCCTACATCGCTACGCTGCTGGTCCTGGCGCTCTTCTCACAGCGCCTGCGGGCCCCCAAGGCGGTCGGCAAGCCGTACCGCAGGGGCCAGGGCCACTGACGTCCCGGAGGCCGGCGGCGGGGAGGCGCGCAAGCCCCCGCCGCCGGCCTCCGCATTCCCCCGAAAGAAAGACCACATGACGCACCACCACCAACACCCGCCCGTCGACTGGCCCGCCCTGCGCACCCTGGCCCGGGAGGCGATGTCCCGGGCCTACGCCCCGTACTCCGGCTACCCGGTCGGCGCCGCCGCCCTCGTGGACGACGGCCGCACCGTCACCGGCTGCAACGTCGAGAACGCCTCCTACGGCCTCGGGCTGTGCGCCGAATGCGGCCTGATCTCCGCCCTGTTCGCCGGCGGCGGCGGCCGGCTGACCGCCTTCACCTGCGTCGACGGCAAGGGCGAACTCCTCGTCCCGTGCGGCCGCTGCCGCCAGCTGCTCCACGAACACGGCGGCCCCGACCTCCTGGTGGACACCCGCGCCGGCATCCGCCCCCTGTCGGACCTCCTCCCCGACGCCTTCGGCCCCGGCCACTTGGCCCACTGACGGCCGCCACACCGTCCCCTGGCTCATCACCGCCCTGGCACCCCACCCATCTATGCGTGTAGAACGGACGGAACGGTCCCGGGCCGCCCGAACCACCGTTCGCAGACACCACCCCGGCCTGCCCGTTCCCAGAACCCACCGTTCGAAAGGAACCCGCCCATGGACGCCATCTCCGTCATCCGCACCAAGCGCGACCGCGGCGAACTGACCCCCGAGCAGATCGACTGGGTCATCGACGCCTACACCCGCGGCGAGGTCGCCCATGAGCAGATGTCGTCCCTGGCCATGGCCATCTTCCTCAACGGCATGAACCGCCGGGAGATCGCCCGCTGGACCGCCGCCATGATCGCCTCCGGCGAGCGCATGGACTTCTCCTCCCTGACCCGCCCCACCGCCGACAAGCACTCCACCGGCGGCGTCGGCGACAAGATCACCCTCCCGCTCGCCCCGCTCGTCGCCGCCTGCGGCGCCGCCGTCCCGCAGCTCTCCGGCCGCGGCCTGGGCCACACCGGCGGCACCCTCGACAAGCTCGAAGCCATCCCCGGCTGGCGCGCCCTGCTCTCCAACGACGAGATGCTGGACGTCCTGCGCGACGTCGGCTCGGTCATCTGCGCCGCCGGCGACGGCCTGGCCCCCGCCGACAAGAAGCTCTACGCGCTGCGCGACGTCACCGGCACCGTCGAGTCGATCCCGCTCATCGCCTCCTCCATCATGTCCAAGAAGATCGCCGAGGGCACCGGCTCCCTCGTCCTGGACGTCAAGGTCGGCTCCGGCGCGTTCATGAAGAACCTCGACGACGCCCGTGAACTGGCCGCCACCATGGTCGAGTTGGGCAAGGACCACGGCGTGGACACCCGGGCCCTGCTCACCGACATGTCCACCCCCCTCGGCCGCACCGCCGGCAACGCCCTCGAAGTCCGCGAATCCGTCGAGGTGCTGGCCGGCGGTGGCCCCCAGGACGTCATCGACCTCACCCTCGCCCTGGCCCGCGAGATGCTCGACGCGGCCGGCCTGAAGGACGCCGACCCCGCCAAGGCCCTCGCCGACGGCTCCGCCATGGACCACTGGCGCCGCATGATCACCGCCCAGGGCGGCGACCCCGACGCCCCCCTCCCCGTCGCCCGCGAACAGCACACCGTCACCGCCGCCGCCACCGGCGTCCTGACCGCCCTCGACGCCTACGCCGTCGGCCTCGCCGCCTGGCGCCTGGGCGCCGGCCGCGCCCGCAAGGAGGACCCCGTGCAGGCGGGCGCCGGCGTAGAACTCCACGCCAAGCCCGGCGACCTGGTCACCGCCGGCCAGCCCCTCCTCACCCTCCACACCGACACCCCGGAAAAGTTCCCCTACGCCCTCGAAGCCCTCACCGCCGCCACCCGCATCGACCCCACCCCCACCCCGTCCCCCACCCGCCCGGTGGTCCTGGAACGCCTCGCCTAACCCCCTGACCTGCGCTTTCCCCCTTCGGGTGAACGGGACCGGTGGACCCCCACCGGTCCCGTTCGGCATGCTGGGACCGGTGACGTACCGATAGAGGAGCACACCATGGCAGCAGTGATCGCCGAGCGCCCCCATCAGGCCGATGAACGCGGCTGGAACGAGGCGCTCCGCACCTGGGAGCAGACCGATGCTCCGGAGGGCTGCAAGGTGGAGATCATCGAGGGGATCGTCACCGTGGCACCACCGCCGGAGAGCGACCACAACGACACCGCGGACGAGCTTCAGCGCCTGCTGTACACCGTCATCCCCCGGGACTGGGGCATCTACCAGACGCAAGGGCTGACGGTCCCCGGCCGGCAGGGGCTCTACATCCCCGACCTGGCGGTCATCCCCAAGAAGCTGCTGCCGCGCCCCGGCGAGCGCCGCACGGCCGACGCGGCCGAGCTGATCGCCGAGATCACCTCCCGCTCCACGGCCAACCACGACCGCGTCGAAAAGCTCCACGGCTACGCCGACGCCGGCGTCCCCCTCTACCTGCTCCTGGACCCCTGGCACTCCGGCAGACCCACCGCGACGCTCTACGGCCAGCCGGCCGGCGGCCTCTACCGCGTCCTCGACACCGTCAAGTACGGCGACCCGCTGCACCTCCCGCAACCGTTCGACGTCAGGATCGACACGGCTCTCTTTCCCACCGGCTGAACCGAGTTGGCTGACCGCGCCTCTGCAGATCCGTACCGTCGCCCGGTGGAGAAGGGAAACGCTCCATGACCATCCTCGCCGTCACCGGTCATATGGACCTGTCGCCGGGCACCGTGCCGCTGGTGGAGGTTGCGTTGCGGGAGCTGGTGCGGGGGTACGGGCGGGGGGAGGTGGTGGGGGTGACGTGTCTGGCGCGG
>NZ_LLZI01000006.1 GCF_001509485.1 Streptomyces sp. NRRL F-4489
GGGGTCGGGTGGTGGGGTGGTCGGACTTGGTTGGCCTCCCTTCTTGCGTGGTGCTTGGTCGGTTGATGGGGCGGGCTTCGCTGCTTGTGTGCTCCGACGCTTGGTGTGCTCCGCTGCTTGTTGGTCCTCCGTTGCTTGGTGGTGCTTGGTGGTGCTTGTGTCTGCTTCCGCACCGGCGGCGAGCGCGCCACCATCGCCCCCTAGGGGGGCCTTCAAATGATCTCCGCTGGTGGATCACGATGTCGCGATACGTCGCCATGAACTGTCGGATAGGGATTAGGAGTTCGTCCGGCCATTGCTGCCCGAGTCGTTGCGGGGGCGGAAGCGGCTGGACGACCGCCGGGTCCTGAACGGGATCGTGTGCAAGTCAGGTTCCGGACCGGGCTGCCTGGCGAGATGTGCCCGAGCGCTATGGCCCATGGGCCACGCTGCATACGCGATTTCGCAGGTGGGCGGCAGAGGGCTCTTTCGAGCGGATGCTGCGGGCCGCCCAGACGAAGGCGGGCGCGTCGAGCAACATCGAGTGGCTGATGTCGGTCGATTCCACGATCGTCCGGAGGTGCTCTGACCAGCAAGATCCACCTGCTGCAGCTCAAGAGCGATCCGCACCTGGCTCGTCCGCCGCGGCATCCCGCTCACGATCCCCGAGCGGGCCGACCAGGCCCGCGACCGGCCCCGGCGAGGCAGCCGCGCAGGCCGCCCACCGGCCTTCGACCGCGAGGTCTACAAGCACCGGAGCACCGTGGAACGGTGCTTCCACCGCCTCAAGCAGTGGCGCGGCACGCCACCCACTACGTCAAGACCGCCCAGTCCCCAGTCCTACGCAGCAGCCGTCAGCCTCACCTCCCTCCTGATGTGGGCCTGATATTTGACGTCAGAACCTAGTGACTTACTGCCGCACCGACTCCGTCGCCTCCACGATGGCCGACGACACCCTGCCCCTCCAGCGGCATCACCCCGCCGCCGGCGAGGTGCCGCGCCCCGTCTGCTCCTTGATGGTGCTCGGATGCTTGGTAGTGGTGCCTGGTTGCTCGTGCCGCGGGCAGCCAACCGAGCTGGGGCAGTGAGCCGTTGGGAGAGGCGAGGCGGGTCGGCTGGACACCTGAGTGGCTTCCGGATCGGCCTTGGTGGTTGTTGAATCGGTGCGCGCGGCAGCTGGCGCGAGACGTGAACTCCTATGAGGCATGGGCGAGTTGTCCGACGGAGGGTGCCGAGCCGGGCTGGCGGCGGACGGGTATCGGCGACCCGAGCCTGGGCCGGCTGGGTTGCGCCGGACGAGGACTGGGTGACGTACCGCGTACGGATGGGCCGGCGGCCGGCCCGGGCGTGCGGGTCAGCGGGCGAGGGCGGTGACTTCGACCTCTATTCGCCAGTCCGGCTGGGCCAGCGACGAGACTTCGAGCAAGGTGTCCGCCGGATAGGGCTCGGACAGGAACTCCTCGCGCAGCGTGATGACGTCGCGGAGGTTGGCGGCCATGTCCGTGACGAAGATGCCGACCTTCACCACGTCCGAGAGCGACGCCCCGGCCTCGGCCAGCACCCGCTCGACATTCGCGAACGCCTGCCGGCCCTGGGGCAGGAAATCGTCGGAAACGGTCCGTCCCTGTTCATCGATGCCCGCCTGCCCTGACACATGGATCAGGCCGCCGGCCTTGATGGCCTGAGAGATCTTGTACGGCTCGTACCAGTCCGGCGTGGTCGCGATCCGCTGGATCTCCCGCACGCCCCCGGCCTCCGCAACACCCGTCGACGACATCACACTTCCCCCTTCATCGGTCCATGTGCAAGCATCTCATGCATGCACATACATAAGTTTCAGGCGCATGTACGCTGGTGTCAAGAGCTCAGCGAAAAACAGCGAAAAGACTCCGGGAAACGCCGGAGACAGCAGGCGGCGGAAGAAAGCGGACGGCGATGGACGCGGAGCACTGGGACCGGTTCGGAGCACTGCACACGCGCGTGGAGCAGGAGTTGGCGAAGGCTCTGCAGCAGCACCACCGGCTCGGCCTCTCCGAGTACCGCGCGCTGGCCCGGCTGGCGGAGGCGGAGGACGGCGAACTGCGCATGCAGGAGCTCGCCGATCTGATCGGGTTGAACCAGAGTTCGGTCAGCCGGCTGGCCTCCCGGCTCGAATCATCCGGCCTGACCCGGCGGGACCTCTGCCCCGACGACCGGCGGGGTGTCTACAGCGTGATCACCGACGAGGGCCGCGAAGCGCAGAGCAAGGCGCGCCCCACGTACGACAGCGCGCTGCGCGCCGCGCTCGACTCCGCCGCCGAGGACGGCCTCCTCGGCCCCCTGGTGAACTCCTTGCGGACCTGACCCGACGGGCATGCTGTCGCACATGGGTATGCACGCGCACGCAGAACCTCCGGTGTCCCGCGGCCCTCGCCAGCGAGGCCACGAGATCGCCTCGCTGGACGCGTTCGACCGGGTCGCCGCGACCGGCAGCCTCGCCGGGTACCACGTCCAGTCCCTCGACCTCTCCGACCGTACGTTCGCCCTGCTCGGCACGGACACCAAGGACTCGGTCTTCCTCGGCTGCGTGATGGAGCCGGACGCCGCCGCCAAAGTGCGCGCCGGGGGCGCACTGGTCTTCCCGCCGGTGCCCGGTTTGCCGTTCGATCCATACCGCGGCGCCCTCTACGCCCCGGACGAGCTCTACGCGGGGCTGCTCGACACCGGCTACGACGGCACTCCGGACGCCCGGGCCTACCGCTGGTATCAGGAGACCAAGACGACCGGCGATGTGGTCGCCGGGATGCTGCGCAGCATCCACGACGACGCCGTCTCGGACGCCCTGGATGCCCATCTCGACGGCGCACGCGTGGTCGGGGTCCTGGGCGGGCACGCCCTGGAACGCGGTTCGGCCGCCTACGCGGGCGCGGCCCGGCTCGGGCGCCGGCTCAGCCGCGAGGGCCTGACCGTGGCGACCGGCGGCGGCCCCGGCGCGATGGAGGCGGCGAACCTCGGGGCCTACACCGCCCCCTTCGAGGACCCCGTGCTCGACGCGGCACTCGCACTGCTCTCCGGGACGCCGCACTCCACGCCCTCGGTCACCCAGTGGGCCCACACCGCTTTCGACGTGCTCCGCCGCTGGCCGGGCGGCGGGCCCTCCCTCGCCATGCCCACCTGGTTCTACGGCCACGAGCCGCCGAACGCCTTCGCCTCCCATATCGCGAAGTACTTCGTCAACGCACTGCGCGAGGAGGGTTTGCTGGCCCGGTCGAACGCCGGGCTGGTGTTCCTCCCGGGTGCGGCGGGAACGGTCCAGGAGGTCTTCGACGCCGCCACCCTGAACTACTACCGGCCGCACGGCGAACCGACCCCGATGGTGCTCGTGGATCACCGGCACTGGACGGAGACCCTCCCTGCCTGGCCCCTGCTCCAGACCCTCTCCACGGGCCACCCGATGGCGTCCCGGCTCACCCTGGTCGACTCCGTCGACGACGTCCCGGAGGCCCTGGCCCGTCTCACCACCGAGGCACCCCACACCGGCGAACACTGAACACGACCGCTGCCGCCGCGGCCTTGGATGTGCGTTTGATTCCCGGTCAGCCGGCTCCAGCCCGCAGCCGAGTTTCGCTCCCCCTCCTCCATCGCCCCATCAGCCCGCTCGCCTCCCCCCTCGGCCCGAAAGATCTTTTTGCCCCGCGAGGCAACTCCCCTCCCGAAATGCACGTCTGCCAATCCAGGTAATGAAAAGGTAATGCGGCGCGCGAACGGAGCACTCGGTGATCATTGGCCTTCTGACGGCCGTGGCGGCATCCGCCTGCTACGGCACGGGATCGGTCCTTCAGGCGGTGGGCTCCCGGAAGTCCGCCCGCCAGGAGGCGGCCAAGGCTTCCTCCGGCGCCGTCACCCAGCACGGCGGCCCCAGTCTCGCCTCCACCGCCAAAGCCGCCGTGACCTGGGAATTCATGGTCGGCACAGTGCTGGACTTCATAGGCTTCGGCCTGGGCGCGCTCGCCGCGCGGTTGCTGCCCCTGTTCCTCTCCCAGACAGTCATCAGCGCGAACCTCGTGATCACGGCCGTCCTCAGCATCAAGCTCCTCAACATCCGGCTGACCCGCCCCGAGTGGGCCTCCATCGCCGTCGTCTGCTCGGCACTGGTACTGCTCGCCACCGCCGCGGGCCCGGAAGGCAGCGGTGCGACTCCCCTGTCCACCCACTGGTGGCTGCTGATCGCCTCGGTCGCGCTCATCGGCGGAGGCACCTTGATCGTGCGCCTGCTCGGCGGGCGGGCCGCGATCCTGGCGGGTCTGCTCTCCGGTCTGGGCTTCGGCGCGCTCGGTGTCGGCGTGCGCGTGCTGAACGGTGTGGATCCGTTCCATCTGCCCTCCCTTCTCGCCGATCCGGCGCTGTACGCGATCCTGGTCGCGGGCGTCGGTGGGATGTACCTGCACACCGTGGCCCTGCAGATCGGTTCGGTGAACGGCGCGACGGCGGCGCTCGTGGTGGGCGAGACCGTGGTGCCGGGCATCCTCGGTGTGCTCTGGCTGGGGGACTCCTCCCGTCCCGGCTTCGCCTGGATGGCGATCCTTGGCTTCGTGGTCGCGGTGGCCGGCGCCGTAGCGGTCGCCTGGTTCGGCGAACCGGACTCCGCCCCCGAAGCTGCACACGACTCCATCGGGCAGGCCGATCCGGAGCCCTCAGCCGACAAGGCCCCTCGGGCTGCAGTGTGAGCAGGGTGTCGTCACGGAGCTGAGGACGGACACGCCGGAGCCGATGCCGGTCCTCTGGTGGCGCGCGCCGGCTCGTCGGCAGGCGAGGCGTTGAAGGGCCGAGTGTCCCAAGAGCCCAAACCGCCGCCGACCAGCCACCTCTAGGCGCCACGCACCGCCCCAGCCCCGCCTCCTCCCCTGCCGTCCTTCTCCGCCAGAAGCCGCGACAACTGCTCGTAGGAACGGTCCCAGCCCCACTCCGCCGCCACCCAGACCCGGCCCTTCTCGCCCATGTCCCGTGCGGCGTCACGGTCGATGAGCATGGCGACGAGCCGCTCGACGACGGCGTCCGGACTCCGTCCGTCCACCACATGGCCCGTCTGGCCGTCCTGAACGGCATCGGGCGCACCGCCGGAGTCGCCGGCGAGTACGGGGAGCCCCGCGGCCGCCGCTTCCAGGAACACGATGCCCAGGCCCTCGACCTCCAGCCCGCACCGCCGGGTCCGGCATGGCATCGCGAACACGTCGGCCGCGGCGTAGAACGCCGGGAGGGCATCGTGCGCATGGGCGCCCGCGAAGACCACGGCGTCGTCTACCATCTCAGCGCTGACGAGTCGGCGCAATCGCTCTTCATCAGGCCCGCCGCCGACGAGCAGCAGGGTGGCTTCGGGTATCCATCGGCGGATCAGCGGCAGCGCGCGGATCAGCGTGTCCTGGCCCTTCCGGGGCACGAGCCGGGCCGCGCAGAGGATCACCCGGCGGCCGGTGAGGCCGTAGCGCTCACGTACAGGGCGTCCATCGAGCCCTGGCCGGAAGGCAGCCGTGTCGACGCCAGGGGCGAGGCGTGCCATACGGTGCGCAGCTGCGGGGCCGATCGCCGCCGCTATCGGCGCGCGGGTACTCGCACCGAGGTAGGTCATCACGTCCGTCTGGGCGCCGATCCTCCGGAGCAGCAGGCGCGCACCGGGCGTGCGGGCCCACCAGACCTCGTGTCCGTGTGTGGTGGCCACGGTCCTGGCCACACCTGCTTCTCTCCGCAGCCGTCCGGCCATCAGGCCGAGCGGCGCGGCGGCACCGAACCACACGCTGTCACACTCGTACCGGCGGACCAGCGCGACGGCCCGGGAGGTGGCCCTGGGCGTGGGCAGCAACGTCCGGGCCGGATCGCGGATCACCGGATAGGGCAGGGCCGCGTCGTGCTCCGCCGCTCCCGGCTCGGACGAGGTGTAGACGACCACCTCGTCCCGCGGGAACCGGCTCGCCATGGCGTGGACGAAGGTCTCGATCCCGCCCTGGCGCGGTGGGAAGTCGTTGGTGATGATCAGCGTGCGGCTCACGGTGCCGCCTCCTTTCGCGAGGGCGTGCCCTGCCATCCCGATCCGGTGCTCGGCTGCCCCCGTCCGGGGTCCACTCGTCCGGAATCGGGGTGCACGGGACTCGCCTCAGGGGCCGCTTGCTTCGCTTCGGCGTGGTCCGCGTCGCGGACAGGCTCGCCGGGAGAGGGCTGGGTCAACGGCCGTCGGCCGCAGGGAAGTTGAGGTACGCGGCCGGGAGCGACAGTCGGCGATCCGGCCGTTGCCTGTGCCGTCAGTCGGGGCCAGGCCCACAGGACCAACGGGTAGACGAGGTAGCCGAAACGAGTGGCCGGCATCAGGGCCATGGCCAGCGCGAGGCCGAGTGCCAGCCGGTCGGCTGCCGCGTGCACCGTCCGCGGCGGCCGTATCAGCAGGGATGCGGCGACGCCGAGGGCGGCGATTGACAGCAGCACCATGGCGACCAGCGCGCCGCCGGGGACGTAAGCCGCCAGGAGCCGTCCGGGGAGGGGGCTCTCGGCGGGTGAGGCCGTCGTCGCCAGCCCCAGCGGAAAGGCCAGGACGTTCTCGGCGAAGGCTCCCGGTGCCGTGAGCAGGAAGGGCACAACCGCCGCCGTGACCGTCACCACCGTCGCAGCGCCGCAGCTGAGGGCCTTTCGCCGGCCGTATCGGGCGGCCATCAGGGCGACCACGACGGGTACGGCGGGCCAGGCGGTCCACTTCAGGGCAGCGGCGGCGCCCAGCAGCAGCCCCGCGCCTACCGCCTTGCCCCTTCCGGCCATGGCCAGCGCCCAGCACATCAAGCCGATCACGGGGAGGTCGATCCCCCCGACCGCCAGCGGAAGGGCCACCAGCGGGCAGGCCGCGAGCCACAGCAGTACGGGCACCCCGTCACGGCCGCATGCCGGCGCCCGCCGGGAGCGGCCATCCGGCTCGTCCGCTCTGCCGCGGCCGCGGCAGAGCACGGTGACGGCACCGCCGATCGACAGGAGGAAGGTCGCCGCCATCCACCAGCGGGCGTCCGTGAGCGGCCCGTCGCCGAACATCGCGCGGGGCAGGCCGAAGGCCGCCATACCGGGCAGGTAGGGGTTGTAGTCGGCGACGGTGGCGGGCGCGCTGAGGTAGGGGCTTCCGGAGTTGAGCAGCAGCTCGCCCGCGCGCTCGACGACCGCGACTTCGAGTTGTCCTCTGCCGGTCAGTATGAGGAGGACGAGGGGAGCGACGACCGCGCCCGCGACGGCGATTACGGCGGGAAGCCGAGCGGTGCCGGCGGGGGCGCGGGGTGTGCGCCTTCTCCGTGCGCGGAGCGCTACGGCCACGGCCGCGCAGCCGTAGCCGGTCGCGGCGAGGAGGCCCCATGTGCGGTGCGGTACAAGGGAGGTGAAGAGTGCGAGGCCGAGCGCGGCGAGCGCGCACGCGCCCCACCACCAGACCTCTCTTCTGTCGCGTCCGCGCTCTCCGCCCGCCGACCGCCCCAGCGTACGAGACGACTGCGGCAGGCGGCCGACACACGCGAACTCGGTTCGTTTACAAAGCAGTTGAAGATTCATGACGCTCCCGTCCTCGTCGTGATCACGAGGCTATGGACGGGCGGATCGCGGAGCGTCAAACGAGGAACCGAACTTCGGCGTCAACCCGTGGCATGACATCCCTGCCAGGGATCAACCCGTGCGGTGACGCGACTGCCGCCGGGTGCCGAAAAAATAACGGCATGAGCACTTCTCTCCGGCAGCGGCTGCGCGCATGGGTCGCGTCGCCGTCGTATCCCTGGGCCACCGGCGGAGCGCTCACGGCGTTCGCCGCCGTGGAGCTGGTGGCGGTGCCGCGGCACTCCGCCGTGATCGCGCTCGGCGTTCTGCTGTCCGCGGCGACGCTTGCGTGGCGCCGTGCGTACCCCGCCTCCGCGGCGCTCTCGGTCGCGGCGGTCCTGCTGAGCTTCGCGGCGGGGACGGACCTCTATATCGCGGCGGCCGTCAGCGGACTGATGGCGTGCTACACGCTCGGACGCCACCGGGTGGCGCATCCGGCGCTGCTGGTCGGCGGCGGTTCGGCGCTGTCCCTCGCGGTGAACGTCTGGCACATCGCGTCCTGGCGTCCCCCGACGTATTCCGCCGATCTGCTCGCCGAGTGGTTCGTACTGACCGTGGCGATCCTGGCCGCGGTATCGATGGGGGACGCGGTCCGCGCGCGCGAGGAGACACAGCGTGAGCGGGCGGAAGCCCAGGCCCGGCTGCTCGCGATGGAACGACGGCAGGCCGCCGAGGCCGAACGGGCTGCGATAGCACGGGAGTTGCACGATGTGGTGTCGCACTCGGTGTCGGTGATCGCGGTGCAGGCGGAGAGCGCCACCTACACCACCCAGGATCTGTCGCCGCAGGCCCGCGAGCGGTTCCAGGAGATCGCCGCGTCCGCCCGGGAGTCGATGGCGGAGCTGCGCCGGCTGCTGGGGGTCCTGCGGACGGATCCCGGTCACCGCACCGGTACGGCGCCCCAGCCGACCCTGGACGCCTTGGGCGATCTGATAGCGCAGCATCGCTCGGTGGGCGGTGAGGTGGAGCTGCGGATCAGCGGCGACCGTGTCGAACTCCCCACGTCGTGCGAGCTGTCCGCGTACCGCATCGTGCAGGAGGGACTGACCAATGTGCGACGCCATGCCCCGGGAGCTCAGGCAGTGGTGGAGATCGGCTACCAGTCCGACCGGCTGGCGGTGCGGATCGCGGACGACGGGCCGGGCCCGCCGGGTGGGGTCCACTCCGGCCACGGCCTGGCCGGTATGCAGGAACGGGCGGCGCTGCTCGGCGGGAAGCTCACCGCCGGCCGCGGCCCGGACGGCGGCTTTCTCGTAGAGGCGGAAATCCCGTGGTGATCAGAGCAATCGTGGCCGATGACCAGGCCATCGTCCGTACCGGATTCGTCAATCTCCTCGGCATCCAGGAGGACATCGAGGTGGTCGGCGAGGCGGAGGACGGTGTCCAGGCGGTCCGGATCGCCGCGGAGCAGCGCCCCGATCTGGCGCTGCTGGACATCCGGATGCCGCACAAGAACGGCATCGAGGCCGCCCGAGAGATCACCCGAGCGTCCGGCGGGGCCACCAAGGCGCTGATGCTGACGACGTTCGGACTGGACGAGTACGTGTATGACGCGCTCGCGGCCGGGGCCAGTGGCTTCCTTCTGAAGGACACGACGTTTCCCGAACTCCTCCACGCGGTGCGGGTCGTGGCGGAGGGCAACGCGCTGCTGGCGCCGGAGCTGACCAAGCGGCTGATCGCGGAGTTCGTCAAGCAGCGGTCGGCGCCGGTCCCAGTGAGCACGGTGGACGAGCTGACCGGTCGAGAGGTGGAGGTGCTGGTGCACATCGCCCAGGGATTGTCCAACGCGGAGATCGCCGACCGGCTGACGATCACCGATCACACCGTGAAGACGCACATCAACCGGCTGTTCACCAAGATGGACCTCCGGGACCGCGCCCAGGCGGTGATCCTCGCCTACGAGCTGGGCCTGGTCGTCCCGCAGGGACGGCGGCCCGACCCTCCCCCGCGCCGGTAGCGGCGCCCGACTCCAAGGAGCGAACTATGGCACACCGTTATCGCGCCGCGCGGTTACTCCGCCGCGGCGTCCAGCACCACCACGTCCTCCACCGCGAAGGAGACGCCCACCCGGGCTCCGGTCTCCGGCGCCTCGTGCAGTGGGCACGCCGCCTCCACCTGCGGCCCGGCCGCCGGCTGCAGCAGCAGCGCGACATGCGTACCGCGGAAGGTCCGGGCCGCGACGGTGCAGGGCAGCCCGTCCTCGGCGGAGGTCAGCCGGACTCCGGCCGGGCGTACGAGCAGCCGGCACGGGCCGTCCGGGGTGCCCTCCGGCACCGGCACCTTGCCCCAGGGCGTGTCCGCGGCCCCGCTCTGCGCGGTCGCCTCGACCACGTTGTCGAAGCCGAGGAAGCGCGCGACGAATTCGGTGGCGGGCCGCTGCCAGACCTCCAGAGGGGTGCCGCTCTGCGCGATGCGGCCGTCGCGCATCACCACGACCCGGTCGGCCAGTGCGAACGCCTCACCCTGATCGTGGGTGACGGCCAGCACCGTCGTCCCCAACTCCCGGAAGAGCCGCCGGAGTTCGACGACGAGGCGTTCGCGGAGACCCCGGTCCAGCTGGCCGAGCGGCTCGTCCAGCATCAGCAGCCGCGGGCGGGGGGCGAGCGCTCGGGCCAGGGCGACCCGCTGCTGTTCGCCGCCGGACAGCGACGCCACCGCCCTGCGCTGCGCGCCGGGCAGCCCGACGAGGTCCAGCAGTTCGGCGACGGTGCGTTGCTGTTCGGCGCGGGAGGAGCGCCGCATCCGCAGCCCGAAGGCCACGTTGCCGGCGACGTCGCGCTGCGGGAAGAGCTGGTGGTCCTGGAACATCAGCCCGACGCCGCGCCGGTGCGTGGGCACCCCCGCCTGGTCGCGGCCCGCCAGTCGCACCGTTCCGGCGTCGGTGTGCTGGAGTCCGGCGACCACTCGCAGCAGGGTGGACTTGCCGCTGCCGCTGGGGCCCAGGACGCAGACGATTTCGTGCGGGGCGACGCCCAGGTGCACGCCGTCAAGCGCGGGGCGTGCGCCGGGCGTGCCGAAGCGGACGGTGACGCCGTCCAGCCGCAGCATTTCCGGTGCCGCGGTCCCGGCCTGTGCCGTCATCTAGAACTCCCCGGAGTGGTCGGTGCGGATGCGTTCCAGGATCAGCAGGGCGCCCGCGCACACCACCATCAGGAGGGTGGACAGGGCCATCGCCTGGCCGTAGTTGAACTCGCCGGCGCGGCCCAGCAGCCGTGCCACGGCGACCGGCAGGGTGGGCCGGTCGGGCCGGGCGATGAAGACGGTGGCGCCGAATTCGCCGAGCGACACGGCGAAGGCGAAACCGGCCGCGATGAGCAGGGCCCGGCGCACCATCGGCAGGTCCACCTCCCGCCAGGCCCGCCAGGGCGAGGCGCCGAGGACAGCCGCCGCTTCCCGCAGCCGGCTGTCGACGGCCCGCAGCACGGGCAGCATCGTGCGGACCACGAACGGCACGCCGACCAGGGCCTGGGCGAGCGGGACGAGCCACCAGGAGGTCCGCAGGTCCAGCGGCGGCCGGTCGAGGGCGATCAGGAAGCCGAAGCCGACGGTCACGGCGGAGACGCCGAGCGGGAGCATCAGCAGCCCGTCGAAGCCGCGCACCAGCCGGGTGATCAGCGGTGTCCGCCCCGACGGGCCGGGCTCGGGCCGGGAGCGGGTCAGTGCGGCGGCGGCCAGTCCGCCGATGAGCAGGGCGATCGCCGTGGCCGCGGCCCCGTAGGCGAGGGAGTTCCACAGGGCGTCCAGGGGCGCGACGGCGAAGGTGCTGTCGGCGGCCGCGGCGGAGCGCAGCGTGGTGTAGAAGATCGTTCCGTAGCCGTCTGGCCCGGCGAAGGACCGCTCGACGAGTACGGCCAGCGGCAGGACGAGCAGGACGGCGATGACGGCGAGTGTGCCGCCCAGCAGCGCCCACTGGCCGGGGCCGCGCGGCCGGCGGGCGGTCCGGGAGGCGTCGACGAGCCGCAGGGTTGCCTCGCGGCGCCGCACGGTCCAGGCGTGCACCACCAGCAGCCCCAGGACGGCGGCGAACTGGATCAGAGTCAGTACGGCGGCGGTCGGCAGGTCCAGGAAGTCCGCGGTCTGCCGGTAGATCTCCACTTCCAGGGTGGAGAAGCGCGGGCCGCCGAGGATCTGTACCACGCCGAAGGAGGTGAAGGTGAAGAGGAACACCATCAGCGCGGCGGCGGCGACGGCCGGCCCGAGGGCGGGCAGCGTCACCTTCCGCCACGCGGTGAAGCGTCCGGCGCCCAGCACCCGGGCCGCCTCTTCCTGCCGGGGGTCCAGCTGGGCCCAGAGCCCGCCGACGGTGCGGACGACGACGGCGTAGTTGAAGAAGACGTGCGCCAGCAGGATCGCCCACACCGAGGTGTCCAGCCGCACGCCCCACAGCGCGTCGAGCAGCCCGCCCCGTCCGACCAGGGCCAGGAAGGCCGAGCCGGCGACGACGGTGGGCAGGACGAACGGCACCGCCACCACCGCCCGCAGCAGCTGCTTGCCGGGGAAGTCGAAGCGCGCGAAGACGTAGGCGCCGGGCAGGGCCAGCAGCAGCGTCAGCGCGGTCGACGCGGCCGCCTGCCACACGGTGAACCACAGCACGTGCAGTACGTCCGGGTCGCTCAGTACGGTGCCGAAGCGTCCGAGCTGCCACTGCCCGCCGTCCTTCAGCCCGCGTCCCACGATCATCACGACGGGGTAGGCGAAGAACACCGCGAAGAAGGCGAGCGGCGCGGCCATCAGACCGAGCCGCACCGCCGTTCCCCGCGCGGCCCGCCTCCGGGGGCGGCCGGGGGCTACTTCAGAACGAGCGAGGACCACTGCTTGATCCACTGTTCGCGGTTCTTGGTGATCGTGTCCGGTGCCAGGGTCGCCGGCTTGTCGACCTTCGCGCCGTAGCGGGTGAACAGCTCCGGTTCCTTGGCGTCCTCGCGGGCCGGGTTGACGAACATCTGGAGCGGCATGTCCTCCTGGAACCGCTTGGAAAGGAGGAAGTCCAGCAGGGCCTTGCCGCCCTTCTCGTTCCTGGCTCCCTTGAGCAGACCGCCGAATTCGATCTGCCGGAAGCAGGTGCCGGTGGCGACGCCGGTCGGGGCCTGCTCGGGCGCGGGCTTCTTGCCCATCACCTCGGCGGGCGGGCTGGAGGCGTAGGAGACGACCAGCGGCTTGTCGCCCTTGCCCTTGCCGGCCGCGGAGCCCGAGAAGCGCTCGTTGTACGCCTGCTCCCAGCCGTCGACGACCTCGACGCCGTTGGCCTTGAGCTTCTTCCAGTAGTCCGGCCAGCCGGCCTCGCCGTGGGTGGCGATGGTGCCGAGCTGGAAGGCGAGCCCCGGGGAGGAGGTCGCGGAGTTCTCCGTGACGAGCAGGTTCTTGTACTCCGGCTTGAGCAGGTCGTCGAAGGTCTGCGGTGGCGCGAGCTTGTGCTGGGTGAAGTAGGCGCGGTCGTAGTTGACGCAGATGTCGCCGTAGTCGAGAGGAGTGACCCGGTGGGCGTCCTTGTCGAGCTGGAGGCCGGCGGGGACGCTGTCCAGGCCCTTGGCCGTGTAGGGGGTGAAGATGCCCGCGTTCAAACCGCGCGAGAGCAGGGTGTTGTCGATGCCGAAGAAGACGTCGCCCTGCGGGTTGTCCTTGGACAGGATCGCCTGGTTGACGGCCTGGCCGGCGTCTCCGCCCCGCACCACCTTGACCTTGTAGCCGCTCTCCTTCTCGAAGGCGGCGAGGACGGACTTGGAGGCGTTGAACGAGTCATGGGTGACCAGCGTGACGGTCTTGGCGTCCGCGCCGCTGCCGCCGCCCGAGCCGCCGCATCCGGCGAGCGCGGTCATACCGGCCGCGGCGGCGAGCGCTGCCGCGGTGATCCTGCTGGTGGTGCTCACTGATTTCCTCCTGGCTGGCCAGGAAGAGACGCGGCCCCGCCCGGTGTCCGCTGCGTTCGGCATCGGTGACGCACGGCAACGGGCGGTGGGCGGGGCGCAACAGCATGAGTGACGACCGAACTTCCTACCCGGAATGACCCGGGCGAGGTTCAAGGGTCTGCGGGCGCCGTAGGGCTACGACGTGTCCGCACTCTCAGCGCTGTGGCGCTCCCCTGTCGGAATGTGCATTTGTTCGACGACACCGTACCAGCGGGTGGTCAGCGTTCCGAGGCCGCGAGCTGTCCGCAGGCGCCGTCGATCTCCTGACCGCGGGTGTCCCGGACGGTGACGGGCACCCCGTGCGCCTCGATGGCGCGGACGAACGCCAGCTCGTCCTCGGGCCGCGACGCGGTCCACTTGGAACCCGGAGTCGGATTGAGCGGAATGAGGTTGACATGGACCCGCTTGCCCTTGAGGAGGCGTCCCAGCAGGTCACCGCGCCATGCCTGGTCGTTGATATCGCGGATCAGGGCGTACTCGATGGAGACCCGGCGGCCGGACTTCTCGGCGTACTCCCACGCCGCGTCCAGCACCTCGCGGACCTTCCAGCGGGTGTTGACCGGCACGAGCGTGTCGCGCAGTTCGTCGTCGGGCGCGTGCAGCGACACCGCGAGCCGGCACTTGAAGCCCTCGTCGGCGAAGCGGAGCATCGCCGGCACCAGCCCGACCGTGGAGACCGTGATCCCGCGCTGGGAGAGGCCCACGCCGTCCGGCTCGGGGTCGGTCAGCCGCCGGATCGCGCCGACCACGCGGTTGTAGTTGGCGAGCGGTTCACCCATGCCCATGAAGACGATGTTGGACAGCCGCGCCGGGCCGCCGGGCACCTCGCCGTCGCGCAGTGCCCGCATGCCGTCGACGATCTGGTGCACGATCTCGGCGGTGGAGAGGTTCCGGTCCAGTCCGGCCTGCCCGGTGGCGCAGAACGGACAATTCATCCCGCAGCCGGCCTGCGAGGAGATGCACATGGTGACCCGGTCCGGGTAGCGCATCAGGACGGACTCGACGAGGGTGCCGTCGTGCAGCCGCCAGAGCGTCTTGCGGGTGGTGTCGTTGTCGCACGAGACGTGCCGCATCACCGACATCAGGTCCGGGAGCAGCTCGGAGGCCAGCTTTCCGCGCGCCGCGGCGGGGATGTCGGTCCACTCCGCCGGGTCGTGCGCGTAGCGGGCGAAGTAGTGCTGCGACAGCTGCTTGGCGCGGAACGGCTTCTCGCCGATCGCGGCCACCGCCTCGCGGCGCTCGGCCGGGCTGAGGTCGGCGAGGTGGCGCGGTGGCTTCTTGGCGCCGCGGGGGGCGACAAACGTCAGTTCTCCCGGGGCCGGGCGTGCCATGGGCGGAAACTCCTCTGTACGACGAGGCCGGGCGGCTGCCGCCGGCCCGGTGCCTGGGGCCGGACGGGTCCGGAAGCAGGGGACCTCAGGGATCGTCGCCGCGGTCGCGGAGACGGGAAGGGCGCGCCGCGAACGAGCAGCGCGCCCCTCAAGGGTAACGGGCCGCGCTCAGCCCGAGCCCACGAAGATCACGAACAGCAGCCAGACCACGGGCGCGGTCGGCAGGAGGGAGTCCAGCCGGTCCATGATCCCGCCGTGGCCCGGCAGCAGGGTGCCCATGTCCTTGATGCCGAGGTCCCGCTTGATCATGGATTCGCCGAGGTCGCCGAGGGTGGCGCTGGCCGCGACCGCCAGGCCCAGCAGCAGCCCCTGCCACCAGGCACCGCCCTTGATCAGGAACTCCATGCACAGCGCGCCCGCCACCATGGCGAACAGCACCGCGCCGACCAGCCCCTCGCGGGTCTTGCCGGGGCTGATCCGCGGCGCCAGCTTCTTCTTGCCGAAGCGCCAGCCGACCGCGTAGGCCCCGGTGTCGCTGACGACCGTCAGCAGCAGGAACGTGACGACCCGCTGCGGTCCGTCGTCCGCGGCCGCCAGCATCAGCGCCACGAACGTCGCCAGGAACGGCACGTAGAACGCCGCGAAGACCCCGGCGGTGACGTCCCGGAGGTAGTTCTGCGGGGCCTCGGTCATCCGCCAGACCAGGACGGCGAGCGCGGTGAGCGCCATCGCCACCCAGGCCCCCTCGGCGCCGCGCACATAGCCGGCGACGACCATGGCGGTGCCGCCGACCGCGAGCGGGACGAGCGGCACCCGGATGTCCTTGCGCTCCGCCAGCCGGGAGGTCAGCTCCCACAGGCCCACGACGACGGCGATCGCTATCACGCCGATGAACACCGGCTTGTAGACGAAGAGCGAGGCCAGGATGACCACGCCGAGACCGGCGCCGACCCCTATGGCGGCGCGCAGATTGCGCCCCGCGCTCTTCTTCTGCGGTTTCTCTGGGCCGCTGTGGGACCCGGGGAGCGAGGTGGGCATGGGCTCCTGCGGCCTGTCGTCGCGGAACAGGGGGCCGCTCCGCCGAGCAGCCCCCCGGTCGTCCCGGTTCTTCCGGTCGTTCCGGATGTCCGGATGGTCGTCCTGGTGTCCGCCCGGCTCGGGCACGATGGGCATGGGCCGAGTCTGCGCCGCACCGCCCCGGTCGTGCACGGGACCCGCCGGGGCGGGAGGCGCCGCCCCGCGCAGCGAGGCGGCCGGTCCGTGGTCGGGCGGTCCCCAGCGGCCGGCGCCGGGCGGGGTCCCCCAGGATGACTCGTTCATCAGACCTCTAGGAGCTCGGATTCCTTGTGCTTGAGGAGCTCGTCCACCTGCGCGACGTACTTCGCGGTGAGGTCGTCGAGCTCCTTCTCGGCCCGGCGCACCTCGTCCTCGCCGGACTCCTTGTCCTTGACGAGCTTGTCGAGGGCTTCCTTGGCCTTCCGCCGCACGCTGCGGATCGAGATCTTGGAGTCCTCGGCCTTGTTCTTGGCGACCTTGATGAACTCGCGGCGGCGCTCCTCGGTGAGCTCCGGGAAGGTCACCCGGATGATGTTGCCGTCGTTGCTCGGGTTGACACCGAGGTCCGAGTCGCGGATCGCCTGCTCGATGTTGCGCAGCGCGCTCTTGTCGAACGGGGTCACCACGGCCATCCGGGGTTCCGGGACCGAGAACGACGCCAGCTGGTTGATGGGCGTCATGGCGCCGTAGTAGTCCGCCACGATCTTGTTGAACATCGCCGGGTGCGCACGCCCGGTGCGGATCGCGGCGAAGTCCTCCTTGGCGACCACGACGGCCTTCTCCATCTTCTCCTCGGCTTCGAGGAGGATCTCTTCGATCACCACTTGCTCCTGGTCTTTTCGGTAAGAAGCAGAGCCTCGCCCCTGCCGCGCGTCTTCTCCTGCACGGTGTCCGACCGGCAGGCGGTTGTCCATCCCCGTACCGAGGTCATCCCGCGGCCGGGGGTTGCCGCCCGTACGGGCCGACGCCCCTACGGAATCACGGCAGTTGGGGCCGTCAGGCCCGGGTGTTCTGATCGCTGACGAGCGTGCCGATCTTCTCACCCTTCACCGCACGCGCGATGTTCCCCTCGGCGAGCAGTTCGAACACGAGGATCGGGAGCTTGTTGTCCCGGCACAGCGTGATGGCGGTGGCGTCGGCGACCTTCAGGTCGCGGGTGATGACCTCGCCGTATTCGAGGGCGTCGAACTTGACCGCGTCCGGGTTCTTCTTCGGGTCGGAGTCGTAGACGCCGTCCACGCCGTTCTTGCCCATCAGCATGGCCTCGGCGTCGATCTCCAGGGCGCGCTGGGCGGCGGTGGTGTCGGTGGAGAAGTACGGCATGCCCATACCGGCGCCGAAGATGACGACCCGGCCCTTCTCCAGGTGGCGCACCGCGCGCAGCGGGATGTACGGCTCAGCGACCTGGCCCATGGTGATGGCCGTCTGGACGCGGGAGTCGATGCCCTCCTTCTCCAGGAAGTCCTGGAGGGCCAGGCAGTTCATGACCGTTCCCAGCATGCCCATGTAGTCGGAGCGCGCCCGGTCCATGCCGCGCTGCTGGAGTTCGGCACCGCGGAAGAAGTTGCCGCCGCCGATCACGATGGCGATCTCGTAGCCTTCCCTGACCACCGCGCCGATCTCGCGGGCGATCGCGTGCACGACATCGGGGTCGACCCCCAGCCCGCCGCCACCGGCGAATGCCTCACCCGACAGCTTCAGCAGGAAGCGCCTGCCGCCTTTACCGGCTTTGTGTGTGTCCGCGCCGTCGGCACCGTGATTCATTGAGCTCTCCTCGTGCACATACGAAGAAGGCCATTGCCGTGGGTCTGGGTCAGATCCCTGTCCGGCAATGGCCTCCTCGTCACATCTGCGGCCGGCCGTTGAGCGGCCGACTGCGTACGACCCTAGCGGGGCCGCAGGTCATTCGCTGCCTTCGCGGCAGGCTCAGATGCCGACCTTGATGCGCGCGAAGCGCTTCAGGGTGACGCCGGCCTCCTGGAGGACCTTCTCGACCGACTTCTTGTTGTCGAGCGCGTACGGCTGGCCGAGCAGCGTCGCGTCCTTGAAGAAGCCGTTGAGGCGGCCTTCGACGATCTTCGGCAGGGCGGCCTCGGGCTTGCCCTCGGCGCGGGTGGTCTCCTCGGCGACGCGGCGCTCGGCCTCCACGACCTCGGCCGGCACGTCCTCCTTGGAGAGGTACTTCGGGGCGAACGCGGCGATGTGCTGCGCGATGCCCTTGGCGACCTCGGCGTTCTCCTTGTCGAGCTCGACGAGGACACCGATCTGCGGGGGCAGGTCGGGCATGGTGCGGTGCATGTACGCCGTGACGTAGCCGTCGGAGAACTGCGCGAAGCGGTCCAGGACGATCTTCTCGCCGAGGTTGGCGTTGGCCTCGTCGACGTACGCCTGGACGGTCTTGCCGGGCTCGATCTCGGAGGCGAGCAGGGCCTCGATGTCGGCCGGGGTGGTCTTGGCGACGTGCGCGGCCAGGGCGTTGGCGACGGAGAGGAACTTCTCGCCCTTGGCGACGAAGTCGGTCTCGCACTTCAGCTCGAGGATCAGGCCGGAGGTGTTGTCGTCGGAGAGCACCGAGACGACCGCGCCGTTCTCGGCCGAGCGGCCCTCGCGCTTGGCGACGCCCTTCTGACCCTTGACGCGCAGGACCTCGACGGCCTTCTCGACGTTGCCCTCGGCCTCTTCCAGGGCCTTCTTGCAGTCCATCATGCCGGCGCCGGTGAGCTCGCGGAGCTTCTTGACGTCAGCGGCGGTGTAGTTCGCCATGGTCTGTGAATCTCTTCTCGGAATCGCGAAAGTCGAAAGATCTACGGGTGGACGGCGGGGGCGGCGCTTGTGGCACCCTCCCCCGCCGTCACCAACCGGTCTTGAAGGTCAGCCCTGCTCGGCCGGCTTCTCGGCCTCGGCAGCCGGGGCCTCGGCGGCCGGAGCCTCGGCCTCGGCCTTGGCGGACTCGTCGTCGGCCTTCTTGTCGCCTTCGAGCAGGTCGCGCTCCCACTCGGCCAGCGGCTCGGCGGCAGCCTTGTCGCCGGGCTTCTGGTCGCCGGTGGCCGCGCCGGAGCGGGCGATCAGGCCCTCGGCGACGGCGTCGGCGATGACGCGGGTGAGCAGGGTGACGGAGCGGATCGCGTCGTCGTTGCCCGGGATCTTGTAGTCGACCTCGTCCGGGTCGCAGTTGGTGTCGAGGATCGCGACGACCGGGATGTTGAGCTTGCGCGCCTCACCGACGGCGATGTGCTCCTTCTTGGTGTCCACGATCCAGACGGCGCTGGGCACCTTCTGCATCTCGCGGATACCACCGAGGGTCTTCTCCAGCTTGGCCTTCTCGCGGGAGAGGACCAGGAGCTCCTTCTTGGTGAGGCCGGAGGCGGCCACGTCCTCGAAGTCGATCTGCTCGAGCTCCTTCAGGCGCTGCAGGCGCTTGTAGACGGTCGAGAAGTTGGTCAGCATGCCGCCGAGCCAGCGCTGGTTCACGTACGGCATGCCCACGCGGGTCGCCTGCTCGGCGATGGCCTCCTGGGCCTGCTTCTTCGTGCCGACGAACATGACCGAGCCGCCGTGGGCGACGGTCTCCTTGACGAACTCGTAGGCGCGGTCGATGTACGACAGCGACTGGAGCAGGTCGATGATGTAGATGCCGTTGCGCTCGGTGAAGATGAAACGCTTCATCTTCGGGTTCCAGCGGCGGGTCTGGTGCCCGAAGTGGACGCCGCTCTCCAGCAGCTCCCGCATCGTGACGACGGCCATGGCCGTACTCCTTGTGTTCTCGGTTCCACCACGGCCGGCCGGCCGCGGTGCCTGACGCCCCGACGCGCCTGCCAGGGGAGGCACCGGGTGGAACCTTCCGAGGACCGAGGAGCGCGGCCGACGTGCTGCCCGAACGGGACTGCTGCACTGGTGGCGGGGCGTGCGAAGTCGACCCGGTGACCCGGATCGCCATCAGAAGTGTACGGGACGGGCGATGCACCGGGCGACACGCACCATTTCGCGCCCTCACGGGTGACGAAGTTGTCCACAGGCCCCGACTTGTCCACAGCTTTCGACCAAGATCCCCAAGGTCGTCCGGCATCCGCCATGGTCGACGCATGCGACGACTTCAGAGCGTGAGACGACGGCACGGGCATCCGCTTCGGTGCGTGACCTGTGCGACCGGACAGATGCGGCGGCGACGCCTTCGGGGGCGGGGGTGCCGAGCAGGGGGATGTGGA
>NZ_LLZI01000007.1 GCF_001509485.1 Streptomyces sp. NRRL F-4489
CCCTCATCGAATCCGCCTTGCCCGCCCTCCCCTGACACCCCGCCCAACCCAAAAGCCCAGGCCAGAAAAACCCTGACCTGGGCTTGCTCCGCACCCGACTCCCCCTCTAGCACTCACCGGGCCGAGAGGCAGAGCTCAGTCCTCATACACCTCGGTGACAAGCAGCCCCGTCCCCGCGAGCTCCACCCCCACCCGCGTCCCGGCCCACTCGGCAAGGAGACCCGGCTCCTCGCAGATCCGGTCCAGCAGACCAGCAATCGCTTCAGCACTCGGCGTCCCGGAAAGCTCGCAGCGAAGCACCGTGCCACCCGTCGCACTGCCGCATTCCTCGTAATCCTCGTCCGGGTCATCGGGTTCCCAACGACCGATTTCGATGACCCAGGAATCGGAACCGCCCTCGCCGACCTCCGGCGCCTGGACAGAGAAGTAGTAACCGTCCTCCTCATAGGGCTCAGCAAAGATCTCCAGATTGCCCGACTCCAGCCCACCGATCATGTCGGGGAAACGAGAGCAGGCGCCGACCAGAACCCGGAGGTTCACGATGCCCTTCGCACGCTCTTCGGGAGTTGCCCCCTCTTCAAGCCGGTCCAGCTGCTCCCGCACCTCGCTGCTCAGCATGTCGACGCCACCGCCATACAACACACACGGCTGGCCGAAGTCCCAGTGACGCCGCTTTTCCGGCTCGGACTCAGGGCTTCCTTCCCGGTACTCGGCGAGCTCCTCCCGCAACGCGCGTGCCTCTTCCGCCAGTTCCGCGTCGATTGCGATACGAATCGGCTCGGGCACCACCGCCAGCGCGTCATCCAAATCAGACAGCGCCTGATGAAGCTCCATACAGGCGTACTCGTACCACAAGCTGTGCGCGCCACTCAGGAGTTCCGCACGCGCCGACCGTTCGGTCAGCGCCCCGAGGTGCCTCGTCGGATAGCTGTCCACATCCCCGTCACGGCGATCGTGAACACTTACAGGGACGGTGGCGAGCGCGGAAATCCGGTTGAGCGCATCGACGACCGGTGCCGCAAGAGCTGGGCTGGACAGGCTTGTCACCGTCGACGACCTGAGCCCACCCGGCCCCTGATAAGTCGCCAGGATCTGCGTTTTGCCGCGGTTCGCATGCTGCGAGTAAATGGTCATGAGAGCGCCTTTCGGCCACCGAGCCAAGGCAGCTCGGTGGCCCGTCAGAATGCGGAGAGAGGCGGTGGCGAGGGCGCATTCCGACGCTCCATGCCTCGAAGAGACCGGCGGTGGCTCAGGTCCTGTCCCGAGCTCCTTGCCTCCATGCACCATAAGGTGTACGCATCACGCGCCACAAGCAATTACGCAGACAACCGCCGGCAACAGGCAATGCCCACGACCATCGCCAGCCCAGCACCCACGGAAGACAAGCACACTGTCCGCGGATTGGAGGTCCTTGCGACAAGGTCACGCGGCCGGCCCGAGCTACGCCCAGGGACTGCACGAACCACACCAGCACCACGCCCGATGAGGGACGCCCTTCCACCCCCGCCGCCGTTCACTCCGTAGCTGCGCGAGCACACGGCCCAGCGGCCGGCGAGGAAAGTACGGGCACGATCGCGAAGGAGCTGAGCGTGGACATGCCGGCCACCACGGAGATCTTTCAGCCCGCCCAAATCAGCCAGGCCCTCGAACCGGCAACCGAGACCGCCGACAGCCACGCGGCCCGCTCCCTGCGCCGCCGACACATCAGCTGGTACAAGAAAGCCCAGGTCAGCGACTAACTGACCTGGGCTTTTTCTCTGAGCCGCCTTCGGGATTCGAACCCGAGACCTACGCATTACGAGACCATGAGCGTTCGTGTTGCGTAGTGCCTCGTCGTGCTGTCCCGTGACGTTTTGCCTGATCAGAGGAGGTGCGACGGGTTGGCCTGTGCCGCCCCGTGATGCACTGTCCAAAGGCGTCTGTCCACCGGCTGTCCACCGGCGCGACGGCTGTAGAGCCGCCGGCGCCGTCTGCCGGAGCAACGAGGACGGCTGTTCAGAGGACCAGCGGAACAAACGGAACACTTTGTTGTTTCTATACAAGATCCGGCTGCCCGCTGACCACAGAGGGCGGGCTGCAGGTCGTCTCAGATGGAGCCGAAGACATCATGACTGATCAGCCGAGGTCTTGGCGGAGACGGCTGAGATAGGCGTCGATCTGCGCCAGCCCCGGCCAGTCGCTTCCCCGTAGCCGGGAGGTTTCCGACCGGAGGCGGTCACCGACCTCCAGTGCCTGGGGGAGGTCTTCCGCTGCTGCATACAGGCTCACGAGCCGTGCGAGGGTATCCAGGTAGCGATTGATGGCGTCCTCGTCCTCGGGAGCGGGCGTGATCTCCGCGACCTGGTCAAAGGCCCGGATGGCGGCGCTCGCTTCACCAAGTTCCATCCGGCACTGCGCGGCGTAGTACCAGCAAAGCTGTGCTTGCTCATCGTCGCCGCCGTAGCGGTTGGTGTATTCGTGGGCGAGTGGCTCGAATAGGGCGAGGGCCTCGCGGTGGCTTCCGGCCAGGAACTTCACTTGGGCGAGGTTGAACTGCATGCCTTCCCTGAGTTCTGGATCTGCGGCTCTCGCGATGGCCTCGTCTAGAGCGTCGGCGGCCTGGGTGAGCTGGCCCTCCTGAGCCAGCCGAGCTGCTCGGTCCGAAATCGCGTCCGCCTCCTTCTCGGTCAGTGCGGAAGGGCCTGACTGTGCCGCTGCCGGCGGGACTGCCACCGGCGAGGGCACCACCACGGTGGGTGTGTAGGAGGCGGCGACGCCGGTGCTGCGCGCCCGACCGCCGAAGGGGCGCAGGAACGGCAGTCGGGGGTCGAGGACACCGTCGTCGGTCGCGGCAAGCGTGCCGGCGGTGTCATGGATGAAGGGCAGGAGAGCGTCGTAGACCTCCATCGCGCCCATGCGCTGCTCGGATTCCTTGGTGAGCATGGCCAACAGCAGCTTCTCGATGTCGACCGGTACATCCGGTCGCAGGGAGCGGATAGGAGGGGGCGGGGTGTGGACGTGGTGCCACATGTGAGAACGGTTGTCGTCGGGGCTGAAGGGTGGCTTTGCTGTTAGGAGTTCGTAGAGCACGCAGGCGAGGGCGTAAACATCGGCGGCAGGGCCTACGGCGTTGGCCAGGCTCTGCTCGGGAGACATGTAGGGCGGGGTGCCCACGGTCATGCCGACCTGGGTGAGCCGGGGCAGGATGCCGACTCCACGCAGGGCAGCAACGCCGAAGTCGAGGACCTTGACCACCCCTCCGGGTGTAATCATCAGGTTGGAGGGCTTGATGTCGCGGTGGACGACGTCGTGGTGATGCACGGTATCGAGGACGGAGGCGATCTGGGCGGCGATGGCCGCGGCCCAGGAGACGGAGACCGTGTCGTTTTCGTAGTCAGTTTCGTCGATGAAGGTCTGCAGTTCGCGGCCCTGCAGGAGCTGCATGACGACGAACAGCCGTCCGCTGGCCTCGTCGGTGCCTGTGTCGTAGACAGCGGGAACACCGAGGTGTTCGATGCCAGCGGTAATCTGGACCTCGCGCAGGAAGCGGGCTCGGCGGGTCTGGAGGGTCTCCTCAAAGGCCGCGCCACGAAACCCAGGCGACACCGGGCTTTCGGCCAGCATCATTTTCACGGCCACGCGGCGGTCCAGGCGTTCGTCGTATGCCTGCCAGACCTCGCCCATGCCGCCTGCGCCGATGGGCGTGTAAAGCCGGTACCGGCCCGCGATGACGCGTGCCGGTATCCCGGCGTCGGAGTTCGGCATGCCGTGCACCATGCGCGGTGCCCTCTCTGCATGGGCGGGATGCAACTACCCCGCCGAGGCTGTTATGTGACGTACTGTCGGGTTCAGGCTACGCGGTCGGAGGCTCCGCACGACGGCTTCCGGTGGACTTGAGTTGAGCAGCCCGCTGCTCGGTGGCCCGGCGTTCGGCCTCACGCCGGACCGGGCGGCGGATGAGCTGGTATGCCTGTTGGGTCGCGACTTGTTTGAACAGGCGGTTGACGTTGGTGTCGTCGAAGTAGCGGACCATGAGGGCATCGTTGGAGGCCGCCTGATCGATGACGATTCGGTCGAGGTCCTTCTCAAGTTCTCCACCGAAAACGTCTTGGTCTTGGTGCAGCGCGATGGCCCGCAGTTCGGGGTCTTCGCTGACGGCGACCACGAGCTGGCCGAGCAGGATCTGGTCAGCGGTGGACAGGCCAGTTCCGTATTCGTCGTTGACGGACAGGATCACCTCCGCCAGCGACATCTCCTCCGCCTCGGCCACTGCTCCGCCCGCTTCGGGCACCAAGCCCCGCAGTACCTGTGCGCCGGCTACCTCCAGATGCAATTCGGGAGTGCCGGTCTGGGTGATGCGCATGTGGCTCGGCACTGCGGCGCCAATGTCCGCGCCTGCGCTGTGCAGGGGTGCGGGCAGGCGGCGCAGCAGGAAGCGTCCGTACTGGTAGAGCCGTTCCAGTTCCAAATTTTCGAAGCCGATGACGTGGGAGAGCCAACCGTATGCCTTGGTGTAAGAGTCCAGGGCCCGACGGAAGTCGGCGGCGGTGTCGGGTTCAGTGGCGTTGAGGGCGTTGAAGCGATCCACGGCTGGCTGGAGGTAGCCGTAGAGCCGCGCATGGGCCTTCATGACGGCGGTGCCGGTCGCCGCTCCGCCTTGGTAGGCGGCGAAGTACGCGGTGACGAAGGCATCCATCTCGGCTTCTACCAGGAGCTGGTAGGCCATGACCTCGCGTTCGCGGTCGAACAGCAGGTTCGGGTCGGTGGGTTCGCTGATCGACGCCTCGTAGTACTGCTGGAACGCCTGCTGGATATCCTCGGGCCGGTTAGCAAAGTCGAGGATGAACAGGTCCTCGGTGGTCTTGAGGGGGTGGGTGCGGTTGAGCCGGGACAGTGTCTGCACCGCGGCCAGCTTCACAAGGATCTTGTCCACATACATGGTGGTCAGCAGGGGCTGATCGAAGCCGGTCTGGTACTTCTCAGCAACGACGAGGATGCGGTATTCGGGCTTGGGGACGGAGGGCGGGTTCGAGTCGTCCGCGCGGGTATAGCCGAAGCGGCTGGGCAGTTCACGTTCGGGGAAGCCGTTGAGCTTGGGTTCGGTGTACTCGATCCCGTCGAGGGTCAGTGCCCCGGAGAACGCGACGAGGGTGCCGCAGTCGGCGAAGCCACGCTGGTCGATGTAGGCGCGCATGGCCTGGTAGAGCCGTACGGCATGTTCACGGCTGGAGGTGACCACCATCGCCTTGGCCCGGCCGCCGAGGCGCGGGCTGGTATGTGAGCGGAAGTGGTCGACAATGATCTTCGCACGGGAGGCCATCGACGCTTCCGACATCAGCGCGGCCCTCACCAGCTTAGAGCGGGCCTTACGCGGGTCCACCTGCTGCTCGGCCTCGTCTGCGGCGGCCTCCTGGAGCTTGAAGTAGGTGGCGTAGGTGATGTAGTTGCCGAGCACGTCGAGGATGAAGCCCTCTTCGATGGCCTGCCGCATCGAGTAGACGTGGAACGGCCCCTTCTCCTGCTCCCCCGAGCCGGCCTTGGTGTAAGGAGTGCCGAAGAGATCGATCGTCTTCGCCTTGGGGGTGGCCGTGAACGCGAAGAAGGACAGGTTCGGCTGCTTGCCGCGGGCCAGGGCCGCGGCCGTCAGCGGGTCGCCATCCTCGTCCACCGCGTCCGAACCGAGACGGCCCAGCGCCTTCTTCAGCGCCGCCGCGCTCTCACCGCCCTGCGAGGAGTGCGCCTCGTCAATGATCACCGCGTAACGCTGTCCACCCAGCCCCGCCACCTTATCCAGGACGAAGGGGAACTTCTGCACCGTGGTGATCACGATCCGGGCAGTCGGCCCGGTCAGCGCGTCCGCGAGCTGCTGGGAGTTCTCGTCGATCCGCACGACCACGCCAGCCTTGTGGTCGAACTGATAAATGGTGTCCTGAAGCTGCTTGTCCAGCACCCGCCGGTCTGTGATCACGATGACCTTGTCGAAGACCAGCTTGTTCGCCCCCAGGCCGGAGGCGAGTGCGGCGGGCGCGATCAGCCCGGGGTCATGGGAGGTGTGCAGGCTGGACAGATGGTGTGCCAGCCAGGCAATGGTGTTGGACTTGCCCGAGCCGGCGGAGTGCTGAATCAGGTAGTTCTCCCCCGCGCCGTGGCGGGCCGCGTGCGCGATGAGCTTACGCACCGCGTCCCACTGGTGGAACCTCGGGAAGATCAACGGCTGCGTGTGAGCGTTACCAGGCTTGTGCGACGGCGCCCGGCCGGCCTTCGCCGCGGCGTCCTCCACATGTAGGAACCGCTGCAGCAGTTCCAGCCAGTTGTCCCGCGCCCACACCTCGTCGAAAAGGTAAGAGGTGGGGTACGTCCCGTCGGTGGAGGCTGGGACGTTGCCCGCGCCACCGATCTGGCCGGGGCCACCGGATCCGGTGTTGAAGGGGAGGAAACGTGTGGAGTCCCCAGCCAGGCGGGTCGTCAGAAATGCCAGTGTCGGATCGACTGCAAAGTGGACCAGGCTGCGCTTGGCAAAGAACAGCTCCTTCGGGTCCCGGTCCCGCCGGTACTGACGCTTAGCTTCCTCAACGGTCTGGCCGGTCAGCCCGTTCTTCAACTCAACGGAGGCGACCGGCAGTCCGTTGAGGAAGAACGCCATGTCGAGGGTGTCGGCGGGACGCGAGGCCGAGTAGTGAAACTGGCGCACGAAGGTGAGCCGATTGGCGTCGTACTCGGCGAGAGCGTCGGCGGCGAGCGTGTGCGCGGGACGGAAGTACGCGAGCTGGATCTTCACGTTCCGGTCGTTCACTCCCCGACGCAGGACGTCCAGCAGCCCGCGCGAGTCGATCTCCCGCGCCACGCGCTTTGCGAACCGACCGACGGCCTGTTCCTCATCCTCGCCATAGGCGGCCTGGAGCGCCAGCCACGCGTCGTTCTGCGAAACCCTGAGGAACGCAGTCAGCTCGGAGGTGTCGATACCGAGAGCGCGGTCGTAGGTGTTAGCGAGCCCGCGCTGCCAGCCGCTGCGCAGCAGCGCCGCTTCCACAGCGTTCTCGAATGCCTTCTCGGTGTACAGGCGGGCGTCGTTCATCTGAATCCCCCTCAGAGGTCGCGATCGTGCGCGGGGCGGGCGGTGGTGACGTCGAGCTGGCCGGTGACGGCAGCGGTGATCAGGGCCTGGCGTCGCTCGGTAAGGAGCGTGAGCTGCCTACCGCGTGCACCTCGCTCACTCTCGATGGCACCGATGTGGAGCCTGATCTCATCGGCTACAGCCTCTTGCTCCGACAGTTCGGGCATAGGAACGTTCAAGTTCCTCAGATCGGGAAGCGAAAGCTGAGTCTTCGTACCACCGTACTGACTTCCAAGCAGGGAATCCTGGACGGCCGGGGAAGAGAGGAGATACGCCAACCACGTCCCGGAGACGTACCGGGACGGTCGAATCAGACAAACGTGCTGGCTTACGTTGGCCCCTTCGATGTCCTCACCCGCAAGGCATACCCACCCCGCATTCGCCCCAGTAATTCCCACAAGGACATCACCAAGACGCACCGAAGATCTGAAAGATTCCACCAGCGCGGAATCAGGAGGTGCAACATGCGCAACCGAACCGAGATTCGGCTCGATGGAATCACGCCGAAGGTTGGCACTCCGGAAGAACATTCTTCCCTCATCTCCGACGTACTCCCCCCAACCTCGCGGACCGCTGGTCACGAGGCTTAGGAAGTACCCCAGCCTCACCAATGGACACCCAGATTGCCAAGTAGTGGCAAGCACAGCGCTTCGACGATTAGACAGTAGTTCATCCTGGGATCGCATAACTGCGGACAGGCGGTCGATTCTGGCGGTCTCGGCGTCGAGGAAGTCAGCAATGCGGCGCTGCTCCTCCAGCGGAGGAAGGGGGACAGGAGCCTCCCCAAGTCGCTCACGGTTGAGCTCGATCTGATTTGTTGCCCCCACGACGAGGGCCGCAAAAACGTACTCCTGGAAAGGCCGCGACAGGAGCCAGTAGTACGAGAAGCGAGGATGCAATTCGCGAAGATCCGCCCGGGCAACCGTCACATGGCCATCCGCCACGCAGGGAGTCCCGTCCGGGGATCCAGTAAATTGCCCTACTCGACCCAGCGTTCCCGTACCAGTGGAATTAATGATCACATCTCCGGGCTGCAAGTATCCCTTCAATTTTCGAGGATCCCCCGAAAACGCATGGAATCTTGTTCGGGACCAATCCAACCCGCTCGGCTGGTTGGCTCCCTGACTTACAGCACGCACGGGCCCATCATCCACGTAGACGGGAGCCGTTCCTCGATTCAATACTGTTGTCACATACTTTAGAGGCGAAGAGGACCACCCCGTAGGAAGCGGCAAACCGAGGATAGATGTCATCCCGTCACCTCTCCGAGCAGCGCCTGAATCTCGGCCTCGATCGATTTCAACTCCGCGTCAATTTCCGCTAGCGGCCTGGGCGGCGTGTAGACGTAGAAATGACGCGTGAACGGAATCTCGTACCCAACCTTGAACCGCTCCGTCCCTTTCGTCTTCGGATTGCGGGTCTCCGCGATCCAGGCGTCAGGGACGTAAGGCAGTACCTTGCGTGCGAGGTACTCGTCGATGTCCTCTCCCAGGGGGACGTTCTCGTTGTCGCGCAGTTCAGGATCAGGCTCAGGCTTGCCCTTGATGACCTGGACCTCACCATCAGGGTCGGTCACGCCCACGGCGTCGCGCATGGCCTTCTGGAACGGTGCGGCGGTCGGCCACAGCACGCCTCCGGCCACCATCGCCGCCCGCAGGTCGTCCCATGCCTCAGCCTTGGTAGACCACTGCGATCCGAGCAGCGGTTTGAGCGCGGTGAGCAGCGATTCGACCGCCGCCTCGCCCCCGACCGCCTTCCTCACGGCGGCGGATGCCCCCAGCTGGGTCAGGCTATCCTCGGTCAGCTCGAAGCGGAGCTTGAGCGGGCGGTCCACAGTGATGCGCTGGTAGCCAAAGTCCCGGTTGGCAAAGACTTTCACCCGCCCATGGTCCTGATGGGTTTCGTCGCCGGCGATGGTGAGGGCGTCGCGGTAGAGCGCGCAGATGCGTCCGATCTGGGGCCGGGTGATCTTCTTGCGCTTCTCGCCGAGCGACTTACGCATCTTGGTCCACTGGTCGCGGGTATCGATGAGAATCACGCGGCCCTTGCGGTCGGCGGGCTTGCGATTGGTGACGATCCAGAAGTACGTGGAGATGCCTGTGTTGTAGAAAAGCTGGTCTGGGAGGGCGACGATCGCCTCCAGATAATCATGCTCGATGATCCACTTGCGGATCTCCGACTCACCAGATCCCGCACCACCGGTGAACAGCGGGGAACCGTTGAAGACGATGGCCAGCCGGGTGCCACCGGCCTCGTCGCCCGCCTCGTCCTTCTTCAGCGGCTGCATCTTGCTCATCATGTGCTGCAGGAACAGCAGCGAGCCGTCGTTGATCCGGGGCAAACCGGCACCGAAACGGCCGTCGTATCCCCGGTCTTGGTGCTCCTGGCGGACGACCTTCTCGACCTTCTTCCACTCCACGCCAAAGGGCGGGTTGGCGAGCATGTAGTCGAAGGTCTCGCCGTCGTGGCCATCCTGGCTGAAGGAGTTGCCGAAGCGGATGTTCTTGGCTGTGTGACCCTTCAGCAGCATGTCGGAGCGGCAGATCGCGTACGACTCGGCGTTCAGCTCCTGCCCGAACAGGTTGACGCGCACTCGCGGATTCAGCTTGCGGATGTGCTCCTCAGATGCCGAGAGCATGCCGCCGGTGCCGCAGGCCGGGTCGAAGATCTTGACGACCTGGCCCTCTCCGTTCAGCCGATCGTCGTCCGGGGCAAGCAGCAGCTCGACCATCAGCTCGATGACCTCGCGCGGGGTGAAGTGCTCACCGGCGGTTTCGTTGGAGGCGTCGGCGAACTTTCGAATCAGCTCCTCGAAGACGTAGCCCATGTCGTGGTTGTCTACGGCTTCGAAGCTCAGGTCCAGGCCGGCGAACTTCCGCACCACCTGGTAGAGCAGGTCGGCGTTGTCCAGGCGGTCAATCTGGAGGTGGAACTCGTAGCGGTTGATGATCTCGGTGGCTTCCGAGGAGAATCCCCGGATGTAGTCCTTGAGGTTCTTCGCTACGTTGGCCGCGTCGCTACTGATGGTGTCGAAGGTCTGCTCGGAGAGGTTGTAGAACTTCAGCTTGGACGCCGCCAGAAGCAGTCCATCCTTGTTCTCCCCGGTGTAGGAGGCTGCCCGGTCCCACACCGCCTGGCGGGTCGGGGCCATGACGCAGTCCAGCCGACGCAGCACCGTCAGCGGCAGGATGACTTTGCCGTACTCCGAGCGCTTGTAGTCTCCGCGCAGCAGGTCGGCTACCGACCAGATGAAGTCGGCCAGTTCCTGGTTCTTACTCAAAGCGTCCTGCCCTCTCGTCCCACTGCTTCGTCTCCGTCGGTCGTGCTCTGGTGCTCAACATCGCCGTTGGCCTGCGTCGGCGGCGGGTCGAGTGCGCCACTGGTCAGGCCGTCACGAGCAAGCCGCGTCGCCCGGTCTCCCATCATGGCGATTTCGGCCAATTCGCGTTCGAACGCGATCAACAAGCGAAAGGCGCCCCCGTAGCGGTGCTGCCGCTCGATGTCCATGCGAGGCAGGCGCGCCGCCCGCAGGTCTGCTCGGAACGTACCCGAGGCCGAGGTGCTGCGGCGGGCATTCTCCGCGCTGTTGGCAAAGCCACGCACATAGTCGGGGTCCAGTTGGTCGCTGAGGGAAGTGAGGTCTTCACCGTCCAGGTTGACCAAGCCGGCAGCGAGCAGGTCGCTCATCGTGACCGGGGCGCCTTCGTCCAGGCTGCCGGGCCTGTCTCGTGGAGGTAGCTCGGGGAGCAACGCCTGCAGGCGGCTGAAACGCGTTTCGAGATCCCTACGCAGCGCGTCATACTCCGCGACGTAGTCGGGTTCCGGCTCGCGAACGTAGCGGCTGGGCGTGAGGTCTACCTCGTCGTTCAACAGGTCGATCAGCGGCACTTCCGCTTCCTGGTGCGGCTGCGGCTGCCAGGGCCCGTCCGGGCTGTTGGTGCTGAGATCCACCATGCGTACGGCCCCCGATGTCCGCCGGGGGTCTGCGGGTCGGCTCAGCACCCACAGGTGCAGCGGAAGTGCGTGACTGGCCGCGAGGCCCGGTGGCAGAGCCACCACCATGGTGACGCAGCCGCGGCGCACCATCTCCGCGCGGATTCTGCGTCCGGAGCGGCGATGGGCGACCGACGCAGGCAGGGCTACCACGGCCCGTCCGCCGGGGGCCGTGTGGTGGTAGCAATGCTGGAGCCACGCGAGTTCACTCTCCCCACGCGAGGGCACACCCGCCTCCCAGCGCGGATCGATCAGCAATTGCTCGCGGCCCCAGTCGGCCACAGCGGTCGGCGGCTCACACACGACCAGGTCCGCACGGAGGTCAGGGAAAGCGTCAGCCCGCAAAGAGTCGCCCGCCACTACCTGAGCCGACGCCCCTGCCTCAACGACGGACAATGCCGCGCGTACCCGAGCCAAGCGCGTCGCGTCCGCATGTGTGTCCTGCCCCAGCCTGCTCCCGACTGCGCCGCTGCCCACCGCGACGAGAAGCGAGCCGATACCGCACGCTGGGTCGAAGACGGCGCCGGATGTCTCACCTGCGAATTCCCTTACAGCCCGGGCCAGTCGCAACGTCGAGACGCCGTCCAGCGCGGCGCGTGCGGAGGACTCCAGCAAACGGGAGACAAGTCCGTCCATCACTTCCGTCGGCATCCGCTCCGCGACCAGCCCATCGACCGCCTCGCATGCAGTCCGGTCGGTCAACTCATCGCGGCCACCGAGGAGATAATCCCCAACCGCCGCCAGCGCAGTGGCCATCTCCTCGCCGTAGGTGCCACGCAGCGCCTGCCAGAGCCGAACCTCCCCGCTGACCTCTCGGCCTTCTCGCTGCCCCTGCAGCCACTGCTGCACCTGGGCAAGTGAGAACAGAGGACTTGCCGAGGTACCACCGACGGGTGAGGGGAAGTCCGAACGACGCCTACGCCAGTTGGACACCGCAGCGCGCGTCACTCCCGCCAACCGTGCGATCTCCGCAGCGGTCACCGCGGCACCAGGCACCTCGTCTTCTGCGGTCATGGCACGACCGTACACCGAAATCCACGTTGACCAAAGTTACATTTCGTTGACGCCGCCAACGCAATAATGAGACTCTGTCGTCAAGCGCCCAGCGATGCGGGCGCCCACGCCGCACACCCCCAACGCGCTCCCAGCTCGCTGGGGCCGAGTGAGGGGAATCGAGCATGGCCACTGATCACGAGCACGAAGAAGAGGACGACCGCGAGAGCGTCGATACCCTCTACCGCAACTGGGTGCATCTGGTCTTTCGGCTGCGCAGAACCGGCGACGAGGTCCGCGCTCTCCACGCGCGCATGACACCGTGGCACGGGTCGGAACCACGACGCGCTGCCGACTGGGACTGGATCATGAAAGCTTTCGTGCGAGAAGCCTCGACCGCCAGCAGAAGCGACTTCGAGAGTTTGATCTTCCGGACCACAGAGCTGCACCACCGTGGTACCGAGATCCTCAATCCGGACCGCGGACCCCAGCCCATCCCGTCACCGTTCGTGCGACGAATGCCTGAGGATCAGGCCAAGACCGAAGCCGAGCGCTACGAGCGCCAGGGTCGCCATGTGCTCGCCTACCAAGAACACATCCGCCATTGCCTCGACCACTTCGTCACCGCATGGACGGCGCTCATCGACGGCTGCTCGATCTGCGACTGGGAGATGATCGACGACGAGTTCCCCAAGCTCGCCGAGTTGACCACGGAAGCCCAGAGAGCCTTCGACATCTGGGTATCGCTCGACCGATAGCTGCACATCACTGTGGAGGGGGAAGGAGACGGTGCGACCCGAGGCGTCCGCATTGGCCGAGAGCAGCGAGCAGCCCCCGACGAGGCATCACACACAGGTATCCACCGGAATACCCGCAGGCGGGTTTCGATTGCTCCTCCTGTAGTTGTCACGGAGGGGGCACGGGTGACCGATCTGATGTTGTTCCGGCAGGATGCCGATGGCCGGGACGTCGAGCTTCGGGGCTCGACGGTGGCGTTGGAGGTGGAGCTTCAGCGTCGGATCGAGGCGGGGATGGAGTCGATGCTCGGCATCCGATTCCTGGCGTCGGAGTACCCGACAGGGCCGTGGCACCGGGGGCGGATCGACACTCTCGGCTTGGACGAGAACGGCACACCTGCGCTGATTGAGTACAAGAAGGGCTCCGACAGCGGCGTCATGTCGCAGGCCATCTCCTACCTGTCGTGGCTGGACTCGGCACATCACGAGTTCGAGGCACTGGTCAAGAAGAAGCTGGGCTCCGAGGCGGCCGAGGCGATCGACTGGCGGAACCCTCGGATGGTCTGCATCGCAGCCAGCTTCTCGCACCACGATCGAGTCGCGGTGCACCGCCTGCACGAGCGGATCGACCTGGTGCGCTACCGAATCTTCGACGGCGGGCTGCTGAGTCTACTACTGATCGAGTCCGCACCTGGTTCTCCTCGCCCCGCTCCGGCTCGGCGTCGGCGCCGGGAGTTGGAGGAGACCAGTGCCGGCGGAGGAGACGAGCAGCCGTCAGTCCGAGCGACCCCGGGCGCGGCCCCGGCTTGCCTCCAGGACCTGTACGCCGAATTGGACGAGGCCCTCACCGCCTGGGGCGAGGTCGAGGTAGCTCCACTACTGCACTACATCGCCTACCGGCGGATGGTGAACCTCGCCTCGGTGATCTTCCGCCCGAAGCACGAGGTGATCCTGGTCTACCTAAGAGTCGACCCGGATACGGTCGAGTTGGAAGAGGGCTTCTCCCGCGACATGCGTGGCATCGGTCATCTCGGGACGGGGGACCTGGAGGTGCGGATCGCCTCGGCGGCCGACTTGGAGAAGGCGGGACCGCTGATTCGACGGGCGTTCGAGGCGGCCTGACGCAAGAGGAAGGGCGGCTGGTGCATCGGTTTCTCGATGCTCCAGCCGCCCTTTTGCGTCTGCGGTCCGTCAGCCCCGGCTTGGTCGGTCTCATGCTCACGCCTCCGGTCCTGCCAGGACGAAGTCGTCCTGGGTCAACTCCGCTCGGAGCCTTCGCTCGGCGACATCGGCGTAGTGCGAGGACAGCTCGGCTCCCACGAATTGCCGTCCCTCGCGCAGAGCTGCGACGCCCGTGGAGCCGCTGCCGGTGAAGGGGTCGAGCACGGTGCCGCCTTCGGGGCAGATTCGCACGAGTTGCTGCATGATCTCGACCGGCTTCTGGGTGATGTGGACGCGGTCCTTGCGGGGCTGGGAGGCGATGAAGTGGCCGGGCAGGTAGAGGTCCCGGTCCTTGTCGAGGCTGCCCTTGACACCCCAGATGATGAACTCGGCCGACTGCTTGAATCCGCCCTTGCGGGGTCGGCTGGCGGGCTTGATCCAGGGGATCGTGCCACTCCAAGTCCACCCTGCCATCTGTAGGGCGTCGCTGGTGGTCGGCTCTTGGCGCCAGTCGGAGAAGACCATGGCGACGGAGTGCTCGGTCGAGGCTCGGTACGCCTCGGTGAGCAGGGCGGTCAGCCAACTCCGGTACGAGCGCTGGTCGCGGTTCTCTCCGGGGAAGTTCTGCAGGTCGTGCGCGGATCCGCTGGTGACGTACTTGGCGCGGGCGGTGCGAGCGGTGCGGTCCGAGCTGGTGCGTCCGCCGGAGTTGTACGGGGGATCGGTGATGACGGCGTTGACGCTCTCGTCCGGCAGGTTCTTCAGCACGGTGAGGGCGTCGCCTCGGTGCAGGGTGTAGCTCATGTGCGGGGCCTCTTTCAGGGCACGGCGGGACTGGGACCCGCTCCGGACAGCGCTCAACAGCGGCCGTTCGGAGTTGGGTTGCGCCGGAGGTTAGCCGCGATTTCCGGCCGCACCTAACGAGCCCGTGCCGCGCTCCGGGCACGGGCTCGGCGGTCGTTTGGTGCGGCCGGAATCCCGGTCTACTGTCTCGCCATGTCACCGAGGCGGAGCCCAGCTCCACCCCGGTTGACCTGTGCTGATCCGTGTTGCCTCGTCCAAAAAGCGTGGCCCGGCGGGCACATTGACCCCTCGTTCTCGAAGCCGTAAGGAGATCCGGTGCATCGCCTGAGATTACGAGCGCGGCTGGCTGCCGCGCATGACCTGAGACCGGCGTCCGGGAGCTACCAACTCCCCTGACCCGGGCCCGCCCTGAGAGGCGGATTCACATCGGCGCGGTGCCGACGGCTTTGCACGAGAAGTCGGCACCGCGCCTCCTACGAACCAAGAGGAGCCGCTGCGATGCAGCACGCCCTGATACGCACACGCCCTGACCCAAACCCGTTGCCCGGCCGGGCTACCCGCCCCGGCGAACGGCGGCGGCGATGAAGAAGACCACCGGAGGCGTCGTCAGCCTCTTCGCCTGCGGTCCCCTGCTGCTGGCCGTTCCGATCCTCGCCATCGGGGCCGGGAGTGCTTCGGCCGCCTGCTCGACCGGCGGTACACAGGCTGTGGATACCTCAGCCGTTGCCGCTCAGGTGAAGGCGATCCTGGGCGGCGGCAGCAAGGGGACGGTGTCCGTGCCGGGCCTGGACGACCCGGCCGAGCAGGTGCCCAACGCCAAGACCATCCAGGCCACCGGCGTCGCGATGAAGATCCCGGCTCGGGGGCAGATCGTGGCCCTGGCGACCGCCCTGCAGGAGAGCGGCCTGCGGAACCTCACCTACGGCGACCGTGACTCGCTGGGCCTGTTCCAGCAGCGTCCGTCGCAGGGATGGGGCACCGCGAACGAGGTCCGTGACCCGGTGCATGCCTCTACGAAGTTCTACGAGGCGCTGGAGAAGGTCTCGGGCTGGCAGTCCCTGTCTGTTACTCAGGCCGCCCAGGCGGTGCAGGGGTCTGGTTTCCCCGAGGCTTATGCGAAGTGGGAGCCCTTGGCCACCGCCTTGCAGAAGGCGATCGAGCCGTTGCTGTCGAAGGCTGGCGGCGCGTCGCCGAGCCCTTCGCCGTCCGGCTCGGGCAGCACGGGCAGTCCTCCGCCGAGTACCGCGGGTGGCTGTACGAGCGGCGGGGACGGAACCGACTTCGGAACCATCCCGCCCGGCTCGGTGCCGGCTGGATACAAGATCCCGGTAGCCGCTTCGCCGAAGGTCCAGACGGCGATCCGCTGGGCGCTCGGCCAGCTCGACACCCCGTATCAGTGGGGCGGGAGTTGCACCGGCTCCCACGGGTCCGACCCAATGGGCCGCTGTGACTGCTCCTCTTTGATGCAGCAGTCGTACAAGGCCGCCGGGGTCACCCTCACGCGAACGACGTATACGCAGGTCAAGGAGGGCAAGCCGGTGTCGGTCGACGCTCTCCAGCCGGGTGACCTCGTCTTCACCGAAGGGACGGCCGAAGTCCCTGAGCACGTCGGCATGTTCATCGGCCAGGGGCTGATCATCAACGCCCCGCACACGGGCGACGTGGTTCGCATCGCGACCCTCGCGTCCTGGAAACCGCGGATTCTCGCGGCCCGCCGAGTCGTCTGACCGGCACTTCTCCCCTCCCCCTTTCCTCGCATCACCGCTTCGCCCTCTCGGGCTTTGGCACGCACTGAATCGAACTGGAGTTCGTAATGTATCTCGCTGACAAGGTCGTCCAGCTCGCCTACGACCCCGGCATCAAGCCGAACGAGGGCGGCCTCCCTGGCCTGACGGTGCTCAAGCAGGTGATGGGCTCCATCAACCTGTTCGGCATCATCGCCGTGGTCGGCGCGCTCGCCGTCAGCGCGGGCGTGTGGGCCTGGGGCCACCACTCTGGCAGTCACCAGGCCGAGGCCAACGGCAAGAAGGGCGTGTTGGTCAGCGCTGGCGCGGCCCTTCTGCTGGGTGCCGCGAACGGTGTGGTCGCGTTCTTCAGCACGCTGGGGACGCAGGTCCACTGATGGCTCCCCACTCCTCGAACCCCGGCGGCGCATCTCGCGTGCGCCGCCGGGCGCTGCTCGGCACCGCTGTTCTGGTGGTGCTCGTCGCCCTCGCCGGCCTGGCCGCCTACCTCACCCGCGACGGCAGGAACTCCTCCAAGGCCCCTGCGCCGCAATCGAGTTCGGCATCCAACTCCTCCCCGACTGCTTCGCCCTCCAGCTCGCCACCACAGAGCGGGCGCCACAACACCCTTCCCGTTCCCCCGACCACGCACGACCCGGTCGCCTTCGGGAAGGCGGCGGCAGCAGCGCTGTGGTCCTACGACACCCGGGCCTACTCCCAACGTGAGCTGCTTTCTGCTCTGCACGGTTGGCTGACCAGCGAGACGAAGTACGCCGACACTGCTTCGGTCGACGCGGTCGTCCCCTCACCCGTGCTGTGGAAGGAGATGACTGCCAACGGCCAGTTCGCCACCGCCACCGTGAACGAGGGTCACTTCCCCGACTCGTTCAGCCGGGCCCTTCAGGCGGATCCCGGGACGATCACGCAGGCGTACGTCTACGCCGTCACCGTCTCCGGCAAGCAGTCGATCGCGTGGACCGGCTCACCCGCGGGAGGCGCGGAGAACCGCGTCACCACCCTCGCGGTCCAGTGCCGTCCCTCCCATCCCTGCGCCCTGGCCGGTGTCCTGCCGGCCGTCGCGCCCTGATCTCTACCCACGAAAGGAGGCACCGCCATGGGAGTCTGCGACCTGCCGCTGATGGGCACCGTCTGCGACGCCGTCGACTTCGCCACCAACCCCGCCGGGACCGTCACCGACGGCATCGGGGCCTGGATCGCGAAATCAGCGGGGTGAGCTGGCCGCCAGCGCGGCCAATCTCGCCGCCAAGGCCGTCAACGAGACCACCGCCATCGATCTCAATGCCGGATGGTTCCGGGACAACTACCAGCTGCTCCTACCCATCGGGCTCGCCCTGACCGTCGGAACGTTCTGCATCCAGTTGATGTTCGCGGCCTGGCGACGGGACGAACGCGCCCTCGCCCAAGCCGCGATCGGCACCATGACTGGCGTCCTGTTCTCCTTCTGCGCCGTCGCCTCCACCACCGTCGCCATCACTGTGGTCGACGCCCTGTCCAACGGCCTGTTCAAAGCAGCCAACAGCTCAGTCGACGACGCGATCCGCCGCGTCATCAAGGTCGACGAACTCGGGGCGATGTACGGCCTCGGCTGGGGCGTCCCATCCCTGGTCGCCCTCGGCTGCGCAATCGGCGCGTTCCTGTACTGGGGCGTCATGGTCGCCCGCAAGGTCGGCGTCCTGATCATGGTCGCCCTTGCCGTCTTTGCCGGATCCGGCGGCGGCTGGGAGGTCGCCAAGCGGTGGCGGCGCGGCTGGATCGAGGCCACCGCCACCCTGGTCGTCAGCAAATTGCTGATGACCGTGGTCTTCCTGATCGGCGTGTCGGCGATGGGCAAGTCGGATTCCCACAACGGCATGGCCGCCCTGTCCGACGCGCTGGCCGGCATCGTCGTGATGGTCTTGGTCCTCCTGTGCCCGTATGCCACCTATAAGTTCGTCCACTGGGCGACCGACGGCGGCGGACACGACGACCTGCACCGCACGGGAGTCGCCGGCATGGCGGTGGCCGCGGGGGCCGCGAAGACCGCGGGCAGCCTCGCGATGCAGGCCAGCACCGGCGCTCCTGCTCCGCAGGGGCCGAACAAGGTCCCCGGCGCGGGCAGTGACGGTGTCGCCTCCGGCATCAACCCCACCGGCGGCAACCTGAGCAAGGAGGGCATCGACTCCGGACCGCCTAAGCCGCAGACCAGCTTCCGGTACGGCGAGGACCCGAACGCCTCCGGCGACAAGGGCCGAGCCCTGATCCAGCGACCCGGCATCCCGGCGCTGATCACCCGGCCCGGCGAGGCCGAAACGGGAGGCTTCGACGGGGGCACTCCGGGTGCCGACGGCGGCTCCGCTGTCCAACCCGCTGGTGTTTTCGCTCCGGGCGGCAGCATGACCCGCGCGGGTACCGCGCCGCCTACCGGTCCCGCCGCACCGCCGCCGCCCTCCACCGGTCCGTCGGCGATCGGCTCCCCGACTCCGACGAGCTGGGTGTACCCCAAGCAGCCGCCGTCCGGGTCCTGACCCAACCACAACAAGGGGCGGGCTGCATCCGAGCAGTCCGCAGCCCGCCCCCTTCCTCCGCTCACCCGATCACCCGAAACGGAGTCCTGCCATGACCTCCAGAAGAGCGCCGCGCCTTCCGCCCCACTCCTCCCGCTCCCACTGTCTGGAAACGCCATGTCTGACAACCCCCAGGCCGAAGCCACCACTGCCACCGTGAAGTTCCCGCACCGCAGCAGGCGCGGCATCCTGCTCGGTCTGACCGCCCCGCAACTGATCGTCGCGAGCCTCACCGGCCTTCTCCTGCTCGCCGTGCTCCTCACCCGTGGCGTGGTCGGCGCACTCGAACTCATCCCGCTCTGGGCCGCCATCGCCCTGCTCGTCTTCGTTCGCTACCGCGGCCGGGCCCTGGCCGACTGGGCTCCGATCGTCACCCGGTACGTGCTGCGCCGGATGCGGGGCCAGTTGATCTGGCTCACCCGGCCCTCCCGCCGCCCGGTCCGCGAAGGACTCCTCCACCTGCCCGGTACCGCCGCCAGCCTGCGCGTGGTCACCGCTCCCGACCGCCGATACGGTGCAGTCCATAACCCCCACACCGGCACGCTGACCGCCGTCGTCAAGGTGTCCTCCCGCGCCTACGCGTTGCTCGACCCGGGCACCCAGAACGCCAACGTCAACGGCTGGGGGCGTGCCCTCGCCTCGCTGGCCCGAACCGGTCAGGTCGCCCGGATCCAGGTGATCGAGCGCACCGTCCCGGACTCCGGCGACGCCCTTCGCCGGTACTGGGAGGAGCACGGCCAGCCCGACGCCCCGGTAGCAGGCGCGGTATACAGCGAGCTGATCCAGAGCGCGGGCCCGGTTGCGGCTCCGCACGAGGCGTACGTCGCGGTCTCGCTGGACGCCAAGGCTGCACGGCGGCTGATCAACCAGGCCGGAGGCGGTCTGATGCTGTTGGTTAATCCGGGGCCTGGCGTGACGTCGGCCTTCAAGACCTGGTTGTGGTCTTGAAGGCCGACGTTGTCGTATGGGGTGGGTGCGGATGT
>NZ_LLZI01000008.1 GCF_001509485.1 Streptomyces sp. NRRL F-4489
GGCCGCGAGGGCTCCCGGGGCCGGGGCTTCGGGGCGAGAGGGTTACCGGGGCCGGGGCTTCGGGGCGAGCGGGTTACCGGGGCCGGGATTTAGGGCCGCGAGGGTTACCGGGGCTGGGGTTTAGGGGTGCGAGAGTTACCGGGGCTGGGGCTTCGCGCCGCGAGGGTATAGGGGCGTGGGGGTTCTCAGGGCTGGCGTGGGGCGCTCTGGGGCAGCCGGTTGGTGGCGCGGAGGATGTTGATGATGCCTTGGTCGCGTTCGGTGACCAGGTCGGTGTAGGTGCGGTTTCCGGCGGCGGTGGCGCAGCCGTTGACCATGGCGTCGCGGAGGGCGCGGTCCAGTTCCGGGGCTTCCAGGCGGGTCCAGGGGGATTTCAGGGACGGGCCGAAGTGGTCGAGCATATGGGCCATGCCGCCCTCGCCTCCGGCCAGGGCGAAGGTCAGGCAGGGACCCATGAACGCCCAGCGCAGGCCCGGGCCTTCGGTGATCGACGCGTCGATGTCCGCGACCGTGGCCTCGCCGTTGGCGACCATGTGCAGGGCCTCGCGCCACAGGGCCTCCTGGAGGCGGTTGGCGATGAAGCCCGGGAGCTCGCGGTCCATGGTGATCACGGATTTGCCCGCCAGGCCGTAGAAGCGGGACGCCCAGGCGACGGCGGCGGGGTCGGTGCGGGTGCCGCCGACGACCTCGACGAGCGGGATGAGGTACGGCGGGTTGAACGGGTGGCCGACGACGAGGCGGGACGGGTCGGCGGCCGCGGTCTGCATCTCGGTCATCGGGTAGCCGGAGGTGGAGGAGGCGATGACCACACCGGGGGGTGTGGCGGCGTCCAGTTCGGCGAGGAGCGAGCGCTTCAACTCCAGTTTCTCCGGGGCGCTTTCCTGGACGAAGTCGGCGTCGGCGACGGCTTCGGCGAGGGTCGGGGCGACCGTCAGCCGGTCCGGTGAGGCGCCGTCGGCGAGGCCCAGCTGCTCCAGGACGGGCCAGGCGGCGGCGACCAGGCGGCGGAGCTTCTCCTCGGCGTCGCCGGCGGGGTCCCAGGCGGTGACGTCGTAACCGCGGGCGAGGAAGTGGGCGACCCAGCCGCCGCCGATGACGCCGGCGCCTGTGCAGGCCACGCGGCGGGCGGCTTCCGGGGTGGTGGCGGGGGTGTAGGGCATGGGGATGCCTCCGGGGACGGTGTGGGTGGGGACGCCGGGTGGTGTCGGGCCGGTGAGGGACCGGGCGCGGGCTCGGACCCGGCCCCGTCGCGGCCGGAGGGATCAGCCGCGGGGCTTGAGGCCCAGGCGGGCGCGGGCCTGGTCGGGGGTGGCGACGGTGGCGCCGAGGAGTTCGGTGATCTGGACGGCGCGTTCGACGAGTTGGGCGTTGGTGGCCTTGACGCCGCGGCTCAGGTAGAGGTTGTCCTCCAGGCCGACCCGGACGTTGCCGCCCAGCAGGATCGACTGGGCGACCCAGGGCATCTGCATCCGGCCGAGCGCGAAGCTGGCCCATTCGGCGCCCTCCGGCAGCATGTTCACCATCGCCTGGAGCACTCCGGGGTCGGCCGGGGCGCCCCACGGGATGCCCATGCACAGCTGGAAGACGGTGGGGGCGTCCAGCAGCCCCTCGGCGAGCAGCTGCTTGGCGAACCACAGCTGACCGGTGTCGAAGATCTCCAACTCCGGCCGTACGCCCAGTTCCTGGATCCGCCTGGCGCCCGCGCGCAGCATGTCGGGGGTGGAGACGTAGAGCGTGGAGCCGTCGCCGAAGTTGAGGGAGCCGCAGTCCAGGGTGCAGATGTCCGGGAGCAGGTCCTCGACGTGCGGAAGCCGTTCCAGGCCGCTGACCAGGTCCGTTCCGGGCAGGTGGGTGAGCGGCCGCTCCGGGTCGAGGACGAGGTCGCCGCCCATGCCGGCGGTGAGGTTGATGACGACGTCGGTGCCGGTCTGCTTGATGCGGTCGACGACCTCGGCGTACAGCCGCGGGTCGCGGGACGGGTCGCCGGTCTCGGGGTCGCGTACGTGGATGTGCACCACCGCGGCGCCCGCGGCGGCCGCCTCGACGGCGGACCGGGCGATCTGCTCGGGCGTGACCGGGACGTGCGGGGAGCGGCGGACGGTGTCGCCGGCACCGGTGAGGGCGCAGGTGATGATGACCTCGCGGGAGGGAGCGGTGGGGGCGGTCATGGGGTCCCTTCGGTCAGGCTGCGGGTGGGTGGTCACGGGCGGCCGCGGGGGCGGGCGCTGAGGCGGACGGTCAGGAGGCGGGTGGGCGGGTCCCAGGGCCCCGGCCCCCCTCGGCCTCTCCCGTCGCCTCTTCCCCCGCGTCCAGCTCGCTCCGTACGAACGCCAGCAGGGCCGTGTGCATGCTGTCCGGGGTGGTGCTGCCGGGGGCGGTGGCCAGGACCTGGGTGGCGAGGCCGTCGATGAGGGCGGTGAGGCGGAGCGCGGTGGTGCCGGGGTCGACGGGGCGGAAGACGCCCTGGGCGATACCGCGGCGCAGGACGTCGGCGACCGTGGTGCGCCACTGGCGGTAGTAGTGCTCGTGCAGGCGCCCCACGGCGGTGTCGCGGGCGGCCTGGGCCCACAGGTCGAGCCAGACCAGCCACTGCCGGCGCTGCTGCGCGGTGCGCGGGGTCTGCAGCGCGATGAGGTGGAGGAGTTCGGCGCGGGCGTCGGGGGCGGCGGCCAGGCCGGCCGCCCGGCGTGCGGTGTCCTCGTCCATGCACCAGCGGACGGCCGCCTCCAGCAGGTCGTCGCGGCCGGGGAAGTGGTAGTGCACGGCGGCCGGGCTGGTGCCGCAGGCGGCGGCGATATCGGCGACGCGTACGGCGTGGAAGCCGTGCTCGGCGATCAGGCGGACGGTCTCCCGGACGATCTGGAGCGGGCGGCCGCCTTCGGGGACGGCGGCGGGTCCGCGTTCGGGCGGCGCCGCCGGGCGTTCGGGGGCGCCCAGCAGCCAGCCGGTGTCCACCCCGCCGAGGTCGGCGATCCGGACGATCTCGGCGAGGGTGAAGCGCCGGGTGCCGCCCAGGGAGCGGGAGAGCTTGGAGGGGTCCATGACGATCCGGCGGGCGAATTCCCGCTGGCTGCAGCCGAGCCGGTCGATCACCTGCCGGACGCGCTCGGGGACGGGTCCGGGGCCGGTGACGGGTCCGTGTCCCGGATCGGCGGCGTGACCGGGATCGGCGGCGTGTCCGTGGCCGGTGACCTGTCCCGCGTCCTCCGCGATCCGGCGCCCGGCGTCTTCATCCATGGCCGGGGACGCTAACAGCGCGTTGAGATAACCGCAACGGATGTGGCGGCGAGAGCAGGAGTCAAACAGCGGAAGCAGGCCGAAATCCGCCGCCGGTGCCGCGAAAGCCCTGAGACACGAGTCAGCACCGGGGCGCACGAGACCGCGCCCCACCCCCCACCGCCCCTGAACGAGCCGCGATCCGGGTGGATGTGGGACAGTGACGGCATGGCTGACCGGGGAGCGAAGCCCCCCACCGTGTCGGTGCCGGACGACTGGCCCGCCCACCCGGACCTGACGCTGGCCCTCAACGGGATGGGCGGCTTCGACTGGGACCTCGACAGCGGGCTGATGCACCTCGATCCGCCCGCGCTGGAGGTTTTCGACCTGCGGCCGGGGGAGTACGACGAGCGCCCGGAGAGCCTCGGCTGCCGGGTACCGGGCCACGAGGCGGCCCGGCTCGACGCCCTGGTGGCCCGCGCGCTGAAGGACGGCAGCCACTCCTACGGCGCCTACTTCCGGATCCGGCTGCGCGACGGCGGGCTCCGCTGGACCCACGCCCAGGGCAGCATCCGCCGCGACCCCACCGGCCGTCCCCGCCGGATCATCGGCGTGGTCCGCGACGCCTCCGAGGAGTACGCGCAGGCCGCCGAGCGGATCGCGGTCACCGAGGAGCGCCGCCGGCACGCCGGCATCGTCGAACGCACCACCGCCGCCCTGGCGCACGCCCGCACGGTCCGCGAGGTGATCGGCGCCCTCGCCGACGAGCAGGGGCTGAGCCGGCTCGGCGCGGAGAACGTCATCCTGGGCCTGGTCGAGGCCGGGCGGATCCGGCTGGTGTCCGAGGGCCGCGCCGGCAGTTTCGTACCGGACCTGGAGTACACCAGGATCGGCGACGCGTTCCCGATGAGCGAGGTGGTGCGGACGCTGGCGCCGCGGTTCGTGCGCAGCCGGGAGGAGTTCCGCACCGGGTATCCGCGGCTGTGGCCGGCCATCGAGCCGCTGAACGTCGGCTCCGCCGCGTATCTGCCGCTGATCGCGCAGGGCCGGCCGATCGGCGCGATCGGGCTGTTCTTCGAGCGGCAGAGCGAGTTCGGCGACCAGGAGCGCAGTGTGCTGGTCGCGCTGGGCAGCAGCATCGCGCAGAGCCTGGCCCGGGCGATGCTCTACGACCAGGAGCACGAGATCGCCGCCGGGCTCCAGCAGGCGATGCTGCCGCGCCGGATCCCCGGCGTCCGCGAGGCGCAGATCGCGGTCCGCTACCGCTCGGCCCGGATGGGCCGGCACATCGGCGGCGACTGGTACGACGTGATCCCGCTGCCGGACGGCCGGGTCGCCGCGGTCGTCGGCGACGTCCAGGGCCACGACACCCAGGCCGCCGCGCTGATGGGGCAGCTGCGGATCGTGCTGCGCGCCTACGCCGCCGAGGGGCACGCGCCGGCGACGGTGGTGGCGCGCGCCTCGGCCTTCCTCAACGAACTCGACACCGACCGCTTCGCCACCTGCACGTACGTGGACGCCGACCTGAGCACCGGCGCCGCGCGGTTCGTCCGGGCCGGGCACCTGGACCCGATGGTGCGGCACGCCGAGGGCATCTGCCGGCGGCTGCCGGTGGCGGGCGGGCTGCCGCTGGGCATCTCCTCGGAGTTCCGGCTGCTGGACTACCCCGTCACCACCGTGCACCTGGCCCCGGGCGACACCCTGGTGCTGTGCACCGACGGGCTGGTGGAGGAGCCGGGGGCCGATCTGGACGCCGGGCTGCGGCAGTTGAGCCGGGAGGTCCGCGACGGCCCGCAGGACGTCCAGAAGCTCGCCGACCGGCTCTGCGAATCGGCCGACGGCCGGCGCGGCGGGGACGATATGGCGCTGCTCCTGCTGCGCCGCCTGGGCCCGCCGGACCACGACACCGCGGGCCGCTTCCGGCAGCACATCCCGCCCGCCGACCCGCAGGCGCTCTCCGCCGCCCGCCACATGATCCGCGCCGCGGTCCGCGCCTGGGGCGCCCGGGAGCGGTCCGAGGAGATCGAGCTGGTCGCCGACGAGCTGATCACCAACGCGCTGCTGCACACCGACGGCGAGGCGGTCGTCAACATCCGCATGCCGCACGGGGTGGAACGCCGGCTGCGGCTGGAGGTCGAGGACGCGTCCAGCAGTCTGCCGCGCCGCCGGGAGCCGGGCGAGGCCGGGGTGTCAGGACGCGGGCTGCTGCTCGTCGACCGGCTGGCGGACGTCTGGGGAGTGGAGCCCCGCGGCGGCGGAAAATGCGTATGGTGCGAGTTCCACTGCCCCTGACCGGCCCGGCCCCGGCCGCCCGGACCGGCGGCGGAACGGAACCCGCAGCGGTAACGGGCAACCACCGGTAACGGGCACACAGCGGTATCGGGCACAGACGAACGGGCACCAGCGGTATCGGGCGCCGAGGGATCGGCACGGCCAAGTGAGGACTGCTCTATGGGAACGCGGGCGGAAGAGCGCGAGAGCGCCCGCCAGTCGGCGGCGCGGCTGGACGCGGAAGGCGTCGGCAACGTCGCGCTGACCTGGGTGGACAACGCGGGCATCACCCGGGTCAAGACCGTCCCGGCGCGGCGGCTGCCGGACGTCGCCGCCCGGGGTGTGGGGATGTCGCCGGTCTTCGACGTCTTCACCTCCGACGACGCCGTCGCGCCCTCCGACCACCTCGGCGGCCCCGACGGCGACCTGCGGCTCTTCCCCGACCTGGAGCGGCTCACCGTCCTCGCCGCCCAGCCCGGCTGGGCCTGGGCCCCGGTGGACCGCTACGACCAGCTGGGCCGCCCGCACCCGGCGTGCCAGCGGCTGTTCGCCCGCCGGATGGCCGAACGGGCCGCGGCCGCCGGACTGGAGCTGCGGATGGGCTTCGAGACCGAGTGGGTGGTCACGCGTGCCGCCGCGCAGGGACCGGCCGGCGGTGACGCGCTCGACTACCCGTGCGCCGGGCCCGCGTACGGCATGGCCCGGGTCGTGGAGCTGTCCGACTACCTCCGCGATGTCGGCGAGGCGCTCACCGTCCAGGGCGTGGACGTCCTCCAGCTCCATCCCGAGTACGCGCCGGGCCAGTTCGAGGTGAGCACCGCGCCCGCCGACCCGGTGCGCGCCGCCGACGAGGTGGTCCTCGTCCGGGAGACGGTCCGCGCGGTCTCCGCCCGGCACGGGCTGCGCGCGAGCTTCGCCCCGTCCGTCGTCGCCGGCGAGGTCGGCAACGGCTGCCATCTGCACCTCGGCCTGTACCGCGGCGGGACGAGCCTGCACCGGGCCGCCGGCGAGGAGTGGGCGCTGGCGCCGGACGCGGTGGCGTTCCTGGGCGGGGTGCTGGAGGCGCTGCCCGCGCTGCTGGCCATCGGCTGCCCCTCGCCCGCCAGTTACCTCCGGCTGCAGCCCTCGCACTGGGCGGGCGTCTACCAGTGCTGGGGCGTGGAGAACCGCGAGGCCGCGCTCCGGCTCGTCATCGGCGCGCCCGACGACCCCGACGGCGGCCACGCCGAGGTCAAGACCTTCGACGCCGCCGCCAACCCCTATCTCGCGGTGGGCGCGGTGATCGCGGCCGGGCTGCACGGCCTGGAGGCGGGGGCGGTGCTGCCCGCCCCGCAGACCGGCGACCCGGCCGCCCTGGGCGTGCGCGAGCGGGCCCGGCGCGGCATCGTCCGGCTGCCGGCCACGCTCACCGAGGCCGCCGACCGGTTCGAGAAGTCGGCGCCGCTGCGCGACGCGCTGGGCGAGGTGCTGCACGGCGCGGTGCTGGCGGTCCGGCGGGCCGAGGAGGCGCACTTCGCCGACCGCGCGCCGGAGGAGATCGCCGCGGCCACCCGCGGGCGCTGGTGACCGCCGCGGGCGGGCCGCCGGCCGGCGATCTGCCGCCGCTGGTGGACCACCACTGCCACGGCGTGCTGCGGTACGAGCCGGACGCCGCGGAGTTCGCCGGGCTGCTCACCGAGGCGGACCGTCCCGCGGCGGCCGGCACCACCTTCTTCGACACCCAGACCGGCTTCGCGGTCCGCCGCTGGTGCCCGCCGCTGCTCGGCCTGCCCGCGCACTGCCCGCCCGAGCGCTATCTGGCCCGCCGCCGCGAGCTGGGCCCCGAGGCCGTCCGGCGCCGGCTGCTGTCCGCCACCGGCATCGGCGTCTACCTCGTCGACACCGGGCTGCCCGGCGACCTCACCGGCCCTGCGGAGACGGCCGGCGCGGGCGGCGGCACCGGCCGGGAGGTGGTGCGGCTGGAGACCCTGGCCGAACGGCTCGCCGCCGGCCTGGCCGCGAACGGCCCGGTGGTCGCCGAGGAGTTCACCGCCGCGCTGGACCGCGCCGTCCGGGCGGCGGCCCGTACCGCCGCCGCGTTCAAGTCGGTGGCCGCCTACCGGCACGGCCTGGCCCTGGACCCCCGGCCGCCCGGCCCGGACGCGGTGCGGACCGCGGCCCGGGACTGGCTCGCCGCGGGCGCGCCCCGCCTGACCGACCCGGTCCTGCTGCGCCACCTCATATGGCTCGCGGTCGCCACCGGCCGCCCGCTCCAGCTGCACACCGGCTTCGGCGACCCCGACCTGCGGCTGGACCGCGCCGATCCGGCGCTCCTGACCGATCTGCTGCGGGCCACCGCGGACACCGGCACCGACGTGGTGCTGCTGCACTGCTACCCGTATCACCGTCAGGCCGCCTACCTGGCCGCGGTGTTCCCGCACGTCTACGCCGACGTCGGGCTGACCCTGACCCACACCGGCGCCCGGGCCGCGGCGGTGCTCGCGGAGTTCCTGGAGCTGGCGCCGTTCGGCAAGCTGCTGTTCTCCACCGACGCCTACGGCCTGCCGGAGCTGTATGTCGTCGGCAGCGCGCTGTTCCGCACGGCGCTGGCGGAGCTGCTGGACGGGTGGACGGCGTCCGGGGCGTGGTCGGCGGCGGACGCCCGGCGGGTCGGGGCGATGATCGCGGCGGGGAACGCGCGGCGGGTGTACGGGCTGGAGGACGGCGGTACGGCGGACGGCCCGGAGGACGGCGGGCGGTAAGGGGCGCACGGCCCGATTGCCTATTCCCTCGCGGTCGGGCGGCGTGGTTTACTGCCGCGTGCCACGTACAACGACCTCTGACGCACCCGCCGGGGACCGGGCCGCCGCGAGCGGAGCGTCCCGCCCACGCCTGCGCGGACGGATATTCGCCGATCTGACGCCGCTGCGCGTCTCGCCGGACTACCGCCGCCTGTGGTGCGGCAACACCGTCTCCTGGATGGGCCAGCAGATGACCGCGCTGGCGGTCTCCCTCCAGGTCTACGCCCTGACCCGCTCCACCTTCGCGGTCGGCCTGGTGGGCCTGTGCTCCCTCGTCCCGCTGATCGTCTTCGGGCTCTACGGCGGCGCCATCGCCGACACCGTCGACCGCCGCAAACTCGGCCTGTACAGCGCCGCCGGCGCCACCGCCATGTCGGTCGTCCTGGCCGGCGCGGCGCTCGCCGGCTACCACCGGGTCTGGCTGCTCTACACCGTCGTCGCGCTCCAGGCCGTGTGCTTCGCGATGAACTCCCCGGCCCGCTCGTCGATGATCCCGCGCCTGCTGCCCGCCGAGCAGCTGCCGGCCGCCAACGCCCTGTCGTCGCTGACCACCAACCTCGGCCTGATGGGCGGCCCGATGCTGGGCGGCGTGATCGTCGGCTGGTGGGGCTACCAGGCGGCGTACCTCATCGACGTGGTGGCGTTCGGCGCCTCGCTCTACGCCATGTGGCGGCTGCCCGCGATGCGGCCCGGCGCGGGCGACCGGCCGGCCCGCCGCGCCTCCGTCCTGGACGGGCTGCGCTTCCTGGCCACCCGCCCCAACCTGCGGATGACGTTCTTCTCCGACCTGGCCGCGATGGTGCTGGCCCAGCCCCGGGCGCTGTTCCCGGCGATCGCCGCGCTGTGGTTCGGCGGCGACGCGAAGACCGTCGGCCTGCTCGTCGCCGCGCCGGCGGTCGGCGCGGTGCTCGGCGGGCTGTTCTCCGGCTGGCTCGGCGGCATCCGCCGGCACGGCCTGGCCATCCTGGTGGCGGTGGCGGCCTGGGGCGCGGCGATCGCCGCCTTCGGCCTCTCCCGCCACCTGTGGCTGGGGCTGTTCTTCCTGGCCGTCGCGGGCTGCGCGGACACCGTCTCGATGGTGTTCCGCAGCACCATGCTCCAGGCCGCCACCCCGGACGAGATGCGCGGCCGGCTCCAGGGCGTCTTCGTGGTGGTGGTCGCGGGCGGGCCGCGGCTCGGCGACTTCCTCGCCGGTTCGGCCGCCGACCTGACCTCGCCCGCCGCGGCGGTGATCGGCGGCGGTCTGGCGTGTGTGCTGGTGGTGACCGCGCTCGGGCTGGGCCGCCGCGCCTTCGCCCGCTACGACGCCCGCGACCCGCAGCCGTGACGGCGCCCTGACGGCCGGGCGGCGGGCCGCCCTCCCGGCGCCGGAATCCGCCGTGCGCCGGGGCCATGGACGGGCCAGACTCGGGTACGGGGGCTCGTAAGCCACCCGTCGTCCCACACCGGAGGCCCGCCGTGCAGCGGCAACCGCACATCCGCCGCGGTCCCACCGCGGACCGCGAACCGCAGCCCCCGCCCGTCCCCCCGCCGGACCCAGGGGGCCCGCCGCCTGACCCCGGTGGCCCCGGGGGCCCGCCGCCCGATCCCGGGGGACCTGGCAGTCCGCCGCCCGATCCCGGTGGTCCGCCGCCGGGCCCCGGACCCCTGCCCGGCCCTCCCCCCGACCCCGGAGGCCCTGGCGGTCCGCCGCCCGACCCGGGCAGCCCGCCGCCCGACCCCGGCGGTCCGCCGCCCGGGCCCCGGCCCACGCCGGGTCCCCCGCCGGAACCGCCGCCCGGCCCCGGCCCGATGCCCGGCCCGCCGCCGCATCCGCCCCCGCCGCCCCAGCCGGTGCCGCCGGAGCCCTCGCCGGTGCCGCGCCCGCCCGGCCCCGACCCCGTACCGGACCCGTCCCCGCCGCCCCGGCCGCTGACCCGGCCGCCGGACCGGCCCTGATCCGCCCCCGCCCGGAACCGCAGCCACCGCAAGGAGGTGCCGACATGGCCATCGCCACGGTCAACCCGGCCACCGGCGAGACCCTCAAGACCTTCGACGCGCTCAACGCAGGCGAGATCGAGGACCGCCTGGTCCGCGCCGAACAGGGCTTCCAGCTCCACCGCACCACGTCCTTCGCCCGCCGCGCCGAACTCCTCCACAAGGCCGCCGGTCTCCTGGAGGCCGACCAGGACGGCGTCGCCCGGACCATGACCACCGAAATGGGCAAACCCCTCGCCCAGGCCCGCGCCGAGGCCGCCAAGTCCGTCAAGGCCATGCGCTGGTACGCCGACCACGCCGAGGCGCTGCTCGCCGACGAGCGGCCCGACCCGGCCGACGTCCACGACTCCGGCGCGGTCCGCGCGGTGGTGCGCTACCGCCCGCTGGGCCCCGTCCTCGCGGTGATGCCGTGGAACTTCCCGCTCTGGCAGGTCGTGCGGTTCGCCGCGCCCGCCCTCATGGCCGGCAACACCGGACTGCTCAAACACGCCTCCAACGTCCCGCAGACCGCGCTCTATCTGGAGGAGCTGTTCCGCCGCGCCGGCTACCCCGACGGCTGCTTCCAGACCCTGCTGATCGGCTCCGGCGCCGTCGAGGACGTACTGCGCGACCCGCGGGTCGCCGCCGCCACCCTCACCGGCAGCGAACCGGCCGGCCGCGCGGTCGCGTCCACCGCCGGCGACGAGGTCAAGAAGACCGTCCTCGAACTCGGCGGCAGCGACCCGTACGTCGTCCTCCCCTCCGCCGACCTCGACAAGGCCGCCAAGGTGGCCGTCACCGCCCGCGTCCAGAACAACGGCCAGTCCTGCATCGCCGCCAAGCGGTTCATCGTCCACAACGACGTCTACGACGCCTTCGCCGAGCGCTTCACCGAGGGCATGGCCGCGCTGACCGTCGGCGACCCGATGGACGAGGACACCGACATCGGCCCGCTCGCCAGCGAACAGGGCCGCTCCGACCTGGAGGAACTGGTCGACGACGCGGTCCACCAGGGCGCCCGCGCGGTATGCGGCGGCCGCCGCCCGCCGGACCGGAAGGCCGGGTGGTTCTACGAGCCGACCGTGCTCACCGGCGTCACCCCGAGCATGCGGATCCACCGCGAGGAGGCGTTCGGTCCCGTCGCCGTGCTCTATCGGGTCGCCGACCTCGACGAGGCGATCGCGCTCGCCAACGACACGCCGTTCGGGCTCAGTTCCAACGCCTGGACCCGCGACCCGGCGGAGCAGGAGCGGCTGGCCCGCGACCTGATCGCCGGCGGGGTGTACTTCAACGGCATGACCGCCTCCCACCCCGGCCTGCCGTTCGGCGGCGCCAAGCGCTCCGGCTACGGCCGGGAGCTGGCCGGCCACGGCATCCGGGAGTTCTGCAACATGACGACGCTGTGGTACGGGCCGGAGGAGTAGCCCCGGCCACTGCCCCCGCCGCCCCTGGCCCGGTGCGGCCCCGCCGGGTCAGGACGCGTCGTTCCACAAGGTGGCGGACAGTTCGAAGGTCGGATTGGCCCGGCCCGCGCCGCTGCTCGCGTCGGCCGGGTCCACCTTGGTGAACACCACCTTGGCGACTTGGTTCTGACCGGTCACCACGCACCAGACCGTACCGGCGGTGATCTTGCTCGCGCTGGTGCGCGGGCCGAGCGTGGCGCCCTGGGCCGCCGCCCGGCAGGCCGCCGCGGTGTTCGTCCCGGCGTCCGCGGCGCCCACCCGCACCTGGTTGGTCAGGTCGTTGGTCTGGATCATCGGCTGGCTACCGGGCAGGCAGCCGACGTAGAGGAGATCGGTGTCCAGGGTGGTGAACGACACCGGGCCGGTGGCGGGTTTGTCGAGGTCCAGCTCCTGGAGGGCGCTGCCCAGGCAGGCCGCGGCGCGCCAGACCAGCTTGCGGTCGCGGTAGACGACGGTCGCGGTGTCGGCGGCCGGGGTGGGGCGGGTGTTCCCCTGGGGCGGTGTGCCGGTCCGCCCTGTGGCCGGGGGAGGGGCGAAGGTGCCGCCCCCGGTGGTGCCCTGGGTGGTGCGGTTCCCACCCGTGGCGCCGGCCGTGGTGCCGGTGTCGGCCCCGGCCAGGCCGTTGACCAGGGACGTGACCAGGACGACCGCGAGCGCGCCGCCGGCCGCGGCCGCCGCGACCAGCAGCGGCCCGCCCCGGCGGCGCGGCCGGCGCGGGGCCGGGCCGGGCGGGACCGGGCCGTAGGGCGGCACCGCGCCGTACGGAGGCGCCGCGCCGTACGGCGGCACCGCGCCGGGCGGCGGGACGGGCCCGGGCGGCACCGCGCGTGCCGCCCCCCGCGCCCCCGGCGCCCCGGCGGCCCCCGCCGTGTCCGCCGGCCCCCGCATCAGCACCAGCGAGCCCGTCGCGCCGGACGCCAGCCGCTGCGGGCGCGGCATCGGCGTCGGGCGGCCGCTGAGCACCCCGTCCGCGTAGGCGTGGATCTCGTCCAGGGTGAGCGGCATCGGCGCGCCCAGGGCGCCCAGCAGGGCACCCGTGAACGCGGTGTACCGCTCCCCGGGGGGCGCCAGGGCCGGCGCGTTCTTCGGGGCGGCGGTCAGGATGTACGTCCCGGAGAGGTCCAGCTGGCCCAGGGCCAGGGACACCGGGTCGGACATCACGGAGATCGCCCGGCCCGAGAAGCAGCAGTCGAGGATCAGCACCCGGGCGCGCGCCGCCGACCCCTCCAGATGCCGCTTCACCACGTCGATCGGCACCCCGGAGAACCGCACATGGCTCCGGTCGGTGGGCACCAGCCCCAGGTGCAGCCGCCCGTCCTCGTCCAGTACGCCATGGCCCGCGTAGTACACCAGCAGCAGTTCCCGCGCCTCCTCCTCCGCGCGGTTCAGCGCCTCGCCGATGGCCGCCGCGTCGGCCGGGTCGGCCAGCACCCGGCAGTGCTCCGGGGCCAGCAGCCCGTGCGCCGGGTGGGTGAGCGCGTCCCGCATCCCCCACAGGCTGTTCGCGACCGACGGCAGGTCCTCCAGACCCGGGCTGGTGAAGCGGCTCGTCCCGATCAGTACGGCGCGGCTGGCCGGGCCGTACGGGAACCACCGGCCCGCGGATCTGCCACTCATGGTGTCCTCCCCCGGGGCGCACGCTCCTCCAGGCGCGCCCCCGCCGCCATCCTGGCACGATCACCCCGGCGTCCGGACCGTTTCCGCGGCGGCGCGCGGACCGGCCGCCGGGCGCCCATCTCCCGCCCGCGGAACGGGAGTTCAGGTTCCGCTTCCGTCCGGCCCGGCTGGGACCGTGAACTCGCACCACAGCGCCTTGCCCGAGCCCCGCGGCTCCGCGCCCCACCGGTCCGACAGCGCCTCCACCAGCAGCAGCCCGCGCCCCGACGTCGCGGTCTCACCGGGCCGGCGGCGCCGCGGCCACTGGCTGGAGCGGTCCTCGACCTCCAGCCGGATCCGGGGCGGGGCGCCGGGCAGCAGCTCCACCGAGACCAGCGCGCCGCTCTCGGTGTGGGTGAGCGCGTTGGCGATCAGCTCGGAGGCGGCGACCTCCACGTCGTGGGTGACCGCGCCGGCCCGCCACTGGTCCAGCGTGCGGCGCACCGCCGAGCGGACCTCCGCGGTGCCCGCCGGATCGGCCTGGTGGACGTGCAGCCGCATCCGCGGGGTGGCGGCCTCCCCGGGGATCGCGCTGCGGTGGAGCAGCAGCAGCGCCATGTCGTCGTCCGACCCGGGCCGGGCCCACAGGTGGTCGGAGAGCCGGTCGGCGAGCGCGTCCAGGTCCGCCGGGCCGGAGCGGACCAGGCCGGACAGTTCGGCCATGCCCGCGGTGATGTCCCGGCCGGGCTGCTCCACCAGCCCGTCGGTGCACAGCAGCAGCGTCGAGCCCGGTTCCAGGAACAGCTGGGTCTCGGGGAAGTGGTCGTGGCCGAAGCCGGTGGCCAGGCCCAGCGGCAGCCCGCCGGCGATCTCCGGCCAGTCGATGTGCCGGGAGCTGTTGCAGATCAGCGGCCCCAGATGGCCGGCCCGGGCCAGGTGCAGCGCCCCGGACTCCAGGTCGGCCTGGACGTAGGTGCAGGTCGCGAACCGCTCGGTCTCCAGCTCCGCCAGGAAGCGGGAGGCCCGCACCAGCACCGTCTCCGGGGCGTGCCCCTCGCTGGCGTACGCGCGCAGCGCGATCCGCAGCTGGCCCATCACCGCCGCGGCGTGCGTGTCGTGCCCCTGGACGTCGCCGACCACCAGCCCGACGCGGCCCTGCGGCAGCGCGATCACGTCGTACCAGTCGCCGCCGACGTCCCGGCCGACGCTCGCCGGGTGGTAGCGGACGGTGACCTCGCCGCCCCGGACGGCCGGCAGCCGGCGCGGCAGCATCGCCGCCTGGAGCCCGGTCGCGAACTCCCGCTCCTGGTCGAACAGGGTCGCCCGCTGGAGCGACTGCGCCACCACACCGGCCAGCGCCAGCGCCAGATTCCGCGCCTCCGGCGACTGCACCGCCGGCTCGTGGTTGAGCAGCCCCAGCGCCCCCAGGACGGTGTCCTGCGCGATCAGCGGCAGGAACGCGGCGCTGCCGGTCGGCAGCGCGTCGGTGTACGGCCGCAGCCGCGGATAGCGGGCGATCAGCTCGCCGCGGGTGCTCAGGAAGCTCGGCCGCCGGGTGCGGGCCGCCTCGGACAGCGGCAGGGAGTCGTCCAGCCGCGCGGTCATCATGTCCTCGGGCACCTCGCCGCCCAGCCCGGTGGTGGCGATCACCTCGAACCGGCCGCTGGCCACCAGCCCCAGCACCAGCGCGTCCGCGCCGAACCGCCGGGCGCCGCCGGCCCCGGTCAGCACCCGCGTCACGTCCCGCACCGACAGCGCCCGGGCCAGCGCCGCGGTGGTCTGCTGCACCATGACCGTCTGGCGCTGCCGCTCCTGCTGGAGCGAGCGCAGCAGCGCGGAGTCGGCGAGCTCGCTGGTCGCCTCCCGGACGATGCCGATGACCCGGTACGCCACGCCCCGCGCGTCGTGCAGGATCCGGCCCTGGGAGTGCGTCCACCGGCGGGTCCCGTCCCGGCACAGCACGCGGAAGTACGCCCCGTACGACGAGCTGCCGTCCTGGAGGGCCTGGGACAGCGCGGCGTCCAGCCGCATGCCCTCCTCCGGCGGCACCCGGGAGACCAGGGACATCGGCGCGCCGTCGCACTCCCCGGGGCGCAGGTCGAAGACCTCCATCGCCCCGGCGTCCAGCTCCATGGAGCCGCTGTCCAGATCCCAGTCGAAGGTGCCCATGCGGTTCAGCGACAGCCGTTCGCGCAGGCCGATCGGCTCATCGCGGGACACCCCCGGCGCCGCCTCCTTCACCCGGGGCGGGTCCCGGTCGGCGCGGGGGTCGTAGCGCTCCGCGGAGGGGTCGGGGGGCCGCTGGGCCATGCGAACACCTTACGGCGGGGTGCGGGCGGGGGCATTCCCGGCGGGGGTGACGCCGGGTGACCGCCTCCGGTCTTTCCGGTCGCCTTTACGGGCGCCCCCTCGCCGGGCCCGCGTCAGCGGCCGTCGTCCGGTGCCCCGTGGCGGCCCGCCCCCGCCGCGAAGCGGGCCGCGCCCGCCAGCCCCTCGGCCAGCACGGCCCGCCCGTGCCGGAACTCGGCCGCCAGCGCCGCGGCCTCGTCCAGCCCTTCCTGGTCCAGCAGGGACGCCCGGTCGGCGCGCAGGCACGCCTGGGGGAGACGGGCCAGCTCCGCGGCCAGGTGCTCGGCGGCGGCCCGCGCGGTCCCGGTGGGCACCACGCGGGTCACCAGCCCGATGGCCAGCGCCTCGCCGGCCCGCACCGGGCGGCCGGTCAGCACCAGGTCCCTGGCCCGGCCCGCGCCGATCAGCCGGGGCAGCCGCACCGTGCCGCCGTCGATCAGCGGGACGCCCCACCGCCGGCAGAACACCCCGAACACCGCGTCCTCCTCCGCGATCCGCAGATCGCACCAGAGCGCCAGCTCCAGGCCGCCGGCCACCGCGTGCCCGGCGATGGCGGCGATCACCGGTTTGCCCAGCCGCATCCGGGTCGGCCCCATGGGGCCGTCGCCGTCCGGCGCGACCCTGTTGCCGCGCGCGGTGCCGGCCGCCTTCAGGTCGGCACCCGCGCAGAACGTGCCGCCCTCGCCCCACAGCACCGCCACCCGCGCCGCGTCGTCCGCCTCGAACTCCCGGAAGGCATCGGCCAGTTGGCGGGCGGTCGGCCCGTCCACCGCGTTGCGTACGGCGGGCCGGGACAGCACCACCGTCGTCACCGGGCCGGCCTTCTCCACCCGGACCGGAGCGCCGGAATCCCGGACCGGGGCGCCGGAATCCCGGACCGGAGCGCCGGAATCCCGGACCGGGGCGCCGGAATCCTGGCCCGGCGCACCGTCGTCCCGGGCCCGCGCACCGGGACCGTCCGCCATCAGGCGGCGTCCGGGACGGTCCGGGCGCGCGCCAGGACCCCGGTGAGGTCGGCGCCGGGCGGCAGGGTGCCGAACGCGTGCCCCCACTCGCCGTCCAGCCGGGAGGCGCAGAACGCGTCGGCCACCGCCGGGGTGCTGTACCGCACCAGCAGCGAACCCTGGAGCACCAGCGCCAGCCGCTCCGCCAGCGAACGGGCCATCAGCTGCGCCCGGTCCGGGTCGCCGAGCCCGCCGAGCAGCTTGCGCACCCCGGCCACCGCCGCGTCCAGCCGCCGGTCGGCGCCGGCCGCCGCGTCCACCTCGGCGAAGTAGGCGTCCAGCGCGGCCGGTTCGCGGGACAGCGCGCGCAGCACGTCCAGCGCGGCGACATTGCCCGAGCCCTCCCAGATGGACAGCAGCGGCGCCTCCCGGTAGAGCCGCGGCATACCGGAGTCCTCGACGTAGCCGTTGCCGCCCAGGCACTCCAGCGCCTCCGCCGCGTGCCCGCTGCCCCGCTTGCACACCCAGTACTTCCCGGCGGCCAGCGCCAGCCGCCGCAGCGCCGCCTCCCCGGCGTCGCCGGCCTGCGAACGGTCCACCGCCGCCGCCAGCCGCAGCCCCAGCACCGTCGCCGCCTCCGACTCGACGGCCAGATCGGCCAGCACCGCGCGCATCAGCGGCTGCCGGTCCAGCTCCCGGCCGAACGCCCGCCGGTGCGCGGTGTGGTGCAGCGCCTGCCGCAGCCCGGCCCGCATCCCGGCCGCCGAGCCCAGCACGCAGTCCAGCCGGGTCATGTTGACCATCTCCACGATGGTCCGCACCCCGCGCCCCGGCGCGCCGACCGGCCAGGCGACCGCGTCCGCGTACTCGATCTCGGACGAGGCGTTGGAGCGGTTGCCGAGCTTGTCCTTCAGCCGCATCAGGTGCATGCCGTTGCGGGTGCCGTCCGGCAGCACCCGGGGCACCAGGAAGCAGGTCAGCCCCTCCGGGGCCTGCGCCAGCGCCAGGAACACATCGCTCATCGGGGCCGAGGTGAACCACTTGTGGCCGGTCAGGCGGTAGCTGCCGTCCCCGGCCGGCACCGCGGCGGTGGTGTTCGCCCGGACGTCGGAGCCGCCCTGCTTCTCCGTCATCGACATCCCGGCGATCAGCCCGCGCTTGGTCAGCGGGGGCCGCAGCCCGGGGTCGTAGTGGCGGGCGGTGAGCAACGGCTCGTAGTGCGCGGCGAGTTCGGGCGCGGCGCGCAGGGCGGGCACCGCGGCGTAGGTCATCGAGACCGGGCAGCCGTGGCCGGCCTCGGCCTGCGACCAGACGTAGAACTTCGCCGCGCGCACCAGATGCGCGCCCGGCCGGCCGTCGCCCCACGGGGCGGCGTGCAGACCGTGCTCCACGGCGGTGGCCATCAGCTGGTGCCACGCCGGGTGGAACTCCACCTCGTCCACCCGGTGCCCGTACCGGTCGTGGGTGTGCAGCCGGGGCGGCTGCTGCTCCGCCCAGCGCGCCTGGTCCTGCACCTCCGCCGAACCGGCCAGCGCGCCGAGCGCGGCCACCTCCGGCTCGCCCCAGGCGCCGCCGTCCCGGCGCAGCGCCTCCCACAGGGCCGGCTCGTCCGCGGTGCTGAAACCGGTCAGCGGCGGGGCCTGATTGGTTACTTCATGGGTGACGGTCATACCGCGACGTTACAGATTCCGTACGGGTGAGGGAAGACTGTAACGCCGGCCGCGGCGGCTGGTCTGCCTGCGTGCCGGGAGCGGCGGGGCGGGGCGCCCGGAGGAGCCGACCGGCCCGGTGGGGGACTCGGCGGTCGGTCCGGCCCCCCGGGGAGGCCGCCCGCCCCGGGTCCTAGACTTCCGCCACCTATGAACGACGCCGCCCCGCCCGCCCTCCGCCCGCTGACCGCCCGCTCCGTGGTGCTGAGCACCCTGCTCGGCCACCACCCGCCCCGGCTCCCGGCGCGCGCCCTGGTCCGGGTCGGGGAGCTGTTCGGCATCGCCGAGGGCACCGTCCGGGTCGCGCTGTCCCGGATGGTCGCGGCCGGCGACCTCCGGCAGGACCCGGACGGCTACGCGCTCACCGCCCGGCTGCTGGCCCGCCAGGCCCGGCAGGACGAGAGCCGCGCCCCGCGCACCCGGCCCTGGTCCGGCGACTGGGAGATGGCGGTGGTCAGCGCCGACCGCCGCCCGCCCGCCGAACGCACCGCGCTCCGCCAGGCGATGGCCGCGCTGCGGCTGGCCGAACTCCGCGAGGGCAGCTGGCTGCGCCCGGCCAACCTCGACCGGCCCCGCCCGGCGGTGGCCACCGCGCAGTGCGCGTGGTTCACCGCCGTCCCCGACGGCGACCCGGCCGCCCTGGCCCGGACCCTGTGGGACCTGCCCGGCTGGGCCGCCCGCGCCCGCGAACTGCTCACCGCCCTGGAGCGCGCGGCCACCCCCGCCGACCGCTTCACCGCCGCCGCGGCCGTCCTCCGCCACCTCGTCACCGACCCGCTGCTGCCGGACCCGCTGCTCCCCGCCGACTGGCCCGGCG
>NZ_LLZI01000009.1 GCF_001509485.1 Streptomyces sp. NRRL F-4489
GGGTACGCCCGGGCGCAGGCGGCCCTGCTGTACGGGATGGCGTTCGTCCTCCTGGTGGAGACGGTCGGGGTGGGCGTGCTGCTGCGGGACATGCCGACCGCGCACGCGGTGACGCTGGTGGCGGACGTCTACACGGTGCTGATGGTGCTGGGGGCCCAGGCGGCGGCGGTGACCCGGCCGCATGTCCTGACCGCGGACACCCTTCTGCTGCGCGCCGGGGCCGGGGCGGAACTGCGGATTCCGCTGCGGCTGGTCGGCTCGGCTCGGTACGACCTGCGGAGCGGGGGCTCGGACGGCGGCGGTGCGGGGGCCGGCTCCGGCGGCGGGGGCGGCGGTGTGCTGCAGATGGCTGTGGCGGGGCAGACGACGGTCACGGTGGAGCTGGTCGAGCCGGTGGTTGCGGTACGGCTGCTGGGCCGCCGGGAGATGGTCCGGACGGTTCGCTTCCATGCGGACGACGCCCGGGGCGCGGTGACGGCCATACGGGCGGCGGTGGCGGCCGCAGGGGAGGCAGTGGCGGCCGCAGGGGAGGCGCAGCCCGTTGCGGACGTACCGGAATACGCCCAGGGCCCCCGGCCCCATACGGGCCCGTGATAACCGGCCCCAACCCCCCCCACCCCCCCCCCCCCCCCCCCTCAAGCCACCGTGAAGCGCACCCGCCCCTCGGCCGGGTCGGCGGAGGTGAGGCGGATGGTGATGTGGTGGCCGAGGGGGAGCGGTGGGGCGTCGGGGTCGGGGGTGAGGGTGGCGGTGACGGGGGGTTCGGTGAGGTGGACGGTGGGGCGGGTGGGGTCGTCGGGGTCGTGGTCGATGACCAGGGCCTCGAAGGTCTCGCCGACGCGGTCGCGGAGCAGGGCGGCGGCGACGAGGTCGAGGCAGGCGCGTTCGACCTCGTGGGCGCGGCGGGCGCCGGCCGCCATGTCGTCCGGGAGGGCGGGCAGCGCGGCGCGCACCCAGCCCGGCGGGGTGCGGCCGGCCGCGGCGGCCAGGCACAGCTCGGAGGTGTAGCGGTCGACGAGCCGCCGCAGCGGCGCGGTGGCGTGCGCGTACGGGGCGGCCACCGCGGCGTGCACGGCGGCGGAGGCGGGCGGGGCGGTGCCGTCGAAGACGGTGTAGCCGGCGTCGCTGAGCAGGGTGGTGCACTCCTGGAGGAACGCGGCGTGGCCGGGCCGGCGCGGGTCCAGGCCGCGGATCAGCGCGGCGTACGAGGTGTGGTGCGGCCAGTCGACGCCGAGGGCCTCGGCGGTGCGGCGGAGGCGGGCGACGGAGCCGGGCGGGGGATGCGGCTCGGTGGGGGCGGCCTGCGGGCCGGTACGAGCCTGCGGGTCGGTGGGGCGGTGCGGGTCGGTGGGGGCAGGTGACTGGTCGGCAGGGGTTCGGTGCTCCGGGTCCGCGGAGGCCGCGTGCCCTGCCTCCGGCTCGTCCCCACGCGCCGCCTCCGCCCCCGCCTCCGCCCCCGCCCCCGTAGGACCGCCATCCCCGGCCCCCCGTCCCGGAGGCGGCGGCAGCGTCCGGAGGATCCCGGTGCCGGCCGCGAGCATCAGCCGGGCCGCGGCCATACCGGTGAGGAGGGAGATCTGGGCGTGCCAGGCGGCGGCCGGGAGGGGGGCGCGGTAGGTGAGGGTGTAGCGGCCGCCGCGTTCGGCGATGACCTGCTCGGGGGCGGTGAGGGAGACCGCGCCGCGGGCCGTCTCCAGTTCCTCGCGGCGCAGCCCGATCTCCTGGAGGAGGACGAGCGGTTCCTCGGCGGTGCCGTCGTCCAGGACCCGCTGGACGCCCGGATGGTCCAGGCGGGCGCGGGAGCGGACCAGGGCGCGGCGGACGGCGGTGCTGGTCAGCGCGCCGTCCGCGTCGAGATCGAGCTGCCACAGGACGGCCGGGCGGTCGCGGTCGGGCAGCAGGGCGGCGGCGCCCTCGCCCAGTACCGGCGGGTACAGCGGGACGCGTTCGTCGGGGAAGCAGAGGGTCGTCACCCGGTGGTGCGCGTCGGCGTCCAGGGCGCCGCCCGGGGTGACGAACGAGGCGATGTCGGCGGTCGCGTAGTACACGCGGTAGCCGCCACCGGGGCGGCGGGCGAGGAACATCGCCCGGTCCAGGTCGGCCGCGCCGGCCGGCGCGAGGGTGAAGAGCGGCAGGTCGGTGGCGTCGTCCAGGGCGTGCTCCGTGTGCACCTCCCCGTCGCCGGCCGGGATGCGCGGGGCGCGGGCGGCGCTCTCCGCCTCGGCCTGGGCGGTGTACGGGAAGTGGTCCGGGACCTCCAGCCGCCCGCGCAGATCGTGCAGAGCGGCCCGCAGGGGGCCTTCCGCTGCGTCGGTCACGCGTATGTGGCGACGGGGCATGGCATCGAGCGTAGGACGGCGGGCCGCTCCCGGCGCGGCGTACGGGGGCCGGGCGGGGGCCGGCCGGGTCCCGGAGGGCTTCTAAGCTTTCGGCGGGGCCGCACCCCCGCCGTACCGCCGCGAAGGAGAAACACCGTGCTCGTGCTGTTGCCGCCGTCCGAGGGGAAGGCCGCGGGAGGGACCGGCGCGCCGCTGGACCTGGGAACGCTGTCGCTGCCGGGGCTGACCGAGGCCCGGGCGGAGGTCCTGGCCGAGCTGGTCGGGCTGTGCGCGGGCGATCCGGAGAAGGCCCGCGAGGTGCTGGGGATCGGCGAGGGCCTGAAGGGCGAGGTGGCCAAGAACGCGGGCCTGCGCACCGCCGGCACCCGCCCGGCCGGCGAGATCTACACCGGGGTGCTCTACGACGCCCTCGGGCCGGCGTCCCTGGACGCGGCGGCCCGGGAGCGGGCCGGGCGGTCGCTGCTGGTGTTCTCGGGGCTGTGGGGCGCCGTGCGGATCGGCGACCGCATCCCGTCGTACCGCTGCTCGATGGGGGTGAAGCTGCCGGGCCTGGGCGCGCTGGGCGCGTACTGGCGCGGGCCGATGGCGGAGGTGATGCCGGCGGCGGCCGGGGACGGGCTGGTGCTGGACCTGCGGTCTGCGGCGTACGCGGCGGCGTGGAAGCCGAAGGGCGAGGTGGCCGGGCGGACCGCGACGGTGCGGGTGCTCCAGTCGAAGATCGTGGACGGGGTGGAGAAGCGGTCGGTGGTCAGCCACTTCAACAAGGCGACCAAGGGGCGGCTGGTGCGCGACCTGCTGACCGCGGGGCTGGAACCGGCCGGTCCGGCGGAGCTGGTGGACGCGCTGCGCGGGCTCGGTTACGCGGTCGAGGCGCAGGCCCCGGCGAAGGGCGGCAAGCCGTGGGCGCTGGATGTGATCGTCACGGAGTTGTGAGCCCGGGGGTCAGTCGGGCTGCCATCGCGGGTCCCGTTGCAGCATGCGCAACGAGCGTTGCAGTGAGTAGCGCCGCGCTCCAGTATGGGCGGCGTGACTGACGCCGCCCCCGTTACCCACTCCCCCGCGCCCCGCGCTCCCTCGGTGCTCGACCTCGCGCCCGTCATCCCGGTGGTCGTCCTCCAGGACGCGGCCGACGCCGTTCCGCTCGCCCGCGCGCTGGTCGCCGGCGGGCTTCCGGCGATCGAGGTGACCCTGCGCACGCCCGCCGCGCTGGACGCCATCCGGGCCATCGCCGCCGAGGTGCCGGAGGCGGTGGTCGGCGCCGGGACGCTGCGGACGCCGGGGCAGGTCGCGGCGGCCTCGGCGGCGGGGGCGCGGTTCCTGGTGAGTCCGGGGTGGTCGCCGCGGCTGCTGGGCGCGCTGCGGGACGCGGGCCTGCCGTTCCTGCCGGGCGTCTCCACGGTCTCCGAGGTGGTGACGCTGCTGGACGAGGGCGTGAACGAGCTGAAGTTCTTCCCGGCGGAGGCGGCCGGCGGCACCGCCTATCTGAAGGCGATGGCCGGACCGCTGCCGCAGGCCCGCTTCTGCCCGACCGGCGGTATCGGCCCCGGGACGGCCCCCGCCTACCTGGCGCTGCCCAACGTCGGCTGCGTCGGCGGCACCTGGATGCTGCCGGACGACGCGCTGGCCGCCAAGGACTGGCCGCGGATCACCCAACTGGCCCGGCGGGCAGCCGAGTTGCGCACCTGACGCCAGGCCACCGCCCGTACGGCACGCACACCCCCGACCGCCGCCACCGCCCCGTACGACATACGACAGCGGCCCGTACGAATACGACAACGGCCCGGCACACCCCCGTCAGGCAGGTGTACCGGGCCGCGTCCGAGCGCAGCAGCCGCCCTCAGCTCACCGCAAATGCGACGTATCGTTCAGCAGCCGCAGCGACGCGTTGCCGTCCGCGTAGTACGCCACCGCCGACAGCGACGCCGCCGACAGCTCCATCCGGAACAGCGACTCCGGCGGGGCGCCGAGCGCCAGGCGGACCAGCGTCTTGATGGGCGTGACGTGCGTGACCACGAGGACGGTCCGGCCGCTGTAACGGGCGATCAGCTTGTCGCGGGCCACCGCCACCCGGCGGGCGACCGCGGCGAAGGACTCGCCGCCCCCGGTGGGCGCCGCCTTGGCCGAGCGCAGCCAGGCGTCGAGGTCGTCGGGGAAGCGTTCGCGCACCTCGGCGAAGGTCAGGCCCTCCCAGGCGCCGAAGTCGGTCTCGCGCAGCCCCTCCTCGACGCGGACGTCGAGGCCGAGCCGGTCGGCGATCGCCCCGGCGGTCTCCCGGCAGCGCAGCAGCGGGGAGCTGACCACGGCCTGGACGGTGCCGCGCGCGGCGAGCGCGGCGGCGGTCGCCTCGGCCTGGCGGCGGCCGACCGGGGAGAGCGCCGGGTCGGTGCCGCCGCTGCCGGAGAACCGCTTCTCCGGAGTGAGCGCGGTCTCGCCGTGCCGGAGCAGGACGAACGTCGCCGGGGTGCCGAGGTCGGGCGCGCCCCAGCCGGCCGGCGGCGCGGCGGACACGGTCTCGGCGGGTGCCTCCTCCGCGGCCTCGGCGGCGGCGTCGGCGGCCCGGGCCGCGGCGCTGCGGGCGGGCGCCGCGGTGGCCCCGGCGGCCGGTGCGGCCAGCGCCGCCCGGGAGTCCCGCGGCTCCCACTGCTTGCCGTTCTTGCCGGCGTCCATGGCCTCGTTGGCGAGCCGGTCGGCGTGCTTGTTCCGGGAGCGGGGGATCCACTCGTACGAGACCTGGCCGGCCGGGAAGACCGCGCGGGCCTCGGCGGCCAGCGGCTTCATGTCCGGGTGCTTGATCTGCCAGCGGCCGGACATCTGCTCCACGACGAGCTTGGAGTCCATCCGCACCCGGACGACCGCCTCCGGGTCCAGGGCGTGCGCGGCGCGCAGCCCGGCCACCAGGCCCTTGTACTCGGCGACGTTGTTGGTGGCCTTGCCGATGTACTCGGCGGCCTCGGCCAGCGCCTCGCCGCTGACCGGGTCGAGCACCACCGCGCCGTAGCCGGCCGGCCCCGGATTGCCCCGGGAGCCGCCGTCGGCCTCGACGATCAGCTCACGCGCCATGGCCTACAGCCCCGAGTCGGGCGTGCGGACCAGGATCCGGCCGCAGTTCTCGCAGCGGACGACGGCGTCGGCGGCGGCCGCCCGGACGTCGTTGACCTCGGTGATGTTCAGCTCCAGGCGGCAGCCCTCGCAGCGGCGCTGGTAGAGGCGGGCGGCGCCGACCCCGCCCGACTTGGCGCGGATCCGGTCGTAGAGCGTGACGAGGGCCTCGGGGAGGTCGGCGACGGTCAGGTCGCGCTCCTTGGTGACCGTGGCGGCCTCGGCGTCGATCTCGGCGAAGGCGGCGTCCCGGCGGGCGGCGGCGTCATCGGCCTTGGCCTGGATGGCCGCGACCCGCTCGGTCAGCTCGCGGACCCGCTCCTGGGCGGCCTCGCGGCGCTCCATGACCTCCAGGACGACGTCCTCGAGGTCGGCCTGGCGCTTGGCCAGCGAGGCCAGTTCGCGCTGGAGGTTCTCCAGGTCCTTGGGGGAGCTGACGGCGCCGGAGTCCAGGCGCTTCTGGTCGCGGGCGGCGCGCTGGCGGACCTGGTCGACGTCCTGCTCCGCCTTGGTCTGCTCGCGGCTGGTGTCGCTCTCCTCGGTCTGGGCGGCGACGAGCAGATCGCGCTGCTGGGTGAGGTCGGCCTCCAGGGTCTGCAGCTCGTCCAGCTCGGGGAGGTTGTTGCGGCGGTGCGCGAGCTGGGTGAGCCGGACGTCGAGGTTCTGGACGTCCAGGAGGCGGATCTGGTCGGCGGGCGCGGCGTTCAGCGGGGGGCTCCTGTGGTGTTCGTGGTGTCGGGGGTGGGCGGGGCGGACGCCGCGTGGGCGGTCCAGGGGTCGGTGACCGTACGGGAGACGTGCGTGCGCAGTCCCCAGCCGTGCCGGTCGGAGACCGCGTCGAGCTGGGCCGCGGCCTGCTCGCACCACGGCCATTCGGTGGCCCAGTGGGCCGCGTCCAGCAGCGCCAGCGGGCTGTGCTGGACGGCCTCGGAGGCCGGGTGGTGACGCAGGTCGGCGGTGAGGAACGCGTCCACACCGGCCGCCCGTACGTCGTCGAAGAGGCTGTCGCCGGAGCCGCCGGAGACCGCCAGGGTGCGGATCTCGCGGTCCGGGTCGCCGGCCGCCCGGACGCCCTGCGCGGTGGCGGGCAGGCGGGCGGCGGCGTACGCGGTGAGCTCGGCGAGCGTCATCGGGTGCGGGAGTTCGCAGATCCGGCCCAGGCCGCGGCGGCCGGCCGGATCGGTCGGGTCCGGCACCAGGGGCCGCAGGACCCGCAGGTCCAGGGCGCCGGCCAGGGCGTCGGAGACGCCGGGGTCGGCGGTGTCGGCGTTGGTGTGCGCGACATGCAGGGCGATGTCGTGCTTGATGAGGGTGTGCACCACCTTGCCCTTGAAGGTGGACGCCGCGACCGTGGTCGTCCCGCGCAGATAGAGCGGGTGGTGGGTGACGAGGAGGTCGGCGCCGAGCCGGACCGCCTCGTCAACGGTCTCCTGGACCGGGTCGACGGCGAACAGCACCCGGCTGACCTCGGCCCCGGGGTCGCCGCAGACGGTGCCGACGGCGTCCCATCCTTCGGCCCGCTCGGGGGGCCAGAGGACGTCGAGCGCGGCGAGGACTTCAGACAGTGCGGGCACGGGGGAAGGTTACCCCTCCGCCGCACCCGCGTGCCGGGCCGCGGTCGCCACCGGGGCCCGGGGGCTGCCGCCTCTCCCGTTACGGGACGAGGAAGCCGCGCAGATCGTCCAGGACCTTGTCGGCCGCGGTGACGCCGAGGCCGAGGTACCAGGTCTCGTCGTCGACGTTCTTGGCGTGGCCGGCCTTGACGGCCTTGAGGTTCTTCCAGAGCGGGTTCTGCTCGGCGGTGTCGCGCTTGGTGGACTTCGGGTCGCCGTAGACGCCGGTGAAGATCCAGTCGGCGTCGGCCTGGCCGATGTTCTCCGGGCTGACCTCGACGGCGAGGTCGTCGGCCTGCTGGTTGTGCGGGCGCGGCAGGCCGACGTCCTTGAGGAGGGTGCCGATGAACGAGCGCTGGGCGTAGAGGCGGGTGAACTGCGGCATGTAGCGCAGCATCGTCACCGTCGGCTTCTTCGGGCCGATGTCGTCGCCGAGCTTCTTGGCCTTGGCCTCGTAGGCGGCCAGTGCGCTCTTGGCCTCCGCGGTCTTGTCCAGCGCGGCGGCGTTGAGCAGGTAGTTCTGCTTCCAGGTGAAGCCGGGGCGGATCGAGAAGACGGTCGGGGCGATCTGGCTGAGCTGGCGGTACTGCTTCTCGGCGCGCAGCTTGCTGCCCAGGATGAGGTCGGGCTTGAGGGCGTTGACGGCCTCCAGGTTGAGCCCGTTGATCGTGCCGACGCTCTTGGGGTGGCCGGCCTTGGCGGCGAGGTAGTCCGGGAGCGCGGCGTCGCCCTCGGTGGGCGCGTAGCCGACCGGCTTGATGCCGAGCGAGACGACGTTGTCCAGTTCACCGACGTCGAGGACGACCACGCGCCTGGGGGCGGACTTGAGGGTGGTGGTGCCCATCGCGTGCCGGACGGTGCGCGGGAACTGCCCCGGCGCGGCGCCGGTGCCCATCTTCGCGGTCTCGTCGGCGGCCGTGCCGAAGTCCTTGCCGCCCTGGGCGACGGACTTCGAGCCCGCGCCGCGGTCGCCGCCGCCGTCCGCACCGGAGGAGCCGCAGTCGGTGAGCGCGAGGGCGCCGGCGGCGGCGAGGGCCAGGGCCGCGGCGGCGCCGCGGAGGCGAAGGGGCATCGGTCACTCCAGTCGTACGGGCGCCGGCGGACGGCACGCGGAACGGCGCGGCGGTACGGGGAGCACCCCGGCCCGCCAGCAACTTAGGTCACCCTAACTTTACGCATCCTTGAATCGCCCAGCACACCCACCCCTCCCCCGACCGGCGAACCGGACAACCGCCACCCTTATGCGTGAAGACCCGCAACTGCCGTTGATCGGCCGGAAGTGCGAAAACTAACGTTCCGTCACTGGAGGTGGCACCCGATGACGATCTGTGCCGATCACCGTGCCGGTGAGCACACCGCGGCCGCGCACGGCCCGCACCCCGCGGCGCTGACGCTGGCCGCCGACGGCTCGTACGCCGCCCGGCTCACCCGGCACGGCGACGCCGCCGGGAGCTGGTATCCGGAGCGCTGGACGATCGGCGGCCCGGAGCCGTACGCGGTCCCGCTGGCCGGCTGCCAGCCCGAGGAGCCGGACAGCGGGGTGCTGCCGCTCGCGGACGGCCGCGTGGTGCTGGTCCGCCGGGTCGCCGACCGCTTCACCGTCTCCCTGCTCTCCCCCACCGGGCCCGGCACCCGGGAGGAGCTGCTGGGCGCGGTGGTGGCGGACGCGCTGACGCTGCTGCCGCCCGCCCCGGGCGGGCTGCTGGCCTACGCGCTGGCGCCCGCCGGCCCGGAGGCCACCGGGCTGTGGCTGGTGCACGGCGGCACCAACGGGCCCGAGCGGGTCGCGGTGGTGCCGGGCCGGTGCGCCGGCGGCGTCTGGCTGGACCACGGCGGGCGGCTGCTGGCGCTGGACCGGGAGCTGGGCGGCCGCACCAAGACGGTGCTGGTCGATCTGGCGCGCGGCGGCGAGATCAGCCCCCTGCTCCAGATCACCGAGGACAGCGAGGACCGGCTGCTGCTCGCCGATCCGGACAGCGGACTGCTGCTCGTCCGCTCGAACGCGCCCGGCCACGACCGGCTGGGCTGGGGCGTCCTGGGGAGCGCGCGGCCGGTGCGCTTCCCGGAGTCCCTGCGCGCGCCCGATATGGCGGTGGTGCCGTTCGCGGTCCAGCCGGGGCGGGGGCGGCCGGCGGAGCACTGCGCGGTGGCGTTCCGGCTGGAGGGGCCGGGCGGGACGCGGCTGGGCGTGTGGCGGCCGGCGGACCGGCGGCTCGCGCAGTTCCCGGCCCCGGACGGCTGGCTGGCGGGCAGCGGCCGGTGGACGCCGGAGGGGGAGCTGCTGCTGCCGTACGCGACGGCGGCGGTGCCGTGCGGGGTGGCGCGGATGGCCATACCGCTGGGGGCGGTGGCGGAGGGGGGGGGTCCGGGGGCGGCTTCCGGTACGGGACCGGGGGCGGGTGCGGCTACGGGGGCAGGCCCGGTGGACGGCTCGGCGCACGCCCCAGGGATCGGCCGTGCAACTCACGCTCCTGGCGCGGGAATTGTCCCGGAAGCGGGCGAAAACGCCGCCCCATCCGTCCCCTCCGCACCACCGAATTCCCCCGGCGCGGAACCGTTCGGCTCCCCCGCGCATCCCCGTTTGTGCAGGCCGGTGCCCCTGCAACAGGCGCCGCTCGCGGCCCGGTAGGCGCGGTGGAGCGCGGAAAACCACCCCGTTAGAATTCCGGGCGGGGGCTGTGCAGCCGGTTGACCCGGCCACGACGGCACCGCACGGGCCATGCCCCGGCGGGAGCCGGGGAGGTCCCGACGCGTACAGCTGCAAGCGATCCGACGGAGTGACTCTTTCCATGTCCGAAGCCCGAACCGACACGACCCAGGCGCGCCCCCAGGCGGCAGCCGCCCAGGCCGAGGCCGCAGGCTCCGGCAGGCACCGCGGTCCGGCCGCCGCCGCCGAGCAGACGCAGGAAGCGGCGCACGGGCGGCACCGCAGGGACCAGCAGGCCCGGACCGCCTGAGCGCGGCCCGGGAGGGCAACGGCCGCGGCCGCCGCCTCGCGTATGCGGGCGGCGGCCGCGGCCGTTCGCGCGTCCGGGCGGCCGCGCGCCCCGGGGGCGTCAGCCGTGCTTGAGCCCCAGCACCTCGGGCGCCGCGAAGGTCTCCCCGGCCGGGCGGGCGGCGTAGTACGGAGTGAGCAGGCCGTCCAGCTCCTCGTAGGTGAAGAAGTCCTTGGCGGTGTCGAACTGGGCGCCTATACGGGGCCGTTCGGCGATCGCCACCATGCCGCCGTGGACGACGAGCAGCTGGCCGGTGATCCGGGCGGCGGCCGGTGAGGCGAGGTAGCCGACCAGCGGGGCGACGTGCTCGGGCGCGAGCGGGTCGGGCCGGCCGTCCCCGGGGGCAGCGAAGCCGGCGAAGACGTCCTCGGTCATGCGGGTGCGGGCGCGCGGGCAGATGGCGTTGGCGGTCACGCCGTACTTGCCGAGCGCCAGCGCGGTGGACGTCGTCAGGCCGACGATGCCGCCCTTGGCCGCGGCGTAGTTGGGCTGGCCCGCCGAACCGGCCAGGAACGCCTCGGAGGAGGTGTTGACGATCCGGCCGTGCACCGGGGCGCCGGTCTCCTTGGCGCGGTCCCGCCAGTGGGCCGACGCGAAGTGCGTGGTGTTGAAATGGCCTTTGAGGTGGACCCGGATGACCGAGTCCCACTCGTCCTCCGTCATGGAGAACACCATCCGGTCCCGCAGGATTCCCGCGTTGTTGACCAGGATGTCCAGCCGGCCGTACGTATCGATGGCCAACTGGACAAGCTCTCCGGCCTGTTGGTGGTCGGCGACGTCGCCGGTGTGGACGGTGGCCCGGCCGCCGGCCGCGCGGATCGCCTCGGCGGTCTCCTCGGCGGGCGCGGACGAGGCCGTACCGGACCCGTCCCGTCCGGTCTGACCGAAGTCGTTGACGACGACCCGGGCGCCGAGGCGGGCGAGTTCCAGGGCCTCGGCGCGGCCCAGACCGCGTCCGGCACCGGTGACGATCGCGGTCAGGCCCTCCAGTGGCTGTGCCATGCGTGTCCTCTCCTGGTGCTGACCCGTGGGGGTGCTGTCCCCTGGGGTGCGGTGGCGTGGCGTTCTCCCCGGGGCGGGCGTCAGATCTCGATGCAGGTGCGCAGGGCGGTGCCCGAACGCATCTGGTCCAGCGCGTCGTTGATGCCGTCGAGCCGGACCCGGTGGGTGATCAGCCCTTCGAGGTCGATCCGGCCGGCCCGCCACAGGGCGATCGCCCGCTCGTAGGAGCGCAGCACGTCCGCGCCCCCGTAGAGCGACGGCAGGATCCGCTTCTCGTCGAAGAACAGCTCGAACATGTTGACCTGGAAGGTGTCGTCCATCGCGCCCGCGCCGACCACGCAGAGCGTGCCGCCGCGCCGGGTGGTCTCGTAGGCGGTGCGGGCGGTGGCTGACTTGCCGACGACCTCGAAGACGTAGTCGAAGCCCTCGCCCCCGGTGATCCGGGCCTTGGCGTCGGCGAGTTCCTCCGGGGCGACGGCCTCGGTGGCGCCGAAGCGGAGGGCGGCCTCGCGGCGGGCCGCCACCGGGTCGACGGCGACGATCTGGGCCGCGCCGCAGGCCCGCGCCCCCTGGATGACGGAGATGCCGACGCCGCCGCAGCCGATCACCGCCACCGAGGACGCGGCCTCGACCCTGGCGGTGTTCAGAGCGGCGCCGAGCCCGGTGGTGACGCCGCAGCCGATCAGCGCGGCGATCTCGTAGGGCACGTCGTCGGGGATCGGGACGGCGCAGTTGGCGGCGACCACGACCTCCTCGGCGAAGGTGCCGGTCCCGGCGAAGCCGAAGACATCGCCGCCGGGGCGCTGGAAGTTGGGCGTACCGGCGTTCATGAACCCGGCCAGGCACAGGTGGGTCTGGCCGCGCTTGCAGGACGGGCAGCTGCCGCAGGCGGGCAGCCAGCACATCAGCACCCGGTCGCCCGGGGAGAGGCCGGTGACCCCGTCGCCGACGTCGAGGATCTCCCCGGCGCCCTCGTGCCCGGGGACGAACGGCGCGGGCTGCGGCAGGACCCCGCTCATCGCGGAGAGGTCGGAGTGGCACAGCCCGGTGGCCCGGATGCGGATCCGGACCCGGCCGGGCCCGAACCCGACCGCCTCGACGTCGTCGAGCACCTCCAGCGTGTCCCGTCCCGTCTCGTGCTGTACGGCTGCGCGCATGGCTACGGCTCCTTTTCGCGGATTCGGCGGCACAAGGGAACGCATGGCGGTGCGGGGTGGTGTGGGGTGGTGCGGTGGTTCTCGGTGGCGGCGTGGGGTGGGGCCATGGGGAGCGCGGGCCGCCGCCGCGCTACCGGTACGTCACGCTGGTGTCCGCCAGTACCGGCGCGTCGTCCCGGTCGGCGGCGGTGACGGAGAGCACCAGCCGGCCGCCGCCCGCCCCGGCCGGCTCCTGGCCGTTCTCCCCCGCCGGCTCGTCCCGCCAGATCCGGATCCGCAGCGTCTCCCCCGGGAACACCACCCCGGCGAACCGCGCCGTGAACTCCCGCACCCGCGCCACGTCCCCGCCGAGCGCGGTGTCCACCGCCGCCTTGAGCGCCACCCCGTAGGAGCACAGCCCGTGCAGGATCGGCCGGTCGAAGCCGGCGAGCTTGGCGAACTCCGGGTCGGCGTGCAGCGGGTTCCAGTCGCCGGAGAGCCGGTAGAGCAGCGCCTGGTCCGGGCGGATGCGGCGTTCGGTGGTCAGGTCGGGGGCGCGGTCCGGGAGGTCGCCGCGGACCGAGGGGCCGCGTTCGCCGCCGAAGCCGCCCTCGCCGCGGACGAAGATCTGGGTGTCGCAGGTCCACAACGGGCCCTCGTCGTCGGCGACTTCGGAGCGCAGCACGATGACGGCCGCCTTTCCCTTGTCGTAGACGGCGGGGACGGTGGAGGTCTGGGTGGCGCGGCCGCGCACCGGGAGGGGCCGGTGCACGGTGACGGTCTGCCCGCCGTGCAGGACGGCGGCGAGGTCCACGTCGATCCCGGGGGCGGAGAGGCCGCCGGCCAGCGCCATGCCGCCGCCGGCGACGGTGGCGAAGCTGGGCAGGACGTGCAGCGCGCTCTCCAGGGTGTAGCGGAGTTCGTCCGGGTCGGTGGCGGCGTGCGGTGCCTCCGGGGTGGGGGCGCCGGCCCCGATACCGAGGTGGTAGAGCTGGACGTCCTTGTGGTCCCAGGCGAGTTCGGTGGTCCGCGGCTCGGCGGAGGTGGCCTTGGCGGCGTCGATGGGCATGGGGCTGCTGGCTCCTTCACCACGGTGTGAGACCCCGGCCCGGCCGTCCGCACCGTCGGCCGCGCCGGGGTCGTATCGGGTCGGCGGGGCGCGTCGCGCGGCCGGCGTCCGGCCGCGCACTTCTAGAACGCGTTCTAGCCGATGGGAGTCATGTATAGCCGATGCGCGCCGCACCCGGAAGACCCCTGACGGTACGTCAGAAACTGCGGGCCGGGCCTCGCTCCCGGTTACCGCCCGCGTGGCCGCCGCTCCCCTTCCACTCCCCCGCCCCGCCGAACATGACATTTGTCATGGAAAACGGCTCACAAGCGTCTCTGCCGCGCGGCGGCCACGCTCCGTAACGTTTGCACTGTCGCGGCGGACCGGCCGGCGCGGCGCACGGATCCGGCGGACGCCGCCGGCCCAACGGGGAGGTCGTCATGGCAGGCACGGCGGGGACGGGGACGGTGCGGGCACCGTCGAGAGCGCCGGAGGCGGGGCGCGCGGGCGCCGCGGTGGAGTTCCGCGGCGTCACCCGGAGTTACGGCGCGGTGCGGGCGGTGGACGGGCTGACGCTCCGTATCGCCCCCGGCGAGACCGTCGCCCTCCTGGGGCGGAACGGCGCGGGCAAGTCCACCACCCTCTCCCTGCTGCTGGGCCTGCTGCCGCCCACGGACGGGGCGGTGCGGCTGTTCGGCGGCCCGCCGGAGGCCGCGGTGCGGGCCGGCCGGGTCGGCGCGATGCTCCAGGACGGCCGGCCCGTGCCCCGGGTCACCGTCCGCGAACTGGTCGGCTTCGTGGCCGCCGCCTACCCCCGCCCGATGGCGGTCGGCGAGGCGCTGGAGCTGGCCGGGCTCGGCGAGCTGGGCGGGCGGCGGATCGACCGGCTCTCCGGCGGCCAGGCGCAGCGGGTCCGCTTCGCGGTCGCGCTGGCCGGCAACCCCGAGCTGCTGGTGCTGGACGAGCCCACGGCCGCGCTGGACGTCGAGGCCCGCCGCGCCTTCTGGGACGCGGTGCGCGGCTACGCCCGCCGCGGCAACACCGTCCTGTTCTCCACCCACTACCTCACCGAGGCGGACGAGTTCGCCGACCGCATCGTGGTCATCGACCGCGGCCGGGTGGCCGCCGACGGCAGCGGCGCGGAGCTGCGGCGGCGGGCCGGCGGCGCCCTGGTCTCCCTGGACCTCGCCGGCGCGCCCACCGAACCGCTCGCCGGGCTGCCCGGGGTGAGCGCGGTGGAGATCCGCGGCGACCGCGCCCTGCTGCGCACCGCCGACTCCGACGCCACCGTCCGCGCCCTGGCCCGCCTCGATCTGATCCGCGGCCTCCAGGTCGCCCCCGCCGGGTTGGAGGACGCCTTCCTCGCCCTGACGACCCCCGCGTCCGCCCCCGACTCCGGCTCCGTCCACCCCGGCGCCCCGGCCGTGAAGGAGACCGTGTGATGTTCGGCTACGCCCGTCTGGAAATCCGCCGCGCGCTGCGCGACAAGAGCTATCTGATCTTCGGTATCGGGATGCCGGTGCTGATGTACCTCCTGTTCACCCGCCTCGGCGCCGGCCCGGACGCGGCGGAGTGGAAGGTCTCCGCCATGGTCGGCCTGGCCGCGTACGGCGCGCTGGGCGCGGCGCTCGGGTCCGGCAACGGCGTCGCCGAGGACAAGAGCCTGGGCTGGCTGCGGCAGCTGCGGATCATCCCGCTCAGCCCCGGCCAGGTGATCGCCGGCCGGGTGCTGACCAGCGCGGTGACGGTCCTGCCGGCCATCGGAGCCGTCCTCGCGGCCGGCGCGGTGGTCAACGGCGTCCGGCTGGCCGCCTGGCAGTGGGCCGCGCTGGTCGCGCTGCTGTGGCTGGGCACCGCCCCGTTCACCCTGCTCGGCCTGGGCAACGGCTACCGCCTCTCCTCGCAAGCCACCGGACTGGCCAACACCGGCTGCATGCTGCTGCTCTCCGTCATAGGCGGCCTGTGGTTCCCGGTCGCCGCGTTCCCCGGCTGGCTGCGCGCGGTCTCCTCCTGGACGCCCGCCAACCGCTTCGCCGAGCTGGGCCTGAGCGTCACCCACGGCGGGGCGCCGGCGCCGGCCACGGTGGCGGTGCTGGCCGGCTGGCTGGCAGTCTTCGGCGGTTACGCGGCGTACGCCTACCGGCGGGCCGCGCGGACGGTGTGAGGCACGATGCACCCAGCGGCGGCGACCGGCCCGGCCGGCGAAACGGAACGGCACACGGCCGGGGCGGTCGGCGCGGTCGGCGCGGTCGGCGCGGTCGGCGCGGTCGGCGCAACGGAACGGCAGAGCACGGTGAACGGCGGGATGCGGATGGCATGGCGGTACAAGCGGGGCCCGGCGCCCGGCGGCGCGGCGAACGGGCGGTGCGGGGGCGCGGAGGCCGCCGAGCGGGTGGGGAAGGGCCCCAACCGCTACACCTTCCTGCCCTGGCTGCTCATGGGGACCGGCGCGTTCTCCCATACCCTCCAGGGCAAGGCCGGCAACACCTGGCTGGCCGGCGCGCACCTCGTGGCCTTCACCGCCCTGTACGTCACCGTGGTGTTCACCGCCTTCAGCCCCCGGCTGCGCGACACCCGCGTCCCGCTGTACGGGCTCGCCGCGCTGACCGCCGTCACCCTGGCCGGGGCGCTCGGCTTCGGCGGTGAGTGGTTCGTGTTCTTCCCCCTGCTGTCGCTGGCGTCCGGCACGGTACGGGCGCTGCGCGGCAAACGGCTCGGTGTCTGGCTGATCGCGCTCAGCGGCGGGGCCGGGGTGCTCTCCGGCTGGCACGGCGACGGCCCGTGGGGCTCGTTCGGCATCGGCTACGGCACGTTCCTGTCCGGTATGGTCACGGCCACCGTCCTCAGCCTCTTCGACACCATCCACGAACTCCGCGCCACCCGGCAGGAGCTGGCCCGCAGCGCCGTGGAGCAGGAGCGTCTGCGGTTCTCCCGCGATCTGCACGACCTGCTCGGCCACACGCTGTCCGTGGTGGTGGTCAAGGCCGAGGCGGTCCGCCGGCTGGCGCCGCGCGACCTGGACGCGGCGCTGGGGCAGGCCGCCGACATCGAGGCGGTCGGCCGGCAGGCGCTGACGGAGATACGCGAGGCGGTCAGCGGCTACCGCGAGGGCAGTCTGGCGACCGAGCTGGACCGGGCGCGTTCGGCGCTGGACGGGGCCGGTATCGAGCCGGTGGTGCGCCGGTCCGGGCCGCCGCTGCCGCCGCAGGCCGAGGCGCTGCTGGGCTGGGTGGTGCGCGAGGGCGTCACCAACACCGTCCGGCACAGCGGCGCCACCCGCTGCGAGATCGAGGTCCGGGCCGACGGCGACCGGGCGCGGCTGACGATCACCGACGACGGCCGGGGTCCCGTAAGCTCCGGTGCGGCCCGCGCGGGCGGTGCCGCCGCGCCGCCCGGCACGGCCATCGGCCCGGTCGGCGGTACGGGCCTGACGGGGCTGACCGAGCGGCTGGCCGCGGCAGGCGGCACGCTGCGCCACGGCCCCGGCGGCCGGCGCGGCTTCCGCGTCACCGCCGAACTCCCGGTGGGCGCGGGCGAACTGGCGGACGCGGTGGAAGCGGAGGAAGGGGCCCGGTGATCAGGCTGCTGCTGGCCGAGGACCAGCGGATGATGATGGGCGCGCTGGCCCTGCTGCTCGACCTGGAGGCGGACATGGAGGTGGTGGCGCAGGTCCCGGCCGGGGACCGGATCGTCGCCGCCGCCCTGGAGACCCGCCCCGACGTCGCGCTGCTGGACATCGAACTCCCCGGCCGCAGCGGGCTGGACGCCGCAGCGGACCTGCGCGAGCAGCTGCCGGAGTGCAAGGTGCTGATCGTGACGACGTTCGGGCGGCCGGGCTATCTGCGGCGCGCCATGGAGGCCGGGGCGTCCGGCTTCCTGGTCAAGGACGGCCCGGTGGAGGATCTGGCGGCGGCGATCCGGCGGGTGCTGGCCGGGGAGCGGGTGATCGACCCCGGGCTGGCCGCCGCGGCGCTGAGCGCCGGGCCGAATCCGCTGACCCCGCGCGAACGGGACGTGCTCACCGCCGCCGTGGACGGCGCGACGGTCGCCGACATCGCCGCCCGGCTCAGCCTCTCCCAGGCCACCGTCCGCAACTACCTCTCGGCCGCCATCGGCAAGACCGGCACCCGCAACCGCATGGAAGCCGTCCGCGCGGCCCGCCGCAACGGCTGGCTGTAGCGGGACGGGCGCGGGGCGGCGGGCGGACACGGGGGTGCCGCCCGCCGCCCCGCACCGCTCAGCCCTGCCCGGCCCCGGCGCGTCGGCGCGGCAGCGCGACGAGCATCAGCACGATGCTGCTGACCAGCACCATCGCCCCGACCAGAAAGGCCGTCCCGTACCCGGCGGCCAGCGCCACCCGGCCGTGGCCTCCGCCCCCGGCGACCCGGGCGGCGGCGACGGTGGAGAGCACCGACAGGCCGAGCGCCCCGCCCATCTGGCGCGAGGTGTTGATCAGCCCGGAGACCAGTCCCTGGTCGGCCGGGTCGGCGCCGGAGGTGGCGATGGCGGCGACCGGCGTCGCGGTCAGTCCGGCGCCCAGCGCCATCAGGATGCCCGGCCCCAGGAGCGTTCCGAGATACGTCCCGTCGGCGGTCAGCGTGGACTGCCACGCCATCCCGGCCAGGGAGATCACCGCGCCGCCGACCGCCAGCGGCTTGGCGCCCAGGCGGTGCATCAGCCGGGGCGCGGCCTTCGAGCCGAGCACGATGCACAGCGAGTGCGGGAGGAAGGACAGCCCGGCCTGCAGCGGCGTGTAGGAGAGCACGTTCTGCATATAGAGGGAGAGGAAGTACCACATCGAGAACATCGCGGCGCCGGCCAGCACCATCGCCGCGTTCGCCGAGGAGACCGACCGCAGCCGGAACAGTCCGAGCGGCATCAGCGGCGCCCTGGTCCGCGCCTCGACGGCGATGAAGCCGGCCACCACCAGGAGCCCGGCGGCCAGCGGCAGCAGCGCCGCCGCCGACAGCCAGCCGTGCGTCTCGGTCTGCACGATGCCGTACGCGACGAGGCCCAGCCCGCCGGTCACCAGCAGCGCGCCGGGGACGTCCAGCCGGCGCGCGGCGCCCTGCCGGCTCTCGCTGAGCCAGCGGGCCGCGCCGGCCAGCACCAGCGCGCCGACCGGCACATTGATCAGCAGCACCCACCGCCAGGACAGGAATTCGGTGAGCACCCCGCCGACCAGGCCGCCCACCGCTCCGCCGCCCGCGCCGACCGCCGTCCACGTGGCGATGGCCCGCGTCCGGGCCGGGCCGGTCGGGAACGACGTGGTCAGGATGGTCAGGGTGGCCGGGGAGAGCACCGCGGCGCCCACGCCCTGGACGGTGCGGGCGGCGATCAGCTGCCACGGCTGCTGGGCGAGTCCGCCGGCCAGGCTCGCGACGGTGAACAGCGCCAGGCCCACGACGAAGATCCGCTTCCGGCCGAAGAGGTCCGCGGCCCGGCCGCCGAGCAGCATGAAGCCGGCGAACGTGATCACATACGCGTTGACGATCCACTGGAGGCCGAGCTCGGACAGGTGCAGTCCGGAGCGCATCGCGGGCAGCGCCACGTTCACCACGGAGACGTCCAGGACGACCAGGAACTGACCGGCGCAGACCAGCAGCATCACCAGCCAGGCCGGTGCGGGCGTCCGGCGCGCGGTCGCGGACAGCGTGGAGGAGGTGGCTATCGGGGGCATGCGGTCCATGCTCGCATCGCACACTCACCTGCCGCATCGGGATATCGGTGCATCCAACATCCACTTCGGTCCTAGTCCGGAAGACGGAGACGGAACGGAACGGGGTGCGGGGGGTGTGGGGGTGGTGCCGTAGGG
>NZ_LLZI01000010.1 GCF_001509485.1 Streptomyces sp. NRRL F-4489
CCGCACCGGTCGCCTCCCGGTAGACCTTGATCGCCTGGATCTTCTTCCCCTTGGCCAGCAGGTCGTCCACCTCCGCCAGCCGCGGGTCCGCCGCCTCCTCCACCCCGAGGTGCGCCATCAGCAGGTCCACCTTCTTCTCCAGCCGCGCCATCCGCCGCTCCAGCGGCTTCGTACGGCGGTCGAGCGAGGAGGCCAGCAGGGCCAGGGCGAGGACGAAAACCGACAGCGCGGTAAAGGAAAGGGATGTGTCCATGCCACAGAGCGTATGCGGCCCGGCCGCGGAAGATCCGCGCACCGACGCGCCCGGGTCGGCTCCCGCGCACCGGCCCGCCGCACCACCCGGCGGCGGGCGCCGGAGCACACACCCAGGAGCGGTACGAGGCCGGGCCATCGGCTTCACCGCCGGGGGTGGTGTGGCCTCCCCGGGCGGGTGACACCGGGCCGGAGCCCTGGCCAGGCCCCGCGCACGGTTGGTCCACTCTCCCTGGCCGCGTCCCCGCCCGCTCACCGAGCGGCCCGGACACGGCTCCGGAGCCCAACTCCGGTACAACGACGCGTGGTTGAACCGTATGGCCCCGCGGGGGGACGTACCGACAGCACCACCGACCATCACCGTTGCGCTCCGGCAGCACGAACCGGTTCCGACCACCACACCTGGAGGACTGACATGAAGGCACGCAAGGGCTGGAGCGCGGCGGGTCGCCTGGCGGCGGCCGCGGCGGGGGCGCTCGCACTGGCCGGGATGCTCCCGGCGACCGCGACGGCCGCCGACCCGGAACCGCAGGGGCAGGGCTACCGCTGCCAGTTCGTGCAGTTCCAGGAACTGCCCCGCGTCGAGGGCTTCAACTGCCAGGCGTTCGGCGGCGCCCCCGAACGCGGCCCCATCTTCGGCGAGTTCCGCATCCACGACAGCCGGGGCATGACCGTGCACTGCCAGGTGGAGCGCCCGTATTCCGGCATCGCCAACCTCCCCCGGCACGTCGAAGGCTTCAACTGTCGCCCCGGCGGCTTCCCCGGCGACTGACCTGAAGCGCCTTCGCCCGTAGACACGCGCACAAAGGGGACGGCGGCCATCCGCCGTCCCCTTTCCCGTGCGCACACCGCACTCGCGGCTCCCCTTCACGCCCCCATATCCGGCACCGCATTCCCCGGCGAATCCAGCCACCAGCCGGTACGGAATTCCGTCGCCGTCACGCCGAACCGCTCCCGTTCCGGGTGCCCTTGGCCTTCCCACCACTCGTTGGCCCGCTCCACCACGTCCCACAGTCGGCGCGGCCCGGCCTGGCGGACCTCGCCGCCCTGGACGTGCGCCCACGACCCGTCCCGTGCCCACAGCCGGCACCCGGTCCGCGCACCGTCCGCATCGACCTCATGCGCCCACGCGCTGTCCGGCAGCACCAGCGACAGCACGAATTGCAGGCCATCCCCCTCGCCGTCCAGACAAGCCAGCGGCGTTTCCCGCGAAACGGCCTCCTCCGGATCCCCCGGATACGGAATCCGGGCATTGCCCCCTTCCGAGCGGACCCCCATGAAGAACGATCCACCGGGCAGAAACCGCCCCTCCGCCCGCCCGTCGCCGCCCACAACCAACCGGGCATTTCCCACGCCCAGCGGGCACACGATGATTCCCCCAGACCGCACCTGGGCGATCCACGCGGGCGGCACCGATGTGAAACCGCAGGTGGCGATCAGCCGGTCGTACGGGGCCCGGTCGGCGAGCCCCTGCCGGCCGTCACCGGCCAAGACCACCGGTTCGTAACCGCATTCGCCGAGACGCGCCCGCGCGACACGGGCCAATTCCCGATCCACTTCCACCGTGCATACCTGGTCGCTGCCCAGGCGTTCACTCAGCAGCGCCGCGTTGTATCCCGTCCCGGTGGCAATCTCCAACACCCGGTCTCCGTCCCGCACATCCAACGCGCCGAGCATCTGAAGCATCAGCGATGGCTGCGACGAGGACGACGTCGGCACGCCGTCGATGACCTGCGTGGTGAGCGCGGTATCCGAATAAACCGCCGCCAGAAATCCCGGATCCTCCGCCCTCACCCGACGCCATTCCACCGCACCGTCCTGCCGGTAGAAGAACGGCACCAGCAGATGCCGCGGAACGACCTCCACAGCCTTCCGCCATTCCGCATCGAGCTCCCCACTACCGAAAAGCTTCTCAGCGAACGCCATCCGCATCTCTCGCCCGCACTCAGCGTCTCCTGCGCTCACCTCATCGTTCCTCTCCAGAATGCGGCGCGTACGGCGCTATCGAATCGCGGGCATCGCGCCGGATCGCCAATCGGCCACCCGCTTGCGAATACCGGGGACCATCGGAAGCCCATCGGTCTCCTCCGGCGTGAACCAGCGGACGTCCGTGGATTCCCCGGACACCGCGAGGTCCCCCGCCACGGGACGCGCCAGGAAGCAGATCGAGAACTCCTGGCGCACCTCGCCGTCGTCGTAGGCGAAGACATGGCGAGGACGTGCCGACGATGCCGGTGATTTCGACGTCCAGCCCGGTCTCTTCGCGGGTCTCCCGTACGGCGCAGTCCGGCAAGGACTCCCCGATGTGCATGGTGCCGCCCGGCAGGGCCCACATGCCGTTGTCGCGGCGGCGCTGGAGCAGAATGCGTCCGGCATCGTCAACGACCACGGCGGAAGCCGCCGGGACCAGGCTGTTCGCGGCCGGGGCCGCCGGGTCGTCCTCGTAATCGCGCCTACCCATCACTGTCGCCTCCCCAGGCCGGCACACCGCGTTTCCACAGCTTCGCCGTATCGCGCGCCGATACCCGGACGTTCTCTGGTCTTCTCGAATTCGGCAAGCGTGACCCGGATACGCTGGCCGCGGATCCAGGAGGTACCCCGCCGCGATCGCGTGCCGGTCGTGAACCCCGATACGGTCCCGGCGAGGGATTCGAACCGGGTTCGAACCGGGAGGGACCATGGCAGATCATCAGCACCTCACCGTGATCACGACGACGGACAGCGAGGAGAAGGCCCGCGAGTTGGCCGCTGGTGCGGTAGAGGCCAAGATGGCGGCGTGCGCTCAGATCTCCGCGCCGGTCACCAGTGTGTACCGCTGGGAGGGCGAGACGCGGACCGACCAGGAGTGGCAGATCCTGTTCAAGACCACCGCGGCCCGGTACGAGGCGCTGGAGGCCCACCTGAAGGCCGCGCACGACTACGACACCCCGGAGATCATCGCTACCCCGATCGCGGCGGGGAGCGCCGAGTATCTGGCGTGGGTGGACGAGGAGACCAAGCCCGGCGAGTAGATCAGGCGGCAAGAGCGGCGCGGATGTCCTCGTGAGGGCCCGCGCCGCCTCCGTTTCCGCCGGCAGCGCGGCGGCGACCCCGCGAGGGTGCGGACGCGTAACGCGGCAGGCCCAGGCCGGCTACCCCTCCCCCCGCAGCAACGCCCCCGTGCACTGTTCGGCCAGGGACTCGGCGTGGGGTGGGAGGGGGCGGCCCGCGCGGAGGTGGTGGCGGACCACGGAGAGGGGCAGGTCCACGAGGGCGAGGGTGATGCGGTCGGGGTCCTGTGGGCCGGTGGCTTTGAGGGCGTCGGCGAGGGAGGCGAGGGCGGCGTGGACCCGGGCGTTGCCGGTGTCCGCGCGGGTCGCGTACTCCTCGGGCCAGTCGGGGCGTCCGAACTCGGCGGGGCCGTAGAGGAGAACGGCCGCTTCCCGCGGGTGGGCGCGGCTCCAGGCGACGACGTGCCGGGCGGCGGCGGCCGCGGCCCGGCAGGGGTCGTCCGTGCTGGTGAGCGCGGTGAAGTAGCCGTCCTGGAAGCGCTCGACGGTCCGCAGCCACACCTCGGCCAGCAGGGCCGTACGCCCGGCGAACCGGTGGTAGACGGACCCGCTCGGGGCGCCGGCGGCGTGCGCGACCGCGGCCATGGTCACGGCGGCCGGGCCGCCGGCCGCGGCCAGCTCCACGGCGGCGTCGAGCAGTTGGTCAACGCTGAAGCGGGGTGGTCTCGCCATGAAGTAGAGGGTAGCCTCTAATTCTTATTGGAGAGTTGTCTCTAATACCTCTGATACGGGTACGAGGCGGCGCCTACGGGAGGGAATGCGGGTCATGGGGGTGTGCAATGTGCACGAACGCCGGCTGGACGCCGACCGGAGCCGGGTCGGGGCGCTGCTGGACTCGCTGTCGGGCGGCGACGGGGACCTGCTGTGGCCGGTGCGCGACTGGCCCCCGATGGAGTTCGACGGGCCGCTGGCGGTGGGGGCCAAGGGCGGGCACGGGCCGGTGCGGTACACCGTGGCCGCGTATGTGCCGGGGGCGTGGGTCCGGTTCGCGTTCACGGGGCCGCGGGGGTTCGACGGTTTTCACGAGTTCGCGGTGCTGGCGGGCGGCGACGGGCGCACCGTGCTGCGGCACACGCTGGCCATGAATCCGCGCGGGTTGGCCCGGCTGACCTGGCTGATCGTGTGGCGTCCGCTCCATGACGCGCTCCTGGAGGACAGTCTGGACCGGGCGGAGCGCGCGTGCGGCCCCGCCGCGGCCCCGGCCGCCCGCTGGTCCCCGTACGTGCGCGCGCTGCGCGCGCTGGCCCGCCGGGCGGGCGGCGGCCGAGGGCAGACCGGGTGAGGGCCGGGCGGGAGCGAACCCCCCGCCCAGCCCAGCCCCCTAAAACACCTTCCCCGGATTGAGAATCCCCAGCGGGTCGAAGACCTGCTTGATCCCCCGGTGCAACTCCAGCGAATCCGCTCCCAGTTCGCGGGCGAGCCAGTCCTTCTTGAGGATGCCCACGCCGTGTTCGCCGGTGATGGTGCCGCCGAGGGTGAGGCCGAGGGACATGATCTCGTCGAAGGCGGTGCGGGCCCGGCGCTCCTCGTCGGGGTCGGCGGGGTCGAAGCAGACCAGCGGGTGGGTGTTGCCGTCGCCGGCGTGGGCGCAGACGCCGATGGTCAGGTCGTGCGCGGCGGCGATGGCGGCGGTGCCCTCCAGCATGGCGGCGAGCTGGGAGCGGGGGACGCAGACGTCGTCGATGAGCATCGCGGGGCGGATGCGTTCCAGGGCGGTGAAGGTCATCCGGCGGGCCTGGAGGAGGAGTTCGGACTCGGCGGCGGTCTCGGCGGGGACGACGTCGGTGGCACCGGCCGCCTGGCACAGGGCGCCGACGGCGGCCAGGTCGGCGGCCGGGTCGGGGGTGTCGAAGGCGGCGAGCAGCAGCACCTCGGTGGTCTCCGGCAGGCCCATCTGGGCCATCGCGTTGACGGCCTGGATGCTGGTGCGGTCCATGAGTTCGAGGAGGGCGGGGGTGTGGCCGCCGGCCATGATGCGGCAGACCGCGTCGCCGGCCGCCGCGGCCGAGCCGAACTCGGCGACGAGGGCGAGTTGTTGGGGCGGTTCCGGCTTCAGGGCGAGGGTGGCGCGGACGACCACGCCGAGGGTGCCCTCGGCGCCTACGAAGAGGCGGGTCAGGTCGTAGCCGGCAACGCCCTTGGCGGTGCGCCGGCCGGTCGTGATCAGCCGGCCGTCGGCGAGGACGACCTCCAGGCCGAGTACGTACTCGGCGGTGACGCCGTACTTGACGCAGCACAGGCCGCCGGCGGCGGTGCCGATGTTGCCGCCGATGGTGCACATCTCCCAGCTGGAGGGGTCGGGCGGGTAGTACAGGCCGTGTTCGTTGACGGCGCGGGAGAGGGTGGCGTTGACGACGCCGGGTTCGACCACGGCGATGCGGTCGACGGGGTCGATTTCGAGGATGCGGTCCATTTTGACCAGCGACAGGACGATGCAGTCGTCGATGGCGTTGGCGGCGCCGGAGACGCCGGTGCGGGCGCCCTGCGGGACGACCGGGACGCGCAGCTCGGTGGCGGTGCGCATCACGTGCTGGACCTGTTCGACGGTGCGCGGCAGGACGACGGCGGCGGGGCGGCCGGCGGCGCAGAAGTTGGCCATGTCCCGGGCGTAGGAGGCGGTGACGTCGGGGTCGGTGAGCAGCGCTTCCGCCGGGAGCCCGGCGCGCAGGCGTTCGATGAGGTCCATGCCCTCAGCCTGGCACCCGTGGGCCGTACACGGAAGATCGTGTACGGCCCACCGGGCGGCGCGTCGTTACAGGTTGCCGCGCTTGGCCTGCTCGCGCTCGATGGCCTCGAAGAGGGCCTTGAAGTTGCCCTTGCCGAAGCCGAGCGAGCCGTGCCGCTCGATCATCTCGAAGAAGACGGTCGGGCGGTCCTGGACCGGCTTGGTGAAGATCTGCAGGAGGTAGCCGTCCTCGTCGCGGTCGGCGAGGATCCGCAGCTCGCGCAGTTCGTCGATCGGGACGCGGGTCTCGCCGACCCACTCGCCGAGGGTGTCGTAGTACGAGTCGGGGACGTCGAGGAACTCCACACCGGCCGCGCGCATCTGGCGGACCGAGGAGACGATGTCGTTGGTGGCCAGCGCGATGTGCTGGACGCCGGGGCCGCCGTAGAACTCCAGGTACTCGTCGATCTGGGACTTCTTCTTGGCGATGGCCGGCTCGTTGAGCGGGAACTTCACCTTCTTGGTGCCGTCCGCGACGACCTTGGACATCAGCGCCGAGTACTCGGTGGCGATGTCGTCGCCGACGAACTCCTTCATGTTGGTGAAGCCCATGACCTTGTTGTAGAAGGCCACCCACTCGTCCATCCTGCCGAGTTCGACGTTGCCGACGCAGTGGTCGATCGCCTGGAAGAAACGCTTCTGCGGAGGCGCGACGAGGGGGGCGGCGGTGACGAAGCCCGGCAGGTACGGGCCGTCGTAGCCGGACCGCTCGACCAGGGTGTGCCGGGTCTGGCCGTAGGTGGCGATGGCGGCGAGCACGACCGTGCCGTGCTCGTCCTTGATCTCGTGCGGCTCGGTCAGGCCGGTGGCGCCGTGCTCGACGGCGTAGGCGTACGCCGCGCGGGCGTCCGGCACCTCGATGGCCAGGTCGATGACGCCGTCGCCGTGCGCGGCCACGTGGTCGGCGAGGAAGCGGCCCCATTCGGTGACCGGCTTGATCACGGAGGTGAAGACGAAGCGGGCGCCGCCGGACTCCAGGACGTAGGAGGCCGTCTCGCGGCTGCCGTTCTCCGGGCCCTGGTAGGCGACCCGGCGCATGCCGAAGGCGGTGGCGTAGTAGTGCGCGGCCTGCTTGGCGTTGCCGACGGCGAAGACGACCGCGTCCATCCCCTTGACCGGGAAGGGGTCCGCCTGCCGGGCCGTGGCCGGGGTGCTGGGCTGGGTGTGCATCGTGGTGTCTGCCATGTGCGCAGAGTCCCGCCGATCCACAAGGTGCGCAATAGTTTGCGTATCCACTGGGCATTCTGTATAGCGACTCGGGGGTTGTGCCGGGCGTTCTGTACATGATGACCAGCGTTTTGGGAGGTCCGCGCAATGGCGATCGATCATCTTGACGGGGCACTGCTGGAGCTGCTCGCCCGCGAGCCGCGGATCGGCGTGCTGGAGGCGTCCCGGCGGCTGGGGGTGGCTCGCGGCACGGTCCAGGCGCGGCTGGACCGCCTCCAGTCGAACGGCGTGATCAGGGGTTTCGGGCCGGACGTGGACCCGGCCGCGCTCGGCTACCCGGTCACCGCGTTCGCCACCCTGGAGATCAAGCAGGGCCAGGGCGGGGACGTGCGCGCCCATCTCGCCGGCGTACCGGAGGTGCTGGAACTGCATACAACGACCGGACACGGGGACATGCTCTGCAGGCTCGTGGCGCGCTCGAACGCCGATCTCCAGCGGGTGATCGACCGGGTTGTGGGCTTTGATGGCATCGTGCGGGCATCGACGGCGATTGTCATGGAAAATCCGGTTCCACTGCGGATCATCCCGCTGGTGCAGCAGGCCGCGGGGGACTGACGGCGGCAGCCGTCCCGTCAGGCGGGCCGGAGCGGCGGCGGACCGAGGGGAGCGAGGGTTGGGCTTCTGGGAGTACGTCGGCAGCCGCCACGGCCAGCTGCTGGCGGATACGTTTCAGCACGCCGCGGCGGTCTTCCAGTGCATGGTGCTGGCGACCGTCCTGGGCGTTCTGCTCGGCGTCGCCACGTACCGCAGCGAATGGGCCGGCGCGCTCGCCACGGCGACCACCGCGTCCCTGCTGACGATCCCGTCGCTGGCCCTGATCGGCCTGCTGATCCCGGTCGTCGGCCTGGGCGTCGCGCCGACGGTGGTGGCGCTGACGCTGTACGGGCTGCTGCCGGTGGTCCGCAACGCGATCGTCGGGCTGCGCGGGGTGGACCCGGCGCTGATCGACGCGGCGAAGGGCATCGGGATGTCGCGGGCCGGGCGGCTGCTGCGGGTCGAACTCCCGCTGGCCTGGCCGCCGATCCTCACCGGCATCCGGGTCGCCACCCAGATGCTGATGGGCATCGCGGCGGTCGCCGCCTTCGCCTCCGGGCCCGGCCTCGGCAACGAGATCTTCCGCGGGATCGCCTCGCTGGGCAGCGCCAACGCGCTGAACCAAGTGCTCTCCGGCACCCTCGGGATCGTCGTGCTGGCCCTCCTCTTCGACGCCGCCTACGTCCTGATCGGGCGCCTGACCATCTCCAGGGGGATCCGTGGCTGAGCAGCCGTCCGAGCGGCCGTACGGGAGCGGGCCGGGCGCCCGGGAGGCGGCCCCGCGCCCGGCCGGGTCGGCGGGCGCCGCCATCCGGCTGGAGCACCTGACGAAGGTCTACCCGGGCGGCGGCGCACCGGCCGTGGACGACATCAGCATGGAGATCGGCGCCGGGGAGACGGTGGTGCTGGTCGGGCCGTCGGGCTGCGGCAAGTCCACCACCCTGAAGATGATCAACCGGCTGATCGAGCCGACCTCCGGCCGGATCCGGATCGGCGACGAGGACGTCACCGGTATCGACCCGGTCCGGCTGCGCCGCAAGGTCGGCTACGCCATCCAGGCGTCCGGCCTCTTCCCGCATATGACGGTGGCGCAGAACATCGCGCTCGTACCGCGGATGGCCGGCTGGTCCAAGGCGCGGACCCGGGAGCGGGTCGAGGAGATGCTCGACCTCGTGGGGCTCGATCCGGGCGAGTTCCGCGACCGCTATCCGCGCCGGCTCTCCGGCGGGCAGCAGCAGCGGGTCGGGGTGGCCCGGGCGCTGGCCGCCGATCCGCCGGTGCTGCTGATGGACGAGCCGTTCGGCGCGGTCGACCCGATCACCCGCGACCACCTCCAGGACGAGCTGATCCGGCTCCAGCGCGAACTGCGCAAGACGATCGTCTTCGTCACCCACGACTTCGACGAGGCGATCAAGCTCGGCGACCGGATCGCGGTGCTGCGCGAACGCTCGCAGCTGGCCCAGTTCGACACCCCGGAGGCCATCCTCACCCACCCCGCCGACGACTTCGTCTCCGGTTTCGTGGGCGCCGGGGCGGCTCTGAAGCGGCTGAACCTCACCCGGGTGCGGGACGTGCCGGTGGTGGACTTCCCCACCGCGCGGCTGGACGACCCGCTCCCGTCGCTCCTGGACCTGCTGCGCGGCGGCGGAACGCACGAGGTGCTGCTGCTGGACGGCGGCGGCCGCCCGCACAAGTGGCTGCGCCGCGGCGACCTCGCGCTCGCCCGGCAGTCGCTCGCCCGGGCCGGCACGCTCGTCACGCACACCGTCACCCGGGACGCGACGCTGCGGGACGCCCTGGAGGCGGTGCTGACGGACAGCGCGGGCCGGGTCGCGGTGACCGGCCGGCGCGGCGAGTACACCGGTGTCGTCGACATGGAGACGCTGATGAACACCGTCCGCGAGCTGCTGGCGGCGGACCGCCGGGAGGCGCTGGAGCACCAGCACGAGCCGCGGGCGCGGGACCGGCTCGCGCCGGAGGGCCCGGACGGGCCGGGAGGACGGGCGTGAGCCCGGCGGCGCCCCCGCCGCCCGGTGGCGCGCGGGACGTGGCACGGGAGGCGGAGCGGGAGGCGGCGGCGGGCACCGCGCCGGTCCGGGCCGCAGGTCCCGGCGGGCGCCGGATCGGGTGGCGGAAGTGGGTCGCCATGCCGGCGTTCCTGACCGGCGCGCTGCTGGCGACCTGGCTGTGGTTCCGCGGCGTCCGGCTGGACTCCATCGCCCACCAGGCCGTCGACCACGGGAAGGTGTGGCTGGCGCTGGAGCGGCACGTGGAGCTGACCGCAGTCTCCACGGTCCTGGTGCTGGTGATCGCGATCCCGCTGGGCATCGCGCTGACCCGGCCGCGGCTGCGCCGGGCCGCCCCCGCCGCGATGGCGCTGGCCAACCTCGGCCAGGCCGTCCCGGCGCTGGGCCTGCTGGTGCTGCTGGTGATCTGGCGGGGCATCGGCGCCGGCTCGGCGATCACCGGCATGGTGGTCTACGCGGTGCTGCCGGTGCTGGCCAACACCATCGCCGGACTGCGCGGGATCGACCCGACGCTGACCGAGGCGGCCCGCGGTATCGGCATGTCGCCGCTGGGGGTGCTGGCCCGGGTCGAACTCCCGCTGGCCGTCCCGCTGATCCTGGCCGGGGTGCGTACGGCACTGGTGCTGAACGTGGGCACCGCGACGCTGGCGACGTTCGGCGGCGGCGGGGGGCTGGGCGATCTGATCTCGGCGGGCATCATCACCCAGCGGATACCGGTGCTGGTGCTGGGGTCGGTGCTGACGGTGGCGCTGGCGCTGCTGGTCGAGTGGCTGGCGTCGCTGGCCGAACTCCTGCTGCGGCCGCGGGGGTTGGAGGTGGCGGCGTGAGGGGGCGCGGGTTCCGCTCCGGGCGCGGGCTCCGGGCCGTACGGCGGCCCCGGGGCGCGTCCGGGATACGGGCGGCCACCGCCGCGCTGCTGGCCGCCGGGCTGCCGGCCGCGGCGCTGCTCGGCGGCTGCGGGCTGGTCAGCGGCAGCCCGATGTCCGACGACGTGAAGCCCGGCACGGTCGGCCGCGGACTGCCCCTCAAGGGCGCGCAACTGACCGTCACGTCAAAGGAGTTCACCGAGAACATCGTCCTCGGCCAGATCATGGGCCTGGTCTTCGAGGCGGCCGGCGCCACCGTCGTCGACAAGACCGCCATCCAGGGCAGTATCGGCGCCCGCGAGGCGGTCCGCAGCGGCACCGCCGACGCGATGTACGAGTACACCGGCACCGGCTGGATCACGTACCTCGGGCACACCCGGCCGGTCGCCGACCCGCACGCGCAGTGGGTGGCGGTGCGCGACGCCGACCGCCGCAACGGGATCGCCTGGCTGCCGCCGTCCCGGCTGAACAACACCTACGCGCTGGCGCTGAACGCCGCCAACGCCCGGAAGTACGGGGTGCGCACGCTCTCCGACGCCGCCGCGCTGCTGCGCCGCGACCCCGGCGCGGTGACGGTCTGCGCGGAGAGCGAGTTCACCACCCGCGACGACGGGCTGCCCGGTATGACCAAGGCGTACGGGATGGACCTGCCGCCCGGGAACGTCCGGCGGATGACCGGCGGCGTGGTCTACACCGAAACCGCCAAGGGCACGTCCTGCACGTTCGGCGAGGTGTTCACCACGGATGGCCGGATCGCGGCGATGGGGCTGACCGTCCTCAAGGACGACCGGCACTTCTTCCCGAACTACAACGCGGCGCCGGAGCTCAACGCCGCCGCCCTGCGCGCCCATCCGCAGATCGCCGGGCTCCTCGCCCCGATCACCGCCGCCCTCGACAACACCGTGGCGCGCGAGCTCAACGCCGAGGTGGACGTGGCGGGCCGGGACCCGCACCAGGTCGCCAAGGACTGGCTGCTGAAGGAGGGGTTCATCCGGGAGGGCGGGGGCTGAGCGGGGCCGTTGCGGGGGCCGAACGGGGGCCCGGCGCGCGGTCGTTGGGCGGTGCGCCGGATCGGCCTCCCGCGCCCGGAAAGATCGCGTAAGGTTGCGCCACCCGAAAACGAACACATGTCGCAGTCGTCCGACCACGACCGCGCAAGGGGGAAGGAAACCACTCCATGAAGGCATCCCGTATCCGGCGCCGCCTCGCCGGTGCCGCCGCCGTCACCGCCCTGGCCGGCACCGCCCTGCTGGCCGGTGCGCCGATGGCCGCCGCCAAGGCCAACCTCATCGCGATCAACAAGATCGCCCTCGACGCCCCCGGCCTGCGGGTGAACGTCACGTACTCCTGCGACCCGGGCATGCACCACGAACTGGTCGCCAACGCCGAGCAGATCACCTCGTCCAAGCCGGCCGCGCGCGGCGCCGGCACGATCAAGACCGACCAGCTGGTCTGCGACTACGCCGACCACACCGCGCAGGTCCGGCTCCGCCCGGCCGACATCGGCTTCGCCAAGGGCCAGACGGTGAAGGTCACGGTCTTCTACTTCGACGAGGACGGCTTCCGCTACGCCGACCGGGAGGCCACCGCGACCCTCTGAGCCCGGCCCGCCCGGCCGCGGGGCCCTCGGCTCACCCCTTGGGACAACTGGGCACATCGCCCCCGGAGTTGAGGGCCTTCAGGGCGTCCACCGCGCCGTCCAGGGTGGTGACGGGGATCAGCCGCATCCCCCGGGGCAGCTCGGCGCGGGCGTCGGAGCACTCCTGGCGCGGGACGAGGAAGACCGTCGCGCCGTCGCGGTGCGCGGCCTGCGTCTTGAGCGCCACCCCGCCGACCGCGCCGACCTCGCCCTTGGTGGTGATGGTGCCGGTGCCGGAGACGACCCGGCCGCCCGTGAGGTCGTGCCCGGCGCCGTCGCCGTCCAGCTTGTCGACGATGCCCAGCGCGAACAGCAGGCCGGCGCTGGGCCCGCCGATGTCCGCCAGGCTCAGGGTGACCTTGACGTCCTTGGCGGACTTCCCGAGCCGGCCGAGCGCGGCGCGGGTGGCGGCGTCCTGCGACTGCTTCATCTGCTCCGCGTTGTGCTCGGCGATCTCCTCGGTGTTGTCGCCGACCGGGTAGACCGAGTCGCGCGGCATCACCGCCTCGTCGGTGCGGAACCACGCCCGCAGCACGTCCGGCAGGTGCACGGAGGCGGTCGGGCCGGTGGCGGTGATGGAGGTCATCCGCAGCTGGCCGCTGGTCGGGCGGGTGGGCGTACCGGAGATGGTGATCACCGGCTTGCCCTTGTCGTCGCCGAGGACGTTGGCCGTGACGCCCGGATACGCCACCGAGTACGGCAGCGGGGCGAGGGCGGCGGTCACCAGGACGGCGAGGACCAGGAGGGTGCAGACCAGGAGGGCACGGGCGCGGGAAGACACCCCGCCACCCTAATTGACCCCCGCCCCGGCCGTCCCGTACGGCGCCGTGGGCACACGGCGGGGGCACAGGGTCCCCACAGGGGGGCACGCCGGATCAGCGGAGCGCCTCCGCCACCTCCCGGGCCGCCTCCACCACCCGCGGCGCGATCCGCTCCGCGACGGTGTCCGCGAGCATCACCACGCCCACGCTGCCCTCTATCCCGCTGACCCCGATCAGCGGCGCCGCGGCGCCGGACGCGCCGGCCTCCAACTCCCCGTGCGTCAGGGCGATTCCGCCGTCGTCCAGGCGTCCCTGGCGGGCCTTGAGGATCGCCCGCCCGGCGGCGCCGCGGTCCAGCGGGTGGCGGAAGCCGGCGCGGTAGGCGACGTGGTAGTCCGTCCAGGTCGGCTCGACGACGGCGACCGCCAGCGCCTCGGTGCCGTCGACGAGCGTGAGGTGCGCGGTGGCGCCGACGTCCTCGGCGAGTGAGCGCAGCGCGGGCAGCGCGGCCTCTCTGACCAGCGGGTGGACCTGGCGGCCCAGTCGCAGCACACCGAGGCCCACCCGGGCCCGGCCGCCGGTGTCCCGGCGGACCAGGGCGTGCTGCTCCAGCGTCGCCAGCAGGCGGTAGACCACGGTGCGGTTGACGCCGAGCTTGTGCGAGAGCTCGGTGACGGTCAGCCCGTGATCGGTGTCGGCGAGCAGTTTGAGGACGCGCAGTCCCCGGTCGAGCGTCTGGGAGGTCTCTGCGGTCACGACGCCCCCTCCTGAAGTGAGTGGCGGCGTCCGTAGGCGGCGCGCTGCTCGTCCCGGAACAGCGCCCAAGAAGCCGCCGGCCGCTGTGCACCGGCTGCGCTCCGCGGCGGCGCTGCCACGGGGCGTGTGCGTGAGCGGGACAGTAGCGAGGGACTCCGGTCAGCGGAAGAGTCCGTCCAGAATCCGGGCTTTCACGCCCGGAACATCCCGAACTGTCCGTCCCGTGGTTCGCTGCCGCGGGCCCGCCAACGCGCCCCCGTGACCGCGCCGTGACGTCCGAGGGCGGGCGCCGGGGCGCGGGAACGGATCACTCCACCCCACCCCCCGGCGCCACTCCTCCACGAAATCTTCACGCGGCTTCTCCGCCCGTCCGGCGCTCACCGCGTCCGCCCGGACTCACCGCATCCGGGTGGCCCACTCCCGGACCTTCTTGATCCGCTCATGCAGCTGACCGGCCGTCGCCTCCGCGCTCGGCGGCCCGCCGCACACCCGCCGCAGCTCGGTGTGGATCACCCCGTGCGGTTTGCCGCTCTGGTGCACGTACGCGCCGACCAGCGTGTTCAGCTGCTTCCGCAGCTCCAGCAGCTCCTTGTGCGTGACCACCGGCCGCCGCTCGGCCGGCAGCTCCAGCAGATCCGCCTCGGTGTCCGGCTTCTTGCGGCTGTGCGCCAGCTGCCGGGCCTGCCGCTTCTGCAGCAGCAGCTGCACCTGGTCGGGCTCCAGCAGCCCGGGGATGCCGAGGTAGTCCTGCTCCTCCTCGCTGCCCGCGTGCGCCTGCATCCCGAACTCGGCACCGTCGTAGAGCACCCGGTCGAAGACCGCCTCCGACTCCAGCGCCTCGAAGGAGAACTGCTCCTGCTCGCCGGTGTCCTCGTCCTGCTGCTTGTTCGCCTCCTCCAGCTCCTTCTCGGACTCGGCGTACGGGTCCTCCTCGCCGTCCTTCTTCGGCTTGTCCAGGACGTGGTCGCGCTCGACCTCCATCTCGTTGGCGAAGCCGAGCAGCGACGGCACGGTGGGCAGGAACACCGACGCGGTCTCACCGCGCTTGCGGGACCGTACGAAGCGGCCCACCGCCTGGGCGAAGAACAGCGGGGTGGAGATCGTGGTGGCGTACACCCCGACCGCGAGGCGGGGCACGTCGACGCCCTCGGACACCATCCGGACCGCGACCATCCAGCGGTCGTCGGAGTGCGAGAAGTCGTCGATCCGCTGCGAGGCGCCCGCGTCGTCGGACAGCACCAGCGTCGCGCCCTGCCCGGTGATCTCCCGGATCAGCTTGGCGTAGGCCCGGGCCTGCTCCTGGTCGGAGGCGATGACCAGGGCGCCGGCGTCCGGGATGCCCTTGCGGACCTCGGTCAGCCGGCGGTCGGCGGCGCGCAGCACGTTCGGCATCCACTCGCCGCGCGGGTCCAGCGCGGTGCGCCACGCCTGGGACACCGCGTCCTTGGTCATCGGCTCGCCCAGCCGCGCCGCGATCTCGTCGCCGGCCTTCGTCCGCCAGCGCATATTGCCGCTGTACGACAGGAAGATCACCGGGCGGACCACGCCGTCGGCGAGCGCGTTGCCGTAGCCGTAGGTGTAGTCGGCGGACGACCTGCGGATACCGTCCGGGCCCTCCTCGTACGCCACGAACGGGATCGGGTTGGTGTCCGAGCGGAACGGCGTACCGGTCAGCGCCAGCCGCCGGGTCGCCGGCTCGAACGCCTCCAGGCACGCCTCGCCCCACGACTTGGAGTCGCCGGCGTGGTGGATCTCGTCGAGGATCACCAGGGTCTTGCGCTGCTCGATGCGGTTGCGGTGCAGCATCGGGCGGACGCCGACACCGGCGTAGGTGATCGCGATGCCGTGGTACTCGCGGCCCAGCGGCCCGGCGCTGTACTCCGGGTCGAGCTTGATCCCGATCCGGGCGGCGGCCTCCGCCCACTGCTTCTTCAGGTGCTCGGTGGGCGCGACCACGGTCACCTGCTGCACGACGTGGTGGTGCAGCAGCCAGGAGGCGAGGGTGAGCGCGAAGGTGGTCTTGCCGGCGCCGGGCGTGGCCACGGCGAGGAAGTCCCTCGGCTGGGTCTGGATGTACCGGTCCATGGCCGCCTGCTGCCAGGCGCGCAGCTTGTTCGCGGTACCCCACGGGGCCCGGCCCGGGAAGGCCGGGGACAGATGATGGCTGTTGGTGGCGCTGGTGGTAGTCACGGTCTCCGTCGGCTGAGGTCGGCGATCGGCAACCGCGTCAGCCTACCGGTGCCGCCCTTTCCCGCCGGGTCGTTCACCCCGGCCCCACCCGGGGGTGCGAGGGAGGTCACATCCGGGGGCGGGGGCGGGGCGACGGCTCGGGGGTGGGGGCCGGGAGACGGTTCGGGGCGGGGCCCCTCACGCCGCGCCGCTCCCCTCGGGGGCCGGGTCACCGGCCGCCGGACCGCCGGGTGCCGGGCCACCAGGCGCCCGGCCACCGCCGGGTATCCGGCCGCCCGGCGCCGGGCGCAGCCGCCGGTACAGCGTCGCGCCGAGGGCCGCGACCGCCGCCATCGCCGCGAAGACCGCCAGGAACGCCGCCGGGTGGCCGACCGGGGCGGTGCCCCCGGCGGCCGGGCCGGGACCGGCCACCGCCACCGAGCCGCCCCCGAACGCCGCGAACAGCACCCCGCTGAGCCCCACGAACGCGACGTTCCCCAGCGCGTCCGACATCTGGAGGGACGAGGAGTTGCTGCCCGCCTCCTCCGGCCGGGACAGCTTCAGCAGCAGCACCCCGCCGCTGGAGATGTTCAGCCCCATGCCGAAACCGCCGACCGTCCACGCCGCGGCCACCGTCCAGGCCGGCACCGCGTCGATCAGCACCAGCGGCACCAGCAGGATCGCCGCCGCCAGCAGCGCCAGGCCCAGGCCCATCAGCCGCTCGCGGTGCGGCTCCAGCCGCGGGCGGCTCTGCACGTACGAGCCGAGCGCCCAGGTCAGGCCGCCGCCGGTGAGCGAGAGCCCGGCGAGGGTCGCGGACAGCCCGCGCTGCGTGACCAGCAGCAGCGGGATGAAGCTCTCGGCCGCGACCAGCGCCCCGGCGGCCAGCCCCCGCATCAGCACCACCGTCGGCAGCCCCCGCCCCGCCCGGAACGTGCCGCGGGGCAGCAGCCGCACGATCGCCGGACCCAGCAGCACCAGCCCCGCCGCGGCCGGCACCAGCGCGGCCCAGGTCGGGTGCTGGCCCGCGTACTGGAGCAGCGACGCGCCCACCGCGACCGCCAGCGCCAGCAGGCAGCGGCGGCTGCCCAGGACGCCCCGGATCCCGGCGTCCGGCCCGGGGTCGGTGCGCGGCAGCTTGCGCAGCGCCGGCAGCATCACGCCCAGCGGCAGCAGTATCAGCACGGGTATGGAGAGGAACACCCAGCGCCAGCCGGCCTGCTCGGTGACCGTCCCCGCGACCAGCGGCCCGACGATCACCGGCACCACCCACGCCGCCGAGAACGACGCCATCACCGACGCCCGCAGCCGCTCGGGATAGCCGCGGCCCACGACGACGTACAGCGCCACCACCGAGAGTCCGCCGCCGAGCCCCTGGACCCCGCGCCCGGCCACGAACATGCCCATCCCCTGCGCCCCGCCGGCGATCACCAGCCCGGCCCCGAACGCCGCGATCCCGGTGAACAGCGGCGCCAGCGGCCCCCGCCGGTCGCTCCACACCCCGGACAGCGCCATCGCGAACAGGCTCGCGGTGAAGAACGCCGAGAACGCGAAGGCGTACAGCCCGATACCGTCCAGCGCCCGCGCGGCGACCGGCATGGCCGTATTCACCGCACTCGCCTCAAAGGCGATGAGCGAGACGACGGAGATGATCCCGAGCGTCAGCGCCCGGTACTCCCGCCCGAGCACCCCGGGCAGCGCGGCGCCCCGCGGCGCGGCGGGCCCGCCCGCCGGGGCCGCCGGGGCCGTACCTGCCGGGGCCGTGCCTGCGGGCGCCGTGTCTGCGGAGGCCGCGTCTGCGAAGCTCACGTCTACGGAGGTCACGTCTGCGGAGGTCGCATCTGCGGAGTTCGCATCTGCGTGGGTCGGAGGGTCAGCGGTCATCCGCCCAGCGTAAGGGCCGTACCGCCCATGCGCCCCTGTCGGAAGTCGGGAACGCCCTCCTCCGCAGGCCCTACGCCGTCCCCCTCCCCCGGCCACCCCGCCCCCGAGCCGACCGGCACGCCCCGCCCCGTCCCCGGCCAACCCGCGGGCAAGCGGACCACCAGGCCAACCGGCATACCCCGCCCCATTCCGCGCAAGCTGTCCATATGCCGTACTTCCGCACCTACGACGACACCGAGCTGCACTACCGGGTGCTCGGCCCTGCCGGCTCATCGCTGCCGCCCCTGGTCTGCCTGGCCGGGGGCCCCGGCCGGGACGCCGCCTACCTCGGGGACCTCGGCGGCCTCCCCGAGCACCGGCAGCTGGTCATCCCGGACAGCCGCGGCACCGGCGCCTCCCCCGCGGCGCCCGACCCCGCCCGCTACGCCTTCCCCCACCTCGCCGAGGACGTCGAAGCGCTCCGCACCCACCTCGGACTGGCCCGCTTCGCCCTGCTGGCCCACGACGCCGGCGCCGCCGTCGCCCAGGCGTACGCGGCGGCCCACCCGGAGCGGCTGACCCACCTGGTACTGGTCTGCCCCGGCTCCCGCCTCCAGGGCGAACTCCCCGACGACGCCCGGGAGATCTTCACCTCCCGCATGCACGAGGACTGGTGGCCGCGGGCCGCCGTGGCCGTCCAGCAGCTCGCCGAGGCGTCCGACCTCGCCGAAGTGCGCGACCTCCTCCTCGCCGCGGCGCCCCTCGCCTACGCCCGCTGGGACGAACCGCAGCGGGCCCACGCCGCCACCGAGGGCGCCCAGTTGGGCCCCGTACCGCGGGCGGGCTTCTGGCAGGGCGTGGACGAACCGGCCCGCCGGGCACTGCTGGCCGGCCTGCGCCACGTCACCTGCCCGGTCCTGGTCATCACCGGCGACCGCGACGCCGTGTCCGGCATGCGCGCCGGCGACCTGGTGGCCGCCTCCTTCCCCCACGCCCGCGTACGCCCCCTGCACCTCGTAGGCCACTACCCCTGGGTCGACGAACCCGACCTCTTCCGCCCCCTCATCGAGCACTTCCTCACCCCGCCCTGACCTCCCCGCACCAAAACCAATCTCCCCTCCCCCTTCATGAACCGCGTATTGCCGCGCATTGCCGCGC
>NZ_LLZI01000011.1 GCF_001509485.1 Streptomyces sp. NRRL F-4489
TCCCCCGTCCGCCGGTGGACTACTTGATTCCGCCGACAGGCTGGTGGCTGTCCATGGTGGTCAGGGTCTCGTCCGCGGCCGGCTTCTTGGCGGCGCCGCCCGCGGGGGCTTCCGCGGTCCCGGCGCCGTTCGCGGCGATGGGCTGGTGGCTGTCCATCGGCTTGACGACATCGCGGTCCCGGGGCTGCGGGGCCTGCGGCGCGGTGCCGGCGGCGAGGATCGGCTGGTGGCTGTCCATCGGCGCGAGGATCGGCTGGTGGCTGTCGCGCGGGGCGACGACGTCTCGCTCCCCCGAACTCTGCACAGTGTTCTCGGTGCTCATTGCGATCAACTCCTGATGGGCGCTTGAAGGCTGCCCGTCCGCCCGGCGACTCCCCCGTTGGCCGCCGGACGGACGTGACATGGCCGCTCACGATAACTGCGCGGCCTGGGCACCGAGCCGCTTGCCCCCCGAGGCGGCGGATCGGTACGCATAAGAGTGGCCCGGGCCGATGAACGATCGATAAACGCCGGCGGCGACCGGTGAAACGGGAGGTCAGCCCACCGGAGCCGGCGAAAGGAGCCCCCGGACCACGGCGGTCTCCGCCGAGCCCAGGCGCTCGAAGATGGCCAGGGCCTCCTGCCAGCACACGTGTGCCCGGCCGCTGTGCCCGAGCTCGTTCAACGCCCGGCCGAGCGTGGTCAGGGCGCTCGCCCGCCAGGACTCCCCGCTGACGCCGCGCAGCGCGGTCAGCGCCTGCTCGGCGCGGTTGGCGGCGTCCGCCGGGCGGCCGGCCGCGAGGTCCACCTCGGCCAGCCGGAAAATGGTCATGGCTTCCCAGAAGCGCTGCCGGCTGTCCCGGAAGATGCCGAGGGCGGCGGCCAGTTGCTCGGCCGCCTCGGCCAGCCGCCCGGCCTGGGTGTAGGCCAGGGCCAGCGCGTACATGCCGTTGCCCAGGCGGCGTTTGGCACCGAGCTCGCGGTAGATCGCGATGCCCTCCGCCGCCAGGCTGATGGCGCTCTCCACCCGGCCGGTGTCCAGGTGCACCCGCGAGAGGTTGCACAGCGCACTGGCTTCGGACTGCCGGTTCCCGTCGTCGCGGAAGGCCGTCAGGGCCTGCTGGAGATACGCCTCGGCGTCCTTGTGGCGGCGCTGGGCGTTGGCGATGATGCCGCGGTCGTTGGGCGCGTACGACGAGGAGAACGGGTCTCCGGCGGCGAGGCCGAGCAGCATCGCGGACTTCGCGTTCTCGTCGGCGTCGTCCAGCCGGCCCGACAGGGTCCGGACGTACGCGAGCGCGGTGTGGACGCGGGCCTCGGCGTGTGCGTCGCCGGCCTCGCGGGCCGCGGCCAGCAGCGTGGTGTTGGCCTGCTCGTACTGGAGGGCGTCGGCACCCGACTCGGCCAGGTCCTTGGTGAGCAGCAGCAGGTCGGCGGCGCGCCGGAGCACGGCCGGGGCCGTGGACTGCCGTGCGCAGGCCAGCAGGCACCCCGCCTCGCTGAACAGCCACTCCAGCGCCGACGCCCGGTCCGCGAACTCCAGGCCCGGGTGGTCGGCGCGTTCCATGTGGGCGATCAGCCGGTCGCCGGGGCGCTCCAGCGCGTACATCCGCGACGCGGTCACCAAGTAGAAGTCGAGCAGGCGCGACAGCGCCGCGTCCCGTTCGGACGGCGGGTGCTCGTCCCGCTCCGCGCACGCCCGGGCGTAGAGGCGGACGAGGTCGTGGTAGCGGTAGCGGCCGGGCGCCGCGGACTCCAGCAAGGAGGTGTCCACGAGCGATTCGAGCAGATCCTCCGCATCGTCCGCGCCGAGGTCGAGGAGGGCCGCGGCGGCGGCCAGGGAGATGTCGGGACCATCGGCCAGGCCGAGCAGCCGGAAGGCGCGGGCCTGGGCGGGCTCCAGTTGCTTGTAGCCGAGTTCGAAGGTGGCCGTGACGGCCAGGTCGCCGGCGCGGAGTTCGTCCAGCCGGCGGCGTTCGTCGGCGAGTTTGCTGGCCAGGGTGGAGACCGTCCACGTGCGCCGGGCCGCCAGCCGGGACGCGGCGATCCGGATGGCCAGCGGCAGGAAGCCGCAGGCGCCGACGACGGCCATGGCGGCCTGGCGCTCGGAGGTGACCCGCTCCTCGCCGACGATCCGGGTGAAGAGCCGCAGCGCCTCCTCGGGGCTCATCACGTCGAGGTCGACGAGGTGCGCGCCGGCCAGGTCGATCATCCGCGACCGGCTGGTGATCAGCGCGGCGCACCCCTCCGTCCCCGGTAGCAGCGGCCGGACCTGCGCGGCGTCCCGGGCGTTGTCGAGCAGAGCCAGCACCCGGCGCCCGGCGAGCGTGGAGCGGAAGAAGGCCGCCCGCTCCTCCAACCCGTCCGGAATCGCCGAGTCCGCCGTGCCCAGGGCGCGCAGGAAGGCGCCCAGGACCGCCTCCGGCTCGGCCGGGTTGCGGCCGGCGCCCTGGAGGTCGACGTACAGCTGGCCGTCGGGGAAGTGCTCGCGGGCGGCGTGCGCGACGTGCACCGCGAGCGTCGTCTTGCCGACCCCGCCGATTCCGGCCACCGCCGAGACCGCCATCACGCTGCCCCCGGCCGTCGCCAGCTGGTCGCTCAGCTCCTTGACGAACGCGGCCCGGCCGGTGAAGTCGGCGACGGTCGCGGGGAGCTGGCGCGGCCGGACGAACGTCGTCCCGGCGGCGTCCGGGCCGTCCTCGGCGGGCGGCGCGTCCAGCTCCGCGTCGGCCCGCAGGATCCGCTGGTGCAGCTCGGACAGCGACGCGCAGGGGTCCACGCCCAGCTCGTCCGCGAGCAGCCGGCGGGTGTCCGCGTACACCGCGAGCGCCTCGGCCTGCCGCCCGCTGCGGTACAGCGCCAGCATCAGCAGCTCCCGCAGCCGCTCGCGCAGCGGGTGCGCGGCGGTCAGCGCGGTCAGCTCGGAGACCGCCTCGGCGTGGCAGCCGGCCTCCAGGTCCAGTTCGAGGCGGGTTTCGGTCAGCGAGAGCCGCCACTCCTGGAGCCGGGTCCGCTGGGTCTCGGCATACGGGCCGGGGACGCCGGCGAGCGGTTCGCCGTCCCACAGGTCCAGGGCGGCGTCGAGGAGCTTGCGGGCCCGGCCGCGCTCCCCGGCGGCCTTGGCCTTCTCCGCCTCGGCGGCGTACTGCTCGGCGGTGTCGTGGTCCAGGGCCGGCGGCCGGCCGTCCACGGGCCGCAGCGCGTACCCGCCGGACTCGCTGACCAGGGCCTCCGCGTCGGGCCCGAGCGCCTTGCGGAGCCGGGAGGCGTACGTGCGCAGGGCGGCGAGGGCGGCGTGCGGCGGTTCGTCGCCCCACAGGGCGTCGACGAGCTCGGGCGCGGTGGCGGTGCGCCCGCCGCGCAGCAGCAGCGCGGCGAGCAGCGCGCGCTGCTGCGGGGAACCCGCCGCCAGCGGCGTCTCCCCGCGCCAGGCCCGCACGGGACCGAGCACGGTGAAGCGCAGCCGCTCCCGCACCTGTCCCGGACCGTCGTCCATGGTGTCCCCCTGCCGTGTCCCGTCCGTCCGCGCTGCTGTCATGGCCGTTCGTCGCTGTTCGTCGCTGCTCGTCCGCGCTGCTGTCCTGGCCGTCCGTCGCTGTTGGTCCGCGCCTTTACACCGGGCGCAACGGTCAGTCTGCCTTGTCCCGGGCCTCTGCGTCAGTAGGGGTCCGCGGCGTCCACAAAGCCTCCCCGCGCGGTGCGGAACGGCTCCCACCGCGGCCCGCCGGAGCCCCGGAGGGATCTCTTCCGCCGTACGCCGCCCGCCCGTTGGCGCGGCACTTCCGCAGCTCAGCGCGGTGCGCCGGGTACGCCGGGGCGCCCTCGCACGCCCGTCGGCCGCGCCCCGCCCGTCCGCCGTTCCGTCCCCTCACGTCCCGTCCACACGTCCGCGGGGCCTGCGCCCCCGTTACCGGAGGACACCCCCTGAGTGGCTGGTTTGTTACGCCCGCGACCCGGCTGCGGCTGACACCCGACCGTGTACGGACGTGTACGCCTACGTACACGCGAAGGGGGGCGCGGCGGTTCGCCGGGAGGCCGCGCGATCTCGCCGCGGCGGCGCCGGGGTGCCGTCGCGGTCCCGTCCCGGTGCCGTTGCCGACCCGTCGCGGAGCCGTCGTGCTGTCGTTCCCGGCGCGGGACCCGCAGCGCGTACGAACCGGCCGCCGGTCCGGTACGAACCGGCCGCCGGGCCCCGTACGAACCACCGCCGGTCCCATACGAACCCCGCACCGGACTCCTGACGCCCCGTCAGATCAGCGCTACCGTACCCCCATGGACGACACCCACACGCCCCGCCCCGGGTCGGCGCCGGACGCCCGTCCGCCCTTCCCCCTGATCATCTCCGTCGACGACCACACCGTGGAGCCCCCCGGCGTCTGGCGGGACCGGCTCCCGGCCAAGTACCACGACACCGGCCCGCGCATCGTCCGCGCGCCCCTGAAGGAAATGACGTTCACCGGGGGGAGGTTCGCGCCCCGTATGGGCGACCCCGGGGACGACGGCCCGATAGCCGACTGGTGGGTCTACGAGGACCTGCACCGCCCGCTGACCCGCCTCGACACCGCCGTCGGCTACTCCCGCGACGAGATACGGCTGGAGGGCATCACCTACGAGCAGATGCGCCCCGGCTCGTACTCCGTCCCCGAACGGCTCGCCGACATGGACGTCAACCACGTCCAGTCCGCGCTCTGCTTCCCCACCTTCCCGCGCTTCTGCGGCCAGACCTTCACCGAGGCCAAGGATCGCGAACTGGCCCTGCTGGGCGTGCGCGCGTACAACGACTGGATGGTCGAGGAGTGGTGCGGCCCGCAGGCCGGCGGCCGGCTCATCCCGCTGATCATCGTCCCGCTCTGGGACCCGGAACTGGCCGCCGCGGAGGTCCGCCGCAACGCGGCGCGCGGCGTCCGCGCCGTCTGCTTCAGCGAGATCCCGCCGCACCTGGGGCTGCCGAGCATCCACACCGACCACTGGGACCCGTTCCTGCGCGCCTGCGACGAGACCGGCACGGTGATCGCCATGCACATCGGCTCGTCGTCGCGGATGCCGTCCACCTCGGCCGACGCGCCGCCCGCGGTCGGCTCCACGATCACCTTCGCCAACTGCTGCTTCTCGATGACCGACTGGCTGATGAGCGGCGCGTTCGACCGCTTCCCACGCCTGCGGATCATGTACGCCGAGGGGCAGATCGGGTGGATCCCGTACATCCTGGAGCGCGCCGACGTGGTGTGGGAGGAGAACCGTGCCTGGGGCGGCGTCGCCGACAAGGTCCTCCGCCCGCCCTCCGAACTCTTCGCCGAGCACGTCTACGGCTGCTTCTTCGACGATGCCTTCGGCCTGCGCAACCTCGACGCGATCGGCGCCGGCAACGTCCTCTACGAGACGGACTACCCGCACTCGGACTCCACCTGGCCCAAGTCCCGCGAGGTCGCCGAATCCCAGATGTCCCACCTCGCCCCCGACGTCGTCGAGCGGATCGTCCGCGGCAACGCGATCGAGTTGCTGGGGCTGACGGCGGGTGGGTTGTGGGGGCCGTCGGTGGTCGAGGGGTAAGCGGCCCTGAGCGCCTACGGCCTATCCGCTAGGCCGGACAGCAGCGGCCCGGCCCACCCGGGCGCGACGGGCGGACCGGGCCGCTTTCAATTCCGATTACGGCTACGACTGCGGCTGCGGCTGCGGGTCGCGCGGTGCCTCCGGGGGCATCGGGCCTCCGTCGTGCTTCCCGCCGTCGCTCTGCCCGACGATCTCGACATCCCGCGGATGCCGGAACGGAATGCCGCGCCAGCCCTCACCATCGGGTGCGCGCGTCTCGTACGTCTCCACGGCTACGACGCTCATCCGTCAACCTCCATATCTCCGAGGGGCCATACCGCTGCGACGCCGGGCATGGCCGCAACGTCGGGGCATGGCCGTAACACCTTTACGAAAAGGAATCATCCTGACGGAGAACGGTGGAACTCCAGCCCGTTTCCTGTTCCCGAAAGAGTTCGTCCCGGATTTCTTCGGCGACATCTCGCATCGCGGCGCCGTACAAGGCGACTTCGGCGAAACGGTCGAAGGTTTCGGCGTAGGTCGAGATGTCTTTCGGATCGCGGGTCGTGTACTCGGCGTGGAACGTTTCGGTGATGACCAGCCGGTCGTCGTGCAGGCTGAAGCAGTTCATCGGAAAGTCCGGCATGAGGCCCTTGTGCGGCACGATGCCGATGCGGACGTTGGGGAGGCGCGAGAGGGACACCAGCCGGTCGAGCTGGAGGGCCATGACGGCGGGCGGGCAGATCAGCCAGCGCAGAACGTGCTCGCAGACCAGGAAATGGAACTGCCGGCCGCTGTCGTACAGGGCCGCTTGCCGCGCGAGCCGTGCGGCTACCGTCCGGGCCCTGGTCGCTTCCGGCAGCGCCGGGGGCAGGCTGAACACCGCGGTCGCGTATTCGGGGGTCTGGAGGAGCCCGGGGAGCAGCTGCCCCTGGAAGAGCCGGAGACGCACGGTGGTGGCCTCAATGGCTTTGATGGTGTGCTGGTGCTTCCACGGCCCCATGCGGCGCAGCAGGCGCCATGCGGTGGCTTCGGTGACTTCCGCCCGGGCCGTGGTCAGGAATTCGCTCTTCACCGCCTCGGAAACGCCGATGGCGCCCAGGATGAGCTCTATGTCCTGGACGGTGGGCAGAGTGCGGCCATGCTCGATCTTGGACAGCTTTCCGGCGGACATCGAAGCCCTGCGGGTCACGGTGCTTCCGGTCAGCCCGGAAGTGATCCGCAGCGTCCGCAGGGCCCTGCCGATGGCCTCGGTGCTTCTGGCCTCCGGGCTGCTGGACTCCGTGCTCAGTGCCGCCGCTCCCAGTAGTCCGCGAACGGTACGGCACGGGCCAGCGCGAGATCGCGGTAGCCCTGGTATGCGCCGAGCTTTTCGGCGGGAAGAGGTTCGGCGCCGAGGAACGCGCCGTTCTCGGTGTAGTGCATGCGGTACACCCGGCTGTCGTCGAACAGCCAGAAGTCGTGGTCCGGCAGACCTGTTACAGCCTGCTCGGCGAGGTCGATGATGCCGATCGATTCCCCCGCTTTGATGTTGCCGGGGTACGCGGCCAGCTCGTACCGCAGATAGTCGGTCAGCGGCGAGGTGAGGACATGGACCCGGGAAACCTGCTTGCCTTTATCGGTCATCGCCCGCACCCAGGGATTGTCGGACCAATCCGGCCCCATGTCCTCCCCGGCGAGGAAGCGGGAGATTTCTTCGCGCTCTTCCTCCACGTCGTACTCGGCCAGCGTCTCCAGCCGGAACGCTGTCCGTTCGAACGTTGTGAAGAGCCGGCCGAACTGTTCACCGCTGAGCACGGAAATACCCCTCCAGGACGTCGGCGGGGACGCGTACGGCGGTTTCCCCGTCGGGCAGGGCGAGCTGTGCCAGTTCTTCCGGATCGCTGATCACGAACCCCTGGACGACGTAGTCGTTGGTGGCGGGCCTGGCCCATAAGGTCGGGCAGGTGCCGTTCTTGCAGTCCGGCGATCCGGACAGCTTCCGCAGTGGCTCAGCGGCCATGGATTCCCCTTCGGCCCGGTCGGGCGGTCTCCGATGTCTCTCTCCGGCGCCTTCGATGTTCTGCCGCGGATTCCGCCCGGTCAAGGCGTGATCCTTTCCGCAACAGGAAAGGCGGGGAATGGCGTTCGCCAGCCGAACGCCCTGTGCCGGGCTGCGGATTCGCGTCCCCTACCGCAGCCGCAGCATCATCACGTCGTGCAGGTCCGCGCCCTCCCAGGGGTGGGCCTCGCCCACCTTGCGGTAGCCCCAGGAGCGGTAGGCGGCCTGGGCCGCGGGGACGTCGGGGCGGGCGTTGAGCAGGACGCGCTCCTCGGTGGCGCCGGTGAGCAGGGCATCGTGCATCCGCCGGGCCACGCCACGGCGGCGCCACGGGGCGCGTACGGCCAGATCCATGAGCCCGAACGTGCGGTGGCCGTCCTCCCGGCGGAGGTCTTCGCTCACCGGGGTGGTGAGGCGGTCCCACCAGCCGGCGGACGGGCTGAGCGGGTAGCCGTACGCGATACCGACCGGCTCACCGTCCCCGGTCCGGGCGAGCGCGGCGCGGAAGCTGGCCTTCCGTACTTGGGACCGGAAGCGGCGGAAGTTGGTGTCGACGTCGCACGGTTCTCTGTCGTACGGCGGCTCCCCGAACGCCTCGGCGTAGACCAGGACGAACGCCTCCTCGGCCCGCGCGGCGGCCGAACCGTCCATCCGCTCCACGGTGATCGTTTCCGGCACGGTCATATGCGGCCTCCTCGGCGGGCTCGTAAGGGGATTCGGGCGGTGCGCGCGCGGGAGCGGTGGTGACGCATCGCCCCGTACGCTGGCGGTGACGAGCTGTCCAGAAAGGGGCAAGGCCGTGTCGCTTGATGCTACGCCCGACCCGTTTGTCGAACCGGTGGTCTTCGGTCAGCGCATGCAGATCCTCCGGACCCGCCGCGGTATGAGCCGGACCGTGCTGGCCGGGCTGCTGGGGAAGTCGCCGAGCTGGGTCAAGCAGGTCGAATGCGGGCGCCTGCAGATGCCCAAGCTGCCGGTGATCCTGCGGATCGCGGAGGTGCTGAGGGTCGGCGACCTCGGCGAACTGACCGGTGACCAGTCCCTGTCCGCGGCGATGTTCACCGGTCCCGGGCATCGGCGGCTGCCGCTCGTACGGGCCGCCATGGACGCCTTCCCGCTGGCGACGCACCGGCCGGCGCCGAGCGCGGCGCATCTGCGCGAGCGGCTGACGCGCGCCTGGGCGGCCCGGCACTCCGCCGCGAACCATCGCGAGGTCATCGGCGCCCTCCTGCCGGATCTCATGCGTGATGCCCAACTCGCCACGCTGCAAGCCGATTCGGCGCCGGAGCGGCGGCAGGCGCAAGGGGTGCTCGCCGAGGTGTACGGCCTGAGCCAGTTCTTCCTGGCGTACCAGCCGGACGCCGCGCTGCTGTGGCGGGCCGTGGAGCGCGGCATGGTGGCCGCGCAGGAGTCCGAGGATCCGCACGCCGTCGGCGTCGCCGCCTGGCTCTCCGCGCAGGCGCACCGGGACAGCGGACACGCCCACTTCGACGCGGCCGACGCGGTGAGCCTGGAAACCCTGCGCTACCTCCGGCCGCTGCTGCCGGACGCCGGTGCCGACGTCCTCGCCATCGCGGGCGCCCTGGAGTTCGAGGCCGGGTACACCGCGGCCCGGCGCGGCGAGTCGGGGACGGCCTGGCGGTACTGGGACGCCGCCCGCGCCATCGCCGATCGGCTCCCCGCCGGCTACTACCACCCGGTGACGTCGTTCTCCCGCGCGGTCATGGGAGCGCACGCCGTCACCCTCGCCGTAGAGCTGCACTCGGGGCCGGAGAGCGTACGGCAGGTGGCCGCCGCCGCGGACGCCGCGGCCACCCTGCCGTCCCGTCCGCGCCGGGCCCGGCACCGTATCGAGGAGGCGCGCGGATACCAGCTCGACGGCCGGCCGGAGGCGGCCCTGGCGGCGCTCGGCAAGGCGTACGAGGCCGCGCCGGAGACCATCCGCTACAACGGCTACGCGCGGCGGATCCTGCTCGAGGAGGCGGAGTCCCGGAGTCCGGCGCGCCGCCGCCGGGCTGGTGAACTGGCCGTCAAGGTCGGCATGTTGGCCGCGTGAGGGAGGGGGCACGAAGTGTGCCCCTTCCCCTTCCTCGGGGGCCCTACGGTCGGTCGGCACGTGATCAGCCGTGACGGACCCCCGCGACCGAGGTGAACGGTCCGGGGGCGCGGCCGACCTGAGAAAGAAGGCCGAGATGCCGGACCGTATCGTCCCTCTCTTCGAGCCGCTGGCGCGGTTGCTCCCGCTCATCAGGAGCCATGTGACGACACCGTTGCGCGACGTCGGCGTACGACCCGTCCACGCCGGAGTCCGACCCGTCCGCCCTGACCACCCTGTGGCGCGCTGGATCCACGGCGTGGAGGTGGCGGGCTGATGAGCGGTATGGGGAGCCCCGTTCACCTGCGGGAACCGTTGCCGGAGCCGGTGCCGGCCGAGGGGTGCGATGTGTGCGGCGCGCTGGCGGAGCAGCGGGCGCGGGCCCACGCGGCCGGCGACTGGTCGAAGGTGACCGATTGCAATGTGGAGTTGCGGCGGCATCCGCATCCGTAGCCATATCCGTAGCTGTAGCCGTAGCCGTAGCCGTATCCGTAGGTGGCCGCCGTCCGCGTCCGAGGGGCGGCGGCTGACTCTTGTCTGATGGAGCGTCAGGTACCACCATGTGCGCACTTCGAGTGCGGGTGACGCGGGAGGGTGTGGGCATGGTGCGGGTGGTGCCGGAGGGGCGGCTGGGGTACGGGTTGCAGCTGCCGGTGCAGGCGCAGAGCACGCTGTTCGCCGAGGCGTGGGAGGCGGGGGCCGGGCCGGAGGAGCTGGTGGCCGTCGCGCGGGCGGCCGACCGGGCCGGGTTCGCGTACGTCGCGTGCTGCGAGCACGTGGCGGTGCCGCGGCGGCTGGCCGGGGCGATGGGGACGGTCTGGTACGACCCGGTGGCCACGCTGTCGTACCTCGCCGCGGTGACGGAGCGGGTGCGGCTGCTGAGCCATGTGGCGGTGGTCGGGCTGCGGCATCCGCTGATCGGCGCGAAGCAGTACGCGACGCTGGACCGGCTGTCCGGCGGGCGGCTGATCCTCGGGGTCGGGGCCGGGCACGTACGGGAGGAGTTCGAGGCGCTGGGGGTGGACTTCCGGCGGCGCGGGGCGGTGCTGGACGAGACGGTGGACGCGCTGAAGGCGGCGCTGGGGGAGGAGGAGTTCCCGGAGTTCGCGGGGGAGCGGTTCGCCTTCGGGGAGCTGGGGCAGGCGCCGCGCCCGGTGCAGCGGCCCCGGCCGCCGCTGTGGGTCGGCGGCTCGTCCCCGGCGGCGGTGCGCCGGGCCGCGGTGCGGGGCGACGGGTGGCTGCCGCAGGGCGACCGCCGGGCGGAGCTGCCGCGGCAGATCGGGACGCTGCGGAGGCTGCGGGCGGAGGCTGGGATCGCGGAGCCGATCGAGATCGGCGCGCTCGCGGAGCCGGTGTACGTGGGGAAGCCGGGGTGGGACGTCGGGCGGCGGACGCTGACCGGCGCGCCGGAGCGGATCGCGGAATCGCTGCGGGAGTACGGGGCGATGGGGGTGCACCAGATACAGGTCCGCTTCCGCAGCCGGGGCGTGGCGGAACTGGTCGAGCAGATCGCGGCGTTCGGGGCGGAGGTCGGGCCGCTGCTCGACGGCTGAGCGGTTGGTGCGGCGGCGCCGCGCGGGGCCGCGGTTCGCTCGGACACCTATCAATTCGGACACCGACCAATTCGGACAGCTGTCAATTCGGGCAGCTGTCAATTCGGACGCCCGCCAATGCGGCCTCCTACCAATGCGGACACCTACGGACATTCGGACACCGACCAACAGGAGTGCGGCCATGGGGAAGCTCGACGGCAGGGTCATCGTCATCACCGGTGCGGCGCGCGGGCAGGGCGAGCAGGAGGCGCGGCTCTTCGCGGCGGAAGGGGCGCGGGTGGTGCTCGGCGACGTACTGGAGGAGGAGGGGGCGGCGCTGGCCGCGGAGCTGGGGCCGGAGCGGGCGCGGTTCGTACGGCTGGACGTGGCGGTGGAGGAGGACTGGGCGGCGCTGGTGGCGGCCGCCGCCGAGGCGTTCGGGAAGATCGACGGGCTGGTGAACAACGCGGGGATCCTGCGCTTCAACGCGCTGGTGGACACGCCGCTGGCGGAGTTCCGGCAGGTGCTCGACGTCAACCAGACCGGGTGCTTCCTGGGTATCCGGGCGGTCGCGCCGGAGATCGCGGCGGCCGGCGGCGGGACGATCGTCAACACCGCCTCGTACGCGGGGCTGACCGGGATGGCGTTCGTCGGCGCCTACGCGGCGACCAAGCACGCGGTGGTGGGGCTGACCCGGGTGGCCGCGCTGGAGCTGGCGTCCCAGGGGATACGGGTGAACGCGGTGTGCCCGGGGGCGGTGGACACCCCGATGACCAACCCGGCGGCGCTGAACCCCTCGGCGGACCCGGCGGCCTCGGCGGAGGCGGCGCGGGCGGTGGACGAGCTGTACCGGAAGCTGGTGCCGCTGGGGCGGATCGGGCGGCCGGAGGAGGTGGCGCGGCTGGCGCTGTTCCTGACGGGCGAGGACTCGTCGTACGTCACCGGGCAGCCGTTCGTGATCGATGGGGGGTGGCTGGCGGGGGTGAGCCCGTTCTGAGGCCGGAGGGCCGTTTCCCTGGAGCTTCCGCAGAGCTTCCGCAGCTTCCGCAGAGCTGATGGCCTTTCGTGGAGCTGACGTACCGTCAGGTAAGCCGGTCGCGGGTATTGACGCCCCCCGGTGGCGCTGGAACAGTCGGTGCCATCGATGAATCTGACGGTACGTCAGAAAATCCGCTGAGCGGGTAGGGACGGTGAACCCCCTTGGAATTCGGGCTCTTTGTGCAGGGCTATGTGCCCGCCGCGCGAGCGCAGGCCGACCCGGAGGCCGAGCACCACGCGCTGATGGAGGAGACCGAGTACGTCATCCAGGCGGACCGGTCCGGCTTCAAGTACGCCTGGGCCTCCGAGCATCACTTCCTGGAGGAGTACTCGCACCTCTCCGCCAACGACGTCTTCCTCGGCTACCTCGCGCACGCCACCGAGCGCATCCACCTGGGCTCCGGCATCTTCAACCCGCTCGCGCCGGTCAATCACCCGGTGAAGGTCGCCGAGAAGGTCGCCATGCTCGACCACCTCTCCGGCGGCCGCTTCGAGTTCGGGTCCGGCCGGGGCGCCGGCAGCCACGAGATCCTCGGGTTCCTGCCGGGCGTCACCGACATGAACCACACCAAGGAGATCTGGGAGGAGACCATCGCGGAATTCCCCAAGATGTGGCTCCAGGACGAGTACGAGGGGTTCCGCGGCAAGCACTGGCAGCTCCCGCCGCGCAAGATCCTGCCCAAGCCGTACGGCGCCTCCCACCCGGCCATGTGGTACGCGGCCGGTTCGCCGTCCTCGTACGCGATGGCCGGGAAGAAGGGGCTCGGCGTCCTCGGCTTCAGCGTGCAGAAGGTCGCCGATATGGAGTGGGTCGTCGAGGCGTACAAGAACGCCGTGAAGGACGCCGAACCGGTCGGCGACTTCGTCAACGACAACGTGATGGTGACGTCCACCGCGATCTGCGCGGAGACCCATGAGCAGGCCGTGCGGATCGCGGTCGGCGGCGGGCTGCACTACCTCCAGTCGCTGCTCTTCCGCTACCACGACACCTTCCCGCGCCCGGACGGCATCCCCGAGTGGCCCGCACTGCTCCCGGAGTACACCGAGGAGCTGGTCGAGCTGCTGATCGCCGAGGAGCTGATGATCTGCGGCGATCCGGACGAGGTGCTGCGGCAGTGCAAGCGGTGGGAGCAGGCCGGCGCCGACCAGCTCTCCTTCGGCCTGCCGATCGGGATCTCGTACGAGGACACCATGACGACCATCAAGCTGATCGGCGAGCACGTCATCCCGAAGATCGACACGGATCCGGTGCACCGGACGACGCGCTTTCGGGGGGCGGCGGGGGTGGCCGGCGGTTGATCGCGGTGGGCCCGGCCGTTCCCGGGCCCATCGGCGATCAGCCGGGCTCCGCTGCTGCCGTAGCGGCCGCTTCGCGCCCAACTCGCCTGTGCAGAGCCATGTTTCACGTGAAACGTCGCGGTGGCCGCCCACCCCAGGCCCACGTTTCACGTGAAACATCGCCCCCGCGCGTTCAGCGCTCCACCCGTTCAGCGCCCCGCCCGCTCAGCGCCCCCCGCACCCGCCCGCACCGAGAAAGGATCGCCCACCATGCTCGACCACCTTATCCAGGCCGCGACCGTCGTGGACGGCACCGGCGCGCCCGCGTTCGCCGCCGATGTCGGCCTCCGGGACGGGCGGATCGCGGTGATCGCCGGGCCGGGCACGGTCACCGAGGAGGCCGTGATCAGGGAGGACGCGCGCGGGCTGGTCCTCACCCCCGGCTTCATCGACCCGCACACCCACTACGACGCCCAGCTGTTCTGGGACCCGTACGCCACCCCCTCCCTCCACCACGGCGTGACCACCGTCGCGGGCGGCAACTGCGGCTTCACCCTCGCCCCGCTCCACCCCGACCGCCCCGAGGACGCCGACTACACCCGGCGGATGATGAGCAGGGTCGAGGGGATGTCCCTGGTCGCCCTGGAGGAGGGCGCGCCCTGGAACTGGCACACGTTCGGGGAGTACCTGGACGCGCTGGAGGGGCGGATCGCGGTCAACGCGGGCTTCATGGTGGGCCATTGCGCGCTGCGCCGCCATGTGATGGGCCCCGACGCGGTCGGCGGGCAGCCCACCCCGGACCAGCTGGACGCGATGCTGCGGCTCTTCCACGACGCGATGGACGCCGGCGCGTGGGGGCTGTCCACCACCCAGTCGTCCACCCACACCGACGGGGACGGCCGCCCGGTCGCCTCCCGGCACGCCGGCCGCGGTGAACTGCTCGCGCTCTCCCGCGCGGTCGCCGAGCACGAGGGCACCCAGATCGAGGCGATCGTCGCGGGCTGCCTGGACCGCTTCGCCGACGACGAGATCGACCTGCTGGTGGACATGTCGGCCGCCGCCGGACGCCCGCTGAACTGGAACGTCCTGACCATCGACTCCGCCGTCCCCGACCGCGTCCCCCGCCAGCTCCTCGCCAGTGAGCGGGCCCGCAAGGCCGGCGGCCGCGTGGTCGCGCTGACCATGCCCATCCTCACCCCGATGAACATGTCGCTGGGCACCTTCTGCGCCCTCAACCTCCTCCCCGGCTGGGGCGACATCCTCGGCCTGCCGGTGCCCGAGCGGATCGCGCGGCTGCGCGACGCGGACGTCCGGGCCGAGATGCTGCGCCGCGCGTCCGGCGAGGAGGCCGGGGTCTTCCGGCGGCTGACCGACTTCGCCCGCTACGTCATCGGCGACACCTACTCGGAAGCCAACGAGGGACTGACCGGCCGGGTCGTCCGGGACATCGCGGCCGAGCGCGGCCAGGACCCGTTCCACTGCCTGGTCGAGATCTGCGCCAACGACAACCTGCGCACGGTCCTGTGGCCGATGCCCACCGACAACGACCCGGCCAGCTGGGAACTGCGGCAGCAGACCTGGCAGCACGAGGACGTCCTGCTCGGCGGCTCGGACGCCGGGGCGCACCTGGACCGGATGTGCGGCGCGCCGTACACCACCCGCTTCCTGGGCGACTGCCTGCGCGGCCGCAAGCTCGTCGGGCTGGAGCAGGCCGTGCGGATGCTGACCGACGACCCGGCCCAGCTCCTCGGGCTGCGCGACCGGGGCCGGATCGTCGAGGGCCACCACGCCGACCTGGTGCTTTTCGACCCCGAACGGATCGACGCCGCCCCCGCGCGGCTGGTGCACGACCTGCCGGGCGACAGCCCGCGCCTGGACTCCCGGGCGATCGGCGTGGTGAGCGTACGGGTCAACGGGGTGGAGACGGTCCGGGACGGCGCGGTGACCGGCGCGGTGCCCGGTACGGTCCTGCGCTCGGGCCGCGACACCCGGACGGTGAGCACCCGGTGAAGGGGCGGGGGCCGCAGGGGGGAACGGGGCGCGGGGTCGGCGGGCCGGGGCGCGGGGCCGCCGGGCCCGGCCAGCCGCTGTTCATCGGCGGGGAGTGGGTGGCCCCGGACGACGGCCACTACGCCGTCCTCGACCCGGCGACCGAGGAGACCGTCGGACACGCCCCCGAGGCGAGCCCGGCCCAGGTGGCGGCCGCGGTGGACGCCGCCCGCGACGCGTTCGGCGCCTGGTCGCGTACCGCCCCGGAGGAACGCGCCGCCGTCCTCGACCGCACCGCCCGGATCATCCGCCGCGAACTGCCCGGGTACGCCGAACTCGCCCAGGCCGAGAGCGGCGCCACGACCCGCACCGCCCGCGCCCTCCAGGTCGGCGTCTCCGCGGCCCGCTTCGCCCGCTACGCCCGCGGCGCCCTGGAACCGGTGGAGACCGCGGTGCCGCCGCAGATCACCGAGGCCGGGCCGATGGGCGGCGGGGGCGTCTTCGGCGCGGTCGCGGTACGCCGCCCGGTGGGCGTGGTCGCCTGCGTCACCTCGTACAACAACCCGTGGGCGAACCCGGCGGGGAAGGTCGCGCCGGCGCTGGCGATGGGCAACACCGTGGTGGTCAAACCGGCCCCGCAGGATCCGCTGTCGGTCTACCGGATGGCCGAGGCGCTGGCCGAGGCCGGGGCCCCGCCGGGCGTGGTCAACGTCGTCAGCGGGACCCGGCCGGAGCTCGGCGCGGCGGTGGTGGCGGCTCCGGGCGTGGACATGGTCAGCTTCACCGGGTCCACCGCGGTCGGGCAGCGGATCGCCGAGGAGTGCGGCCGCGGGATGAAGCGGCAGCTGATGGAGCTGGGCGGCAAGGGCGCCGCGCTGGTCTTCGACGACGCCGACCTGGCGTCCGCGATCGCCGGTATCGGCACCACCTTCTCGTTCTACAGCGGTCAGATCTGCACCGCCCCGACCCGGGTCCTCGCCCAGCGCGGGATCTACGAGCGGCTGGTGGCCGGGCTGGCGCGGTACGCCGAGCGGCTGCCGGTCGGGGACCCGCGGGATCCGGCCACGGTCGTCGGCCCGGTGATCTCCGCCGCGCACCGGGACCGCGTCGAGGCGTACACCGCGCTGGCGGTGAAGGAGGGCGCCCACCTGGTGACCGGCGGCGAACGGCCGGAGACCGAGCGCGGCTTCTACGTGGCGCCGACCCTCTTCGCGGAGTGCGCCCCCGGAATGCGGGTCGTCCGGGAGGAGATCTTCGGGCCGGTGGTCGCGGTGCTGCCCTTCGACGACGAGGAGGAGGGCATCGCGCTGGCCAACGACAGCGACTACGGGCTGCTGGACTACGTCTGGTCCGCCGATGTGGCCCGGGCTTTCCGGGTGGCGGGGCGGCTGCGGGCCGGCGGCGTCGGGATCAACACGGTGGGGCGGAACATGGAGGCGCCGTTCGGCGGCTTCAAGCGCAGCGGCGTGGGCCGCGACGTCGGCTCGTACGCGCTGCACGCCTACAGCGAGCTGCAGGCGGTGGTGTGGCCGGGGTGAGGGGGGGGGCGGGGCGGGGTGCCGGGCCCGGGGCCGGGGCCGGCCCGGGTGCCGTCACGACGTGAATTCCTCGTGGCCGGTATGTGACGTTCGAAATTCGGACGGGAAAATTTGGAACCGGGTCAAATCGGACGGTGCTGCGATTCTCGCAATGCGGAAAACCTTCACCACGCCAGCACTGTTAAAGGTTGAACAACCGATTTCTCCTTCGAATAGCTGCTCAATGCACCAACTTGTCCTGCGGAGTGAAGTCGAGCCCCCCGGAGGCTGGTCTTCCGGATACGGAAACAGCAGCGCTTAACGTCCTGTTCATGGTTCAGGTTGACCCCCGGCCCCAGACCGGAGACACGGTAACGAGCGTCACCGCTACCGGCAGTAACACCGCAAGCGCCACCGGAGACACCCGCAGCAAGGGCCTCAGCGGCAACTCCGTCGGCCTGCTCGGCAGCGCGGTCATCGGCATCTCCACCGTCGCCCCGGTCTACTGCCTCACCTCGACGCTCGGCCCCACCGTGGGCGAGGTCGGCGTGCAGATGCCCGCCGTCTTCCTGGCCGGTTTCCTGCCGATGCTGCTGGTCGCCTTCGCCTACCGCGAGCTGAACAAGGCCGTCCCCGACTGCGGAACCTCCTTCACCTGGACCGTCAAGGCATTCGGGCCGCGGGTCGGCTGGATGTGCGGCTGGGGCCTGGTGATCGCCACGATCATCGTGCTCTCCAACCTGGCCGGCGTCGCCACCTCGTTCTTCTACCTCCTGCTCGGCGAACTCACCGGCAGCCCCGCGATCGCCGCCCTGGACCACAACCGGATCGCGCACGTCCTGACCTGCCTGGCGTTCATCGCCGTCGCCACCGCCATCAGCTACCGCGGGATGACCGCCACCAAGGGCGTCCAGTACACCCTGGTCGGCCTCCAACTCGCCGTCCTCGCCGTCTTCGTGGCGATGGCCGTGGTCAAGGCCCGCTCCGGCGACTTCGCCGGTTCGCTGCACTTCTCCTGGACCTGGCTCGACCCGTTCGCGGTGAAATCGTTCTCGTCCTTCACCGCCGGACTCTCCCTCTCGATCTTCATGTTCTGGGGCTGGGACACCTGCCTGACGGTGAACGAGGAGACCTCCGGCAGCGAGAAGACCCCCGGCCGGGCGGCGCTGCTGGCCATGCTCGTGCTGATCGGCTCGTACCTGCTGACCGCCGTCGGCTCGCAGATGTTCGCCGGCGTCGGCGGCAAGGGCCTCGGGCTCGGCAACCCGCACACCGCCGACAACGTCTTCGCCGCCCTCGCCAACCCCGTCATGGGCACCGTGCTCGGCGTACTGCTCTTCGTCGCGGTGCTCGCCTCGGCCGCCGCCAGCCTCCAGACCACCTTCATCCCGGTGGCCCGCACCGTCCTGGCGATGAGCACCTACGAGGCGCTGCCGGCCTCGTTCGCCCGGATCCACCCGCGCTTCCGCTCCCCGGGCCGCGCCACCGTCGCCGCCGGCACCGCCACCGGCGTCTTCTACGCCGTGATGAGCTTCATCAGCCAGAACGTGCTGATCGACACCATCTACGCGCTCGGCCTCATGATCTGCTTCTACTACTCGATCACGGCCTTCGCCTGCGCCTGGTTCTTCCGCCGCGAACTGCGCAACTCCGTCCGGGACCTCTTCCTCAAGGGCGTCTTCCCGCTGCTCGGCGGCCTGCTGCTGGCCTCGGTCTTCACCAAGACCCTGATCGACATGTGGAACCCCGCCTACGGATCCGGCAGCTCCGTCCTCGGCATCGGCTCGGTCTTCATCATCGGCGTCGGCCTGCTCCTCCTCGGCGTCGTCATCATGCTCGTCATGCAGCGCCGCAGCCCCGCCTTCTTCCGCGGCGAAATCCTCACGCGTACGACACCGGCGCTGGTGGTCGAGGACTGAACCCGGGGGCCCGGGGGGCTCCCCCCCGCCC